>CAKSLI010000001.1 GCA_934466475.1 uncultured Oscillospiraceae bacterium
TTCGTCGGCTTTCATCGCATTCGGCGCACTCTACCCATTTTCCCTTTTCAAACCGGTTTTTAGAGGTTCCCTTATCAGATATCTGAAAAACTATTGATTTTCTTAAAAAAATTTGTTATAATTGTAGAGAAATAACCACTGTCCGCCACGGCGGAACGTTCAGGGACACACTGAATATAACTAAACGCAACAAAATCATACGTGTGAAGCTCGCGTTTGAACGTGTCATTTTGTTATATCCAGCGTTTTCCTCAGATATCTGAAAGGAAATAGATCTATGCTGTCTAAAATCGGAATAAGACCTGTCATTGACGGCAGGCAGTTCGGGATCCGCGAGAGCCTTGAGGTGCAGACCATGAACATGGCAAAGGCCGCCGCAGAGCTCATCACATCAAAGGTACGCCACGCCAGCGGAGAGCCGCTGGAATGCGTGATAGCCGACACAACAATCGGCGGAATCGCAGAAAGCGCCGCCTGCGCCGACAAATTCTCCAGGGAAAACATCGTTGCCACCCTGACCGTAACTCCCTGCTGGTGCTATGTAACCCAGGTCATTGACGAAAACCCGGACACCATAAAGGCCGTATGGGGCTTCAATGGAACCGAGCGCCCCGGCGCCGTATTCCTCGCAGCTGCTAACTCCGCATACGCACAGATCGGCATGCCCTGCTTCTCAATCTACGGACATGACGTAAAGGACGCAGACGACACAGTTATCCCCGCGGACGTTGAGGAAAAGATACTCCGCTTCGCACGCTGCGCAGCGGCAGTCGGGGATATGAAGAACAAGAGCTACGTCAACATCGGCTCTCAGGCAATGGGTATCGCCGGAGCCTACTGCAACGAGGAATTCTTCCGCGAATACCTCGGCATTCACCCCGAATGGGTCGATATGACTGAGATAATCCGCCGCGAAAAGCTCAGTATCTACGATGAGGCAGAATATAAAAAAGCCCTCGCATGGATAAGGGAAAAATGCCCCGAGGGCGTTGACATCAACCCCACTCCCGGCATGACATATATGCGCCCCGTTCTCTCCGCAAAGGAAAAGGAGGAGAACTGGGAGTTCATCGCAAAGATGACCTGCATTATCCGCGATATACTTAAAGGCAATCCGAAACTCGCAGAAATGGGCTGGCTTGAGGAAGCCAAGGGCAGGAACGCAGTCCTCGGCGGATTCCAGGGTCAGAGAATGTGGACGGACTTCATGCCCAACGCCGACTTCACTGAAGCAATACTGAACACCACATTCGACTGGAACGGCGCCCGCGAGCCTATTCCTTTCGCCACAGAAAACGACACTCTCAACGGAACTACCCTGATGTTCCTGCACCTGCTCACTGGCAGAGCCGCAGTATTCGCGGACGTGCGCACCTATTGGTCTCCTGATTCAGTTAAGCGAGTTACCGGCTGGACTCCTGACGGAAAAGCTTCAAACGGCTTTATCCACCTGATAAACTCCGGCGCAGCCGCGCTTGACGGCACAGGCGCAGTCAAGGGCGAGAACGGCGAGAGCGTAATGAAGCCTTGGTGGGACATGACCGAAAAGGATATCGACGCCTGCCTGAAAGCAACGACATGGCCCTGCGCCAACCTCGGCTATTTCCGCGGCGGCGGGTTCTCCTCCAGCTACTCCACTCAGGGGGTTATGCCCTGCACCTTCGCCCGCGTGAACTATGTGAAGCACCTCGGTCCGACTATCCAGATCATTGAGGGCTACACCGTTGAGCTCCCGGAGGATGTGAACAAGACGCTTCTCGGCAGAACCGACCCGACATGGCCGTCCACGTGGTTCGCTCCTATCACAGTTTCCGATAAGGTAGCCGTTTCCGATGTCTACAATGTTATGGCAAACTGGGGCGCAAATCATGGCTGCTTCGTATACGGACACATCGGCGAGGATCTCGTTACCCTGGCAAGTATGCTGAGGATCCCTGTTTCCCTGCACAACCTGTCCGATGAGCGTCTGTTCCGTCCGCACGCATGGAGCGCATTCGGAACCACAGACCTCGAGGGCGCTGATTACAGAGCCTGCGCAGCTTACGGAAGCCTCTACAAATAATACAGAACATACTACAAAAATAACCGCCCGGCGGGGAAACCGGGCGGTTATTTTTTACCCTCCTGGCGGAGGGTATCCGGACAAAGCAATTACATTTCTGCAAGGAAGTTCTCAACTATATCTCGGATGTGAAGCGGGGAAGCCTCATATCTGTTCAGATCGTCTGCTAACTTAGTGATCACGGAACGCTCCGATGTTATGTCATCCACCGAACATTCTCCGCAGCTCACGCCATAGCCGGTATAGTCTTCGCCATCATCGCTTACCAGGCTTTTTTCTGTAATTTTCCACATAACCGTTCTCCTTTTTGTAATCTGGGTTTTATTGGTATTGCTTTGTATACTAAAAGTATAACACCTCGTCTGTTAAAAGTCAATAAATATACCGTTAAGATTATGCTAAAGGTCAAAGCAAATTCAATCATTACTAAATGTTATATCAAAACACGCACTATCTGCTCGTATTCTGTCGGATTTTGGGGAATATCTTTATATTGACATGACAATTTTTTTATGATATAATTTATTTTGTTGGCTAATCCGCTGACAAAATATACAGAAAAGGGAAAACAACAAAAATGAGAACAATCAGATTACTAACCACCGGGCTGACCTTCCTGATCCTCGGTATAGTATTTATCGTAATGATAGGTGCTGAGATGATGGACTATTCGAAAAAGGGTGAACAGTACGGTACACTCTCCATGGCTGACTATAAGGAAGGCATGATGGTAGAAGGCGAGCTGCCCTACAATTTCGGCGCATATGAGAGGATATACGACGAGGACGACAAGAAGTCTGTCGGCTATTTTTACCTCATTGACGCTGACGAATACGGATTCATGGGACTTTACACTCCCCGCAAGGATCTGATATCCCAGCTGGACAATCAGGCTGATATGGTGGACGCCGCTTCCACGGACGCTGAATATGACCTCATACAGCCGGTCGCTTTCAAGGGAAAGGTCACGAAAATGGACAGTGAGGACGAAAAGTTCTTCCGCCAGTGCCTGACCTCCTACGGCTATACTGACGAATTCATTGACGAATACTGCCCGCTGCTCTACATAAAGTGCGTGGATACAAAATCCCACCCCGTGCTTCTCATAGCCGGCATTGTTGCCACTGTTGTTGGAATCTTGTTCATTCTGCTGTTTGTCCGCAGAAAGATAATGGGAAGATAAAATTCACAAATAACCGCCGCTTCTTTAAAGAAGCGGCGGTTATTTGGTTGCAAAAAATCCCCTTCCGGATTCCGGAAGGGGATTCTGATATCACGATATCATCAGAAGAAAATTCTCTCTTCGATGTAGGACTTTACCTCTGTCAGCGGTATGCGAACCTGCTGCATGGAGTCACGCTCGCGTACTGTTACGCAGCCGTCTGTCTCCGTGTCGAAATCGTATGTGATGCAGAACGGAGTACCGATCTCGTCCTGTCTGCGGTAACGCTTTCCGATCGCACCAGCGTCATCGAAATCAACATTAAAGTACTTCGCAAGCTCATCGTGGAGCTCGCCTGCCTTTTCACTGAGCTTCTTGGACAGCGGGAGAACCGCCGCCTTGACAGGAGCCAGAGCCGGATGCAGGTGCATAACGGTACGGCTTGTGCCATCCTCAAGCTGCTCCTCATCGTAAGCGTCGCATACGACAGCAAGGAACAGACGCTCAACACCGAGGGACGGCTCGATAACGTAAGGAATGTACTTCTCGTTTGTTTCAGGATCGAAGTATTCCAGGCTCTTGCCTGAAGTCTTCATGTGCTGTGTGAGGTCGTAGTCTGTACGGTCAGCAACGCCCCAGAGCTCGCCCCAGCCGAACGGGAACATGAACTCGAAGTCCGTGGTAGCCTTGGAGTAGAAGCAGAGCTCCTCCGGGCTGTGGTCGCGCAGACGGATATTCTCCTCCTTAAGACCAAGGGAGAGCAGGAAGTTCTTGCAGTAGGTTCTCCAGTACTGGAACCACTCAAGGTCTGTGCCGGGCTTGCAGAAGAACTCGAGTTCCATCTGCTCAAACTCGCGTACACGGAAGATAAACTGACCGGGAGTGATCTCGTTACGGAAGGACTTGCCTACCTGCGCAACGCCAAAAGGCACCTTTTTACGGCTTGTACGCTGAATATTCGCGAAGTTAACGAAAATACCCTGCGCTGTTTCCGGACGGAGATAGATCTCATTCTTGCTGTCCTCGGTAACGCCCTGAAAAGTCTTGAACATCAGGTTGAACTGACGGATATCAGTGAAATTTGTGGAACCGCAGTTCGGGCACTTGATGCCGTTGTTCCTGATGTATTCCATCATCTGCTCGTTGGTCCAGCCGTTTGCGTCTCCGCCGTTGTCTTCAATGAGCTTGTCGGCGCGGTGACGGGTCTTGCAGTCCTTGCAGTCCATAAGCGGGTCGGAGAAGCCTCCAACGTGACCGGAAGCGACCCATGTCTGCGGGTTCATCAGGATAGCGGAATCAAGTCCTACATTGTACTTGTTCTCCTGAATGAACTTCTTGCGCCAAGCGTTCTTGATGTTGGTCTTGAGCTCAACGCCGAGGGGACCGTAGTCCCATGTGTTTGCAAGTCCGCCGTAGATCTCACTGCCGGGATAAACGAAGCCCCTGCCCTTGCAGAGCGCAACGATTTTGTCGAGGGTCTTTTCTGTGTTGTTCATGTTTTGTTCCTTTCATGCCCTGCATGGCTTGCAGGGACGATAAAATAGTTTCCTATATAGTATAGCGCAAAACCGCTCATTAGTCAAGTAGCGCCGGGAAAAATGCCGTATAAACGCAAAAGCGGGAGCATTTCCGCTCCCGCGAGACCGTCGAAAAATCCCCTAAAGGGGCTTTTCCGCCGAACATCCGCCCTGAGTGCACTTGTGCGGATAGAAGTATTTTTTGACCAGGCAGAGCTGGGTCAAAAAACGGATTACAAATGCCCGCTTCGCGGGCAAATTTGGTTTTTTCGACAGACTGACGGGAGCGTTTCTGCTCCCGTGCTTTTTTCAGCCGCCAAGATGAAGCACCTGTAACAGCAGGAGCCAGCTCAGCCCGTAATATGTCACAACCGCAACGAGGTCGTTCACGGTAGTGATCAGAGGACCGGAAGCCACCGCCGGGTCTACGCCTATCTTCTTGAAGAACATCGGGACGAGCGTGCCGACTCCGCTTGAAATAAGCATCGCAAGCATAAGCGCCGCGCCAATGCACGCGGAAACCGCAAACGAAAATCCCGCGGGGTATCCCTTGAACAGCATGATGTAAAGTCCCACGAACAGAACCGAAAGCACCCCGAGGATAAGTCCGCAGGAAAGTCCTACGCGCATTTCCTTGCCGACAAGCTTCAGCTTCTTCCCCGCTGTGAGATCCTTGTCCATCAGCACGCGGATAGTGACCGCCAGCGACTGGGTTCCCACATTACCCGCCATATCGAGTATAAGCGACTGGAACGCCATTATTATCGTGAGCTGCGACACTACCTTTTCGAACGCCCCGACAACTCCCGACACTGCCATGCCAAGCACCAGCAGGATCAGAAGCCACGGCATACGCTTTTTCAGGCTGGCGAAAAGCGGCTCGTGCAGGTCCTCCTCCCCGGAAAGACCGCCAAGCTTTGCGTAGTCATCGCCCATTTCGTCATCGACAGCCTCCAGCAGGCTTTCAAGCGTGATAACGCCAAGGATATGGTTCCCGCTGTCCAGCACCGGTACGCTGCTCTCGGAGTAGCTTTTCAGCCGCTCGATGCAGTCCTCCGTCCTCTCGGTGCTGTAAACATACGGAAAGCTCTGCTGTATCAGCGGCTTTATTTCAGCGTGCTTCTCAGCTGTGAGAAGCTCACGCAGATCTATCGCCCCGCAGAAAAATCCGTTATCCGCCGTTACGAATATCGTTGAGATGTTGTCGTTTTCCTTCGCCTGGTCCATAAGCGCCCGGGTAGCCTCCGCAGCGGTCATGTCGGAATTTACCGAGATATAGTTGGTAGTCATCCGGCTGCCTATCTCGTCATCGTCAAATGATACGATAAGTTCAAGCTCTCTTCTGGTTTCTTCGTCAAGGAGCTCAAAAAGCTGATTTCTTTTTTCCTTCGGGAACTCCCGCAGGACGTCCGCCGCTGCGTCCGTCTCCATTTTTCCGATAAGGAGCACCGTTTTCCCGAGGTCGGTCTCTCTGAGATACTCAGCGGCGTTTTCCGGCTCGAAATATTCGAAAACATCCGCAAGCTCCTCCATAGCCAGCGTGCGGAAAAGCTTGGTGCGCTCCCCCACGCTCAGGAGCTCAGCCGCCTTTGCGATATCTCCTGCATGATATTCCGCAAGGCGTTCCTGAGACGCCTTCGGAGAAAGGTCGCTCCTGACCAGCTCCGCTATCTCCGCTGCGTGATCCCTGATAACTGCTTCGTTCATTGCCATAGTAGTACCCTGCCTTTCATCAAATTATGCTGCATCTGACTGAAAGTGAAGCCGGGCACAGTACGCGCCTATTTAATTCTGAAGCGGGCAGAGCCGCTGTTCCGGGCGTCATATCGTGTACTTCGCCCGTGACTGTCACCGTTTTTCAACTCTGCTCACCTCTCTTTAACGATTTTTGCAACGTGATAATTATAGCACCATAATCAATTATCTGTCAACCCCGGCGAAAATTTTTTCACAGGATTTTCAGAAAACCTGTCACAGCTTATACTGCATGAAATTGCCGTTTTTAACAAATCCGAAATTCGTATACAGCAGTACGCCCATATCTGAGGCGGTTATCTGCACCGTGCCACAGCCGTACCGCCGCGCCTCCTCAATGACCCTTGACAGAAGCTCCCGGGCTATACCGCGCCTGCGGTATTCCGGGTCTGTGTACATACTCGACAACAGTCCCATTTTACCGCTCGGGCAGCCGAAATACGGAGGCTTTTCGACAAAGGACATTCCCGAGGTGCCGACTATTCTTTCCCCGTCCACCGCCAGCCATGAAACAAAAGTGCCGTCAGCTATATGTCGGGTATAATAGTCCAAAAGAGCCGGGCGCAGGTCTATGTCCTCCTTTGCGCCCTCCTCGCGGAGCTGGTTTATGCGCATGGTTATGAACCTGTCAAGGTCGCCTGATGTGAGTCTGCGATATATTATCTCCATTTCCGCCCTCCTGATACAAAACCGCGCCGATATACAAAAGTAATATCGACGCGGTAATATTCAATCTGTCAACAGAATCAGAGCTTCTCGATCCAGCCCATGTCGTCCGGAATCTTGCCGTACTGCATGCCTGTCATGGTGTCGTAGAGCTTCTGGGTGATCGGACCGATCTTGCCGTTGCCGATCTCCATGATCTTGTCGCCCCACTTGAGGTGTCCTACCGGAGAAACGACAGCCGCTGTACCTGTGCCGAATACCTCGTCCAGCTTGCCTGCGTCATAAGCGTCAGCAACTTCCTGGATCGTGATACGGCGCTCGGAAACCTTCATGCCCCATTTTCTGCAAAGCTCAAGCGCGGACTTTCTGGTGATACCGGAAAGAATGCTGCCCTGGAGGGACGGAGTAACTACCTCGCCATCGATAACGAACATGATGTTCATTGCGCCGACTTCCTCTATGTACTTGCGCTCAACGCCGTCAAGCCACAGAACCTGAGAGTAGTTCTGCTTGTGCGCCTCGTCCTGGCCTGCAAGGGAAGCAGCGTAGTTGCCGCCGGTCTTGGTGAAGCCCATGCCGCCTCTTACTGCGCGGACATAGTTGGTCTCAACATAGATGTTTACAGGGTTGATGCCGGTGCTGTAATATGCGCCGGACGGGCTCATGATGATCATGAAATAGTACTTGTCGCCGGGACGTACTCCGAGGAACGGATCAGCCGCAAAGATGAACGGACGGATATACAGCGAAGCGCCATCGATATGCGGAACCCAGTCCTTGTCTATCTCAACGAGGGTGTGCAGAGCCTGAAGGGCGTCCTTCTCATTGATCTGCGGGATAACAAGGCGCTCAGCAGAAACATTCATTCTCTTGAAGTTCTCCTCCGGGCGGAAGAACTGAATGTCTCCGGTGGGAGTTCTGTAAGCCTTCATGCCCTCGAAGATCTCCTGACCATAGTGGAGAACCATTGCGGAAGGCATGAGCTCAATAGGGCCGTAGGGCACGATGCGTGCGTCATGCCAGCCCTGACCAGCGTCATACTCCATGACGAACATGTGGTCGGTAAAGATATGACCAAAGCCGAGCTTGGTTTCATCAGCGGGCTTCTGCTTGGGATGTGTTGTTTTTTCAATTCTGATATCCATTGTTGTATCCTTTCCAGTACGCCCCGCACTGCGCCGGGCTGCACCTTGTTTTAATAATACACATTTATTATATCACTATTGTGCCGACTTGTAAACAATTTTTTCTGTTTTTTTGAGAAAAATGCAATTTTCACATAGCCGACCCCGCAAAATATACACAAGTGATATAAAATGGGAAGATTTCTGATACTTCCGGCGCTTTGATTTTTCAACAATAGGCAAACTGTTTTCCGGACGGCTGCGTTTTTTTCAACAATCAACACCGAAAAACTTTGTCTATGATACCATATTGACAACCACTTAAATTTTTGTTACAATGAATATGGTGAACTGCACACATAACAAAAAAGCAGGAGCATAAGAACGTTGGAGGGGAAGCCACCCATGACAAAAAACGAAGCCAGCGCACATCAGACCGTCACTGTATTATCGCAGGACGGCGAGCACATCGGTCTCACCTACCCCAGGCGGGCGGCGGGGCTGGTGAAAAAAGGTCGGGCACGTTATGTGAACGACAGTATGATTCGTCTTGAAAGCGTGTCCGACGCAGCAATTACGGAGGACATAAAGATGGATAACATAAATACCCTTAACGAAAACAAGCCCGTGCAGGAGCAGCCTGTGAACCGCCTTTACTTCAACGCGAGGGAGTGGAGCTTCAACAAGGACTGCCAGAAGTCCAACGTTGGAAGCCGCAGCTTCATGCAGGGCCCCGACGGAACCATCGCTGAAGCCTACACTATCGGCGACTGGGGCTACAACTGGACTGAGATAGTCACAAAATCCCTGATCCTGCCGAAGAAAACACTCCACACGTTTACATTCTGGCTAAACGGCGGTGAGAACGACAATAACAACGAGGTGTGCAGGTTTGAGATAGTGTTCAACAACGAATACGAGGAGCGCTACACGTTCAATCTCAACCGGAACTTTATAAAACCGCTCAAAAAGGTGAACGGGTGGGAGCTCTACGAAATTCCGTTCATGACAGCGGACAATGAATACACACAGCTCCGCTTCGTGGCTCAGCGGGCATACATGACCGTCATGACGGCAAAGCCCATTGAGGAATACGCAGCTCTGCCGGATACCGTGGACGAGTTTGAAAGCGAAAGACCTCAGCGGCACAACATCATTTTCGCAGACGGCTGGCCCACAAACACCTGGTACTCCACCCTGGCGCTGCGCGAAAAACACAATAAAACCTCAAATGCTCCGGAAAAACGCGAACCCTCTTTCCATGCCGCCGAAGAACTGATGACCCAGGCGCACGCGCTGAATGGCATGGTTTCATTTGCAACGGACGAGATAACCGAAAAGCTGGACGGCATTTCCGGACTTTACGCAAGCCTTGGCGAAGAAATTGGCAATGCAGTCAGCAGGGCGATCAGCGGCAGAGATCCGGGAGATATCGACATAGACGATATATGCAGCGATATCATGGATAAGTTCAGCGACCAGATAGATAATATCACCGATGAAATATCCTCTGCCATCGACGAGCTGAACGGCGCAGTTCAGGATATGTCCGATTCCATTGAGGATATGAACGATAACGATTAAGGGTAATATCCGATAAAATACGACCGCCCCTCCCGGAAACGGGAGGGGTTATTTTTGTGAAAATTTACGTCATTTCCCGGAATATTTCCGCAATAAAATCCCACAATAATGCTGTTGATTTTATTGAAAGGAATGACGTCCCATGAAGAAATACATTGCCCTCGCCGCCGTCTGTGCCGCCATTATCGCGGGAGTTTCCGCACTCCCCGCCGCCGTTGAAGCAAGCGTCCCCGCACTGGAGACCATTACCCCAAAAGAGGTCATCTATAACGAGACTGTCCGCGGAAGCGGCTCTCTCAGCTGCATAGGTCAGAGCAGTGTGACCTCCGCGCTGCCGCTGGTCATCAGCCATTACACTGTCGAAGAGGGAGACGAAGTGGAGGTTGGCGACGTCATTGCAGAGGTGGACCGCTCCGCAAGCGAAGCTTTTATCGGCAGTCTCGGAAAGGTATCGCACCTCGCCGCTGCGACCGCCAGCCTGTCAACTGCAATGTCGCTTATCCCTGACGAGATAACCGCCGACCGCGCCGGACGCGTGATATACACCGCCGGCGACGGAGCCTCCGTTGAGGCCGGGAGCAGCATAGCCGCCATTGCCGGCACGGATTCCCTTGTTGTAACGGCGGCGGTAAGCGAGCTGGATATCTCCCGGATATATCTCGGGCAGGAGGTGCAGTTCACCTGCTCCGCATACCCCGATGATATTTTCACCGGAACGGTCGCCAAGATAGCCGGGGCCGCCCGCAGCCAGTACAGCGGCGCGGTCCTTGAAACGGTTGTGGACGTTATCATCACCCCGGACTCAAAAGATAAGCGCCTTAAATCCGGGCTGTCTGCGGACGTGCAGTTCCGTATTTCCGACCCGCGCAAAATATGCGTGCTCCCCTACGAAGCGATAGGTCAGGACGATGAGGGAGAGTATATCTATGTTTACGAGGACGGCTCCGCGGTCAAGCGCAAGATATTCACAGGCGCGGAATTTTCAGACGGAACTGAAATAATCAAGGGAGCCGCTCCCGCCGACCGGATATTCCTCCAGCCGGAGACCATTTCAGCAAACCGCTATGTGAGGGTAGAAGAATGAGAACAGCCGCATTTATCAACATTTTCCGCAGCCGGACGCGCTCGCTGCTGACAATGGCCGGGATAGCAGTGGGAGTCCTTTCAGTGGTTCTCGTTTCCACGGTGGGGACTGTCGGTACTTCTCAGGTAAGCGCCACGCTTGTTACCATGGGCGTTGATACACTGCTGGTTCAGTCGGCAGAGAAAAGCGTTGCAGTTACCCTCACGGACGAGGACGTTTCCACTGTCCGCCGTGTGGACGGCGTGAATGATGTCATGCCGCTCATGGCGTCTGTCACCGAAGCAAAGATGATAGGCAGACGGCTTGACAGCTACGTCTGGGGAGTGGACAGGTCAGCAGACCGCCTTATTTCCCTTGAGGCAAAGCACGGCAGGCTGATAAACAACAGCGACTCCGCCGGAAATCTGAAAGTCTGCGTAATAGATGAGCAGTTCGCCCTGAAATCCTACGGCAGGAGCAACGTTGTAGGGAAAACCCTTTCAATGTTCCTTGGCGGAAGATACCACGAATTTGAGATAATCGGCGTTGCCAAATCCGGACTCTCCAGTCTTCAGGGAATGCTCTCCAACATCATGCCAGGATTCATGTATATCCCGATAAGCACCATGCAGCAGCTGACCGGGCGGACGACCTATGACAAGCTCGCCGTGAAGCTTGACGACATGAACACCGATATTCCGGTGGTGGAGGCGGTAAAGACTGCCCTTGACCGCACTCACGGAACTACTGACGCATTTATCGTCAACAATCTGCTGTCGCAGAAAAGCCAGCTTGAGGATATCCTGTCGATAGTGACCACTGCGCTGTCGCTTGTCGCCGGTATTTCCCTCGCGGTGTCCGGAATATCCGTAATGACTACCATGCTGATGAGCGTGACCGAACGCACGCGCGAGATAGGCATAAAAAAGTCGATAGGAGCCACCAGCCGGGATATCTGCCGTGAGTTCCTCTCGGAATCCGTCCTGCTGACAATGCTGGGCAGCGCCGCCGGGATAGCCGCCGGGCTCATTCTGTCGGTCATAGGCTGCCTTATAGTCGGAGTCCCTTTTTCGGTGAACCTCGCCATAATCGGTGTGGCTGCGCTCGCCTCCGGAGGGGTAGGCGCCGTTTTCGGGGCGTATCCGGCATACAAGGCGGCTTCGCTCAACCCGGTCGAGGCGCTCAGAATGTAGCCGCGTATAAGGAAAAAGGCAGCGCCGGAGCGCTGCCTTTTCCATTTATATTGGGGGGAGAGAGGTTATCAATTACTTAGCCTTTATCTTGTAGATCTTGGACGCAGAGGAATAAAGCCTCTTGCCGCCTACTGTGATATAGGACTTGATATAGTAATAATAGGTCTTACCCTTTACAGCAGAGCTGTCGATAAAGCTCATTTCCTCGGGATCATCAGTAACTATCTCGCCGATGTTCTTGCCGCTTCCCTTTGCGGAATTGCGGCGGTAGATCACGTAGCCCTCCGCATAGTCGGACTGATCCCACTCAAGCCTTATACCGTCCTCTGTTGCCTTTCTGTATGTGATATTCACCTTTGCGGGGCGGACATTCACAGTAACGGTCCGGGTCTTGGCAGTATTGGACTTAGCGGTTACTGTGATCTTGGCAGAACCGGGAGCCACTGCTGTAACTGTACCGTTCTCATCGACCACTGCCACGCCCTCGTCAGAGGAGGAATAAAGCAGGGTCTTGTCGTCTGCGGCCGCAGGATAGATCTTAGCCTTGAAAGTGAATGTGCCGTCTATGCTGAGAGTCTTGCTCTTGCCGGGCGTAACGGAGAAGCTGGTTACAGGGGTGGATACGGAAACGCTGCACTGCGCGGTAAGTCCGCTGGCTGTCTTTGCAGTGATGACCGCGCTGCCGTTCTTGAGCGTCTTTACAAGACCTGCGTTGCTGACTGTGGCAACCGATGTATCGGAGCTGCTCCATGTAACATTTCTGTTTGTAGCATTAGAAGGAGTTACCGTTGCGGTAAGCTTTACTGACTTATTGGGTGCAAGGCTTACTTCCGTCTTGTCGAGGGATATTCCCTGTTCCTTTATGGTAGTCTCTCTGCACAGACCATCTGTGAATATTGTCTTGGGCTCCGTGTTGGATCCGCCTGAGCCATTACCTACCTGACCGTAGGAATTGTCGCCCCAGCAGAACAGCTTGCCGGCATCCGTGATGCAGCCGCCGAATCCGTTTCCGAGGCTTACTGCCGTAACATCCTCAACAACAGCCTTTGAGAACGATGAAGAGTTTTTGGTCGTGCCATCTCCGAGCTGACCCTTTGAGTTGTTGCCTGCAAGTGAAACGCCATCTGTTATATCATCGACTATTGCCGAAAAATCGCTGCTTGTCGCCACGATAGAGCCTGCGTAGCTTACCTTTGTGGGCTTTCTGAGGCGGTAATCCTCAGTGCCCAGCTGACCGCTCGTATTGCCGCCCCATGCATAAACATCGCCGTCATTTGTGACTGCAATAACATGGTCTCCGCTTGCCGCTACTGCGGAAATTACAAGCTCGTTGTCCTTCTTGTCGGTTATGGTTATCTGAACAGGAGTATCAACGATTCTTGTATCTGTATCCATGCCAAGCTGTTTGGAGTTGTTTGAGCCCCAGCCCTGAAGCACTCCGCCTGCAAGTGCAAATGCAAAGTTGTCGCCGGCGGCAATGTCGGTAGCCCCTCTTAAAGAGCTGTCAACAACCTCGGGATATGTAACCGTCTTGCCTAATGCGCAGAGTCTTGAAGAAGTATTCGTACCCCAGCCGTAAACATCGCTGCCGATTATTGCAAGCGCATATCCGCTGCCGAATACTATCTTTTCTATTGCGGTGCCGGAAAGATATTCATTCTCGGTCGGCTTATTGAGCACGCTGCTCCTGGACTTCATTCCCAGCAGCGAACCGCTGTTGTCGCCGAAAACGTATGTAGTATTATCTCTTGTCTGTACGATCGTCACCTTATCGCCGCACCATACGCCGACTGCCTCATCGTCCAGCTTTACCCTCGTAGGAGTGGTCCTTGCTGTGTAATCGCCAAGACCCAGCTGACCCTTGTCGTTGTTGCCCCAGGTATAGAGTCTGCCGGAATTGTCGATCGCCGCAGAATGATCCTGACCTGCGGAATAATACGCGATATCCTTTGCTGTATATGCCGGCTTTGTAACTATTGTGTTCTGCGTTGAAAAGAGCTCGCCATAGCTGCCGTAGCCTGCTGCGGACACTGTACCGTTGCTCTTGAGCAGCAGCGAATGATGAGTGCCCAGCGCAACTGACACTGCGCCGTTTGCTACCTTTACCGGATAGAATTCATCGTCCGTGTCGCTGTCGTGGAGCTGTCCGTAGTCGTCCGCTCCCCAGGTGTACATGGTGCCGTCATTTGTCACAACGCCGGAGGAATCGCCGCCTGCAAATATATCTCTTGCACCGCTGATGTTCACACGCTCGAAATAATTGCCGCTGGCGTAGCCGTCATAGCCGAGCTGACCGTCATCGTTAGAGCCTGTTGTCTTTACCGTGCCATCGCTCATCAGGAGAACAGTGTGGCCATCGCCTGCCTCGACCTCAGCCGCGCCGCCAGAAACCACCTTCTGGAATGTTGACAGGTCCTTGAAATCTCCCGTGCCGAGCTGACCGTTTTCGTTATTTCCGCTGGCGTATACCTCGCCATCCTTGGTGACGATAAGCGTGAATCCGTTGCCTGCCGCAATATCGACAGCATTGTCCATCAGCTTAGTTGATGTGTTCTTTCTCGCATTTGAGGAAAAACCGAGCTCGCCGTATTCGTTGCCGCCCCAGCCCATAACAGAACCGTCCTGAAGCAGTACGACCGTATGGTCGTCGCCAACGCTCACCTGCGCAACGTTATCCATGAGCTTCTGCGGCTTGTAGATGACAGGGCTGGTGGAATCCGGGCTGACCTGCCCCTTGGAATTATCGCCCCAGCCATAAAGAGCGCCGTTCTGATCTATTGCAAAGCTGACATCATCGTTTGCCGCAATATATGCAGCCTTGTCCATTATCTTTACGCCGTTGGAGCTGTCCGTATCCTGACCCGCGCCAAGCTGTCCGCTGCTGTTATCGCCGGCAGCCCAGAGCGACATATCGCTCTTTATCACAAGGCTGTGATTTTCTCCGACTGCAATGGTGTTCACGCTGAAATCGGACGAGGCCGCAGACGCTGTCGCCGTCAGCGGTATCATAGTCATCAGCTGAGCCGCACACAGCGAAACCGCCGTGATTTTTGACCTTTTATTCATATATCTCCCTCCGTATCCGGAAGCCTATATGCTTCCTTAGAAATACACACCGCCTGTCCGCGGTGAATTTGCCTTTCATATCATAAAACAATTCAGACGCCCTGAAGGTTGCATTTTTTCCAGAAAAATATCCAGTAAATAGTTAACAAAATTTGCGCCGCGATTTTGTGCAAAACCGCGGCGCTGATTTTTCCTGAGCGTTCCGGTATTGCCTTATATCTATTATAACGCAAAATTTCCGGAAAAGCTGCAATAAAGTCTTAATATTCTATTAATTTTTTCTCAGAAGTCGATCTCCTCGCCGCCGCCAATGTACATCAGCCTGTCGCCGAGTATCTCATCCATTATATCGAAGCCCTTGAAGCCGGTGCAGTGGCATGCATATATCTTGTCGGCGTTGCTGAGCTTGAGCGCCCTCGCCTGCGCCGTGACATACTCCGCAGAGCACCCCAGCGTTTTGGGGTTCGTCCCCATAAAGTGGAATCCCCCGACTATCGCAAGCACAGGTATCCCATACCAGCACTGCTTTACCGTCTCCAGCATATTCTGCACCCCGCAGTGGAAGCACCCTCCCACTATCACAAGACCGTCAGCCTTGCGCTTTTTGGGGAATATCACCGCAAAGCTCTCGTCCGACATATCATAGGGGCGCTGTTTCTTTCCGTCAAGAGAGAAGCAGCTCCTGTCCGGATTTATGTTCTTTTCATCGAACACCTCGCAGGAAGCTAGATAGAACCCCTCCGTTACCTCCGAAAAACGATTGAACAGCACAAGGTTCTTCGCATATTTCCTGAAGAAACCCTTGCCTGCTCCAACCGCCTCCTTGAAAAGCCCGCTCTTGCGGAAGCACTCCGTCTGGGCGCCAGCCCGCAGATATATGCCGGCGTCCGGGCTGAGCTTCATAAAACTGTCTATGCCGCCGATATGCTCGGAATGGTTGTGCGTTATTACCACGCTGTCAAGCTCCTGCATAGGGAGCCCCATGCGCCGCGCATTCTCTGCCGCCTTTCCGGTGAGACCTGCGTCGATCAGATAATTCTTTCCGCCGAATTCGAGATAAAACGACATTCCGTTCTCTGAGTAGAGCTTTTCATCAACGGCGGTATTGTCAATCAGGCTGATCAGCTTCAAGCCGTCATTCCCCCTTGACGTGGCGCTTTATTGCTGCGAAGCTTTCTGCACTGAGGCAGTGCTCTATTCTGCACGCGTCCCGCGCCGCGATCTCCTCCGGCACACCCATTGAGGTGAACCAGTTTGTAAACAGTACATGGCGCTCATAGACCTTTTCGGCTATCTCCTTGCCCTTTTCGGTAAGTGTAATATAACCGTTCTTGTCCACTTCAATACACTCCTGCTCACGCAGATTCTTCATAGCCACGCTTACGCTGGGCTTTGAAAACTCCATTTCAGTCGCGATATCAACAGATCTTACCTCGCCGTTGCGGTTCTGTAAGACCAGAATGGTTTCCAGATAATCCTCGCCGGATTCAAGAATTCTACCTTTCATGTAATGCCCTTTCTAATAGTCAGCATTTGTCCCGCAGAAATAATTCTGCACCTATAATAATATGATACCATATTTTCCTTATCACGTCAAGTGAAAAAGTGAAATCCTCAGCCCATACTGAGTATCCTGGCAATTACGCTTCCCTCATAAACTATCGGATATTCCCTCAGCGAGAATATCAGCCCGTCAGCAGGAGCCGTGACCTCCTCCTCAACGGTTCCGGTTATCGGGGTGACTATCTCACCGATGACTGCGCCCTTCTGCACCCACATATTGTGTTCTACCAGCGGTATAAAAATTCCGCTTTCTACGGAATGTATCACATTTACTGCACCATCCGTGCTTACCATGGGGTGCGTTATCTTCTGCTCCGGGACGCTCCAGATACCGAGGTGCGACATAAGGTTGAATATTCCGGTCAGAAGCTGACGGCAGTATGCCTTTGTTATCCTCTGACCCACGCCCATTTCAATGACCAGGGTAGGCACGCCCTCCTGCCTGAGCGCATACGCAAGGGAACCCTCTCCGACCGCGTTGGAATCATGAACCCACACGAAATCAGTATTCAGCAGCTTGGCGTATTTCAGCAGATGCGAGCTGTCGCCGCTCGGTATCCTGACCTGCGGGATCTCCCTGATGAAGATATTGCTTGCATGGATATCCACGCAGATATCCGCGCCCTTTATGTCTGCAACAAGCTTAGCTGCAACATTTTCCGCGATTGCTCCGTCCTCGCTCCCCGGGAACACACGGTTCATGTCCAGCCCCGACATTGGCACGGCGCGGCTGACAGCCTCCATTCCCAGTGGATTTATAGACGGATAGATGTCCACTGTGCCCCGGAGATTCGACATATTCGCGGTTATCTGGCGCACCAGCTCGTAGCAGACATACTGACCCTCCAGCTCGTCGCCATGTATTCCGGTGACGATCGCTATGCGCTTTCCGTCCTCGCAGCCCACGCCTTTCAGACTGTTCTTCTTTATTGTGAATTCCTCGTCCGCCGGCAGTCCAACGGATACCAGAGTCTCTATCATACGATTACCCCCATTATTCCACAGATTTCAGAGATTCCACCATGCTTATGCGCTTCAAGTCGCGGCGCATGATGAAGTTCACTATCAGCGAGAACGCCACGGTTATCAGGAACGCCCACAGGAACGACAGCGGATGTATGGTTCTTCCGAACATCACCTCGTCAACCTCGGCGGTCTCAACGATAAACTGCGTCAGTGCAACTCCCGCGCCCAGTCCAAGCACGGCTCCCATTACTGAAAGTATATTGTTCTCCCGGAACACATAGCTTGAAACCTCGTTATCATAGAATCCAAGCACTTTGAGCGTTGCAATCTCACGTATACGTTCCGTAATATTCACGTTCGTGAGATTATACAGCACCACAAACGCCAGCGCACCCGCGGACACTATCAGCACGACAACTACGAGGTCCATTATCTTCATCATGTCCTCAAAGGTCTTGGAAGCGCCTGAATTCATCGAAATGCTGAGCACTCCGTCTACCGACATCATCTTTTCCTTGAAGATATTCTGCTCGGCCTCATCGGCGGTTATGCCATTTTTAAAGTAAACGATGTTGAATTCCGGATCGGAACCAAACAACTCCGCGTATTTTCCTTCTGGAATATACAAATAGTTGCCTGCATAATGCTCCGTTACCGCGCCTATTGTGACCGGAACGCTCTCGCTGTCGCTTATTTTCAGCATCACCTGCTCTCCCTGCTTTACATTAAGCAGCTTCGTGAGTTTTTCGGTGGCGATTATCCCGCCCTCGGCGGTCTCAAAGCTGAGCTTTTCGCCGGACTTTCTGTCGCGGAAAACTATCATATCCTCGAAAGTAGCCGTGTCTTCAAACGCCGTGACGTAACACTGGACGTTGCCACTGTCCGTTGTCAGAGTGTACTGCTTTATCAGCGCCCTTGTGTACTCCGTGTCCGGATTATAGTCAAGAAGCGCGTCATATATCCCCTGCGGATCGCAGTCGGTGTCATACGCAATAAACCCGGAGTATTGATTCAGTGTTTTATACTGTAAGTCAACGATGTCTCCTATGGAATCCTTGAGTCCGAAGCCGGTAAGCGACAGCGCCGTGCACCCCGCGATCCCGACTATTGTCATGAACATTCTGCGCTTGTACCTGAACAGATTCCGCCCGGATACCTTTCCGAAGAACGAAAGGTGATTCCACAGGAAACCTATCTTCTCCAGGAACACCCGTTTCCCCGCTTTTGGAGCCTTCGGGCGCATGAGCTCTGCGGGAGTTCCCGCAAGGGCGCTCTTTACGCTGAAGAATACGGTAAGGGCTATTGCCGCCACCATGCTTCCCGCAGAGGTGATAATGTTCATTGCACTTAACTCGAAGTAATAACTTGTGATAATATACATCATGCTATATGCAAACATGATGATGAACGGGAACAGGAACATTCCGATAAAAGCCCCGACAAGGCTTCCGGAAGCTGCCGCGATGACCGCGTATGCCATATACTGCCGCATTATCACATGGTCGGCATAGCCAAGGGATTTCAGCGTGCCGATCTGCATACGCTGTTCCTCGACCATTCTTGACATGGTAGTCAGGCAGACCAGGGCTGCCACCAACAGAAAGAATACCGGAAATATTGCGGATATCCTGTCTATTCTCTCGGAATTGCTTTTATACTCCGAGTAGCCGGGATTGTCGTCACGGTCGAACACGTACCACTTTGCTTCGCCGGCGTCCTCTATCTGCTTTCTGCCATCAGCGATCTTCTTTTCGGCGTCAGATATCTCCTGCTCGAATTCTGCCCTGCCGTCCTCGTATTCTTTCAGGCCATCGGCGTACTTCTGCTTCGCTTCTTCAAGATCCTTAACGCCCTGCTCGTAATCGGCCTTTCCGTCAAGGAACTCCTGCTCCTTTTCGGCTAACTCTGCAGCTCCGTCATTGTACTGCCTTTCAGCGTCAGCGAGCTTGTTCTTTCCGTCATTGAGCTGCTTCAGGCCGTCAGAATATTCCTTGTAGCCAGCGTTATACTGCTGAACTCCGTCCTCGTATTTATCGTAATTATCAAGATATTGCTTCAGACCATCGATATACTGCTGTTTCCCCTGGTCGAGCTGCTCCTGCGCGGCTTCAAGCTGCGCTTCCCCTGCTGTTATGGCGTTTTCGTTCTCTGAGATAAGCGCATAATTCTGGTCAAGCTGCTCCTTTGCTGCGTCAAGCTGGATTTTCGCCTGGTCAAGCTGAGTCTTAGCTCCGTCAAGCTGCTGCTTTGTCTGCTCAAGCACCGCCCTCTGCTGAATGAGATCCGGGGCTTCCGTGCCGAGCAAAGCCTCTGCCTGCTCAAGCTGTGCCATTCCCTGCTCATACTGGGCAAGAGCGGAGTTGTACTGCTCCAGATTTGCGGTGTATTCCGCAAAACCGCTGTCATACTGCGCCTGTCCCTCAGCTAGCTGGGCCTTTCCGGTTTCAAGCTGCTGTTTTCCGGATTCAAGCTCTGCGCGTTTGCTGTCTATTTCCGCCTGACCCTCATCAAGCTGCTTTTTACTGTCATCAAGGGTCTGTTTGGCTTCATCAAGCTGTGCTCCCGCTTCTGCGAGCTGCTTTCGGCTGTCTGCAAGAGTTTTCTCCGCGTCGTCAAGCTTCGCCTGATTTTCCTCTATTTCTGCCTTGCCCTTGTCTATCTCTGATTTTGCGTCGGCAAGCGTCTGCTTTGCCTCGGATATCTGCTTTTCTCCGTCAGCTATGTCTGCGGCGGCTTTTTCAAGCTCCTTTTCGCCGTCGGCTATTTGTATTTTGGCGTCGTCAAGCTCCGCCTTTGCGTCATCAAGCTTCTGCTGTCCCTCAGCTTTTCCGTCCGCAAGTTCTTTCTCACCGTCGGCTATTTTCTGCTGAGCCTCGCCGATTACCTCGTCATATCGTATCTCGCTGCGCGAAATCCCGAGCTCCTCAAGCTTGTCCGAGATATTCCCGCGGAGCTCGTCATACTGGTCGGAATAGCTTGAAAGCGCCGTCAGCTCGTCAGACCTGACATATACTTCGGTATACACGTCCTGTGTGAAGTTGCTTCCCATTACATACAGAAAAGCGTCCAGTGAACCATCGCCTATTGTGGTGCTTCCGCGCTGGGTTATTGATATATACATCGGAGTATCGAATTTGCCGACTACGGTGTATTCCCGATGCTTCAGCGGGAATTCGTCTGCTTCAGTGGGATCAGTCAGCGTGATCTTACTGCCGACCTTTATCCCGGCTTTCAGCTTGCTGGAGTTAAGTATACACTCGTCCTCGGATTCCGGCATTCTCCCCTCTGTTATATCAAGAGCATTCATGCTGCTTGATTCGTTAAGAGAATATGCCCGAGTGTAATTATCCTGGCCTTCAAAACTCAGAGTTAAATCCGTATACTTTGACCCGACTGCCTCGCTCACTCCTTCGACAGAAGAAAGCGCTTCGATATCGCACTCGGTAAGTCCAAATGTGGACATCACTCTCAGATCAAATAACTGGTGCTCATCATAGAAATTATCGGCGGATATCTTCATATCGTTTCCTGTTGCGCGCACTCCGCTGAAAAAACCTACGCCAATGGCACATATCGTGAATATCGAAAAGAATCGGTTCTTGGTCTTTTTTATCTCCCGGAAGAGATTCTTGGTCACAGCCCTCAAAACAGCACCCCCGTTACCATTCGATTTCTTCTACCGGGGTAGGAGCTTCATTCTTTATTATCTCCGCGACCCTGCTGTTCTTTATTTTGATAACCCGGTCAGCCATAGGCGCTATCGCAGAATTGTGCGTTACCAGTATCACGGTCATTCCATCTATGCGGCAGGTATCCTGAAGGAGCTTCAATATCACCTTTCCGGTATTGTAATCCAGTGCGCCGGTAGGCTCATCGCACAGCATGAGCTTCGGCTTCTTGCTGAGCGCCCTCGCGATAGAAACGCGCTGCTGTTCACCGCCGGAGAGCTGCGCCGGAAAGTTGTTAAGCCTCTCACCCAGCCCCACTTTCTGGAGTATATCAGCCGCGGGTATGAAATCCTTGGTAGTCTGCGCTGCGAGCTCCACATTTTCCTTTGCGGTGAGATTCGGCATAAGATTATAGAACTGGAATATAAATCCCACATCAAACCGACGGTAATTAGTGAGCTGCTTCCGGTTGAACCTGTCAACCCGGGCTCCGTCCACGGAAATAACGCCCTCATCACAGGTATCCATTCCGCCAAGCATATTGAGCACGGTAGTCTTTCCGGAGCCGCTTGGCCCTACGATTATCGCAAATTCGCCCTTTTCAATGTCAAAGGTCATTCCGTCCGCTGCATTTATCGTGACCTCGCCCATGTGGTAGCGCTTGTACACATTATCTAGTGTAACGAATGCCATATTTTTTCTCCAATCTGTCTGATTTTACCCGCGTGCCTTATAAGAAAGCAGGCAGAGAAAGCCGCCGCCAGACCCCAACTTGCGTCAGTACGCCCGGACGCCGGTTAACCCTGCCTCCTTTTCATTTTATCTAACCAATCAGCCTATCTTGGACTTGCCGCCCATGTAAGGTCTGAGCACCTCCGGGATGTTGACGGTCCCGTCAGCATTCAGGTTGTTCTCAAGGAATGCGATAAGCATTCTGGGAGGTGCAACAACGGTATTGTTCAGTGTGTGTGCGAAATACTTCTTGCCGTCCTCGCCCTTTACGCGGATCTTAAGTCTGCGTGCCTGTGCGTCGCCCAGATTGGAGCAGCTGCCGACCTCGAAGTACTTCTTCTGTCTGGGAGACCATGCCTCAACATCGTAGCTCTTTACCTTGAGGTCAGCGAGGTCGCCGGAGCAGCACTCGATCGTTCTGACAGGAATATCCATGGAACGGAACAGATCAACTGTATTCTGCCACAGCTTGTCGAACCACATCTTGGATTCCTCAGGCTTGCAGACAACGATCATTTCCTGCTTCTCAAACTGGTGGATTCTGTAAACTCCACGCTCCTCGATTCCATGCGCGCCCTTCTCCTTACGGAAGCAGGGAGAATAGCTGGTGAGGGTTCTCGGCAGAGTCTCCTCGTCAAGAATGGTGTCGATAAACTTACCGATCATGGAATGCTCAGAGGTACCGATAAGATAGAGATCCTCGCCCTCGATCTTGTACATCATAGCGTCCATCTCATCAAAGCTCATAACGCCGGTAACTACGTTGGAACGGATCATATACGGAGGAATGCAGTATGTGAATCCGCGGTCGATCATGAAATCCCTTGCATACGCCAGTACTGCGGAGTGAAGTCTTGCGATGTCGCCCATCAGATAATAGAAGCCGTTTCCTGCAACCTTTCTTGCGCTGTCAAGATCGATACCGTTGAGGCGCTCCATTATCTCGCTGTGATAGGGAATCTCGAAATCCGGAACAACCGGCTCGCCGTAACGCTTTATCTCAACGTTTTCGCTGTCGTCCTTGCCTATCGGAACGGTCGGATCAATGATGTTCGGAATGGTCATCATTATCTTCTTTACCTTCTCGGAGAGCTCCTCTTCCTGAACCTCAAGAGCCTTCAGCTCATCGGAGAATTCCTTAACCTGAGCCTTAGCCTTTTCAGCCTCGTCCTTCATACCCTTTGCCATGAATCCGCCAACTTCCTTGGCTATGCGGTTCTTGTCAGCCCTGAGCTGGTCGCCGCGCTGCTGTGCCTTACGGAGCTGTGCGTCCAGTTCGATGACCTCGTCAACCAGCGGGAGCTTGCGATCCTGGAACTTCTTCTTGATGTTCTCCTTAACTACGTCAGGATTCTCTCTTAAAAACTTAATGTCTATCATTTTCTTTGCCTTTCTTTTTATGAATTCAGGTATTTGCCTGTATTATGTTTACTTTACGTCCATCAGACGGAGTATTCCCTCCAGCTGATCCTTGTCCTCGAAGCTTATCTGAAGCGTATTGGTCTTTCTTCCCTCGCAGATACGCACCTTTGTGCCCAGCGCTTCGCCAAGGCTCATTTCTACCTCGGTGTAGTACGCCATTCTCGGCTTTATCTGCTTCTGCTCTTCTTCCTGCTTTGCCTCTCTCTTGGCAATAGCCTCGATGCTTCTTACGCTGAGTTCACCCTCGGAGGCTCTAACTGCGATCTCAGTCATGAGCGCAGGATCCTTTATTGCTTTCAGTGCCTTGCAATGACCTGCGGACAGCTTTCCATCGGCAAGCAAATCCCTCACGCCGTTAGGCAGCGACAAAAGTCCAAGGCTGTTGGCAATGGATGAACGCGCCTTGCCGAGAGCCTTTGAGAGCTGATCCTGCGTCATTTTATAGGTGTCTATAAGTTCCTTGTAGCCCTGCGCTTCTTCAATGGGATTCAGGTTTTCACGCTGGAGGTTCTCGATAAGAGCCACCTGCATGACTTGTTCCTCTGAAAGGTCGTCCCGGATCACAACAGGAACCTCGCTGAGTCCAGCTATCTTTGCTGCTCTCCAGCGCCTTTCACCGGCAACTATCTGATAATTTCCAGTCGCAAGCGGTCTTACAAGCAGCGGCTGGAGTATTCCGTTGACGCGTATGGATTCTGCGAGCTGCTCCATTGCTTCCTTATCGAAGTTCTTTCGCGGCTGTCCCTTGTTTGGCTCAATTTCAGAGAGCCGTAGAGTTCTCAGCCCCTCGGATTCCTCCATGTTGTTGTCATCGAAAAGGCTGCTGAAATCGCCGCCGATTCTCTTATTGCTCATTATTCTTCTCCATTTCGCGCACCTTATCAAGTACTTCCTTGGAAAGCCGCTTGTATGCGTCAGCTCCCTTGGAATTCTTGTCGTAAAAGATTATCGGTTCGCCGTGGCTCTGTGCTTCCGTTATTCTGACATTACGCGGAATCTGGGTCTTGAAGATAACATCCGCCGGAAAGGTCCTTTTGATATCGCGCATTATTTCGTTGCTGGCAACAAGTCTGCGGTCCATCATTGTGAATACGATTCCCATAAGCTGAAGGTCCTTGTTTGCAGAGCGCTTCACTTTCTTCACGGTCTGCATGAGCTGTGCCAGACCTTCAAGTGCGAACGGCTCGCAAACCATCGGCACGATTATTCTGTCGCATGCGATCATTGCATTTATTGCCAGAATTCCAAGAGACGGCAGGCAGTCAACGATGATCACATCGTAATTATCCCTCACCTGAAGAATAACCTTACGGAGCTGGTGATTTCTCTGTTCAACGTCCGCCAGCTGTAATTCGGCCTCACAGAGCTGATTTGTCGCCGGGATGATATCAACGTTCTTATATCTTGTCTTTATGATACCGTCCTGTGGGCGTGCTTCCCCCATGATTATTTCATAAGTAGAAACATCCAGCGTTTTTTTCTTGATTCCAAAGCCTGTTGTGGAATTTCCCTGCGGGTCAAAATCTATCAGCAGCACCTTTTTACCTAGCGAACCAAGACCTGATGCAATATTTATCGCAGTCGTTGTTTTTCCAACGCCGCCCTTCTGATTCACTATGCCAATAACAGCGCCCACTATATCTCCCCCTTATCTATAATATCATATCTCTATTATAGCATACTCTATAAAAAAAATAAAGACCTTTTTATAAAAAATGTTCCACGCAGAACAATATTCCGACATTTTATTGTAACGTTCCACGTAGAACATTACGTTTTACTGTCGAATTCTGTTTCACGCGAAACATTTTGGGGGAGATTGTCGAAAATTGTTCCACATGGAACAATTCAGATTTCTGCGGCAGAATGTATCTTTATAATGTACTCATAGCAGTCGCCTACGCGATTCATTGCCGCTTCGCAGTCAATATTAGCTTCTTTCATGGTGCGCACGATTTTATTTATGCTGTTTATGTAGAGACGTGGTACCGGGAACACAAACTTTCTCCTTGGACCCGGTTTGGGAGGCTGCGCTTTTTTAGGAGCACCATTGAGAAGACCGTCTATAAGCCTCTCCGTCTGTTCAATATTCAGTCTGTTTATGATGACCTCTCCGAGAGCATGAACTCGCAGCTTCTGGTCGTCAATTCTTATCAGCGCCCGTGCCTGACGTTCAGATATGTTCCCGCGGACCAGCAACCCGCGCTCAGAATCCGAGAATTTAAGAAGCCGCAGTTTATTTGCAATGGTCGATTGCGCCTTTCCGAGACGTGCGGCGGCCTCCTCCTGCGTAAGTCCGTAATAGCTGATCAGCTTTTCAATTGCCATTGCCTCCTCAAAATAACTGAGGTCCCTGCGCTGTATGTTTTCGATAAGAGCAAGCACCGCAGAACGCTCATCGTCTGCTTCGATAACGATACACGGAACTTCGGAGAGCCCGCATATCTTTGCCGCCCTGAGCCTGCGCTCGCCGCTGACTATCTCGTAATTCACACCGCATTTGCGGACATTGATAGGCTGTAAGATTCCATTTTCGCGAATGCTTTCAGCAAGCGAAGCAAGCTCCTTTTCATCAAACTCGCCGCGAGGCTGAGAACGATTCGGCACAATAAGCCCAACGTCCACCGAAATAACGCGCTGAATCTGCTTTTCTTTATTTTTGAATAAACCTGTCATATCAATACCATCCTTTCACGATTTATGCAGTTCCGTTGTGTTGACTTAATTATAACATGAGCAGGAAATAATATCCACAATAAAAAATCGCATTTCCACTTATATTAAGTGAAAATGCGACATGATATCAGATTTTACAGCGGCTTTTTCGAGATATTGGCGGAGCTTCTGGGGTATTTTGTCGGAGTCTGCGATATTTTTTTCACCACAACAAGCCGCCTGCTGTCGCCGTTAGGAATAGTGTAGTCCTTTATCAGGCTGATTTCTCCACCGAGCTTTGCAACAGCGCCGACGGCTGAGTCAATGTCCTCATTGACGGATTTCAGAGCAATAAAGCTGCCACCTACCTTAACAAAAGGAACGCAGTATTCCGAAAGAACCGGCATTGCCGCAACCGCGCGGGCAGTTGCGAAATCAAAGCACTCGCGCTTTTTTCTTCCGAGTTCTTCGCTGCGCGCATGGATTATCTCAGCCTTCACGCCGATCTCCTTGCAGACAAGTTCAAGGTAAACACAGCGCTTGTTCAGGCTGTCACAGAGCGTACCTTTCAGATCTGGTCTTACTACCAGAAGCGGAAGCGCCGGAAATCCTGCGCCGGTTCCAACGTCAATAAACGAGCTCCCCTGCGGAAAATCCACCATAAAGAACGGAAGCACACTGTCCACAAAATGCTTCACGACAACTTCCTCGAAATCCGTAATTGAAGTGAGATTAACATTCTTATTGTACTCCACCATGAAATCACAGAGCTTTACCAGCTTCTCCGACATTTCAGCGATTATAGTTATTCCCGCCTCTGCGAATTTATCTGTTACGAATTGTGTTCTTTCAGCGTCATTCATTTTCTGCACCTCCATTCTTTCCGGCAAGCCAGATAAGCAGAACGGATACGTCCGCCGGATTTACGCCGGAGATTCTGCCCGCCTGCCCTACATTCAGCGGTCGGAACTTATTCAGTTTTTCCTGTGCCTCAAGCCGGAGTCCCTTTATTGTCTTATAGTCAACGTCCTCCGGAAGTTTCTTTTCCTCAAGCCTGCGCATTTTTTCAATCTGTTCCTGCTGAATTTTAATGTATCCTGAATATTTGAGCTCCACCTCCAGTTTATTTACCAGAGAATATTTAAGAGCAGGTCTCCCGGGATCAAACGGCGCCAGGTCGGAGTAATCCACCTGCGGGCGTTTCAGGAGCTCTATCATTCGTACGCCGGCAGTAATTTCAGATGTGCCTTTTTCTCGCAGCAGCCTGTTTACCTCCGCGGAGGGATGTATCAGGACTGTTTTTATTCGCTCGAGTTCAGCCTCGCACGTTGCCTTTTCGTCAAGGAACTTCTGAAATCTCTCATCGGAGACAAGCCCGACCTTATGTCCAACCGGAAGCAGCCTGTCCGCCGCGTTATCCTGTCGGAGTATCAGGCGGTACTCGCTGCGGGAAGTCATCATTCTGTACGGCTCAGAGCAGCCTTTGGTCACAAGATCATCAACCAGCGTACCGATGTAGCTGGAGGCACGGTCAAGTATCATAGGCTCCCTGCCCTGGATTTTCAGAGCTGCATTTATTCCTGCAACTATGCCCTGCGCCGCGGCCTCCTCATATCCGCTGGTACAGTTGAACTGTCCGGCACCGTAAAGCCCGGAAATTTTCTTGAATTCCAGCGTTGGCAGAAGCTCCAAAGGGTCGCAGCAGTCATATTCTATCGCATAAGCCGGACGCATTATCTCAACATGCTCCAATCCCTTTATGGTGCGTAGGAATTTCAGCTGCACGTCCTCCGGCAGAGAAGACGACATTCCCTGGAGATAGTATTCGTCCGTATCAAGTCCCATCGGCTCGACGAAAAGCTGATGACGCTCCTTATCGCGGAATCTTACGATCTTGTCCTCAATACTGGGACAGTAGCGCGGACCGATTCCCTCTATCCTGCCGGAATACAGCGGCGACCTGTCCAGATTATCCAGTATCACCTTGTGCGTTTCCGCATTCGTATAAGTCACATAGCAGTCAACGACATTATGAAGTTCTTCCTCATTATCGAAAGCAAAAGGCATTATCTGCTCATCGCCCGTCTGCTTCTCCATCACTGAGAAATCAATAGAGCGCCTGTGCACTCTCGCCGGAGTACCGGTCTTGAACCTGCGCATAGACACGCCAAGCTTTTTAAGGCACTGAGTCAGCCCGCTGGACGGCAGTAGATTATCAGGGCCACTGCTGTAACTCAGTTCTCCAATGTGGATTTTTCCGTTGAGATAGGTTCCTGTTGTGATTATTGCAGCCTTTACCGGGTGAATTGCTCCGAGCTTTGTGCGAACGGCAGTGATTCTGCCGTTTTCCACGTCAACCGCGGTCACCTCAGCCTGCTTGATATACAGATTCGGTGTATTCTCCAGAGTCTGCTTCATATATGTGTGATATTTTACGCGGTCGCTCTGCACTCTGAGGCTGTGAACAGCAGGTCCCTTACCCCGGTTCAGTATGCGGGACTGAATAAACGTTGCGTCAGCCGCCTTTCCCATTTCCCCGCCAAGCGAATCTATCTCGCACACTATTTGTCCCTTTGCGGAGCCTCCGATACAGGGATTGCACGGCATGTTCGCAATGCAGTCCAGTGACAGCGTAAATATTGCAGTCTTTAATCCCAGCCTGGCAGCGGCAAGCGCAGCCTCACAGCCGGCGTGGCCCGCTCCTATAACGGCCACATCATATTCTTCCAGCGTATATCCGCCTTCCAATTAACATCTTCCTTTCGTCTTGTTCGACAAAATGTTCCACGTGGAACGTTCCACAAAATTCGCCCGAATTGTTACGATCCGGGCGAACCTATTCAGTTATGATTTATTCCTCGGTGCTGTCTTCAGAATTCTCAGCAGCTTCTGCGCCCTCGTCATCGTCCGGAGTTACATCGTCCGGTTCGACTACCTCAGCGGCGTCCTCGTTCAGCGAAGCCTGAATTTCTTCATCGGAAACCTTTTCGATCTCCTCGGTGCTCTCAGAGTCATCGTGCGGAGTTCTTGTGAATGTAGCTACTCTGCTTTCATCTGCAAGACGCATTACGCGCACTCCGGTAGCAGACCTGCCCATTACTCTCATATCGTTCGCGCGGAACCTGATGATAATTCCATCGGTGCTGATGAGAATAACATCATCATCCGGACCAAGCGTGCGTATTCCGCATACATAACCCTTTTCATCGCTGACCTTGTAGTTCTTGAGACCAAATCCGCCGCGCTTCTGCTGACGGTAGCTGGAAACTGCACAGCGACGTCCCATGCCCATGTCTGTAACCGTGAGAATAGTCGCGCTATCATCGAACACCTTAGTCGCGCCGACAACGTAGTCATTGTCGCGGAGCTTTATAGCCTTAACGCCCCTTGCCTGCCTGCTCAGCGGACGGCAGTCGTTCTCATCGAAGCAGATTGCCGCGCCGTTTCTGGTAGCGGTAAGAATACGGCAGTCTCCCTCAGTAAGGAATGCGGACGCGATCTCATCGCCCTCTGCGAGCGTTATCGCACGGAGACCCTTCTTGCGGACGTTCCTGTATTCAGACAGCTTTGTGCGCTTTACAGTTCCATTCTTGGTGACGCAGATAAAGTACTTGTTCTCTGCGAAATCGTGCGTGGTCATCATTGCAGCAACCCGCTCGCCCTCATTGAGCTGGAGGAGGTTTACGATGTTCATACCGCGGGACTGCTTGCTTCCCTCAGGGATCTCATAGCATTTCAGGCGGTACATATTGCCCTGATTCGTAATGAACAGGATATTTTCATGGCTGGAGGAGATGAACATGTTCTCAACGAAATCCTCGTCCCTCTGCTTCATGCCGGAAACGCCCTTGCCGCCGCGCTTCTGGATATTGTATATCTCAACGGGCTGGCGCTTGATGTAGCCTATATTTGTGTAGGTAACAACGCAGTCCTCCTCGGGGATAAGATCCTCAATGTCCACCTCGCCGCTTACCGGCTCGATCTTGGTGCGCCTTGCGTCATTGTACTTCTTCTTGATAACGGAGAGCTCATCGCCGATAACGCGCAGGAGCTTGTTGTGATCCGCGAGTATCTCCTGCATCTCCTTAATGGTAGCGCGCTTTTCCTGGAGCTCGTCTATTACCTTGGATTTCTCCATGCCAGTCAGCGCACCGAGTCTCATCAGCACTATAGCGTCAGCCTGAGCCTCAGAAAGCGAATATGTTCCCTTGTCAAAGAACCCGGTAGAGGAAACGTCGATGTCCCTGAAGCGCTCAACAAGTCTTTCCTTACCTTCGGGAATGCTCTTGCTGGAACGCAGTATCGCGATAACCTCGTCAATGAAGTCGATTGCGATAAGGAAGCCCTCAAGAATATGTTCCCTTTCAAGAGCCTTGTCAAGGTCGTATTTTGTACGGCGTGTTATTACGTCAACCTGGAAATCAAGGTAGTATTCAAGGCACTCCTTGAGGTTGAGTATCTTAGGCTGGCCGTTTACCAGCGCCAGCATGATAACTCCGACCGTATCCTGAAGCTGTGTGAAAGAATACAGCTTGTTGAGCACCACGTTCGCATTTGCGTCACGCTTCAGCTCGATAACGACGCGCATGCCGTTTCGGTCTGATTCATCGCGCACTGTGCTGATTCCCTCGATGCGCTTGTCGCGCACAAGGTCTCCTATGCTCATAAGCAGACGCGCCTTGTTTACCATATAGGGGATCTCGTCAACAATGATGCGGGTATGATCCTTTTCCTCAACGATATTTGCACGTCCGCGGAGGATTATCTTTCCACGCCCGGTATAATAAGCCGAACGAATGCCGCTGTAACCCATGATTATGCCGCCGGTCGGGAAATCCGGACCCTGTATCTGGGTCATGAGCTCCTCAATGGTGACATCTGGATTGTCTATCATCAGCATGATAGCGTCAATTACCTCGCCGAGGTTGTGCGGAGGGATATTCGTAGCCATGCCTACCGCGATACCGTTGCTGCCGTTTACCAGCAGGTTCGGGAATCTTGACGGAAGCACGACAGGCTCCTGGAGCTTATCATCGTAGTTTGTGGTGAAATCAACGACCTTCTTGCCGATATCCTGAACCATTTCGTTGGAGATCTTGGCAAGCCTGGCCTCCGTGTAACGGTAAGCCGCAGCGGGGTCGCCGTCCACCGAGCCGAAGTTTCCGTGACCGTCGATAAGCGGGTATCTCAGTGAGAAATCCTGCGCCAGACGTACAAGCGCGTCATAAACGGAAGCGTCTCCGTGCGGATGATATTTACCGAGAACCTCGCCGACCGTATAGGCGCACTTTCTGAAAGGCTTGTCAGAGGTATTTCCGGCGTCGTTCATGGTGTAGATTATACGGCGGTGTACCGGCTTGAGACCGTCCCTTACGTCCGGGAGCGCTCTCGCGGTAATTACCGACATAGAATACTGAATGAACGATGTTTTCATCGTCTGCTCTAAGTCAACATTTATTAGCTTTTCCAAGCTGAAATCAATATCCATTTTACCTCCAAATCAATTTTCTGACTTTAGTCTGTTCGTCAGAAAATCCCTGACCTCGCTCTCCTGTTCCACGGAAAGACACCTTTTCGGGAAGCAGTATATCTGCTGTCTGTTGAATACCAGCAGCAGTGCTTCGTCATTTTCTATGAATTCAAGCAGATCCTGCCCAACGACAAATGTAGTTTTCAACGGAGAAATGATCTCATCGTCCGCTTCCTCGTCAAGCTTAACTCGGACCTCTTTCTCCTTTGGTCTAATGATCGTTTCTATCTCTATCCTGTCGTCAAAGAACGCCGCGGTATATTCCTCCGGATTCATGTCGCGGAGTGCGTCTATCGTCCTTCTGCGCGCCCTCTGCTTGTCCGTGAGGCTGTAAACCAGTCCGAGGCCGCAGAAAAGCAGCGCCGCATACGCAAACACAGACGTAGGATTCATAATGATAGAGACCAGCACAGCCACCGTAAGCGCCGCATAAGCCACTATCATGAACATGCCGCGCTTGCTCTTGAACCGCTGCTGGAACGACTTCATAGCGCCGTCTATCTCCTCCAGCGTGTTGTCATAGCTGAATCTGAACAGCGGCTCGCCCGCGGTCGTATTATCGTCCTTATTCCCGCCAAGATCCGGCAAAAGTCCGTTAGAAATACCTATCACTTCCTTCTAAGCAATCAACCCAAGGTTAAATAAACGCAAATATAAACCCAAAGTTTTAGAAATCCAGATTTTTTACAAGTGTTGCGTTCTGTTCGATGAACTCTCTTCTGGGTTCTACCTTGTCGCCCATGAGTATGGTCATTATCTCGTCAGCCTTTGCGGCGTCCTCAACGGTAACGCGCACCATCGTGCGGGTCTCGGGATTCATGGTAGTTTCCCAGAGCTGCTCAGGATCCATCTCACCAAGACCTTTGTATCGCTGAACATCGACCTTTGAGCCGGATTCTCCGGAAAGCTCCTTTATATAAACATCGCGTTCCTCATCAGAGAAAGCATACTTGACGGTCTTGCCCTTTGCGACCTTGAACAGCGGCGGCTGTGCGATATACACATGACCCTGCTCGATAAGCGGGCGCATAAAGCGGAAGAAGAACGTCAGCATAAGCGTGGAAATATGAGCGCCATCGACATCGGCATCGGCCATGATGATAACGCGGCCGTATCTGAGCTTGGTGATGTCAAAATCCTCTGCGATACCCGTGCCGAGCGCCTTAACAACCGGGGAAAGCTTGTCGTTATTGTAAACCTTATCTGCTCTTGCCTTTTCAACGTTGAGCATTTTTCCCCACAGCGCAAGAATAGCCTGGAATCTTCTGTCGCGTCCGCTCTTGGCAGAGCCGCCCGCAGAATCTCCCTCGACAATGTATATTTCGGTAACGGAGGGATCTCTCTCGGAGCAGTCCGCAAGCTTTCCGGGCAGGCCGTTGCTGTCCATGACGGACTTGCGCTTTGCTTCCATAGCCTTCTTGGCTGCGTCGCGCGCAGCCTGGGAATTCATCGCCTTGTTCATGATGATCATGGCGGTGTCCGGATGTTCCTCGAAGTAATATGTCAGCTGCTCCACTGCTATCTTGTAGACTACCGGCTGAACCTCGGGGTTGCCTAGCTTGCTCTTGGTCTGACCCTCAAACTCGCACTCCGGAAGCTTGACAGAGATGACTGCATTTATAGCCTCCCTGATAGCCTCGCCGCTATAACCGCTGAAAGGCTTTTCTTCCTCGCCTTTTTTCGCGGATTTCTTCTTAGGCTTGTTCTTCTCCTGGGTCTCCTTGTACGCCTTAGCGTAGTCGTTCACGACTTTGCTGAGCGCCTTCTTGAAACCGAGCTCGTGGGTACCGCCCTCGCCTGTATGGATATCGTTCGCGAAAGAGCGGAATATCTCAGAGTTGAAGTCCGTAGTATACTGGAATGCTATTTCAACGTTTATTCCGTTCATATCTCCAGTGAGATAGATAACGTCAGGGTGGAGAACATCTGCGCCGCGCTTCTTGTTGAGCCATTCAACGTAGCTCCTGATTCCGCCCTCGTACATCATTTCCTCATAAACCGGATTTTCAGGGTCGCGGGTGTCCTCAAGGGTTATTTTCAGACCGCCGTTAAGGAAAGCCTTTTCACGCAGTCTGTCCTGAAGAGTTGCGTAGCTGAATTCAGTAGTATGGAATATCTGACCGTCCGGCTTGAATGTGACGGTAGTACCAGTGCGTTCGGTGTCACCGATGACCTTGATAGGCTCGCTGTATTCGCCGCGCTCAAACCTCTGGAAGTGGATATGCTTGCCGTCATATATCTTGACCTCCAGCCACTCAGAGAGCGCGTTTACAACGGAAGCGCCAACGCCGTGCAGACCACCGGCAACCTTGTATCCGCCGCCTCCGAACTTACCGCCGGCATGGAGCACCGTAAATACAACGGTAGCCGCAGAAATACCCTCTGCATGGTTTATAGCGGTAGGAATACCGCGCCCGTTGTCCACTACCCTGATGATGTTGTCAGGCAGGATAGACACGTTTATCTCCGTGCAGTAGCCCGCAAGAGCTTCGTCGATAGCGTTATCGACTATCTCGTATACCAGGTGATGCAGACCGCCCTCGCCGGAAGAACCAACGTACATACCCGGACGCTTTCTGACAGCCTCAAGTCCTTTTAAGACTTGTATGTCGTCAGCGCCGTAGCTCATTTCCTGAGTCTTTTCGTTTTCAGCCATAGATAAACCTAACCCTCCATATCAATACTGAGCATATCAGTACCTGCCGGGGCGTGCAAGCCCCACCTCTGCATAAAGCATATATTATATATAGTATACCACAAAACGCGCAAAATTGCAAGCATCTGAGCCGAATTTGATATAAAAATTATCGTTTCTTTTTATGATTTTACAGTTGCCTGCAACCTTTTTTCGGCGTATATGGTTTTATATACAAAAACACATTTAAAAGGAGGATATCACCATGAAAAAGCTCACATCAGCAATCATCGCAGCAGCGCTGTGCCTGACCCTGTTCAGCCCGGCGCACGCAGAAAACCAGGACGCCCGAACACAGCTTTGCGGAACCGCCTGGACTGAATCGGACAACATTCCGAAAACGCGCGACCTGTACATTTCCGGGCACATTACCCTCAGCGAAAGCGCCACCCTGAAAAACTACCTGCGTATTGAAAGCGGTTCTGTTCTTGAAATAACCAACGGAGCCGAAGTGACCCTGAGCAGCTCCCGCATTTTTATCGAAAAAGGCGGTACCCTGCTTGTAACAGACGGAAAGCTGAAGCTCTCAGACGCCTATCTGCAAAACAACGGCGCGATCAATATCGAAAAAGGCGGGGAGCTGAACATATCCTCCGGAGGTCTGACGTCCTATCCGCAGTCCGTCATTACCTGCTCCGGAAACCTCACCTGCACCAAAGACAGGAGTATTATCCCCGCATTTAACGCTGTGCGCCGCTATGACAGCAATTTCACCCTGTCTGACTATTCTATGCATATAAACATAACCGGCGGCGTAAAGGCAAAAATTCAGGCGTTCTACTGCATAGACAATATTGAGACCAACTACTGCTACACCATTTACATTAATAAAAACAAAACCGTCCTGCGACGTTCAAATAAGTCTCTTTCGGCGGTGTACTCCCCGGAGCTGCGCGAAAAGCTTCTCGCCCGCGTGGAAGCCTACGAAGCAGAACACCCCGAGCCGTCCGATTTCCCGCAGGGAGTCGAGCGCCTGCACTACTACACATACATCTATAAGACCGGAGAGCTCACCGAAGAAAGATGGTGGATCGGGACAGATTCAGGCGACGACCCACTGATAATGGAGTGTGGAGACAGCACCGTTATACAAAATACCTAAAATCTCCAGACCGAGTAATGCAGATTTTTTCAAAAAAATTTGTTTAACCTCTTGAAATTCGGAAAATAATATGTTATAATAAAATATATTATTATGGTGTTCAGAATGAGGAATTATATAAAAAGCCTACGAACGCCCAATAAGATAATAAATCGAGAGCGCGGCACGCTGCGTTCCGATCGAATAGCTATGGAGGTGAAAATAAATGCCGAACATTAAGTCTGCAAAGAAGAGAGTTCTTATTGCCAAGGACAGAACAGAGGCTAACAAGGCTTCCAAGACTGCACTGAAGACAGTTATCAAGAAGGCTCGCGCTGAGGGTGCTGACGCAGCTGCTATCAAGACCGCAGTTGTAAGCGTAGACAAGGCTGCAGGTAAGGGTCTTATCCACAAGAATAAGGCTGCTCGTCTGAAGTCCCAGCTTGCAAAGAAGACCACTGCATAATTTTCTTGAAGAAGCAAACATACACCCGCAGCTAACATCTGCGGGTGATTGTTTTTTTGTCGTAAAATGCTGATTAAGCTCATATAAAAAGGGGGACATGACATGACAGGAAAAGACATCGAAATAACTGACATCGCGGAAGTAGAAAAGCTGCTGAAGGAAGCAAAGATATGCCGGCTTGCGCTGAATAACGGCGATTACCCTTACATAATCCCGATGTGCTTCGGATATATGCTTGAGGGAAATCACCTGGAGCTGTACTTTCACAGTGCGCCCCGTGGACAAAAGCTGGAGCTCATAAAAAAGAATAACCTTGCCGGCTTTGAAATGGATATACTCACAGACATAGTAAAGGGCGAGAACGGGTGCAGCGTTGCCGCCATATACGACTGCATGACCGGAACCGGGACCGTTGAAATAATCAACGGCATCGAAAAGCTGACCGGTCTGACGAAGATCATCAGCAAATATGACGAGGAAAAGCAGGATCATAAATTCAGCGAGCAGGCGCTCAACAGCATGGTGCTGATAAAGCTGACGGCAGACAGCTTTAATTGCCGCCGTCACGAGGTAGCTGAGGAAACGATCGACCTGCCAGGCTGATATCAGAAAAAGCAAAAGGAGGGATAAACCCTCCTTTTTTATTGCCCTGATTTTGTATAAACAGGTTCTAAATACACTGTCCGTATATTTTCAAGTGATTTTTTCGTCACACCTGCGGTTTAACGTGGTGTTTGACACATTGGTGATATACGTCTTTTCAGTACATACCACAAACGCCTTGGGCATATCGTCAGACACGCTGACTACTCTTCCCTGCTTCTGGCTGGCGTTCAGGAAATCCGCAGTAATACGGCTGACCGAGCATTCCTCTATGTCAAATATCCCGATAACATCGTCCTTTTTCACAGTGGAGTCACCACCGAGGAACAGATACAAGGCTCACACCTCCGTAAAGCAGCCGTTTTCCGCGCGCCAGGACTTTCCGCCTTTCAGCGCGGACAGGTCGTCCATATTACAGCAAGTAATAAACACCTGGCTTTTATCTATATTGTTGATGACAAAATTTCTGCGCACATGGTCAAGCTCGCTCAGAATGTCATCAAGAATGATCACCGGGCAGGTGTGATTCCTGCGGCGTATCATCTCCGCTTCCGAAAGCTTCAGTGAAAGAGCAGCGCTCCTTACCTGTCCCTGCGAAGCAAAGTCCCTAGCCGCCATGCCGTTGATGAAAAAATTCACATCATCGCGATGAACTCCGGCAACTGTATAATGCAGCTTCATTTCACTGTCGAGATTATTCTCCAGTTCAGCCACATATTTCTTAAACAATGCGTTGACATCGGTAAAATCTATACTTTCAGTTTTGAATATTGAGCTGTAATATTCCATTTTAAGGGATTCTGCTCCCTCTGTAAGCCTGGAATACATCTCCGCTGCATATTCCTGAAGAAACTCGAAATATTTCAGTCTGCCGTAAGTTACGTTTATTCCCTCACCTGCAAGGATATCATTCCATGGTGCAAGCTGGGCAGATATCTCCGCCTCCGGAATATTTTTCCCACAGAACGCCAGAATATTGTTGCGCTGCTTCAGTCCGCGGTTATAGTTGGACAGCTTTTTCTGATGGGTCTGGGTCTGCATTACGGCGACATCGTCAAGATACCCCCTGCGGAGCTCCGGCGCGCCTTTTATCAGGTTGAGGTGTTCCGGTATGAAAACCACATATTTCAACACGCCGTATAATTGTGCCGCGTCACTGACGCTAAGACCGTTGTATTTTACCTGCGGCTTGTTATTACTTATCGTATATTCCACAACATTTTCACGCGAAGTATTATTATCCTCACGGAAACACAGCCTTATAAAGACATCCGCCTTGTCGTCCGTGACCGGAATATACTGTGAATATTTCACATGCCGGAAGCTTCCTCCCAGACAGACAGAAATCGCCTCCATGAGGTTAGTTTTGCCCTGGGCATTCCTGCCGATAAAGATATTCAGCCTGTCGTCAAAGGTCAGTTCAGCCTCTTTTATATTCCGGAAATTGCGTATATACAGCTTAGTAATAACCATGCGTATTATTTATTCAGCAGCTTCTGTTACTGCATTCTCGTCAAGCACTATCTTGTACTTCTTGTTCTTGAAATCTATTACATCGCCGGGCTTGATCTTCTTGCCGCGCTTGGTGCAGAGCTCGCCGTTGATGTTGAACTCCCCGAGCTCGATCAGGATCTTGGCCTTGGCGCCGGTTTCAGCCAGCCCCGCGAATTTTACAAGCTGATCCAGCTTGATAAAGGGTGTAGTGATTTTTATTTCTTCCATTGTATTTCTGTTTCCTTTCTTCTTACTGTAACACTATATCAATGCTGCCGTTCGGCATAGATCCCCGCCGTATTACTGCCGGAAACCTGCATTTTATATTTCTGATATTCGGCTGCATGAAAAAACCGCTGCCGCATTTCTGCGGAAGCAGCTCTTTTTTGCATAACAGCGCCGCCTGACCAGTTTCCGATAAGCCCACCGCCGTAGCCGCGGGTCGATATCAGAGATCCTATTTATGGAGGGCGAGTTCTTTTGCAGCCGTGCATGCTCTCTCCCACCGGTCAATTCATTTCAGACGCATGGGGAGAACGAGATATGTGAAGGCACTGCCTTCCATCGGCAGGATTATAAGCGGTGCAACGGCGGACGCTGCAACCAGCTTTACCGTGTCAGTATCGCATGCCTTGAATGCGTCCAGCATATATTTTGCGTTGAATCCCACAACGATCGGCTCTCCGTTATATTTTACGGAGATCTTGTCGTTGAGCTTTCCGATAGCCGTGGTGCAGCTCATGTAAATCGCGTTATCCTTTATCTCGCAGCGGATAGGATTCTTGTTCTTCTCGTCAATTATCAGCATTGTACGGTCGAGCATCTCTATCATCTCACGGGTGTTTACCTCCGCGTATACGTCAGCGTTGCACTTGAGATAATTCTTGAACTGAATGAAGTCGCCGTCAAGCAGACGGGAAATCATCACATAGTTGTCCACCGTAAAGCTGATCTGGTTCTTATCTATACTGATAGTAACATTCTTGTCATTATCATCCGAGAGGATATGTGTAAGTTCCTCAAGCGTCTTGGCAGGAACGATAAAGCTGATGTTATTATAAGTCAGCGGTTCCTGTCTGAGAGCGATCCTCACGCCGTCAACGGCAGCTACGCTGAGCAGGTTATCCTCCAATTCAAACTTGCAGCCCATGAGAGCAGGCTTGCTGTCAGTAACCGCTACTGCGAACTTGGTCTGTGTGACCATGCTCTTCAGCAGCTTCTGAGGCATTGAGAAGCTGGTCTCCGGGTTTACCTGAGGAATGTTGGGGTAATCATCAGCGCTCATGCACATGATTGTGATATTTGTATCTCTTCCCGAGATCTCAGCGTTATTGTTGTCGCTGCATTCAAATGTGATATCCCCGGAAGGCATTTTTCTGATGATGTCTCCGACTTTTCTTGCGCCTACGACAATATTTCCGCTTTCAATGCCATTGACTTCAATAGAGGTCTTGATACCTATATCCAGGTCATAGCCGGTCACGGTGAGCGTATTTCCTTCCAGCTCCATGAGTATTCCCTCAAGGGCTGCAATCGTGGATTTACCGGCAGCAGCTTTTGCAGTTGTCTGCACAGCTGAAAGAATAACGTCCTTGGGACAGCTGAATTTCATATTAACCGATCCTTTCTGCCGCACTGAACTTTGTCAGGACAGCCGCAGATTTATCTGCGAAAAAATAAAAAGAAATATATATTTTTTTAATAACAATAATAAGGGCTGTTCAAATGTTGAAAAGTCCGTGACGCGCTGAAAACAGGGAATCTATCGGTTGAAAGTTTTTCTTTCACGGTTGTTGAAAACATGTGAATTCAAAGTTGATGAATTTTATTTCAACAAGCCGTTGAATACGCGAAAAAACTTGTTGGAAACTGTGTGAAAAAGTTACTGATTGGCCTTGATATTCTTTATCAGATCTTCAACAACGGAACGGAAATTGCTGTCCTTTGCCATGGTTTCCTTTACGTTCTTAATAGCGTAGACGACAGTAGAGTGATCCCTGCCGCTGAATTCCTGACCAATAGCTTCATAAGGAAGCCCGGTTATCTCCTGGATAACGTAAATTGCAACCTTTCTGGCTGAGGAAACAGGCGAGTTCCTTTTAGGGGAGCGTATCTCGTCCGGATCAACATTGTATATTTTTGCAGCCTCGCTGATGATCTTATCAACGGTTATAGGAATTGGCTGATGATCGGAAACGATATCCTTGATGACATTCTGTGCGACAACTATCGTTGGTTTCATCTGGGATACGACATACAGCGCGTTCATCTTGGTGACGACGCCCTCTATCTGACGTATATTGGATTTCAGCTTTGTAGCGATGAAATCCACAACGTCCTCCGGTATCTTGAAGTTGAGATTTTCCGCCTTGCGCTGGATTATCGCAAGTCTTGTTTCGTACTCCGGCGGCTTTACATCTGCTGCAAGTCCGGAGGAGAAGCGGGTCTTTAATCTGTCCGAAATGGACTTTATTTCCTTGGCCGGCCGGTCCGAGGTCAGTACGATAGCTTTATTGAGCTTGTACAGTTCGTTGAAGATGTGGAAGAATTTTTCCTCTGTCTGCTCCTTGCCGGCGATGAACTGAATATCGTCTATCAGCAGCGCGTCTGCGTTGCGGTATTTTTCGTCAAAAAGCTCGGTATTATTTGCGGTGATCGAGTGCAGGAACTCGTTGGTGAAGGTTTCCGCGGATATGTAGATTATATTGATTCCCGGGTAGTTTTTTGTCATCTCATTCTGGATGGCAGAAAGAAGATGCGTCTTTCCAAGACCCGAATCGCCGTATATGAACAGCGGATTGTATCTTTCGTGCTGCTTGTGGGAAACCGCCTTTGCGGCTGCAAAGGCAAGATTATTAGAGGGACCTACGATAAAGTTGTCAAAGGTATAGGTCACCTTATTATCATGAACTATGTTGTCGATCTGGCTGGTAAGCTCCTCGCTGTTGCGGATGTTGTCAAATTTTTTCTCAGTCGTCTCCGGATTGTTCTTGATAATGAATTCAATTTTGATAGGCGTACCGAGCACATTTGAAAACTGCTCCTCAAGTTTGTCGAGGTAGATCTGGCTGAGCGTGCTCATTTTAAGCTCCGAATCAATGGCGAGTACAACGACGTTTCCCTTGAGCTCGATCGGTTCGATGGGATCGAGCCAGAGTTCGCGGGCAGTTTCAGAGGTATTGTACTGGCGCACATAGTTATCCACTACCAGATTGTAGATATCAGAGAGCGAAGTCATTGATTTCGAGTTCATATTTTTTCACCATTCCGTTTGAATTATCGTACCACTATATTTAAATAAGTATATTTCTTTGAGAAAATACAGCAAAACAGTTAGAATACAAAAATAAATTATGTCAAAAGATGTCCATATTTAATGATACCATAAAAGTTGAAATTTTTCAAGCAAAAAAGCGTTGAAAAAATCAGCGATAATATGTGAATTTTAAACAAACGAATATATTATCAACAATGCCGCAGCTGAAGCAAAGGCGCCTGCGGTGCCGCACAGCCATAATTTTAACCTGCTGCGATGGTTCTGGCGTCTGAGGTAATCCGGCGCTCTGTTTGTTAAAAGTTCAGCTTCCCGTTTTATTTCATCAGGGTCATATTCATCGCAGCTGCTGTTGAGAATTACAATAATTTTCTCAAAACAGGCATTTTTCGGTGCTATTTCTATAATACTTTTGGTAACTCCTTTGATCATCAGTGATATTTCCTTTCGCATTAGTGATTTCAACTTGATTATTGACCCGTATTATAAATTTATACATGTATTTCAGAGCTTTTCAACGATTTGCTGTTAATGTTATAAAAACTCCTGGTATAATCGGTTGAAATGAGAATCAAAAGTTGAAAAGTGTGTTGAAATTGTTAAAAATGCGCACTGCCGCGCCAGACGCCGATCATTCTGTTTCAACAAGCGGATGACAGCGTCGCTTTTTTAAGTGGAAAAGCCGTTGATTAACCTGAATTATACTTTCGGGCGAATCCTGAAAACGCTGATTTCTTCGCGTAAAATGGAATATTATGCAAGCAGGCCGTTGAAAACTATTCACCTTCAGGAATTCAACAAGTTTTGTCAACAGATTTTCAACGTTGAATAGAAAATTCAAGCACTGCGCAGTTGAAAACTATGTTGAAACGGTTAAAAGTTGTCGAGATAACGCCAGTGTTGAAAATAATGAATAGGTTAATTCATTTGTTGAAAACAGGTTGATGACCGGTGATAAAAATATATCTCAACAAATCCGTGTTGAATGTTGAATATTCTGTCCGGAACAAAGATATAAAAAATCTCCCTTCAGCCGAAGCTGAAGGGAGCGCTGAATATAAAAATTCCGGATCAGTCAGGAGTTGATTCCAGGAAATAGGAAGCCTCCATGTCTGCAACTGTCATGGCGAACGCAAGAGGATACATTGCGAGCGCCTGACCGATCGTATTTTTATCTTCGATACCTGAGAAGCCCATGTGCCAGCGGATAGCCATGGCCTCCTCGCGGGTCAGGCGGATGTACGCGGAAATAATGTAGACTGACTTTTCTCCGTGTCCGTATGGAATAGTGTCGTGTATCTCATAGCGAGGCTGCTTTTCCCACTGACCTGTCTGTTCGTTCTTAACGTTCCGCCAGCCGGTGCGGTAGAAATTGACCTTGCATACATCGTGCAGCAGGGCAACGATAGCGGCTGTTTCCTGGGATACGTTCAGCTTGTACTCATTTTTAACGCGCTCACGTTCCAGATATGAGCACAGGCAGTGGTAAACGTTCAGGGAATGGCGCAGCAGACCGCCTTCAAATGCGTTGTGGTATCGCGTACTGGCAGGGGCGGTAAAGAAATCGCTGCGGTTTTCCAGAAAGTCCAGCAGCTTGTCTGAGCCCTCCCGTGTGATATTCTGCTTGAATATGCTGATGAATTCTTCCTTGTCGGTCATAATTCTCCTCCTTTTCGCGGATCAGTTGTAGCCGGTGTACTGTACCCGCCTGCGGGTCAGCGTCAGGGCCTCGGGGTCGAAAGTGTATTCATACTGCTTGACAGTGTAATCGCCGTATTCCTTGGCAACTATGCGCTGTATCATCAGGCCGGCGGATTCAGGCTCCAGGTGCGTGCCATAGGGAGCTGTTTCCATTCCGTTTTCATAGATGGGCACCTCGCACAGCTTTTCCCCGGAAACGGTGAAATATCGTGCATACTGCGGGACCTCCGCTTCATTCAGAATATGGAAATCCAGCTGTATGAGGTCCGGATATTCTGACGCGCCGTAATCTCTCATGTTGGAAATGAGCTCGCAGCCGTATGTGAGTTCCTGGGTCACGCTTTCAAAAATAAGGAACCTGTCGTCCCTGGGAACGTTTATCTTCAGCGTGTCGATAATTTCTCCCTGCTTCAGAAGGTCCAGCCTGAAGTCTCCGTAGAGGTCGCCGTCAACATAGGTGGTTTCAATTTCCGGGACGTCCGATGTGGCAGTCAGCCTGACGCCGGAAATATCGACCGTATAGTATTCCCCGCCGGAATATACGTTAACTATTGAATAGGAAAGCCGGCTGCCTTCACGGCGCGGCGACTGTATAGCCGCGGGTATCACATCGTCCGGTTCAAGCGGTTCCTCGGGAACGGAGCTGGTTTCAGCAGGCTCGGCGGTCTCTGCGGAAGGTTCTTCGGAGACAGCGGCGGCAGCGGTCGTCCTGGCGTAAGAGCTTCCGGGATCGGTATTTTCCAGGTTACAGCCGGTGAGCAGGCTGCACAGCAGGACTGCCGGCATAATCAGCTTATATTTTTTCATGCGTTCACCCCTGTGAAATAATATGTAGTCTGACCATATAACATTATATATAAAAATTTGAAAAAAATCAAGGTAAATTCTGGAGCAGTTAAGATGGCTAGCGTTTTATGTGGATACGACAGGAAGAACCTCCGTTTTCGTTGACATTCGGGGAAATATATGATATAATCATAATATCGCATTGAACAGAGAGGTATCCCAGATGAAGCGAGTGCTGCCGGCGCTGATGGCGCTGTTTGTCTTTCTTACCGGGTGTTCCGGAAATACATTGCAGCCCTCCGGCGGGATAACCCCGGATCAGGTGTTTTCGGGGGGCTCTGTGAGCATCGAGGGCTATGACAGACTCTCAAATATGATAGATATTTCCTCGCAGCAGCTTGTGACCAACATAAGAATAGGCTGGAATGCAGGGAAGGCTCTGGAAAGCTGCTCAGCCGACCTTGACGGCGATGGGAATGCGGATAAAATTCCCGGTGCAGGTCAGGTCCCCGATGAGACATTCTGGGGAAATCCGGCGCTTACCGAGCAGTATTTCAAGACCCTTGCCGACAATGGAGTAAATGCCGTGCGGCTGCCAATAACCTGGCGCGAGCACATCGACGCTGAAGGAATAATCAACGAGGCATGGCTGAACCGTGTTCAGCAGGTGGTGAATTACGCCTACGACAGCGGTATGTACGTCATAATCACGGTGTACCATGACGGCGCTCCTGATACCGGCTTTGGCGCATGGATAAGGGACGCGGAATACGACAGGAACGCCGTGATCGCAAAATACAGCAAGCTGTGGTCGCAGATAGCGGAGAGGTTCATAACCTATAACGAGCGCCTGCTTTATGAAAGCATGAATTCAGTGGAATTTCCGGATATGGAAGAAGACAGGGCATACGAGCTTTTCAACGCAATAAATCAGGAGTTCGTTAATACCGTGCGCATGACCGGAGGAAATAATCTTCACAGGCACCTTGTTATATCGGGATACGGCGCGGATATATTGCAGACCTGCGATGAACGCTTTAAAATGCCGGAGGATATACGCGGCAAATGCATACTTTCGGTGCACTACTACATACCTAAGACGTTCTGTATTGACGGAGTGACCGACCACTGGGGCAGCGATATCGAGAAGAACTGGATGGATTCCCGCATTGAGCTTCTGCGTACGCGTTTTGTCGATAACGGGATCCCGGTGATAATATCGGAATACGGAGCGCAGTCCATAGGTGACGAGGCGAGCAGGATATATTTCTGCGAGAAACTTACCAAGCTGTGCCGCGATAATTATATTTCGACATTCCTGTGGGACGATGGAAGCGTCCTTGACAGAAGGACTTTCGTATGGAAGGAGCCGCAGCTTCTTGCGGCGCTCAGGCGCGCAACCAGCGGAAACGTATATGTTCCGAGAAAAATAAACGTCACAGAGGAAACAGATACCATGGAGCACGGACCGACAGCCGACTGAATCAAACCGCAGAAAAAGCATATAATAATGGCGCATTGCAGTGAGCAATGCAGCTTTCTGTCGGAGGAACAAAAATATGCAGGAATACACGAACTGCCACAGGACAGGCAAGAAAAAGCCGTTTAAGGTGAACGACGGTACGATGATATCTCCGGAGTGCGACCCGCAGGGCATGTACACCGGAACCCCGAAAGACCCGGAGGAAAAGCCCGTCCAGGACGCGGACGACCTATAAAACAGCGGAGGCGCTTTTCAGCGCCTCCGTTCGTGTTACTTTTTCCGCATATCGTTTGCTGTGTAGACGACCTCGGCGTAAATCGCCGCGACTATCTGGTACAGCTCTTTCGGGATAGTTTCGCCTGCATTCAGCATAACCAACAGGGCGGCAACGCTGTCATCGCGGTATACCGGTACGCCTGCTTCATCGGCGATGTTGACTATGCGCTGTGCGAGCTCTCCGAGCCCGGAAGCGACCACCACCGGGGCATAGTTCATGTCGGGATTGTATTTCAGCGCGACCGCGGCATTCTGCCCGTACAGCCGCTTGTTGTTAGCCGGGGATTTCGGGTGCTTTTCCATATTATCGCCTCCTGTCAGACGCGCGTGTTGAGCGTTGTGCGCTTGTCAAGTATCTTGGGGAATATCTCGGTCAGGTTGTGCGGAGCCTTGAGCGGCGCCGTTTCGAATGTCCTGGTGTTATAGCCGACATTGCGCACTACCTTGTTTATCCTGTCCTTCATCGGCTCTATCTGCTTTTCGAAGCGCGGGGGATACAGCAGTGCCAGATTCACCTCGTCGCCGAGGGCGTACAGGTCTACCTCGAATCTGCCTATGCTCTCGATGTCGAACGTAAGGAACAGGTGGTAGTTTCTCTGGGTGCCGGGAGTATTGTTCGGATTGTTTTCATCATTGTCCACCCAGAGTTCACCGAAAGCCTTTGTACCGTCCACGTCCAGCGGGAGTATGTAGTGAGCCAGCGGCGTGAATACTCCCGGGGCGTTCAGCAGGCTCTGGAGCAGGTTTGCCGCGTTGAAGCTGTCAAGGGATTTCAGAGCCGGGTGGTTGATGTTCTCCTGAATGAAGTCCGTCAGGCTGTCCAGCGTGGAGCTTACAGGGGGTCTAACGCCATGCTGGGGAAGCTCGTTTTTAAGCGCCATTTTGTCGATCGTGTCAACAAATGCGCCGTACAGGCGTTCCCTTATCGGCATATCCGGCATTGCGCGGAGCATCTCGTTGAGCTTGTCGATGACCTCCTGAATGGTGTGCAGCTTTGAGAAATCCTGCGTGAACTGCATTGAATACTCGCCTGTCCTGTCGTCTATGAACAGTCCCTTTATCAGATTGTGCAGGGTCTGGAATCCTGACTGGCGTCCGCGGGCGTATGCCGCAAGCTGCTGTTCGATGTTATATCCGCTGTCTTTGAGGGCAGGCATGAACCCTTTTTCGCTCATGCTTTCATTCAGGAATTTTTCATAGCCGGTCAGCTCCGGGGCTTCCTCGGCATATTCACCAACTTCTCCCTTAGAATTTTCGTCAATTTGCCGAATATTTTCTTCAGATTGCTGAATTTTCTCATTTTTATCTGCGGAATTTCCTGTTAGTGGTTGATTTTGTGCAGAATTTGTTGTATAATTATCTAAAGGAGCCTGCGGGGCGTTCTCTCCGGACTGCTGCTGAGGGTCAGTCATTTTCTGCTTGTTGAATATGGCGGAATAAAGACGGTTGAAGGAATTCTTCAGCGACTCGCGCAGGGTGCCGGAGGATATCTGCGAAAGAAGCAGGTTGAAATACTCCTTGCACATATACGGGCTGTTGTTGTACCTTGACAGATTGTGCGTGATGAGCGGTATCAGCATCTGGGTCTTATCGTCATTGAGAAGGCTCCCGCTGACGTCCTTCAGCACCGAGAGCGTTTCGCCCTTGAGATAGTCGAAGTACTTTTCAGCGTCCGGCGCTCCCCATTCCCGCGAAAGGTCCATAAGCTTTGCCGACAGCTTTTCGTTCGGGGAGAAGTATTCCGACAGGAACTTCATGTTAGCCCTGAGCGCGCCAAGTATTTCATTCTTGTTCTGGGCGAAATTTATAGACCTCAGCAGATTTCCGATAAGCTCCTTGGTGGAAGGGTCTGTGGTGGTCTTTGCGACCTCCCGCAGGACGTCGTAGAATTCGTGGCCGCTGAACATAGTGTTCTGCTGCTCCTGGTTCTGTATCTCCTGCACCAGCTGTTCGGGCGTGACATAAAGCGCGGCGGCAAGGTCCTCCAGCTTTCCGTAGAGCTCGGTGTGGCCGTTGATGAGCGCCTGATTAAGCACCTCGACATTCAGCAGGTCCTTGAGAGTCTCCACGGCAAGGGTGGGATCCTTCGCAACATTGACCTGGAGCGGTATAAGCTCGCGGTTGCCCATTTCAAGGCGGCTTCTGGCGCCTGAAGCCCCGGAATTGCCGGAGCCCTGCACGCCGGTCAGCTTGACTATATCGAACGGTTCTGTGTTCGGATCCATCGGGCGGGAGCTGTAATTATAGTTCTTCGCAGTGATAGGATTGTTTATCTGCGGTATCTGCGCCATGGTTTTTCCCTCCTCGTTATTTTCTGTTTATTATTGTATCATAAAACCGGAGAATAATAAAGAGTTTTTTAAAAAAAGTCCCCAAGATATCAGAAATTTCATAATCCGGGAAACCGCACGGGCTTCCGGGGTTATTCAAATAAACAAATAATATGCGCACAGGCGTATATCAGGAAAGGAATGTTATTATGGCAAAAATCGAACCCGGCATGGAATCGATGCTGGATATGTACTTCTATGAAACGAATTCCCTTCTGGAACAGCTGGATGAGATACTGCTGAGAACAGAACAGGCGAACTCTTTCGACAGTGAGGACATCAAGGAAATTTTCCGTATCATGCATACCATCAAGGGCTCCTCAGCAATGATGGGCTTTGAGAACCTTTCTGTGCTGGCGCATAAGGCGGAGGATATGTTCTTTGTTATCCGCGAGAATCCTGATGTCATCACAGATGTCAGCTTCGTATACGATCTGGTTTTCCAGGTATCCGACTCCTACAAGGCTCAGATCGAGCTTATCCAGAACAATGTGAACGGCGAGTTTGAGCAGCTGGATTTCAGCGAGCTCATAGACAAGCTGCTCAAGGCGCGCGACGCGCTGGTCGGCGAGACCAAGGGAGAAACTCCCGCGCAGGCTGAGGCTATTGCGGCCGGAACCGCTCCCGATCCCGAGGCTGCTCCCGCACAGGCTGCCGCCCCGGCTCCCGCCGCTTCCAAGGACAACAAAACGACAGTCCGCGTATTCTTTGAGGACGGCTGCCAGATGGAGAATCTGCGCGCTTTCCTGCTCATAAACACGATAAAGGACGCCTGCCAGGAGCTGGAGTTCACACCGGCTGATGTTGAGACCAATCCTGAGACCGCAAAGGAGATCGTGGAAAAGGGCTTCCTTATCACGTTTGTTCCGCACGACTCCGTAGACGAGGTGCTCAAGGCGATAGAAAGCGCCCTCAATGTACAGAGCTACGAGATAGTAAGCCAGCCTGCTCCCGCTGCACCTGCGGCAGAGCCTGCAAAGACCGAGCTTCCTCCCGAGCCGAAGGCTGCGGCACCCGCTGCACCCGCTCCGGCTGCTCCCGCACCCGCACCGGCGGCAGCACCGGTACATAAGGAACCCACCGCTGTCGAAAAGGCGCAGGCTGCCGTTGACAAGGCACAGGCTGCCGGCGGCGCACAGAAGCAGAGCCTTATAAGCGTAAATCTGGCAAAGCTGGACGCACTGCATGATATCGTTGGCGAGATAATCACCACCGAGTCCATGGTAATATCCAACCCCGACCTTGAGGGTCTGGAGCTCGAGAGCTTCAACAAGGCTGCGCGCCAGCTGAGAAAGCTCACCAGCGAGCTTCAGGATACGGTAATGTCCATTAGAATGGTACCGCTTGTCGGTGTATTCCAGAAGATGAACCGTATCGTCCGCGACATGAAGAAGAAGCTCAACAAGGACGTTGAGTTTGTAATGGAGGGCGAGGATACCGAGGTAGACAAGTCCATTGTGGACAGCCTTCAGGATCCGCTGATGCACCTTGTAAGAAACTGCATGGATCACGGTATAGAGGACAACGTGGCTGACCGTGTTGCCGAGGGTAAGCCTGAAAAGGGCATTGTCAAGCTGACGGCGCAGAATTCCTCCGGCGAGGTAATAATAACCGTATCCGATGACGGCGCGGGAATCGACCCCGAAAAGATACTTGCCAAGGCAAGAAAGCAGGGTATCCTGACCAAGCCTGAGAGCGAATATACAGAGCGTGAGATACAGAACCTGATACTACTGCCTGGTTTCTCCACCAACGAGGTAGTTACCGAGTACAGCGGACGCGGCGTCGGCATGGACGTTGTAAAATCCAATGTTGAGAAGTGCGGCGGCACTATTATCGTGGACAGCAAGAAGGGCGTTGGAACGAACTTCATCATCAAGATCCCGCTCACGCTGGCTATAATCGACGGTATGGAGATAACAGTCGGCGATCTGGTATTCACAGTGCCGATATCCACTATCCGCGAGAGCTTCAAGGCAGAGGCTAGCCAGGTGCTCCGCGATACCAAGAACAACGAGATGATCATGATACGCGGCGTATGCTATCCTATCCTGCGTATGCACGAGAAGTTCGCGATAGATACCGAGATAACCAACCTTGAGGACGGCATACTCCTGCTTGTCGAAACTGATAATAAGAGCGTATGCATTTTCGCTGATAAGCTTATCGGCGAGCAGCAGGTCGTTGTAAAGCCGTTCCCGGCATACCTCAACAAGTACAATATCAAGGGCGAGGGACTTTCCGGCTGCACGATAATGGGCGATGGCAGCATTTCGCTGATCATCGACACCAACACGCTCATCGGTTAAAGGGAGGACTAACAGCATGACTAACGATGTTATTAAGGAGGCTGTTGCAAAGCAGCAGTCCTCTGACAGAAAGATATCAACGGATAATTCCGTGCTGGGAAAGGTAATGACCTTCCACATCGGCGACCAGATATACGGCATTGAGATACAGTGTGTCACTGAGATAATCGAAATGCAGCACATCACCAAGGTGCCGCACGTTCCTCCCTATATCAAGGGAATAATCAACGTGCGCAGCAAGGTGGTCCCGATAGTAGATATCCGCAGCCGCTTTGGCAAGGAGGAGATCCCCTACACCAGCCGCACCTGCATAATCATTCTGAGCTTCAACGAGCTGTCTGTCGGCATAATCGTTGACAGCGTTGCGGATGTTGAGGATATCCACTCCCACGATATCTCCGCAACACCGGAGAACCGTTCGGTGAACACAAATTCCTTTATTCAGTACATGATACGCTCGGATAGCGAGGTAAAGCTCATACTCGATGTTGCGAAGCTGCTTGACGATGAGGGGTGATCCCTATGGAGATCTCTGACAGAGAATTCCGCAGGCTTGTGGACTATATGCATGATAACTTCGGCATAAATCTGTCTGCAAAGCGTGTGCTTATACAGGGCAGACTCGGGAATATGCTGCGCGAGCGTGGATTCGCGAGCTACGACCAGTATCTTGACGCAGTAATGGCTGATACCTCCGGCGCGGAGGTAACGACCATACTCAACAAGCTGACCACGAATCACACATTCTTTATGCGTGAACCGGAGCACTACACCTATTTAAAGGAAGTAATACTCCCGTGGGCGGTGAGCAATGCCAAGAACCACGAGCTCCGTATCTGGAGCGCGGGCTGTTCCTCCGGCGAGGAGTGCTACACCACTGCAATGCTTCTTGACGAGTATTTCGGCAGGGAGAAATCCATGTGGGATACGCGCATACTTGCAACGGATATCTCAAACAGCGTCATGGACAAGGCGAAAAAGGGCGTATACAACGTTGAGGGTATGAAAGGGCTCAGCCAGGAATGGATCAGGCGCTATTTCAATAAGGTCGACAGCGATCACTATGAAATATGCCAGCAGATAAAGGATGAGATAATCTTCAAGCCCTTTAACCTCATGGACCCCATGCCTGAGAAGTACAAGCAGCGTCCTTTCGACCTTATATTCTGCCGCAACGTTATGATATACTTTGACCAGCCGACAAAAAATGCGCTGGTGAACAGATTCTATGACGTGCTGAAGCCGGGCGGGTATTTCTACATCGGTCATGCGGAGAGCATACCGCGCGGCGAGACAAAATTTGAATACATCAAACCTGCAATTTACCGCAGGGGACTTAACACCTGACTGACGGGGGCGAACCAATGAAAAAGATCAAGCTGCTGGTAGTCGATGATTCGATCCTGTTCAGGGAGGTGCTCTCCCGGTTTATCCGGCAGGATCCGGAAATAGACGTTGTCGGAACTTCCGGCGACGCCTATTCTGCCCGCGACATGATACTGAAATACGAGCCTGACGTTATGACGCTTGATGTTGAAATGCCGCGAATGGACGGCGTTGCGTTCCTGAGAAAGCTGCTGCCGCAGTATTATCTGCCGGTAGTGGTCGTGTCCTCATCGTTCGGACAGAAACAGGCAGCGCTTGACGCCGGGGCGGTGGATTTCATACAGAAGCCGCTTGCAAGAACTAACGCAGAAATGCAGAAATTTGCCGCTGATATCTGCCGGACGGTAAAGGCGGCGGTCAGCGCCCACGGAGGGCGCAGGGCTGATGAAGTCTCAGCGCCGGAGCCGGAAGTGGTACACGCCGATTTTTCTGCTGGAAGCAGGCGTTTCCGGAAGGCTGACGCAGTGCTGGCACTTGGAGCCTCCACAGGCGGAACGGAAGCGCTGGAGCAGGTGATAAAAAATCTTCCGGAGGATTGTCCGGCAACAGTGGTGGTGCAGCATATGCCGGCAGGCTTCACGAAACTCTATTCAGAGCGGCTCAACAAGAGCTGCCCTATGGAGGTAAAGGAGGCGGAGGACGGCGACCGGCTGCGCCGCGGTCTGGTAATAATCGGCGCGGGAGAGCATCATCTGCGGGTGTGCAGGGATTCGCGCGGGTATTATGTGTCTTCGCGTCCGGGCGAGAAGGTGTCAGGGCACTGTCCGTCCGTTGACGTGCTTTTCACTAGCGTTGCCGAATCCGTAAAGAGCAACGCTATCGGGGTTATCCTCACCGGAATGGGCAGGGACGGTGCTGACGGGCTGCTTAAAATGCGGCAGGCGGGCGCGTTCACTATCGGGCAGGATAAGGAGACCTGCGTTGTCTATGGAATGCCAATGGAGGCATACAAGATAGGCGCGGTGCAGGTGCAGGCTCCGCTGTATAAAATCGCGGATATAATACAGGATCAGCTGATTTGAAGTGAAGGGGCAGGTTTCTGCCCCTTCAGGCTGTCGATAAACCGCCATCTGCGTCGTCACTCCGCATGACGGCAGGCACAAAGCCTAGCCGTCATGCGGGTTCCTAGCATCTGACGATTTCTCGGCAGCCTGAACCGGATACTTTGATAAGCTGAAGGGGCAGGTTTCTGCCCCTTTTTGTTTATCCGCTAGTCTGTTCCTTTCCGGAATTCTGTAAACGTTGCTGATGTTTTGCCGCAAATCGCGGTTTTTTTGCAAAATTCATCATAAAGTCTTGCAATTTGGCTTAAAATGTGGTATGATAAAATATATATTTGTATCCTAAGCACAATAATATAAATTTAAGAAAAAGAAAGGGTCAACACTATGAGCAAGGTAGTAAAGTTCGGCGGAAGCTCCCTCGCTGACGCAAATCAGTTCAGGAAGGTAGCGGATATAATCCACGCCGATCCTGAGAGAAAGTATGTGGTTCCCTCTGCGCCCGGAAAGCGCTTCAAGGAGGACACCAAGGTAACGGATATGCTGTACCGCTGCTATGATGAGGTAGCTGTGCAGGGAAAGGACTTCACGGAGTCCTTCGCGCCCATAAAGGAGCGTTACAACGGCATTATTTCCGACCTGGGTCTTGCTCTCAGCCTCGATGAGGAATTCGAGAAGATCGGTGAGAACTTCAGGGCTGCTATCGGCAGCGATTATGCGGCAAGCCGCGGCGAATACCTCAACGGTATCGTGCTCGCAAATTATCTCGGATATGAGTTCATTGACGCTGCAAAGGCTATATTCTTCGACAACAAGGGCAACTTTGACGCCGACATCACAGACGCATGCCTCGGCGCGCTTCTCGACAAGACTCCCAGGGCTGTTATTCCGGGATTCTACGGCGCAATGCCCGATGGAACTATCAAGACCTTCTCCCGCGGCGGTTCTGATTTCACAGGCTCCGTTGTTGCAAAGGCTGCAAAGGTTGACCTCTATGAGAACTGGACGGACGTAAGCGGATTCCTGGTTGCTGATCCCCGCATAGTTGACAAGCCTGAGGGAATCAGCGTTATCACATACTCCGAGCTGCGCGAGCTTTCCTACATGGGCGCAGGCGTGCTCCACGAGGACGCTATCTTCCCGGTAAGAAGCGCCAATATCCCGATCAACATCAAGAACACCAACGCCCCGCAGGACGCAGGAACGCTTATCGTCCCGACTTCCAACGCACCTGCAAGCGAGCACATCATCACAGGTATCGCAGGCAAGAAGAACTTCTCCGTAATCTCCATTGAGAAGGACAGAATGAACAGCAACAAGGGCTTCCTGCGCAAGCTGCTCCAGGTGCTTGAGAATCACGATATCTTCCCGGAGCACATGCCCACAGGTATCGACACGGTCAGCGTTGTTGTTAACTCTTCCGAGCTTGATGGACAGCGCGAGAAGCTCACAGAGCGCCTTGTCGAGGTCGTAAAGCCCGATCATTTCGAGATAATCGACGGCCTTGCGCTTATCGCGGTTGTCGGACGCGGCATGAGATCCGTAAAGGGTACTGCAACACGCGTATTCGCTGCGCTTTCTCACGCAAACATCAACATCAGGATGATCGACCAGGGCTCCAGCGAGCTTAACATCATCGTTGGTATCAACGCTGCTGATTTTGAAAAGGCTATCAAGGTAGTCTATGATATGTTCATTCTGAGCGAGTGATATTAATACGGCTTTAATCTCACAGCCGGGAATGACGACAGTTTTCCCGGCTGTGTTCAGATAAGCGGATTTTTTATACGAATGAGGGGATAGAGGATGGATTATACGGTATATATGTCTGATGAGGGCATGAAAAAGGGCAAGCTCGGCGCATACAAGAATCATATCATCAAGAACATCGAGAAGATAGGACAGAAGAAGCTGGTAATAATCGGCGGCGGTGAGGACTATAACGTGCTCATGCAGGCGCTTGGTCAGCTCCGTGCGAAAAACGTCAAGGTCCCGGATATCGCATTCCGTGCGACCGTATGCCAGGACGCAGTTTCCGAGCAGGATGACATCAGGTTCATTGACGAGCTGAAAGGAAAGTCGGCTTCGTTCTATGTGCTGATAATCGCACCGTATACTCCTCTGGAGATACAGCTTGCAGGCATGGCGGGAGTTCCTGAGACCTCCGTGGCAGTCGCGGGCGCGCTCAGGGCGCAGTATGGCTATACCGAGAACGGCTACTGCGAGCTCAACGAGCCGTCAGGTCTCGGTATGACTCTCGCAGGAATGAAGCTGAACAAGGCGCTTGGCTCAGACGCGAAGCGCGCAGGCGGCCAGGAGAGCGCCACAGCCCAGCAGATGGCTTCCTACAAGGATAAGATGAAGGGACAGCGCTGCTTTATCCTCGGTCATAACAGCGCAAAGCTTGATGAGCTCAACGGACTTATGAACGAGCATGCGTTCGCCTGCAATGAATTCTGTGATTTCTTCACCAGGACCCCCCAGCGTCCTGAGTTTTTCGTGCTGACCAAAGAATCCTCCTATCTCGGAAACGGAAAGTACATCGAGGGTATGGAGTGCTTCATTGATGGCAGAATAAAGGTGTTCGAGGATAAGTTCAAGAAGAAGCCCTCCTATTTCAACGGCCTCGGAGCGGGACTTATCAGCGGTCTGCCCGGCTTTGGCGAGGCTGAGAGCACCTATGCAACGGCGAACATCTTCCCGATGTATGTGATGATACAGCTCGCGCTGTACATGGGATTCAGCGAGATATACCTCTACGGCTGGGACGGCGTATTTCCCGACACGTTTGATGAAAACGGAATAGGCAGAAAGCCCGCAGAGGGCGAAGTCACCGACTTCCCTGCTGCAACAAAGCAGCTCCTTGAGCAGATAAAGAGATATGCTGAGAATAACGGCTCCAGGCTTATCAGCCTGTGCCAGACCAATGGATTCTCCATGCTGGAAAAGGCGGAATTCGGCAGCATTGACCTTTCTTCTTCAGCGATATTCGGCAGACTCTGAGCCTCTGCCAACACTTTTTCAGGAGGAACAGCATGAGCCTTGCAGATGAACTTTTTATCGAGAACTGCCGTGATATACTGGAGAACGGCGTTTCTGACGAGAATTTTGAGGTGCGCCCGCACTGGGAGGACGGAACTCCCGCGCACACCATAAAGAAATTCTGTATCGTCAACCGCTACGATCTCCAGAAGGAATTCCCGATAATGACGCTCCGCCGGGTGTACTACCGTTCCGCTATCGACGAGATACTCTGGATATACCAGAAGAAATCCAACCGTGTAGCGGAGCTTGGCTCCCATATCTGGGACGCGTGGGCGGACGAAAACGGCACCATCGGCAAGGCTTACGGCTATCAGCTCGGTGTGAAGCACCACTATCCCGAGGGCGACTTCGACCAGGTGGACAAGGTGCTCTACGATCTCAAGCACAATCCTGTCAGCCGCCGGATAATGACCAACACTTACAATCATGCGGATCTCAGTGAAATGCGGCTTGCCCCCTGCGCGTATTCCGTGACGTTCAACGTCAGCGGGAACAGGCTGAACGCGATACTGAACCAGCGCAGCCAGGATATGCTGACCGCGAACAACTGGAATGTATGCCAGTATGCGGCTCTGCTCATAATGTTCGCGAAATCGACCGGATTCGAGCCGGGCGAGCTGGTGCACGTCATTGCTGACGCGCATATTTACGACCGCCATGTGGACGCGGTGAAGCGTCTCATTGAAAAGAAGCCCTACCCCGCCCCGGAAATGCAGGTCGAGGACATCACGGATTTCTACAAGTTCACAAAGAACAGCTTTACGGCGGTGGACTACAAGTACCACGAATTCACCGACAGGATACCCGTCGCGATATGAGGTAAATATGGAGCTCTGGGACGTTTACGACATAAACCGCAGTAAGACCGGGCGCACCGCCGTGCGCGGTGAAAAGCTCCCGGAGGGCGGCTATCATCTGGTGGTGCACGTCTGCGTTATAGGCTCTGATGGGAGAATGCTCATTCAGCAGCGGCAGCCGTTCAAGCAGGGATTTCCGAATATGTGGGACGTAAGCTGCGGAGGGTCAGCGCTTGCAGGGGAAACCAGCGCTCAGGCGGCAATGCGGGAGATATCTGAGGAGCTGAGCATAACTCTTCACCTGGACGGTGTGCGTCCGCACTATTCCGTGACGTTCAATGACGGGTTTGACGACTGGTATGTCGTAAAGGCCAACCCGGATATCGCCGGACTGAAGCTCCAGTACGAGGAGGTCCAGGCGGTGAAGTGGGCGTCTGAGGAAGAAATATTCAGCATGATGGACAGCGGCGCGTTTATTCCCTATTTCAGGGGATTCATTTCTACAATATTCCACACGGCGGATCAGTACGGCTCTATCCGCGAAAAATAACACTACAATTTTACTATGCCCCGGGAGCGGCTCGGATGGGGCGATTACAGAACAGAGGTAACAATGTCAGAAGAAAAGAAGCTCGCGGTGCTTATCGACAGCGATAACGTATCCGCAAAATATGCACAGTTCGTAATGAACGAGGTGCAGAAGTACGGCGTTCCCACCTACAAGAGAGTTTATGGCGACTGGGAAAAGGGAGGCAACGGCTGGCACGCTCCCGCAGTGAATTATTCGATAATGCCGGTTCAGCAGACAAGCTATGTCGCGGGAAAGAACGCAACTGATTTCTCCATGATAATAGACGCCATGGATATACTCTACACTGGCAATGTTGACGGATTCGTGCTTGTAACCAGCGACAGTGATTTCACAAGGCTCGCCATTCGTCTGCGCGAGGCTGGCAAGCTGGTAGTCGGAATAGGCGAGCTCAAAACTCCACGGCCGTTCACGGTGAGCTGCCACCATTTCTGCTATCTCAACCAGATAGGCGAAATGGAGAGCGAGTATGACGAGCAGGCTATCAGAAAGGCAGTGATGACGTTCGTTACGGAAAATGCGGACGAGCGGCTCGACCTCGCCAAGATAAGCGCGGTGCTCACGTCAAAGTTCGGCAACATCAACTTTGAGGAGCTTGGCTATAAGAGATTCTCGAACTTTATCGACAGCTTTCCGGAGCTCCGCAGGAGCAATACGTTCGTTTCCATTCGCAAGAAGCGCACGCCGCCCGCCCCGGCAGAAAAGCCGCAGGAGGTCACAGCGGACGCTATCTCAGAGGCAATGAGCGAGTATCTCAGCCAGCATGAGCCGGAAAACGACAACATGCTGAAGCTGGAGAGCTATCTCAACAATCGCTTCGGAAAGATAGACTTTGCAAAATTCGGAAGCAGCAGATTTGCGAGATTCATAGACAAGCTGCCCCAGTTCACCAGAACAGGTACGCTTGTAAAGCCGACGTCCGATGAGCCGGAAAAGACGATCTCCGCAGACAGCTACCGCAGGGAAGTACTGACCTATGCCTCCGACAATATGCCGGACGGTGGAAATATCGGTCAGCTGAACAATCACCTTATGGGGCTTTTCGGCAAGGATTATTTCAGGGCAATGGGTTTCGGCGATTTCAAGTCCGCGCTGGATTCCGTTGCCGGGGTAAGAGTTGAGGGAAACCGTGTGTTTATGGCAGTTCCGGAAGCACAGCCTGAGAAGCCTGCGAATCTTCCGGGGCCGGACGAAAAGGCTATATTCGCGAGAATCCAGCAGTATGCCGCCGAAAATATGCCGGACGGAGGAAATCTTGGTCAGCTCAACAACGAGCTGATCGGCGTTTACGGCAGAGACTACATTGACGCGCTGGGCTATGGCGATTTCCGCGCCCTGCTTTCCGCAGTGCCTGATATCCGCATAAGCAAGAACCGCGCGTATTCTACCGCAGAGCCGGAGCTTCCCGTATCTGAAACAGCCAAGCAGGTGGCGCAGGTAATTGCAGAGGTCAACGCGCCTGCTGCCGTTGAGGCGCCTGCCGTTGAAGCGGCGCCTGAAGCTCCCGCGGAAGAGCTTCCGGAAAACGAACCGGATAACGCCCCCGAGGAACAGCCTGCCCGGACTGAGGAACAGCAGTTTGAAAAGCCGGAGCTCAACATAGTCAAGAGGGAGATACTCCAGTTTGTGGCTTCCTCTGAAAACGGCGGCAGCCTGTCGAGGCTTGGCGGAGTGCTTTCTGCAAAATACGGCAGGGATTTCCTGAAGCAGCTCGGTTTTACTTCCATGAGAAAGCTTGCGGCTGAGCTCAGCGGCATGGAGATAAAGAACAACAAGCTGTATATCAGCGACGCGTTCGCCCAGCAGACAGAAGAGATAGAGAAATTCGTCAATGAATTCGCACGTGGCGAGGGCAGCCACAGCATAAGGGCGCTGGGTATAAAGCTCAAGGAGAATTTCGAGGGGTTTGATTTCAGGAGCTACGGTTTCTCGAGATTCACGGATTTCATCAACGCCATTGACGGGGTCAGGGCGGACAGGTATCATGTCAAGCCTGCCGAGTGATCCTGTCGGAATGTGAGGTCACAGCATGAAAAAGGATATCATATACAGTCTTTCATCGCCCTACCGGGACGATTTCCGGGTGACGGGCTATCGCTTCGGCAAGGGGAGCAAGTCCTGCTGCATAATCGGCTCGCTGCGTGGAAACGAGATACAGCAGCTCTATATGTGCAGCCAGCTTGTGAAAACTCTTGATATCCTCGAGAAAAAAGGGTGTATATCCTACGACCGTGAGATACTGATAATTCCGTCAATAAACAGCTATGCGACCAATATCGGCAAGCGTTTCTGGTGCCTGGACAACACGGACATCAACCGCATGTTCCCCGGCAATCCTGACGGCGAGACGACTGAAAGGATCGCGGCGGGCATATTTTCCGAGATATGCAAGTACCAGTACGGCGTACAGTTCGCCAGCTTCTATATCTCGGGAATGTTCATCCCCCATGTACGCATGATGAAGACCTGCAAGGAGAACACCAGCCTTGCAAACCTGTTCGGTCTGCCGTATGTGGTGCTGAGAACTCCGACAGCCATGGATCAGTCCACGCTGAACTACAACTGGCAGGTCAGCGGTACGGCGGCGTTTTCGGTCTACACAAATGCGACAGAGAGCATTGACGAGGCCTCCGCTGAACAGGGCGTTTCTGCTGTGCTGAGATTCCTGTCGAGAATGGGGATCATCAAGTACAAGTGTCACGGCGGCTATATGGGTACCATAATCGAAGAGGACGACATGATGAACGTCAAGTGCGGCGCGGCGGGAATTTACCGCAGTCTCCGCAGGAGCGGCGACGAGGTGGAGAAGGGCGACATACTGGCGCAGATCATCCACCCTTATGAGGGCAACGTCATCAGCGAGGTAAAGGCGCCGGCTGACGGAATACTGTTCTTCGCCCACGAAAGTCCGCTTGTCATGGAAAACACCATAGTGTTTAAGATGATAAAGCGTCTTCATAAGTGATTTTTACAGCGGTAGACCTTCGGGGCTGCCGTTTATTATATTATAATAGGTATAAAAATCGTTGGATTTGTAATACTTATAGTTGATTGACGCAAGAATTTTGCGGAGAGTTCCGTAAACAAAGCGCCGTTTGTGCAAGGTGCATAAATATGTGGCTGTAATTTGCTGAAAAATTCTACACACAAATATCGCGAAAATCCTTGCAATCGGCGCTGTTATGTGGTAAAATAACTGTTGGCGGCTGTACTGAAGTATGTAAACGAGATTTTACACAAGACAGCCTGATTACTTGAAGGCATAGCGATGATGCCGGAGGTTGCGCAGCATGACTGCGGTAATTTCGGCGGAGTATGTCGGGCATATTAGCCCGGCGGAAGAAGATTTACAGAAAACGTGGGTTTCTTCCCGCTGGCGCTGTTAAAGTGTCCGGAAATTCCGGATAACTAACATGCGGTCGGCGACAAAAAGAAACACACGGCACAGTGGATTTTTCAAAACAGCTTTTGCCAGCACACTACTAACAGAAGGGGTTGAAAAATCATGGCAGCAAATGAGAAGGTAAGAATCAAGATCAAGGGTTACGAGCACAGCGTAGTTGACGCAGCAGCCAAGAAGATAGTTGAGGCAGCTACACGCAACGGCGCGAGAGTTGCAGGCCCGATCCCGCTTCCCACAAACAAGGAAGTTGTTACGATTCTGAGAGCCGTTCACAAGTACAAGGATTCTCGTGAGCAGTTCGAGCTGAGGACCCACAAGCGTCTTATCGACGTTATCCGTCCGTCAGCAAAGGCGATCGAAGCTCTTCAGACACTGGAGCTTCCCGCAGGCGTAGAGATTTCAATGGATATCTGATCATAGAGAGCATTGGAGTTATGTTGGACGGGCTTCCGTTCAACCACTAACCACGCACCACAAGGTGCATGGTCATGTTGAGAGATTCTCAACCAATAACCAAAGGAGGATTAGCCGCAATGACAAAGGCAATCATCGGCAAGAAGATCGGCATGACACAGATCTTCGACGAGGCAGGCAAGGTCGTTCCCGTAACAGTTATCGAAGCGGGTCCCTGCGTAGTAGTACAGAAGAAGACTACTGAGAACGACGGCTACGAGGCTGTTCAGCTCGGCTTCGGAGATGTTTCTCCCAAGCACGTTAACAAGCCTGAGGCTGGCCACTTTAAGAAGAACGATGTGGCTCCCAAGAAGACACTTAAGGAGTTCCGCCTGGACGACATCAGCGCAGTAAACGTTGGTGATGTTCTCAAGGCTGACGTTTTTGCTGAGGGCGATGTTATCGACGTTGCCGGCGTAAGCAAGGGCAAGGGCTTCACTGGTGCCATTAAGAGACACAATCAGCACAGACTGAAGGAAACTCACGGTTCTGGTCCTGTTGCAAGACAGGCAGGCTCCATGGGCGCTTGCTCCAGCCCGTCCAGAATCTTCAAGGGCAAGGGCATGGCAGGTCACATGGGTGCAGAGAACGTTACAGTTCAGAACCTGGTAGTTGTTAAGGTTGACGTTGAAAACAACCTCATCGCAGTTAGAGGCGCGGTTCCCGGCCCTAAGGGCGGCGTTGTTACGATCGTCAACGCTGTTAAAGCATAAGGGAGGAGGACGATAATTATGCCTAAGATCAACGTAGTAGATATGGCGGGTAAGGTCGTTTCCGAGCTTGAGCTTAACGAAAACGTATTCGGCATTGAGCCGAACAAGACCGCAATGCATTCCGCTGTTGTGAATTATCTCGCAAACCAGCGTCAGGGTACACAGTCCACACTTACCAGAACAGAGGTAAGCGGCGGCGGCAGAAAGCCCTGGCGTCAGAAGGGCACAGGCCATGCAAGACAGGGTTCCACAAGATCTCCTCAGTGGAGACACGGTGGTATCGCCCTCGGTCCGAAGCCCCGTTCTTACAGATTCGTTCTGAACAAGAAGGTAAGAAAGCTCGCAATGCTCTCTGCTCTTTCCTCTAAGGTAAGCGCAAACGAGATGATCGTTGTTGACGCAATCAAGACCGACGAGTTCAAGACCAAGACAATGGTAGCTATGCTCAAGGCTCTCGAGGCTGAGAAGAAGACTCTCATCGTTCTCGACGCTGTTGACGCAAAGGTTATCAAGTCCGCTGCAAACATCGAGGGTGTTAAGACCACACAGTTCAACACTCTCAACGTATATGACATTCTCAACTGCGATAAGTTCGTTATCGTTGAGGGCGCTGTCAAGAAGCTTGAGGAGGTATACGCATAATGAAGGCTGCTCAGGATATCATCATCAAGCCCATCATCACAGAACACAGCATGGAGGCTCTCGCTTCCGGCAAGTACACCTTCAAGGTAGCTAAGGACGCTAACAAGATCGAGATCGCTAAGGCTGTTGAGACACTCTTCAAGGGCGTTAAGGTAGCTAAGGTGAACACGATCTCCGTTCGCGGCAGACTGAAGAGAATGGGCAGAAACGCTGGCTACACTTCCGACTGGAAGAAGGCTATCGTTACCCTCGCAGAAGGCTCCAAGACTATCGAGTTCTTCGACGGAATGATTTAAGTAAGGAGTGAAACGTAATGGCTATTAAGAATTACAAGCCCGTCAATAACAGCCGTCGTGGCATGACTGTTACTGATTACAGCGGCTTATCAAAGGTAGCTCCTGAAAAGTCACTTCTGGAGCCCGTTAAGAAGACCGCAGGCCGTAACAGCTACGGTAGAATCACCGTTAGACACATCGGCGGCGGCAACAGAAAGAAGTACCGCGTTATCGACTTCAAGAGAGACAAGCAGGGCATGAACGCCACTGTTACCACTCTTGAGTACGATCCTAACAGATCCGCTTTCATCGCACTCGTAACCTACGAGGACGGCGAGAAGAGATATATCATCGCTCCTGATGGACTTAAGGTCGGCGACACCGTTCGCGCAGGCAGCGACGCTGATATCAAGCCCGGCAACGCTCTTGCACTGGCTGATATCCCGGTTGGTACCGTTATCCACAATATCGAGATGCACCCCGGCAAGGGCGCTCAGATGGTTCGCTCCGCAGGCAACATGGCTCAGCTCATGGCTAAGGAGAATGGCTTCGCTCTTATCAGACTTCCCAGCGGCGAGCTGAGAAACGTTTCCGATAACTGCATGGCTTCCATCGGTACCGTATCCAACCTCGATCACGAGAACGTAAACCTTGGTAAGGCTGGCCGTACTCGTCACCTCGGCGTTAGACCGACTGTTCGTGGTTCTGTAATGAACCCGAATGACCACCCGCACGGTGGTGGTGAGGGTAAGTCCCCTGTTGGACGTCCCGGACCTGTTACTCCTTGGGGCAAGCCCGCTCTTGGCTACAAGACCAGAAGCACCAAGAAGTCTTCCAACAAGTTCATCGTTAAGAGAAGAAACTCCAAGTAATCCCGGTTCACTTTCCTCCCCCGCACGCCGCGGGGCGGAAAGGTTCCATGATACCATAACCCAAAAGTTGTTGTTAACAAGAACAGCGTTGCACATCATTATTAAGGTTGTGCGTAAAACGTCATCGGCGAGTGCCGCTGCTCATTAACTTGCAGCTAAACTTGAAAGGAATTATTTAGACATGGGAAGAAGTATTAAAAAGGGACCCTATGTCCAGGAAGCTCTCTACAAGAGAGTTCTGGCAATGAACGAGGCAGGCGAGAAGAAGGTTCTCAAGACATGGAGCCGTTCTTCCACAATATTCCCTGACTTCGTAGGTCACACATTTGCAGTCCACGACGGCAGAAAGCACGTTCCGGTTTATGTAACCGAGGACATGGTTGGTCACAAGCTGGGCGAGTTTGCTCCTACAAGAACCTTCAAGGGTCACGCAGGAAGCAAGACAACAGGCAAGAAGTAAGGAGGAGAAATAATGGAAGCTAGAGCTGAACTCAGACAGGTTCGTATTTCTCCGAGAAAGGTCGGCATCGTTCTCGACCTCATCAGAAACAAGCCTGTTGAAATCGCATTCGCTACTCTCAAGAACACCCCTAAGTCCGCTTGTGAGCCTCTCGAGAAGCTCCTCAAGTCTGCAGTAGCAAACGCAGAGAACAATCACAACATGGACACAAGCCGCCTTTACGTTTCCGAAGCATTCGTGGGCGCTGGTGTTACCCTCAAGCGTATCAGACCGAAGGATCACGGACGCGCTCACAGAATTCTCAAGAGAACGTCCAACATCACACTGGTTGTTAAAGAAGCAGAATAAGGAGGAGAATTACAATGGGACAGAAGGTTAATCCACACGGTCTCAGAGTGGGTGTAATCAAGGATTGGGATTCTCGCTGGTTCGCGGGCAAAGCAACCTTCGGTGACACACTTGTTGAGGACTATAAGATTCGTGAGCTCCTGAAGAAGAAGCTCTACAAGGCTGGCGTTCCCTCGATCGAGATCGAGAGAAGCGGCGATAAGGTAACTATCTGCATCTCCTGCGCAAAGCCCGGTATGGTTATCGGCGCTAAGGGCGCAGAGGTAGACAAGCTCAAGGCTGAGATGGAGAAGTTCACCGGCAAGAAGGTAGACATCAAGATCATCGAGGTAAAGAACCCCGATATGAACGCTCAGCTCGTTGCAGAGAACATCGCGCAGCAGCTTGAGGGTCGTGTTTCCTTCAGACGTGCAATGAAGTCTGTTATCGGCAGAACAATGAAGAGCGGCGCTAAGGGTATCAAGACCACAGTAGCAGGCCGTCTCGGCGGCGCCGAGATCGCTCGTACAGAGAGCTATCACGAGGGTACAATCCCGCTCCAGACTATTCGTGCAGACATCGACTACGGTGTTGCAAGAGCAAATACAACCTACGGCGTAATCGGCGTTAAGGTTTGGATCTACAAGGGCGAAGTCCTCAAGGGCGAGATCCCTGCTCAGAGATCTGACAGAAACGACAGACGCCGCCGTGATGATAGAAGCAACGGCAGAGGCCGCGATGACAGACGTCCTCGCAGACCCAGAGAACCTAGAAAAGAAGGGGGTAACGACTAATGCTGCTTCCTAAGAGAGTAAAGTACAGAAGAGTACAGAGAGGCCGCCGTACCGGTATCGCCACAAGAGGCAACACAGTTTCCAACGGTGAATATGGCCTTCAGGCACTCGAGGCTGCATGGATCAAGTCCAATCAGATCGAGGCTGCCCGTATCGCAATGACACGTTATATCAAGCGTGGCGGTCAGGTTTGGATCAAGATATTCCCTGACAAGCCCGTTACAGATAAGCCCCTGGGAGTTCGAATGGGTTCCGGTAAGGGCGCTCCCGAGTACTGGGTAGCTGTTGTAAAGCCCGGCAGAGTTATGTTCGAGATCGCCGGCGTTTCCGAGGAGACCGCACGCGAGGCTATGCGTCTTGCAATGCATAAGCTCCCCATCAAGTGCAAGTTTGTTAAGAAGGAAGACGGAGGTGAGCTTTAATGAAGACAAAGGATCTGGCATTTCTTTCGGAGACAGAGCTCGACACTAAGCTCGCCGAACTCAAGCAGGAGCTTTTCAACCTGCGCTTCCAGCTTGCTGTTAACCAGCTCGACAATCCTACAAGGATCAAGGCTGTAAAGAAGGATATCGCACGCATCAAGACAATTCAGCGTCAGCGTCAGCTCGCTGCTAACAACTAAGGAAGGAGGATAAGAACTAAAATGGAAAGAGCTTTAAGAAAGACCAGAATTGGTAGAGTAGTAAGCAACAAGATGGACAAGACTATCGTCGTTGCCATCGAGGATAATGTTCGTCATCCTCTGTACAAGAAGATCGTTAAGCGCACGATCAAGCTGAAGGCTCACGATGAAGAGAATACTTGCGGAATCGGCGACAGAGTTGAGATCATGGAGACTCGCCCCCTTTCCAAGGATAAGAGATGGCGCCTTATCAACGTCATCGAGCGCGCTAAGTAAACCACGAAAGGAGTAGCAAACCATGATTCAGATGCAGACACTGCTCAAGGTCGCTGACAACACCGGCGCCAAGGAGCTTATGTGTATCAGAGTGCTCGGCGGTACTCGCAGAAGATATGCGAATATCGGCGACGTGATCATTGCTTCCGTCAGAAAAGCTACACCCGGCGGCGTTGTTAAGAAGGGCGACGTAGTAAAGTGCGTTGTTGTTCGTTCCGCAAAGGGTCTCAGACGTGAGGACGGAACATATATCCGCTTCGATGAAAACGCAGCGGTTATCATCAAGGAGGACAAAAATCCGAAGGGAACTCGTATTTTTGGGCCGGTAGCTAGAGAGCTGCGCGACAAGGATTTCACAAAGATCCTGTCTCTCGCTCCTGAAGTACTTTAAGGAGGACCCGCCGAATGAATAGCTTAAACATTAAGACCGGTGATAAGGTTCAGGTCATCAGCGGCTCTGACAAGGGCAAGCAGGGCAAGGTCGTAACAGTTTCCGCCAAGGAGAACAAGGTAATTGTTGAAGGCGTAAACATGGTAACCAAGCACGTTAAGCCCAGACAGGCTGGTCAGCTTGGCGGCAGAGTACAGGCCGAGGGTGCGCTTTACGCTTCCAAGGTACAGCTCGTTTGCCCCAAGTGCAACAAGACCACAAGAGTTGCTCACAAGATTGAGGACGGCAAGAAGATCAGAGTTTGCAAGCACTGCGGCGCAGAGCTCAAGTACTGATATTGCCTGAGATCGGTCGGATACAAGGAATGCTCGCCTGCCGCGCGCAGGGAGCATTAAAATCCGGCTGTCAGATAGGAGTATTAATATGGCAAGAATGAAGGATTTCTACAAGGAAACCGTTGCCCCCGCACTTTTCAAGAAGTTCGGCTACAAGTCTGTAATGCAGATCCCGAAGATCGACAAGATCATCGTGAACGTTGCTTGCGGTGAGGCAAAGGAAAACCACAAGATCATAGAGAACGTTATGTCTGAGCTCGCACAGATCACTGGTCAGAAGCCGGTTGAGTGCCGTTCCAAGAAGGCAGTCGCTAACTTCAAGCTCAGAGAGGGTCAGGTAATCGGTGTTAAGGTAACACTGAGAGGCGAGATCATGTATGAGTTCCTCGACAGACTCTTTAACGTTGCTCTCCCCCGTGTACGCGACTTCAGAGGAATCAACGCGAATTCCTTCGATGGCAGAGGCAACTACTCCTTCGGTCTGAAGGAGCAGATCATCTTCCCGGAGATCGACTTCGACAAGGTAGAAGCTACACGCGGTATGGACATCAACTTTGTAACAACTGCAAAGACTGATGAAGAAGCAAGAGAGCTGCTCACCCTGATGGGCGCTCCTTTTGAGAAGTAAGAAAGGACGAAGGAAAACTTATGGCTAAGAAGTCAATGATCGCCAAGCAGCAGAGAGCGCCGAAATTTTCCACTCGCGCCTACAACAGATGCAAGATCTGCGGAAGACCCCACTCTTATATGCGCAAGTTCGGCATCTGCAGAATCTGCTTCAGAGAGCTTGCTTACAAGGGTCAGATCCCTGGCGTAAAGAAGGCAAGCTGGTAATACTGCACGGAACGCCGATCAGATCAGTTCCATCAATTTGTTCCCTCGCCGGGCGGGTTTTGTTTCAATAAAAGCCCGGCTTAAATATCAGCTCCGATAAGGAGCAATCATGTAAGTACGACGGACAATTCGGTTCCGTAACGGCTTTCGTATAGGAGGTAAACGAATGCAGATCACTGATACCATCGCTGATATGCTTACGAGAATCCGTAATGCAAACTCCGCGAAGCACGCCTCTGTTGATATCCCCGCATCTAACCTCAAGAAGCAGATAGCTCAGATCCTTCAGGACGAGGGCTACATCAAGAGCTTCAAGGTTATCGATGACAACAAGCAGGGCATCATCAGAGTCAATCTCAAGTACACAGACACCAAGGCACAGGTTATCACAGGTCTCCGCCGTGTATCCAAGCCCGGTCTGCGCATCTACTCTAACTGCAAGGATATGCCTAAGGTAATGAAGGGACTCGGTATTGCTATCGTATCCACTTCCAAGGGCATCATGACCGACAAGAAGGCTCGCGAGCTCAATGTCGGCGGCGAAGTCCTTGCGTTCATCTGGTAAGGAGGAATAGTAATATGTCAAGAATTGGTAAGAAGCCCGTTGCTATTCCCGCAGGTGTGGAAGTAAAAATCGACGGCTCCGTAGTAACAGTCAAGGGTCCGAAGGGCTCCCTGACAAAGGAATTCAATCACATCATGAAGATCTCCCAGCAGGACAACGAGATCATCGTTGAGCGTCCTGATGACGAGAATTACAGCAAGTCTGTACACGGTCTGACCAGAACCCTTATCCACAACATGGTTGAGGGCGTTATGCACGGCTTCTCCAAGGAGCTGAAGATCAACGGTGTAGGTTACAGATGCCAGAAGAGCGGCAAGGATGTCACACTGACACTCGGCTTCTCTCACCCGGTAATCGTTTCTGACTCCGAGGATATCACACTTGATGTTCCGGATCCCAACACCATCATCGTTAAGGGTATCGACAAGCAGAAGGTCGGCCAGATCGCTTCTGAGATCAGAGGCAAGCGTCCTCCTGAGCCTTATAAGGGCAAGGGCATCAAGTACGCTGATGAAGTTATCCGCCGCAAGGAAGGTAAAGCAGGTAAGGGTAAGAAGTAATCCCCACAACGAAAGGACTGAAAATAAATGGTTAAAATTATCGACAAGAACAAGAGCAGAATCCGCCGTCATAAGCGTGTTCGTTCTAAGATCTCCGGCACCGCACAGTGCCCGCGTCTTAACGTTTTCCGTTCTTCTCAGCACATTTACGCTCAGGTCATTGACGACGTAAAGGGTGTTACTCTCGCTGCTGCTTCTTCTACCGAGAAGGGCTTTGAGGGCTTCGGCGGCAATGTTGAGGCTGCCAAGAAGGTCGGCCTTATGATCGCTGAAAAGGCTAAGGCAGCTGGCATCACCGATGTCGTATTCGACAGAGGCGGCTATGTATACCACGGCAGAGTTGCTGCTCTCGCCGAGGGTGCAAGAGAAGGCGGACTTAATTTCTAATAAGGAGGGACAGACTTGGCACTTTTAGACGCTAACAATTACGAGCTTCAGGAAAAGCTCGTTGCATTAAACCGCGTATCCAAGACCGTTAAGGGCGGACGTATCATGAAGTTCTCCGCACTGGTTGTTGTCGGCGACGGCAACGGCGTTGTAGGCTTCGGCATGGGCAAATCCAACGAAGTACCGGACGCTATCCGCAAGGGTCTTGAGGACGCTAAGAAGAATCTTCACAAGATCGCACTCAAGGGAACAACGATCCCCCATGAGGTTACAGGTAAGTACGGCGCAGGCGCAGTTCTCATGCGTCCGGCTCCCGAGGGTACCGGCGTTATCGCAGGCGGCCCCGTTCGTGCAGTCATCGAGATGGCTGGCATCAAGAACATCCGTACTAAGTCCCTGCGTTCCAACAACCCCTGCAACGTTGTACGCGCTACAATGGAGGGTCTGACATCACTCAGAACCGCAGAGGAAGTTGCTGCGCTCAGAGGCAAGACCGTTAAGGAAATCGTAGGCTAAGCAGCACGAAAGGAAGAATAACATGGCTCTTAAAATCACACTTGTACGCTCTTTAAACAGCTGCAAGAAGAATCAGATCGCCACTGCGTATTCCCTTGGACTGCGCAAGGTCAACTCTGAAACAACACAGCCTGACAACGAGGCTACAAAGGGCAAAATCAAGACTATCGCTCACCTTGTAAAGGTAGAAGAGGTTTGATTGATTTCCAGGAGCGGGTTTTCCCGTTTCCAAAAAACTATAACAAAACTTAATCCATTACTAGGGGGTGCAAAGTTATGAAGCTTTACGAATTACAGCCCGCTGAAGGCTCTGTAAAGGACGTTAAGCGTATCGGCCGCGGTCACGGCTCCGGCAACGGTAAGACAGCCGGCAAGGGTCACAAGGGTCAGAAGGCACGTTCCGGCGGCTCTATCAGACCTGGCTTTGAAGGCGGTCAGATGCCTCTCCAGAGAAGAATCCCTAAGAGAGGTTTCCACAACATCTTTGCGGTTGAATATGCAACTGTAAACGTATCCGACCTGGAGGCACGTTTCGAGAACGGTGCCGTTGTTGACGCTGCTGCTCTTGTTGAGAGCGGTGCGCTCAAGGACGCAAAGGACGGAATCAAGATCCTCGGCAACGGCGAGCTTACAAAGAGCCTTACTGTTAAGGCTGCTAAGTTCACTGCTGGCGCGCAGGAAAAAATTGAAAAGGCAGGCGGAAAGGCAGAGGTGATCTAATGTTTCAGGTCTTTCGTAATGCGTGGATGGACACGCAGCTGCGTAAAAAGATTTTGTACACACTGTTCATCATCATCCTTTTCCGTTTAGGCTCCAATATCTTCGTTCCTTTCCTCGACAATTCCGCCATCAGCACAATGATGAGCGGCGCGTCACTGCTCAATTACCTTGATGTAATGACCGGTGGCTCTCTTGGAAAGGGTACACTGCTGGCAATGTCGATCACGCCTTATATCAATGCGTCGATTATCATTCAGCTGCTCGCTGTTGCTATCCCTCCTCTGGAGAAACTCCAGAAAGAGGGAGAAGAGGGCAGAAAGAAGCTCAACACGATCACAAAGATCACATCGCTTGCTATCGCGATACTCCAGGCTCTCGCGTTCTACTTCACGCTGAGAAACGGTACGACTGACGACAACGGCAGACATATCGCTATCCTGAAGTACGGTGATATCTACGATACCTCCTCCGATATGTTCTCGATCGTTCTGGCTGCTATCGTTATCGTATCCTGCTTCGTTGCAGGTGCGTCAATGATCATCTGGCTTGGCGACCGCATTAACGAGAAGGGCGTCGGCAACGGTATCTCGATGATCCTGTTCGCAGGTATCATCTCCGGTCTGCCGAGCGCTGTTGAGTACTTCATCACGCTTTGCAGAAACGACCTCGCTAACATCGGTTTCGTTCTGCTTGCGATCGTGATATTCATCGCTATGGTGTGGTTCGTTATCATGATGACGAACGCAGAGCGCAGGATCCCAATCCAGTACGCGAAGCGCGTTGTAGGCAGAAAGATGTACGGCGGTCAGTCGACACACATCCCGATAAAGGTTGCGATGTCCGGCGTTATGCCTATCATCTTTGCAATGTCACTGATGAGCCTTCCGCAGACAATATGCTTCTTCTTTGGCATAAAGGGCACAGGCGACACATTCTGGGATGGATTTGTAAGGCTGTTCAGCCAGAGCAGTCCTCTGTATGCGGTAATCTACTTCCTGCTCATCATTGCATTTAACTATTTTTATGTGTCTATCACATACAATCCTATTGAGATCGCAAACAACCTGAAAAAGAACAACGGCGGCATTCCGGGTATCCGTCCTGGCAAGCCGACTGCTGATTACATTTACAGGTCTCTCAATAAGATAACGCTGGTCGGCGCAATATTCCTCGGTATCGTGGCAATATTCCCGATCATTCTGGCACTGTGCGTTCCGTCACTCAGCGGAATCAGCATCGGCGGCACAACGATCCTCATCGTTGTCGGTGTCGCACTTGAGACCGTAAGAACTCTCGAGAGCCAGATAATGATGCGTCATCACCCCGGCTTCCTTGATTAAAGATCCCCCGCTCCCCTGCCGGATTTTCCGGCGGGAGTGACGGGTTCGTTCCAACAGACGAAATGCGAATAGGAGATCACCATGAATCTGATTTTTTTAGGCGCTCCCGGCGCAGGTAAGGGAACTCAGGCTGAGGTAGTCTGCAAAGAGCTGAATATCCCGGCTATCTCCACTGGCAATATGCTCCGCGAAGCTGTTAAGAACGGCACACCTGCTGGTCTTGCAGCCAAGGCATATATGGACAGGGGCGATCTGGTGCCCGATGAGGTCGTTATCGGAATTCTCAAGGACAGGATCGCAGAGGACGACGCAAAGAACGGCTTCATTCTCGATGGCTTCCCCAGAACTGTTGCACAGGCTGAGGCGCTTGAGAAGATGGGCGTGAACATCGATAAGGTCATCGAGATCCACGTTCCTGACGAAGCTATCACAGCAAGAATGTCCGGCAGACGCGTTTGCGAGGGCTGCGGAAATTCTTATCACATTGAATACAAACCTACTAAGGTCGAGGGCATCTGCGACGCTTGCGGCGCAAAGGTCGTACAGAGAGTTGACGACAAGCCTGAGACTGTTATCAGCCGTCTCAAGACCTATCACGAAAAGACAGCTCCCCTCAAGGACTTCTATGCCGCAAGAGGAAAGCTCGTTACCGTTGAGGGTCAGCAGGAGATCGCAGACACTTCCAGACTTACTCTGGCAGCTGTCAAGGGCTGATCCATTCAGAAAAGCGTGACTTAAATGATTACAGTTAAAAATCCAACAGAGCTTAAAGCTATGCTCAAAGCCGGAGAGCTTGCCGCACAGGCACTCGAGCTCGCAGGCAGGAACGCTGTTCCAGGCATCTCAACATGGGAACTGGACAGGATCGTCAATGATTATGTTGTTTCTCACGGCGGTTCATCACCGTGCAAGGGCTATGGCGGATTTCCGGGGCATAACTGCTTCTCTATAAACGAGCAGCTTATCCACGGCATTCCCTCGAAAAAGGTTATCCTTAAAGAGGGAGACATCATTTCCTGTGATATCGTTGCTGAACTCAACGGTTTCATGGGCGACAATACCAAGACCTTCCGTGTGGGAAAGGTCTCAGAGGAGGCCGACCGCCTGCTGAAAGTCACTGAGGAGGCTCTGTACAAGGGCATCGAACAGGCAGTTGCAGGAAACAGGATTGGCGATATCTCCAATGCGATACAGACCCACGTTGAAGCTAACGGATATGCGGTTTGCCGCAAGTATATCGGTCACGGCATCGGTCGTGAGATGCACGAGGATCCCGAGGTTCCGAATTTCGGGCGTCCTGGCAGAGGTCCAAGACTCTGCAAGGGAATGACGATCGCTATCGAACCGATGGTGAACACGAATTCCCCTGATAACATCGTCCTCGGCGATGGCTGGACGGTTGTTACCACGGACGGAAGCCTCAGCGCTCACTTCGAAAACACTGTTGCCATCACTGACGGTGCGCCGATCATTCTCACGCAGCCGGAACACTGATAGTATGGAAATAGAAACTGGCATGGTAGTAATCAGCGCCGCGGGGCATGACTGCGGACAATGGTTCGTTGTCACGGACGCTGACGGGAGATACGCTTATCTCGCTGACGGAAAAGAGCGCAGGCTCGCCGCCCCGAAGAAAAAGAACCTGAAACACATCCGGAAAACCGACAGGACTATCGAGGTCCCCGGACTTACGGATAAAAGGCTCAGAAGCACACTGCGTGCACTCAGCCTGAACATCGCCGAGGAGAGTGAATAGCTTGTCTAAAGAAGATGTATTAGAAGTTGAAGGCGTTATTCTGGAAGCACTGCCCAACGCACAGTTCAAGGTGGAGCTTTCAAACGGTCATAAGATCCTGGCTCACATCAGCGGCAAGCTGAGAATGAACTTCATTCGCATACTGCCCGGTGACAAAGTGACCGTTGAAATGTCGCCTTACGACCTGACGAAAGGCAGGATCACCTGGCGCGCCAAGTGATCGTGGCAGAGTAAACTATCCCAAAGGAGGGTATTTCAATGAAAGTTAGACCTTCAGTTAAGCCCATGTGCGACAAGTGCAAGGTAATCAAGCGCAAGGGTAAAGTTATGGTTATCTGTGTTGAACCTAAGCACAAGCAGAGACAGGGCTGATAAACCCTGATCCCATTCAAGAGGAGGAAAAAGTATGGCAAGAATTGCTGGTGTGGACCTGCCCAAGGAGAAGCGCGTAGAGATAGGCCTGACCTATGTTTACGGCATCGGCAGAAAGTCTGCAAATGATATTCTGGCTAAGGCCGGCGTTAATCCTGACACCCGCGTCAAGGATCTCACCGACGAAGAAGAAGCCAAGATCCGTGAAGTAATCGACCACGGCTATGTTGTAGAGGGCGATCTCAGAAGATCCGTTGCTCTCAGCATCAAGCGCCTCGTGGAGATCAACTGCTTCCGCGGAACCCGTCATCGCAAGGGTCTTCCCTGCCGTGGTCAGAGAACAAAGACCAACGCAAGAACTCGCAAGGGTCCGAAGAAGACTATTGCTAACAAGAAGAAGTAATCACAGAAAGGTGGTATAATAATGGCAGCAACCAAGGGCAAGCAGCAGGTTGTACGCAGACGCCGTGAGCGCAAGAACATCGAGAACGGTGCAGCTCATATCCAGTCTACATTCAACAACACAATCGTTACTATTACCGACCTTCAGGGCAACGCTCTTTCATGGGCAAGCGCAGGCGGACTGGGCTTCAGAGGCTCAAGAAAGTCCACACCGTTCGCAGCTCAGACAGCAGCAGATGTTGCAGCTAAGGCAGCTATGGAGCACGGTCTGAAGACTGTTGAGGTTTTCGTTAAGGGCCCCGGCGCAGGTCGCGAGGCAGCTATCAGAGCTCTCCAGGCAGCAGGTCTTGAGGTTAAGCTCATCAAGGACGTTACTCCGATCCCCCACAACGGATGCCGTCCCCCCAAGAGAAGACGTGTATAATCACTGAACAGAACCGAGCTGTTCGTTTACTCGGCGTCGGCATAGCAGACTACCTGCAAAGCCGATATTACTATTGAATAACGGAGGAAAATTACAATGGCAGTTAATCGCGATCCTATTTTAAAGAGATGCAGAGCACTGGACCTCAGCCCCGCAGTTCTGGGCTATGACAAGAAGTCCAACAGAAACCCCAACGGAAACAAGAGAAAGAAGGAATCTGAGTACGCTTCCCAGCTCAAGGAGAAGCAGAAGCTCAAGTTCATCTACGGCGTCCTCGAGAAGCAGTTCTATCACTACTATGAGCTGGCTACCAAGGAAGAGGGTATCGCCGGTGAGAACCTCCTCAAGCTCCTCGAGTCCAGACTCGATAACGTTGTTTTCAGAATGGGCATGGCTTGCACAAGACGCGAGGCTCGTCAGCTGGTTTCTCACGGTCATTTCTGTGTGAACGGCAAGAGAGTTGATATCCCCTCTTACAGAGTTAAGGTAGGCGACGTTATCTCCCTGCACGAGAACAGCAAGAAGAGCAAGAAGTTCGAGCAGATCGCCGAAGTTGCTGGCGGCAGAGTTACTCCCCTCTGGCTCGAAGTTAACAAGGAGGCAGGCACAGCTAAGGTACTCCGTCAGTTCCAGCGTGAAGAGCTTGACTACGACATCGCTGAACACTTAATTATCGAGCTGTATTCTAAATAATAGCATAGAAGCATACAGATATTTAGTGCAGTTATTTTTAATTCATAGTCTGCAATCGCTGTTTAACAGCACGAAACTGTGCCAATGCTATGTTATATAGCTGCGGCACGGGCAGAGTGTGATTTAAAATTAACAGCGAATATGGCAATAAGCACAGGATAATTAACAGACGAGAACTTGTGGAGGGTACCAAATGCTTGAAAAAATCGAAAAGCTCAATATCGAAACCTCAAAATTACGCTCAGACGGAACCTATGGAATGTTCGTTCTCGAACCGCTTCAGAGCGGATACGGCAACACGCTCGGCAACAGCCTGAGAAGAGTGCTTCTCTCCTCCCTGCCCGGCGTTGCAGCCACATCCGTTAAGATCGACGGCGTTCAGCACGAATTCTCCACTGTCCCCGGCGTTAAGGAGGACGTTACAGAGCTGATCCTCAACATCAAGGGACTCAGAGCTAAAATGTACGGCGAAGCGCCCAAGACCATCTACATCGAAGCAGAGGGCGAGGGCGAGGTAACAGCCGGCGATATTAAGACCGACAGCGAGGTAGAGATCCTCGATCCCGGTATGCACATCGCTACGCTGGGTGCCGGCGCAAAGCTGTTCATGGATATCACGCTGGACAGAGGCAGAGGCTATGTTTCTGCTGAACTCAACAAAGAGCAGCTCCAGCCTGTTATTGGAGTTATCCCGATTGACAGTATCTACACTCCTGTCCTGAAGTGCAACTACACTGTTGAAAATACCCGCGTTGGTCAGAGAACCGATTTTGAGAAGCTCATCATCGAGATCTGGACTGACGGTACGATCTCCGCTAAGGAAGCCGTTTCCTATGCGGCTAAGATCCTTATCGAGCGCCTCAAGCTGTTTGCGGATCTCTCTGATGATTCTGAGCAGCCGGAGCTTATGGTCGAAAAGGAAGAGAACCGCAAGGACAAGGTGCTTGAGATGACTATTGAAGAGCTCGAACTTTCCGTTCGTTCCTTCAACTGCCTCAAGCGCGCTGGTATCAACACAGTAGATGACCTCATCAACAAGTCCCCGGAGGACATGATGAAGGTCAGAAACCTGGGTAAGAAGTCTTTCGATGAGGTTAAGGCTAAGCTGAACTCTCTCGGATTCGACCTCACACCCTCTGAAGAAAACAACTGATCCGGACGTCAGGCAACTGACTGAGCCGATAATACATTCCTATTGAAAGGAGAATGGAAATATGCCGGGAACAAGAAAGCTGGGCAGACCCAGCGACCACAGAAATGCAATGCTCAGAGGCATGGTTACATTCCTGCTGGAGAACGGTAAGATTGAGACTACCGTTACCCGTGCGAAGGAAGTTCGCGCAGAAGCAGAAAAGATGATCACACTTGGCAAGGTTAACACACTTCACACCAAGCGTCAGGTTCTTTCATACGTTACTAAGGAAGATGTTGCTAAGAAGGTATTCGATGAGATCGCTCCTAAGTACGCTGACAAGAACGGTGGTTACACAAGAATTTACAAGATCGGTCCGCGCCGCGGCGACGCAGCCGAGATGGCTATTATTGAGCTTGTTTGATTTATAATGATTATCCCCTTCCGTCAGGAGGGGGATTTTTTCTGCAATTTTCACGGCTGATACGAAAAGATCCCCCTCCGAAATCAGAGGGGGATCAATGTTGTGCTGTCAGATTAAGCCTCAGAAGGAGCTCCAACAGGGCAGGTGCCTGCGCAAGCGCCGCAGCTAACACAGGTGTCAGCGTCGATAACGTACTTGCCGTCACCCTCGGAAATTGCGTTTACAGGACATCCCTCAGCGCAAGCGCCGCAAGCGATGCAATCGTCAGAAATAACGTATGCCATAATAGTATACCTCCAATATGTATTGTCCGGGTAGATACCCACTGAATGACTAACGGACATCTTCCGTTTTGCCTTTATTCTATTGTAACATATTTTCAGAAAAAGTCAAGAGTTTTATGTGATATTTTTTTGAAAATGTGCGCTGAATCAAGTGGTAGTGCGGCCTAACGTTAACTCCGTGAAACTCTTCCGGTTAGTGTAAACTAATACAATATTCCCAAACCGCATAAAAATAAAGCAAAAAAATCCCGCAGACAGGGGATGTCTGCGGAAAACAAATGAATTAGCCGAACGCTTGGGGAAAAGCGCTTTTCTCGGCTGAAATAATTGGGGAAAATATATTAAGAAGTATGTCAGCCAAATAGCTTACAATACTGTCTTGCCTCAATTTACATTGATATTATAGCATTTTTCAGATATTTTTGCAACTTGCATATATCACAAATTTTAATCTTAAATTATAGATATATTGTACAATGATTTGTTATATAATGTAAACAAAAGAAAGCAGTATTTTTGTGGCTTTTGTAGAAAATCGGGGATCCCCTCTTGAAATTCAGTCGATGCTTATGTATAATATAATTGAAATCACAAGGTGCAGATACGCTGTGCCGAGAGATCGGCAAGGAGGTAATTATGGAACGTATTACAAGGAAATTACATCTGTGCATTCCGGCGGCGGTGCTCATGATATCGCTTGCTGCGGAATATTACTACTGCTTTGAGGGCTGGCTGACCGACCCTGGATCCTCGTATGTGTTTATGATATTGTGCGTTGCCGTCCAGACCGCCTGCATTGAGTTCGTTTGCTTCTCACTGGGCGTAGGACACAGGGTTGTCGTTATGCTGGCGGCTTCGCTGGGGACAGGCGCTGTTTTTTCTGCTATGCTGTGGTGGAATCTATACATCAGCATGTCCAACGAAATGCTTAATTCCGCAATGCTGTTCAATATGCTTCCGCTGGTGACGGGCGCTGTCCTGCTGGGATTTCAGATGATGTTCACCGGATTTTCCGGCAGAATGAAACTTAAGGGCGTCCAGTAAAATCCGTAATAATTATGACGTCCGGAATCGAATTTCCGGACGGCTTTTTTAGTTTCGCTCTGATTTTTTCAAAAATCTGTGAATTACCCCTTGATTTTTTCTGAAAAAGGTGTATAATAGAATTAGCACTCAGAGAACAAGAGTGCTAAAAACGTTAAAAACGGCATATTACCGACAGATATAAGGAGATGTTTACAATGGCAGAAACAAAAGAATTCAAGGCGGAATCCAAGCGCCTGCTTGAAATGATGATCAACTCGATATACACGCACAAGGAAATATTCCTGCGTGAGCTTATCTCCAATGCAAGCGACGCAATGGATAAGCTGTACTTCAAGTCCATGAGCGAGAACACGGGTATCACACGTTCCGATATGGCTATAAAGCTGGAGGTCAACAAGGACGACAGAAAGCTCATAATCACCGATAACGGTATCGGCATGACCAAGGACGAGCTTGAAAATAACCTCGGCACCATTGCAAAGTCCGGTTCACTGGCATTCAAGAATGAGAACGAAAAGACCGAGGACGTCAACATCATCGGTCAGTTTGGCGTTGGCTTCTATTCGGCATTCATGGTCGCAAAGAAGGTTACTGTGATCTCCAAAGCTTACGGGGCTGATACCGCCTACATGTGGGAGAGCGAGGGCGTTGACGGCTATACTATCTCCGAGGCGCAGAAGGACGACCACGGCACCCAGATAATCCTTGACATCAAGGACAATGCCGAGGAGGAGAACTACGATGAGTTCCTCACTCCGTACAAGATCAAGCAGCTCGTAAAGAAGTACTCCGATTATATCCGCTATCCGATCAAAATGGATATGGAGCATGAGAAGCTCAAGGAGGGCTCCAAGGACGAATACGAAACCGAGATCGTGACCGAGACCCTCAACAGCATGACGCCTATCTGGAAGAAGTCCAAGAGCGAGCTCAAGGATGAGGAATACAACCAGTTCTACAAGGATAAGTTCTACGATTTCGAGGATCCGCTGGTGCATATCCATACCCGCACAGAGGGCACCGCTACCTATACGGCGCTGCTGTATATCCCGGCAAAGGCTCCGTATGACTACTATTCCAAGAACTTTGAGAAAGGGCTTCAGCTTTACTCCAGCGGCGTGCTTATCATGGACAAGTGCGCAGACCTGCTCCCTGACTATTTCAGCTTTGTAAGAGGTCTGGTGGACAGCGAGGATCTTTCGCTGAACATCTCCCGTGAAATGCTCCAGCATGACCGTCAGCTCAAGCTCATCGCAAAGAGCCTTGAAAAGTCCATTCGCAACGAACTGAAAAAGCTCCAGAAGAACGACCGCGAGAAGTATGAGAAGTTCTTTGACGCATTCGGAACTCAGCTTAAATATGGCATTTACGAGAGCTTCGGCGCGAACAAGGAGAGTCTTCAGGACCTGCTGATGTTCAAGAGCAGCTTCGGCGGTTATGTTACTCTCGAAGAGTACGTTTCCAGAATGAAGGACGAGCAGAAGTACATCTACTTCGCAAGCGGAAGCAGCATTGCCCGCATTGAAGCGCTCCCGCAGACCGAAATGGTTCGCGACAAGGGCTATGAGATACTCTACTTCACCGACCATGTTGACGAGTTCACGATGCAGATGATGCACGATTTCAACGGCAAGGAGTTCAAGTCGGTATCCGCTGACGATCTCGGTCTTGAAACTGACGCAGAGAAGGAAGAGATCAAGAAGGCAGAGGAGGATAACAAGGGTCTGTTCGACCTGATGACTGAGAAGCTCGGCGGCAAGGTAAAGGCTGTGAAGCTGTCCCAGCGCCTCAAAACTCATCCTGTATGCATAACCAGCGAGGGTATGCTTTCCGTTGAAATGGAGAAGGTCCTCTCTGCAATGCCTGACGAGCAGGCGCACAACGCAAAGGCTGAGAAGATCCTGGAGATCAACGCTTCCCACCCGATATTTGAGAAGCTGAAGAAGCTCTACGCCGAGGACAATAAGGATAAGGTCGCTGAGTACGCCGATATCCTGTATTCTCAGGCGCTGCTGATAGAGGGTATGCCGATCGAGAATCCTGTTGATTTTACCAACAAGCTGTGCGAGATCATGGCTGAATAACAAAATCCCCTGCCGGGTATTCCGGCAGGGGATCCTATATAAGAATATCCCCCGGAGTTTTCCGGGGGATATTTCAGTCTGTTGAAAAAGTACCTTCTGCCCGCGAAGCGGGCTTTTGAAATCCGTTTTTTGCCTCAGCTTTGCCGAGGCAAAAAACACTTTTATCCCAGCAAGTGTGCGAATTGTCGGCAAAGCCGACAATGAGTGCGCGCAGCTGGGATGTTCGGCGGAAAAGCCCCTTTAGGGGATTTTTCGACGGTCTCGAATATCCCCCGGAGTTTTCCGGGGGATATTTGTTGTTTGTCTGATCACTCTTCAGTGAGAGTGTCGGTGGGAGCGATAGGATTTGTGGGAGTTTCAGGCGCCTTGAGCTTGTCCTTGTTCTCAATAACCAGCAGGTTCATCTCAAACGGAGTGAATACCCTGCTGCACGGTGAACCGGGATTCAGCACGGCTGTCTTGCCCTTTATGGCATTGAACAGGCGTGTGGTGTTCATCTTCATGCAGTTGAAGGACTTCTGCTCACCCTTGGCGAGAACGGACATTCTTGCAGGGGACGTGAAGAACGGGATAATGCTCTGACCGTCCTTGTTGGTCATCATCATAATGTTGAGCAGGCGGTTGCCGTGGGCGTCCGTCTGGTCGCCGAGGGCTGCAACAGCGAATACATCGGCTGCCATAAGGTCGGGGAGAACGGTCTTCCACTTGGTCTTTGTGGTGTCCTTATTGGCTTCGGTGATCCTTTCCTCCAGAGCCTTGTTGAAGGTTTTCATCTGCTCAGGTGTAAGCGGCTGATTAGACATATTATCGTTACCTTTCTGTCGGTTTTTCTGCCGTGAGCGGCGGAATTATCTTGCCTTTTCTGCGTTTTCCTTGACGATCTTTGTGATAACGTCCTCCAGCGGAGAAGCGCCGAGGTCGCCGTCCTTGCGTGAACGGAGGGATACGGTGTTGTCTTCGACTTCCTTATCGCCGAGAATGAAGAAGTACGGAATCTTTTCAAGCTGAGCCTGACGGATCTTGTAGCCGATCTTCTCGTTGCGGTTATCGACTGTAACGCGCATATTCATATCATCGAAACGCTTTGCAATGCTCTCTGCGTAGTCCTTTGCGCGGTCCGTGATCGGGAGGATACGCACCTGCTCGGGGGACAGCCACAGCGGGAGCGCGCCGGCGTACTTCTCAAGGAGGTATGCAAGGGTTCTCTCGTAGCAGCCAAGGCTTGTACGGTGAATGATATACGGGTTCTTCTTGGTGCCGTCAACGTCAACATATTCCATACCGAAGCGCTGTGCGAGGAGCATGTCTATCTGGATGGTTACCAGGGTATCTTCCTTGCCGAATACGTTCTTGTACTGGATGTCGAGCTTAGGACCGTAGAATGCGGCTTCGTCAATACCGATAGTGTACTCAACGCCGAGGTCGTCCAGAATGGTCTTCATTGTAGCCTGAGCCACTTCCCACTGCTCTGCGGTGCCCTCGTACTTGTTCTTGGGGTTAGCGGGATCCCACTGGGAGAAGCGGAATGTGCAGTCCTCAAGAAGTCCGACTGTCTCAAGGCAGTACTTGGCAAGCTCCAGGCAGCCTCTGAATTCGTCCTCGAGCTGTTCCGGACGGAGGATATAGTGACCCTCGGAGATAGTGAACTGACGGACTCTGATAAGACCGTGCATCTCGCCGCTGTCCTCGTTGCGGAACAGAGTGGAGGTCTCGGTGAGTCTCATCGGCAGGTCGCGGTAGCTGCGCTGTCTGTTCAGGAATACCTGATACTGGAACGGGCAGGTCATCGGACGGAGCGCGAAGCACTCCTTGGTTTCATCGTTCGGGTCGCCGAGCACGAACATTCCATCGAGGTAGTGATCCCAGTGACCGGAGATCTTGTAGAGCTCGCGCTTTGCCATATACGGCGTCTTGGTGAGCTGGCAGCCGCGCTTTGCCTCAACGTCCTCTACCCAGCGCTGCATGATCTGTACGACCTTTGCGCCCTTGGGAAGGAGTATAGGCAGACCCTGACCGATATAGTCAACGGTGGTGAAGTATTCGAGCTCTCTGCCTATCTTGTTGTGGTCGCGGCGCTTAGCGTCCTCGAGGGCCTCAAGGTGTGCGTTGAGGGCGTCCTTGGACGGGAATGCCGTGCCGTAGATACGGGTGAGCATCTTGTTCTTCTCGCTGCCGCGCCAGTAAGCGCCGGTAACGGAGGTGAGCTTGAACGCCTTTACAGGAGATGTGGACATAAGGTGGGGACCTGCGCAGAGGTCGGTGAAATCTCCCTGCTTGTAGAAGGAGATAGCCTCGCCCTTGTCGGAGTGCTCCCTGCACAGTTCAACCTTGTAGGGCTCGTTCTGCTCTTCGAGGTACTTTATAGCTTCGTCAGGAGCCATGGTGAAGTGCTCAAGGCGGATAGACTCCTTGACGATCTTCTTCATTTCTGCTTCGATCTTGGCGAGGGTATCTGTTGTGAAGGGCTCCTCGGTGTCGAAATCATAGTAGAAGCCATTCTCGATAGCCGGACCGATCGCGAGCTTTGTCGCCGGGAAAAGGCGCTTTACTGCCTGAGCCAGGACGTGGGATGCGGTGTGGTTGAAGGCTCTCTGACCCTGCTCGTCCTCAAATGTGAGGAACTTTACGGTGCAGCCGTCTGTCAGTGTGGTACGCAGGTCGCATACCTTGCCGTCTATCTCAGCGGCACAGGCGGTCTTAGCCGCGCCGAGTTCCCTTGCCGCGTCGAATGCGGAGAGCTGAGAGTCGAATTCCTTTACTTCGCCATTTTCCAGTGTAACTTTTATCATACTGAACTTCCTTTCCTTGCAGAGCTAAACAAAAGCCCTGCCGTTCAATGTAAATTCACAGCGGTGCGCTGTGTATCTTTTATTGTACTACTAATCCCCTGAAAAGTCAAGGCATTTGCGCTAAAATGCCATTATATGAAAAAATCCGCCACTGGGGCGGATAACATATAAACAAAAGAACCGCCCAATGGACGGTTCTTTTGTTTGGTGCGGGCAATGGGACTTGAACCCATATGTCATACAACACACGCACCTCAAACGTGCCTGTCTGCCAATTCCAGCATGCCCGCATATTCAATCGTTGATTAACTCTCAACGACTATGTTATTATATCATATTTATTCGGGTTTGTCAAGTGTTTTTTTGAAATTTCTTAAAAAATATCGAAAAACCACCCGCCCGGAGCGCCCCGGAGGTAATGGGGCGCCGGGGGTAGTTTTAGCCACAGCGGCAGGATCAAGGGCTGTTGCCTTTGCGGTAGGATCGCGCCGCTATGTTCTGAATATCATTCCTGAGAGGTGACTTCCTTGTAGAACTCAGAGAGATCGGTTCTCTTGTCCTTAGTGAACTGGATAGCGGTGCGCGGATGCTGGTTGAGCATACCTGTCAGCAGGTACTGCATGTCGTAGCCCCATACAACGCCGTCAGCCTTGAGCTTCTTCATGTGCTTCTCAATGAACTGGATAGCGGGGTAAATGTTGTACTTCGGGTTCTTGAGGAATCCGAGGAGCAGCTCCATTGCGCAGTTGCCGGCGCCTCTGCCCATTTCTGCGTATGTGCCGTCCAGCCAGTCAACTCCATCGCCGACTGCCTCGACAGTGTTCGCGAAAGCGAGCTGCTGGTTGTTGTGCGCGTGGATACCGAGCTTCTTGCCGTACTTTGCTGCAAATTCGCCGTAGAGAGAGGCGATGCGCTCTATCTGCTCCGGGAACAGTGCGCCGAAGCTGTCAACGATATAGAACACGTTTACTGGGGATTTACCCAGAATATCCAGAGCTACCTTGATGTCGGTGTCCTGCGCGTTTGAGATAGCCATTATATTGCAGGTAACATCGTAGCCCTTTGCGGCAGCGTCCTCGATAACGTCAACGGCCGCGGGGATCTGGTTGAGGTATGTAGCAACGCGGATGATATCCACGGGGCTCTCGTTGCGGGGCTTGATGTCCTGCTTGTAGTTGCAGCGGCCCACGTCCGCCATAACAGCGATTTTGAGGTCTGTGTTGTTATCGCCGACAACCGCGCGGATGTCCTCGTCATCGCAGAACTTCCACTTGCCGAAATCCTTGACATCGAACATTTCCTTGTCAGCCTTGTAGCCGAATTCCATTACGTCAACGCCGGCTTTTATATTTGTCTGGTACAGATCCTTGACAAATTCGTCCGTAAAACGGAAGCTGTTGACGAGCCCGCCATCGCGCAGGGTTGCGTCCACTATCTTGATATCAGGTCTGTAATCCATAAGCTTAGATATTTCCTTCATTTTTCTTGTGTCCTTTCAAAACCGATACTGCTTTAGCACTTTTGTGCTTTTTAGCTTTTATGCTTTTTATCTCTAAAGCGTCGATGGTGATATTATACACCCTTTTTTCTGTTTTGTCAAGGGCTTTCAGAAATTTTCCGTACATAAAAAAGGAGCATACCGCGCCGGACGTGAACCCTCCCGCGTGGCAGCTCCATTTGATTACTTGCTCTTATAATAAAGCAGACAGTGGCAGTAGCCCTCAAAATCCGGGTCTGCTATCTGCTTTCTGAATTCTTCGCACATGCACTTGTTTTCAGGCGTGCGCTGGAGTCTGCAAGGGCAGTAGCCTCCTGTCCTTTTGAGTCCCTCGCGGACTCTTTCAACGATTTCCCTGTTTTCGTTTTCCGTGACCTTCATTGCCATGCCTCCCAAAACAAAAGCGGAGCATAGCGCCCCGCTCGAAGTTATTGTCAGTCGATCTCAACGGAGATCTTCTCGTCCGCTCTGACAGCGCCGGCGCGCATAACGGTACGGATTGCCTTTGCGATCCTGCCCTGCTTGCCGATTACTCTGCCCATGTCATCCTGGGCAACGTGGAGGTGATACACGATCACGCCCTCGGCGTCCGGCTCGTCAACAGTGACCTGAACCGCGTCCTTGTCCTCAACGAGGGCAGAGGCGATTGTTATCAGAAGCTCTTTCATATATAGTCCCTCCTGTGGGATCAACGGGGTCGCCCCCGGTCATTGTCTTAACGGGCAGGAAATGCCCGCGTTTACTGTGCCGCAGAATTACTTCTTGAGAAGTCTCTTAACGGTATCAGTGGGCTGTGCGCCCTTCTTGATCCACTCGTCAGCCTTAGCTGTATCGATATTGATGAGAGCCGGCTCCTTAGTGGGATCGTATGTGCCGATCTCCTCGATGAAACGACCATCTCTGGGGTAACGGGAATCAGCAACAACTACACGGTAGAAGGGAGCCTTCTTTGCACCCATTCTTCTGAGTCTGATCTTAACTGCCATTTTATTTTTCTCCTTTCAGCATTGATATATTCATGTGTATTCACACAGTGAAATCATATCAGCTCCGCCCCTTGGGGCAAATTTTATTTCAATGCGGCGACCGCAATGAACTCTTGCTAAATGTATTCCGTGACTGGCACTCCGAATGCGAGGCACACGATGCCTCCTGCCAGAAACAGCACCGAGATCACGAACAATACAAATTTGGACTGCCCTCTGCGGGCTTTCCGGACGAATGATGAAACTCCGCCGACCGCTCCTATAAATATCATCAGTACGGAGAGGATAATGTCGAATACACCCATATCGTTCAATTAGAATTTCATGTTTCCCATGTTGCCCATTTGCTTCATCATGTTCATGGGAATGCGCATTTTCTTGCCCTTACCCTTGCCTGCAAGCCCCATCTGCTTCATCATCTTCTGCATCTGGTCAAACTGGCGCAGGAGCTGGTTCACGTCCTCAACGCGGGTGCCGCTTCCTGCCGCAATGCGGCGCTTGCGCTTGGCGTCTATGATAGAGGGCTTTTCGCGCTCCTTCGGCGTCATTGAGGAGATTATTGCCTTGGTGCGGGGCATTTTCTTTTCGTCGATGTCCTCTTCCTTGACCTTTCCGGCAACGCCGGGGATCATCTTGAGGAGCGACTGGATACTGCCCATTTTCTCTATCTGCTCGAACTGTGCGTACAGGTCGTTCAGGTCGAATTTATTCTCCTGCATCTTCTGCATAGTCTTGACGGCCGCCTTCTCATCAATGGAGGACTTCGCCTTGTCGATGAGTGTGAGCACATCGCCCATGCCGAGTATACGGCTTGCCATTCTGTCCGGGTGGAACGGTTCGAGATCGTCTATCTTCTCACCGATTCCGGCGAACTTTATGGGCTTTCCTGTTATCGCGAGGACTGTGAGCGCCGCACCGCCGCGGGTGTCGCCGTCAAGCTTCGTCAGGATAACGCCGCTGATGTCGAGAGCCTCGTTGAAGCTCTGGGCAACGTTTACCGCGTCCTGACCGGTCATGGAGTCAACAACGAGGAGTATCTCGTTCGGCTCGGTCTCGCGCTTGATGTTCTTCAGCTCGTCCATGAGGGTCTCGTCAATATGCAGACGACCTGCGGTATCGAGCAGGACCACATCAAATCCGTTGTCCTTGGCGTACTTTATACCCTGCTTTGCTATCTTTACCGGGTCCTGCTGACCCATTTCAAAGACGTGGGCGCCTGCCTTTTCGCCTACTATCTTCAGCTGGTCGATAGCGGCAGGTCTGTAAATATCGCAGGCAACCAGCAGGGGTCTGCGGTTCTGCGAGATGAGGTATTTTGCGAGCTTTGCGCAGTGCGTGGTCTTACCGGCGCCCTGGAGACCGCACATCATAATGACGCACGGAGGCTTGGACGGGAAATCCAGCTTTGCAGTGGTATTTCCCATGAGGTCGATAAGCTCGCGGTGTACTATATCAATTACCTGCTGAGCAGGCGTCAGGCTGTCCATGACCTTCTCGCCGACTGCCTTTTCGCTGACCCTGGCGACAAAGTCCTTTGCAACCTTGTAGTTAACGTCTGCGTCCAGGAGAGCCATGCGAACCTCGCGCATAGCGTCCTTGATGTCCTTTTCGTTCAGCTTGCCGCGTCCGCGGAGCTTGCCGAAAACGTTGTTCAGCTTGCCCGAAAGTCCCTCGAAAGCCATGTACTCACCGTCCTTTGTGGATAAACATTGTCTGTTGGAATGCCTAGAGCCCCCGGCGGACTTCTGAGAGTATCCCGCTGAGCCTGTCAAGGCGTTCATCGCTGTGTTCCTGCTTCATCTCGTCAACGATCCCCCGTGCGGTCTCAAGCTCCCCGGAAAGCTCACGCAGGCGCCTGGCGAAGCCGAGCTTTTCCTCAAGCTCCTCCAGCTTCTGCTCGCCCTTTCTTATAGAATAGGCAACGCTCTGCCGGGTTATTCCGCCCATTTCTTCTGCTATCTCGGCAAGGGAAAGGTCGGCGTTGTACCGCATATCCAGAGCCTCGCGCTGGGCTTTCGCCAGCAGTTCTCCGTAGATATCAAGAAGTATCACGAAATCAAAACTGCGTTCCATGCGATTCTCCGTTTCTGAGGTGTCAAGTAAAACAACTTTACAGCAACATTGTTATTATAACACGTTGCAGAGCCTTTGTCAAGGGGGCAGAGCATATTTTTTCTGCCGAAAAAACGGGGCTGAACAATGAATTTACGGTGAAATTTTCCGAAAACCCTTGACTTAGAGCGCGCTCCATGGTTTATAATATAATTATCAGCAGGAAGCAGATTACCTGCCGGATATCATCCGCAATTAATTACAGGAGGTATAAATCTATGAGAAAGAATTTCGGAGCAAAGCCCTGGACATATCCCCAGCCGGTGTTTATAATTGCAAGCTATGCCGAGGACGGAACGCCTGACGCAATGAACGCCGCATGGGGCGGGATCAGCGATTCCACGCAGCTTTCCATGTGCCTCAGCGCGAGCCACAAGACCGTAAAGAATATCCTGAAGAAAAAGGCGTTCACGGTAAGCATGGCAGACGCCGCGCATGTTGCCGAGTGCGATTATGTGGGAATAGTTTCCGCGAACAAGGTTCCGGACAAGCTGGCAAAGGCGGGATTCCACACCACAAAGGCGGCAAACGTGGACGCCCCTGTGATCGAGGAGCTTCCGATGGCGCTGGAGTGCAGGCTTGTAAGTTATGATGAGAACACCGGCATACTTATCGGCGAGATAGTAAACGTCAGCGCAGACGAGAGCGTCCTCACCAATGGAAATATCGACCCGGCTAAGCTCCGTCCGATAACTTTCGACCCGGTGAACAACGCATACTGCGTTATCGGAGAGAAGGTAGGAAACGCATTCAGCGACGGCAAGAAGCTGATGTGATCCATTTAACGCATATAGGTTCAATGAGCGCTCCGCATTGCGGAGCGCTTTTCCTTGACATCTTTGCGGAAAGGTGATATAATAAATCGACATATAACGTAAAAGATGAAGTCAAGCGGAGGAATTTCAATGAATGAGGAAATAACCGTTGAAGAACTGCGGGAGCTGCCGCAGGGAGAATATCTGGTCATAGACGTGCGCGACAGCGCGGCATTCGCGCTCGGACACATTGACGGCGCGGTAAATGTGGATCCTGAGAAGCTTGCTGACGCGGAGCTCCCCAGGGACAAGACGGTAGTTGTCTGCTGCCGCAGCGGAATAATCAGCGATGAGATAGCAGAGCGGCTCCGCGGCGAGGGATATCAGGCGGCGAATCTTTCCGGAGGATATGTAAGATGGCTTGGTCAGAAGATAGCGCTCCAGAGCAGCGCTGACCGCGCCGCTGAGATAGAGCGCAGCATAACGAAGAAATTCCACAGGAGCATATTCAGCAAGTTTGCAAAGGCGATAAACGAATACGAGCTGCTGAAGCCCGGCGACAAGGTGGCGGTGTGCATTTCCGGCGGCAAGGATTCCATGCTGATGGCGAAGCTGTTTCAGGAGCTTCAGCGGCACAGGAAGTTCCCGTTCGAGCTGGTTTTCCTGGTAATGGACCCGGGTTACAGCAGCGAGAACCGCGCGATAATCGAGGCCAATGCAAGGCTTATGAATATCCCGATAACGGTATTCGAAACGGATATCTTCAATTCCGTCTACAATGTTCAGAACAATCCCTGCTACCTGTGTGCAAGGATGCGCCGCGGACATCTCTACAACAAGGCGAAGGAGCTTGGCTGCAATAAGATAGCCCTTGGTCATCATTTTGACGATGTTATCGAAACGATACTTATGAGTGTGGTTTACGGCGGACAGGTGGAAACCATGATGCCCAAGCTGCACAGTGCGCATTTCCCGGGAATGCAGCTGATACGTCCGATGTATCTTATCCGCGAGGACGAGATAAAGCACTGGGCAAAGTACAACGACCTCAGCTTCATTCAGTGCGCATGCCGGTTCACGGATACCTGCACCACCTGCAATCCGGACGGAGCGGCGCGCTCCAAGCGGCAGGAGATAAAGCAGCTTATTGCGAAGCTGAACGAGGGAAATCCCCAGGTAGTTATGAACATCTTCCGCAGCGTTGAGAATATCAAGCTCAACAAGATAATTTCCTATAAAACACCGGACGGTGAGATACACAGCTTTCTTGACGGATATAACGATTAAAAAATGGCTCTGCAATTTTGCAGAGCCATTTTTGTTTGTGTCTTCGTGCGATCAGAGCGCCTTGTTGATAGCGCTGATATCGCTGTTTGCGGACTTGATCTCAGCTGCGGAATCTGACTTGAAACCGGACAGGCTGTTCTCGTTTGCGAGGGTGAATACGCCGAGAAGGTTCTCGAGGTCGTTAGCCGTGGAGGACAGCGCGGATTTTGCAGAGGTGTATTCAGAGGGCGCGCCGCTGCTGAGCAGGTTATAGTAGCTTATGGTGATCTGGTAATACCCTGCCGCATTCATTATGCTGGAGGTGTTGTCGTTGTAGACTGTGCCGAGCACCTTATCGGTGAAAGAACCGCTCTTCAGCTTTTCCGCCGCAGATTTTACGGTGGAGAACTTGGAAACAGCGTTGCTTGCCGCGGAGGACGCGTCTGTCATTATCTCGGCATAGGTGCGGGACTTGTCAGCAGCGGTCTGGTTCTCGGTCTGGAGCTTGGAGAAGCTGAAACTGCTCTTTACTGCGCTGTTGAAGCTGCCGAGCTTGGTGGATTCCTTCGAGGAATAGCTGTCGTAGCCGTCCGCTGACGTGGTGACATAGGTATAATATTCTGTGTAGATGTCGTACAGCTTTCCGAGGCTCTGATAAGCCGTGTTGAACTGTGCGGAAGCAGGCTCGGCATTCTTATAGAGATTTGCGACATTGCTCTTTCCGCTGGCAAGGGTCTTGGTCATTCCGCTGGTGTAATAGGAACGCGTCTTGCCCTCGTCTATTGCGCTCAGCGTAGCCTGAGAATAGAGGTGGAGCTTTCCGACCTCTGCGGATATTGCCTCAAAAGCGTCCAGCATCTTTGCGCGCTGCTTATCCTCAGTGGAAACGGTAGCAGTGGGCTTTGAAGCCGCCGGAGCCGCAGTGGTGGAGGGCTTCATGGAGGTCGTGGGTCTTGTGGTAGCCTGACTTGATGTGGCTGCGGGTCTGGTGGAGCTTGCAGGTCTGGAAGTGTCGGGCTTTGTTGTAGGTTTGGAAGTTACCGCAGCAGGTCTGCTTGTTTCATTGTCGGAAGTGTCAGGCGCAGATGCGTCTGGTGCACTTGTGCCGGATTCGTTTCCGCCGGACGGTGCTTCGCTCTCAGGAGCGGATACATCAGCGGTTGCCGCCGGTGCGGAGGAATCCTCTGTTGCGGCGGAAGGCTCCGGCTCGCTCTGCTCGGACGTTACAGGAACGACCGGGTTTACGCCATTGTCAGGCGCTGAGGTAGCGGGTGTGTCCGCGGACGTATCAGGAGTGCTGTTGAACGTCACGGAATTGCCGCTGTTTATCATGTTGTCATCGGATTTGTTATTGCTTACTGCCGTTGTAACTATAAGTACTATTGCTCCGACAACGACAACCGCCGCGCCGATTATCGCAGGAATTGAGATCACGCCGAACAGCTTGAACGGTTCCTTTTCGGGCTTGTTGTGCGGCTTGACGTTCCACTTGTTGGGAGAGCCGCAGTTCTTGCAGACTGCTTCATTCTCGTACATATCCTGACCGCAGTTGCGGCAGTATATCAGCTTGCCGAGGTCTGCATTATCGTCAGATGAAGTCTCAGCGGCAGGTTCTGGAGAGGGTGCCGGGCGGTTTAAGCCGATAGGCTCAGACGGCTCGGTGTAAACGGGCGTTTCCTCCACAGGAGCGGGTGTCTCGGGTTCGGAACTGCCGTAAGGCGAGGTAGAGAGCGGCGGGTCAAAGGAAGCCGCAGGCTCACTGCCATAAGGAGAAGTCGAGAGCTCAGGCTCGGTGTAAACGGGAGTTTCCTCCGCAGGAGCGGGGGTCTCGGGTTCGGAGCTGCCGTAAGGCGAGGTAGAGAGCGGCGGGTCAAAGGAAGCCGCAGGCTCACTGCCGTAGGGAGAAGTCGAGAGCTCGGGCTCGGTGTAAACGGGAGTTTCCTCCGCAGGAGCGGGGGTCTCAGGCTCAGAGCTGCCGTAAGGCGAAGTGGAGAGCGGCGGGTCAAAGGAAGCCGCAGGCTCACTGCCATAAGGAGAAGTCGAGAGCTCAGGCTCGGTGTAAACGGGCGTTTCCTCCACAGGAGCGGGGGTCTCAGGCTCGGTATAAGCAGGAGTCTCCTCTGAAGGCGCAGTGTAAACAGGCTCCGGTTCAGAAGAAATCGGCGCTTCGGTTATAGGCGAAAATGCGGGGGCGTCAATGTCAATGTCATCCAGGTGGTGTTCTAGGTCAATGGGAGTGTCAGGTTCGCTCATTTCACAGCCGTTAATTACAGGAAGTCCGGATTCAGAAAGGAACTGTGTTTCGGGCATTCCTGCGTCCATTGAGAAGTCCTCAACGCGGCGTGAGAAAGGCTGCGGTTCAACTGCGGCGGGAGCAGGAGCAGGCTCCGGCTCCGGTTCGCGGACGGGTGCGCTTATTGCCGGCATATCGCTGGCTGTCGCGTTGAGGTTCGCAAACTGCTGGTTGAGGGCTTCTATCTCGCTGTTGAGGTTTCCGCCGCCGAATGTATCAGCAGTGTTGTAGTCGTTGGTATCATAGGATATACTGCCGCCGTCAAATCCGCTGTTGTTTACAAAGCTGTCGATCTGCGCGATGTCGTTGTCGGACATTCCGCTGAAGTCTCCGCCGCCTATTGGCTCGGTGTTGACCAGCGGTACGGAGCCGGTATTTCCGCCGAGCTTCATGCCGCATTTTTCGCAGTATTCAGTTGATTTCTGCATGCGCATTCCACAGGTCGGGCAGAATACAAGCGTACCCTCTTCGCTGTTCGGCTTGATGCCGGGCATTTCTTCGCTTGGAGCGGGCTGTGCTGTCTCAACGGCTTCAGGCGCTTCGTCCTCGGACTGTTCCGGCGGAACAGGTGTGCCGCATTCCATGCAGAACTGGTAGCCGCGGATGAGCTTCTTGCCGCAGTTTTCACAATACATCAAAGTAGTTAACCTCCCGGATGGACATTTATTATCAAGTCTGACTCTTCGTATCAAACAGAATAATCCAAATTAAGTATACTATATTGTATAAAAAAAGTCAACTTACTTCACAGAAGATTGGTAAAATAAAATAATACAACCTCCCGCTTTTTGTGCATAATCCTACATGATAATATTGTGGTTGAAATTCATCAAGTGTATAAAAGCGGCGCTGCATTTTGCAGCGCCGCAAAAGCTGTTTACAGAAATCAGGCGTTCTTCTTGCCTCTTTCCTGTGCCCAGATCCACAGCGGACCAGCCAGGCAAACGGAGGAGTAGAAGCCGACCAGCATACCGATAGCAAGCGGTATGGAGAAGCTGAGTATCGAGGTCACGCCCATGAGAGCGCACACGATAGAAACGGAAGCCATCGCAGCAACTGTTGTGGCTGTTGTGATGATAGAGCGCGGCAGCGTCTGGTTTATGGACAGATTTACGAGCTGTGCGTCCGTAAGCTTCTTGCCGTACTTGGCGCGGTTTTCACGCAGACGGTCGTAGATGATAATGGTGTTGTTTATGGAATAACCAAGCAGCGTCAGGATAACCGCCATAAAGTTGGAATCCAGCGACATTCTGCCGAATACGAACACCGCGTAGGTTATCGCAACATCGTGCAGCAGGCAGATAATGGCGATAACGCCGGCTTTCCAGCCGCCTATCTTCTGGAATCTGAACGCGATGTAGACCGTCAGCAGGATAAATGCAGCGCCAACTGCGATAAGACAGGAGATAAGGAACGAAGTACCGGAGGTTGCGCTTACATTTGTGGTGTCGATGTTCTGAACATCCTTTTCAGGAAGTGCATTCTCAACGGCATCGTTGATCTCGTTGAGCTTGTCATCGTCCATCTTCTCGTCAGCGGCAAAGGAAACAACCATTGTGTTGAGGCCGCCTGTGAAGCTGGTACCTGTCGTGATGCTGACCTCGGGGACGTCTCCCAGCGCCGCGATAGCGGATTTGGTAGTTGCGATGTCGGCATCAGTCATCTCGCCGGAATAGCTGTAAGTGAGCATTGAGCCGCCCTTAAAGCGGATATCTACCTTTACGCCGAAAACAAAAGTGCAGATGAAAGTCAGCACGATAACGGCAGCAGAGATAATGCAGAAAACCTTTCTCTTGGAAACAAAATCAATGCCGAATTCCGTAGGAACTGCGGGACCCTTTGAGTCAGCCTCAACGGCAGCTGCGGTATTCTTCTCGCCGCCATAGAACCACGGCTTTCTGAATACCCTGAACTTGGAGAGCGAAGTCGTCATCATTCTGGTTGCCCAGCATGCCATGATGAAGTTCATGATAACGCCGACAAGCAGGGTGAATCCGAATGAGTAGATAGTTCCGTCAGTGGAAGCGCCGAACCATGTGCCGAATACCAGCATAAGGATAACGGCAACTATGATTACGGTGAGGTTAGAGTCGAGTACAGCCGTGAAGCCGCGGGAGAAGCCGTTCTTGATAGCGCCGTCAATGGTTCTGCCGGCCTTGAGCTCTTCGCGGATTCTCTCTGCTGAAAGAACGTTAGCGTCAACGCCCATTCCTATCGAGAGGATAATACCTGCGATACCGGGTATCGTGAGCGTGCTGCTCGCGTTGAATCCGAAGAATCCGGTAACAGCCGCGAACATACCTGCAACCTGACCTGCGAGCGCGATTACTGCGACAACGCCGGGCAGACGGTAGTAGCCGATCATGAATATTGCGATAACGATGAACGCGATAACGCCTGCAATGCCCATTGCGTCACGCGCGCCTGTGCCGAGGATAGGAGAAATTGTGGAGAGGTTCTTTACCTCCAGCTTGAACGGAAGAGAACCGCCGTTTATCATATCGGCGAGCTTCTTTGCGTCAGTGTAGCCGTTTTCGCCGGTGAAGCTGCCGGAGATGGAAGCCTGTCCGTCTGAGATGACCGCGCTTACGGAGGGAGCGCTTATCTGCTCATCGTCCATCCAGATGGAGATGCGGGAGCCGTTCTCCTTTGCCCTGGTGGTGGCCTCCTTGAAAGCCTCCTTGCCGCTGTCGTTAAGGGAGAGGTGAACAACGTAGCTCTGGGACAGCGTGCTTTCAGTGTCCATGCCTACCTGTGCGTTTGCAACATCCTTACCGGTGAGCACGAGCTCGAGGTCCTCGTAGGTCTGACCGTCCTGGAGATCCCCGCTGTAACCCATACGGAAGCTCAGCATTGCGGTAGCGCCGATCTCCTTGACTGCCTGCTCGGGATCGAAGCTGGTGTCGTCAGCCTGCCACGGGAAGCGCACGATTATGTTGTTCGCGCCGAAATCCTCGTAGATCTCATAGTCGTTTATGTTCTGGCTGATAAGACGTGTTTCGATGATAGATCTTGCCGCGTCCAGGTCATCGCTGGAAATTGCGTCCGTATAGTCGTCCGGAGCGCCGAAAGTGACGTTTACGCCGCCGCGGATATCAATGCCCCATCTTATGTCGTCAATGCCTGCGATGATCGTTGTTTCGTTATCGCCGTAGCGGGTGCTGATACCCAGCGTGGAGAGAAGCGAAAATGCGATTATCAGGGCGGCAACAACGAAGAACACGGGTCTTCCTATCTTTTTCTTCAAATGTAGCTCACTCCATTTCGTGTTAACGGCATACTGCCGTAATTATAATCATACCATTCTATTATAATATAAAAAGCGGGATTAGTCAATAGCTAAATCCCGCCGGAGGGAAATTTTTTCAGCAGACCCTCATTTATATATCAGCTTGTCGGTGTTGAATTTGTCCGTATATCCGATGTACCAGCCGAGCTGGGTAACGGCTGGGATAATGGCGTAGTACAGTATCATCAGCGCCGGGAACAGCGGAGACATTATGTCTATCTGCCGGAAATCCGTTGCGACCCACGCCTTGTCGGCAAGCTCCGGCATGGGCACGAATGTCTGTATGAACGGGTATGCGCTGCCGCTTACAAACCGGTACACGAAAAACGTATCCGCCTGTGGAAAGAACAGCTTGTTAAGCAGCAGGACTACCGACGGCAGCGCCGCTATCGCAAACATTATAAGCCCCAGCCATATCCAGCGGTGTGGCAGCGGGGATTCAACGCGGTGATTCCTGACGAGGCTGCGTTCCCTTGCCCCGTCCTTCCATGCTACGGTGAACATCAGCATGAAGAATATGAGGGTGCCGCAGAGTATCGCCAGAATGTTGAAAACTACGTCCGAGCCGTAAAAATCAAGATTCGTTGCGAACATCGTCAGCGCCATAGTCATAAACAGGCATAGGAAATTTCCGAGCACGATATATCCGAAGCCCTGAAGAAGCAGATTATAGAATGGCTTGCGTTTCATTTGGATTCCTTTCAGAAAATTCCTTGTGTAATTCCGGAAAGATGTGAGATACTATTCCCGAAAGAAAACCGGGCGACCGGGGCACACAGGAATCGAGGTATTTATTATGAGCAGTTTCAAGAACAGGCAGAGCGCCGAGATACTCGGCAGCGTATACAGGAATGCGGAAATGGCATACGAGGCCTCAGGGGACGTGCTGAAGCGCTGTCCTAACCGCAGCCTTGCGGGAGAGATCTCCGCGCAGCGCGACCGCTACCGTGATGTTGCGGCGCAGGCGAGGACCGAGATAGTCCGCCGCGGAGGCGTGCCGCGCCCCTACCCTGCCTATGCAAAGATCATGTCGAAAATGGGCATAGCGATGAAAACCGCAAACAGCCGCAGCAGCAAGACGATAGCTTCCCTGATGATAAGGGGCACCACAATGGGCATAATTGATATGCAGCACTCGGTGAATTCCTCGCATGGGGCGGAAAGCAGGGTGCGCACGGACGCCGAGAAGCTCCTTGAGCGCGAGCAGGACTTCTGCGACCACCTGAAAGGCTACCTGTGAACGGCGTTTCGACATACCAGGAGAATATCCCCTGCGATGTGGAGGCTGAGCGCCGCCGCGGCAGGGAGCCGGAACGGCGCTCACCGGTCAGCGGGAGGGGCGGTCAGCGCCCCTGCCAGTCGGGATTTACGACATTGTTGTTGACTATGTTGTCGTAAACTATTTTAGCGCGGCGGCGCTGTTCCTTGGCATCGTCATCGTTTCCTGTCATGTTGCTGGAGAATTCCTCGCGGATATAAAGCCCTACCGTGTCCGGGCAGCTCTTCCAGCGTGCCTCCTTGATGAAGCCGGTTGTGTTGAGCTGGAGCCCGCAGCCGTCATAAAGCACGGCGTCCGGGTATTCATCCGACATATCGGAGAAGAACTGCACCAGCAGGTGGGCGTCTTCCTCTTCGTCCGTTCCCGCCTCGGAGGTGCCGTTGGTGGCTATGGAATTTATCAGCGGGATAATCCCGGTATCCGTGAGGTAGAGCTGGCTGTCGCCCGCCATAAGCTCCGAAGAAAATTTCAGGTTGTTGGAATCGTAATACTCAGACAGACCATTCTCCGTAGACAGGTTGATGAAGTTCACCGCAACGTGGACATAGCCGTTGCCGTCAAAATCCGGGCAGTAGCGCTCCAGTGCGGTCTCGATGTCCTTGGTCTTTGCGTATATTCCGGAGGAGTTCGAGTTGGATATCGCGAGCACATAGAGGTCGCGCTTCTCGCGGGTAACGAGCTGGACGGTCAGTATCGTAACCAGCACCAGCGTGAATGCGATCCCGATAACGCGCCACTTATAGTGATAGAAGAAATTCTCGACTGCTTTCCAGCCGGTGGGCTTTTCGTAGACGGGCTCGCCCTCCTCGGGGAATTCCTCGCTCTCCTCGATTATGCCCTGCTTCAGCTTCAGCAGCTCGGCTCTTTCGCGCTGCTGGCGCTGCTGCTCCTCTATTTCGCGGCGGACCTTTTCCATGGGGTCTTTCTTTTTGCGGCGAATGGGCTGAGCGGAGCCGTCATCGTCATTCAGAATGCTTTTGTACTGGTTTTCTTTGTTTTCGTTGTTATCTGGCATTTTATTCTCCTGTGGGTGAATGGTAAGCGGGGTACATAGCCGTCAGCTTTCTGACTTTCCGTTTTTTCGTACAAGATGGGTCACCGGGGTAATAGTCACGCACAGCGCGGAGTATATCACGAAATATACCATGAATCCTCCCGCCTCAGCGCCGAAAACCGTGCCTTCCGAAAGCAGGAACGCAAGCGGCGGGAAAAGCGCAGTGAACCATCTGCGCCGCAGATCCCACCCGGCAAAGACCGAGGCGGCAATGCAGAACAACGGGTCCAGCGCAAAGAAAAGCGCGAGACACGCCATCATTCCCGCGTTTGAGGGGGCGGCAGCCGTGATTATCGCCGGAATAAGCAGCATTACGACAAGGCTCGCCGCCAGCGCGGAAGCCGTGATTATGATGTCGCGGCGGTGAGCCCTGATGAATGCGAGTATTTCAGACATTGTGGTTCTCCTGCTTGTCGGATTTGTTTTTGCAGCGTTTCATTATTATCAGCGTGATTATCAAGAATAAAAGCTCTATCGCGATGTAGATGTAAATAAGCCCGCCACATTCTATAAAGAATAACAGCTGCAAAACAGCGATATGCCATCTTCTTTTGAGGTCGCGTCCGGCATATATCCCGACAGCAAGGGATATTACAGGATAGATCACATAAGCCAGCGGAACTACGATAAAAAAAAGAGTATTGAAGTTCTCAATATTATCTATGAGCGGGTAGACAACCAGTAACATAACGACGTCAAAGGCAAGAAATGACGTGGTCGTTATGATACCGCGCCGGTGCCTTTTGAGAAATGCTGCGAACTTATTCATATCGTTACCCTCTGCACGGCGCATTATACCGCTAATTATGGCGGCGAATCACGCTCTATAAATCATAAAGCCGCAGAGTGGCTTTGCGGCTTTATTGTTCGTATTCTGGTGAATTACTTCTCAGGCTTCATCGTCGGGAAGAGCAGAACATCGCGAATGCTTGCGGAATCAGTCAGCAGCATAACGAGACGGTCGAAGCCGAATCCCAGACCGCCTGTCGGAGGCAGACCGTATTCCAGCGCGGTGATGAAGTCCTCGTCAACCTGCGCGTCGTTTCCGCCCTTAGCGCGCTTTGCAGCGACCTGCTTTACGAAGCGCTCCTTCTGGTCGATCGGGTCGTTCAGCTCGGAGAATGCGTTGCCGAACTCTGTTCCGTTGATGAAGTACTCAAAGCGCTCGGTGAATGCCGGGAACTCGGGCTTTCTCTTGGCAAGCGGAGAGTTCTCAACGGGATAATCGTAGATTATTGTCGGCTGAATGAGGTTATCCTCAACGAACGCCTCGAAGAATGCGATAAGAACGTGTCCCTTTGTGGAGTTTTCGTCCAGCTCGTCGTCAACGTGGTGCTCCTTTGCGCAGGCTCTTGCGGCTGCGTCGTCCTCCCAGCTGTAATAATCAACGCCGGCGTACTTCTTGACTGCGTCTATCATGGTGAGGCGCTCCCATGGCTTGCCTACCGCAATCTCCTTGCCCTGATAGGTAACTGTGTCAGTGCCGCATACGTTAAGGGTGACTGTGCGGTAAAGCTCCTCAATGAGATCCATCATGCCGAAGTAATCAAGGTATGCCTGATACATCTCAATGGTGGTGAACTCAGGATTGTGAGTAGCGTCCATGCCCTCGTTGCGGAATATTCTTCCGACCTCGTAAACCTTGTCGAAGCCGCCTACAATAAGGCGCTTCAGATAGAGCTCGGTCTCTATTCTGAGGTACATATCAATGTCGAGCGCGTTGTGGTGGGTCTTGAACGGACGTGCGGCAGCGCCTATCTCCAGCGGAAGCAGTGTAGGTGTGTCTACCTCAAGATAACCGTGTCCATCGAGGAAGTTCCTGATCTCGCGGAGTATTCTGGAGCGCTTTACGAATGTATCCTTGTTCTCCGGGTTTGCGATGAGGTCAAGATAGCGCTTTCTGTAACGCTCCTCCTTATCCTTGAGGCCGTGCCACTTCTCGGGCAGCGGAAGCAGGGACTTGGACAGCAGGGTTATCTCCTCTGCGTGAACGGAGATCTCGCCCATTTTTGTACGGAAAACCTTGCCCTTTATGCCGACGATATCGCCGAGATCCCACTTCTTGAACTCAGCGTAGGCGTCCTCGCCCACATCGTCCTTGCGGACATATACCTGCATTCTGTCCGAGCCGTCACGGACATCCATGAAGCTTGCCTTGCCCATGATACGGCGGGTCATCATTCTGCCTGCGATGGCAACGTCAGTGTTTTCGAGTTCCTCGAAGCGGCCGCGTATCTCCTTGTTGGTGATAGTCACCGGGAACTTTGTTATCTTATAGGGATCCTTGCCGGCTGCCTTGAGCGCTGCGAGCTTCTCCAGCCTTACGCGGTGCTGTTCGTCGAGCTGCTCGGCGGTCATCTCCTCGTTCTGCTCTGCCTGGTTTTCGATATTCTCTGCCATTTATCAGTCTTCCTCCTTCTTGGTGATGTTGAGTATCTTGAACTGTATTTCGCCGGAGGGAGCCTCGGCGGTAACGGTTTCTCCTACTGCATGACCGATGAGCGCCTTGCCTATCGGGGATTCATCGGACATGTGACCCTTGTCGATGTTGGCTTCACTTGTGCCCACGATCTGGAATGTCATTTCCTCTTCCATTTCGATGTCGAGGATAGTAACGATGTTACCGATTCCGACCTTCTCGGTGGAGATCTCATCGTCATCGAGGATTATCGCATGGGCGAGGGTCTGCTCGATCTCAGCGATACGGGACTCAATAAGACCCTGCTCGTTTTTAGCTTCATCGTACTCACTGTTCTCGGAAAGGTCGCCGAAAGAGCGCGCCATCTTGATCTTGGCTGCGATCTCCGGGCGGACTACGGTCTTGAGATTTTCAAGCTCTGCCTCGAGCTTCTTAACGCCTGATTTTGTTAACTTTGTTGTAGGCTTCATGTTCGGTTGTCCTCCAGAATCATAATATTATTACAGCGGAATGCTGTGTAAATCGGTGGTTTGTCGGGGTCATTCGGCGGGTATCAGCGGCGTCAGCACCTCAATGGCTTTCTGGAGCTGCGAATCCGCGTCCTCGCTGATATTGCCGGGAACTGCCCCGGCGGGGAGCTCGGTCACATAGTCGGGCTTTAGCCCCGTCATATCCCATGTTCCTGAGCTGGTGTATATCTTGCCGACAGAGATCGTAAGCGCACTGCCGTCAGAAAAAGCGTATGTGTTCTGCATCACTGCCTTGCCGAAGGTCTGGGTGCCTATCAGCAGCGCGCCGCATTCATCGCGCAGCACGGAGGCAAGGAGCTCTGCCGCGGAAACCGTTCCGTTGTCTACGAGTATCGCCATCGGGATATCCAGCGAATTCGCGGAATCCGTCTCTATCAGCGTTTTCCGGCTTCCATCGGAATATTCCACGGTGGCTGCTATTGCCGAGGGAACGAACTGGTTCAGGATAGGCTTCAGCGCGCTTGTAACTCCGCCGCCGTTCTGGCGCAGGTCGATTATCAGCGCCTTTGCTCCGACATTCCGGGCGTTTGTGAGCGCCGTGATGAACTGGTCGGAGGTCTTTGCGTTGAACGTAGTGACCTGTATATAGCAGATGTTTCCGTTTATCATCCTGGATGAAACGGATTCTATTTCAAGCTGCTGGCGTATGAGGTTCACGGAAATGCTCTCGCCATCGCGCAGGAGCTGGAGCGCGAGCCTGGTCCCGACTTCGCCTGAGATGCGCTCCATAGCCTGACCGGGTTCCATGGAGAGCAGGCTCTTTCCGTCTATCGCGGTGATTATATCGCCGGCGAGCACGCCGTTAAGCTCCGCAGAGCTGCCTTTGTAGACGGTGGTTATTTTCAGGTAGCCGCTGGAGTCTTCCTCCGCCTCGAAGCCTGCTCCGAGGATAACGCCCGCCTGGGTCTGCTGGAGCTCATAATAAGCCGAAGGCGCGATGTAGGAGGCGTATTTGTCGCCGGTTCCTGAAATATAGCCGTTTATGGTGCTTGCTTCAAGGATGTCGTCGTCAATGGAGCCAGAATCGATGTAGTTCTGCCGCACTGTGGTGTCTATTTCCTGAAGCTTTTCGTATATGCCCTCGTAGTTCTGCGAGGTGCCTATTTTTGAGTTGTAGATGTTCAGCGACACCGTCCATGTAAGGACGAATGTAATGGCGCAGCCTATCGCCACAAGGCTTATGGCTATGCCGAGGGATATCTTCTTGTTCAAGGTGCTGTTCCTTTCTCAGACCTTAATGTGCCTTCCGGTGCTTATCACCGTACCAACTGCGCCGAGGAGCGCTCCTGCCGCGCAGTTGGCCGCAAGGACGATCCACATGATGTCCTGGAACGGGGTAAACCCGTAGAATCCGAACATCTGCCACAGCGTGAGGTCGGTGGAGAACAGGGAGAACACGGCGTCATACACCAGCCAGCAGAGCCCCCATGAGGCGGCTCCGGCGAGAATACCGATAAACATACCCTCCACGAAGAACGGAGTTTTTATGAATCCGCTGGTGGCGCCGACATAGCGCATGATGTTTATTTCGTTGCGCCGGGCGTAAACGCTGGTGCGTATCGAGTTCGACACGATAACTATGCTGACTGCGACAAGGGCTATCAGCACGGCTCCGCCGATTATCGAGAACGTGTTGCGGATATGGACGAGCACGCTCGCGAAATCATAAGGGGCCTTTACCTGCTCAACGCCGTCCAGCCCGCTTATGCTGCTGACAACGCGGCGTATATCCGACAGGTCCTTTACGCGTACAAGGAAGGTCTCCGGCATGGGGTTCTCGTCAAGGTAGTCGAGCAGCTCGCTGTATTCCGCCATATCGTTGCGGAAGTCGGCGAGGGCTTCCTCCTTGGAATAGTACCTGACGTCGGTGAGCTCATTGTTCTTGTCCAGCACGGATTTTATGTGCTCTACCTGCTTGTCTGTGACGTTTTCCTGGAGGTATATCGTTATTTCGTTCGTGTCCTCGATGTTGCTCATTATCCTGTTGACGTTCATCATCATCAGGAGAGCGCAGCTCACCAGCAGCAGGCTTACCATGAGTATGCTGAAGCTGGCAAAGGACATCAGGAAATTCTTCCAGACGGAGGATATTCCCTTTTTTACAAGGTATGTGGCGTTACTCGTCCTCATCTGATGAACCTCCGATCACTTCGTCGAATGTTATCGAACCGTCCTCTATGTTGATGATCCTGCCGCCGAAATGCTTTACAAGGTCGTGCTCGTGGGTGACCATGATTATGGTGGTGCCTGCGGAGCGGTTTATGTCCTTCAGCAGCTCAACTATCTCGTAGGAAAGGCGCGGGTCGATGTTGCCGGTCGGCTCGTCTGCAATGATGAGACCGGGGTCGTTTGCAAGCGCCCTTGCTATGGCGACTCTCTGCTGTTCGCCGCCGGAAAGTTCCCGCGGACGGCTCTTCGCCTTATCGGCGAGGTCTACGAGGTTAAGCACGTATGGCACGCGGTTCTTGATGAAGCGCGTGCTCTTGTCCGCGATACGCAGCACGAACGCAACGTTTTCGTATACGTTGAGCTCCTGTATCAGCCGGAAGTCCTGGAACACCATGCCGATGGAACGGCGGAACTTCGCAATGGCGTTGCCCTTGAGCTTTGCAAGGTTGCTGCCGTTTACGAACACTCTGCCGGAAGTCGGCGTTATTTCACGCATGAGCAGCTTTACGAGGGTGGATTTACCCGCGCCGCTGCCGCCGACTATGAATACGAATTCCCCGTCGTTTATCCGGAGGTTTATATCCTGGAGCGCGTCTACTCCGCTGGAGTAGTGTACGCTGACATTCTTTAATTCTACCATTTCTTCTCCCTCGGATTATCGCAGTTTATAGTTCATCTTTTATACTGCTGTCTGTTATGTTATTTTCCCCAAAGCTTTTCTGTAACGGAGGTTTTTATAACCCCTCTAATACACTTCAAAGGCTGTCCCGCCGGGAAGCGGGGCAGCCATTTCTTTACAGCGTGAATGCTGCGCCCATCAGAACTTGGTGGGGTTTGCAGCGAGGTATTTCTTTACCATGAGCGCGATCTTGAAGATTATCGCGTGGTCGAATTCGCGCAGGTCGAGACCGGTCAGCTTCTTTATCTTGTCGAGGCGGTAAACCAGCGTGTTTCTGTGCACGAACAGCTTTCTGGAGGTCTCGGAAACGTTCAGGCTGTTCTCGAAGAACTTCTGAATGGTGAACAGAGTTTCGTGGTCGAGGGACTCTATGGAATTCTTCTTGAAAACTTCCTTCAGGAACGTCTCGCAGAGCGTTGTCGGCAGGTGGTAGATAAGGCGTGCGATACCGAGGTTGTCATAGCTTACGATGTTCTTGTCGGTGTCGAATACCTTTCCGACCTCAAGGGCGGTCTGTGCCTCCTTGAAGGAGCGTGCGAGGTCCTTTACGCCGACGACAGGCGTGCCTATTCCGACATTGACCTTGGTGAAGAACTCGCTGGAAAGCGTGTCGGAAATGGAGCGCGCGAGCTTTTCAAGGTCGCGGACGTCTATGTTGTTCTTTACTTCCTTGACGAGGACGATATCGGTTTCGGTTATGTTGAATACGAAATCCTTGTTCTTGTCCGGGAACAGATTCTGGATAACGTCATAGGCGGAAACATCGTTTGCGGAAATGACGCTGATGAGGAACACGACCCTGCTGATATCGGAGTTGAAGTGGAGCTCCCTCGCCTTGAGGCTGATATCGCCTGGCAGAACGTTATCGAGGATTATATTCTTGACGAAGTTGTTCCTGTCGTACTTTTCATCGTAGTACTGCTTTATTCCGGACAGGGAGATGGCGATGACGCTTGCGTACTTGCCGGCGGGCTCGTCAGTGCCCTCGACGAATACCGCGTAATCCGGCTTTACATGAATGCCGAAGGGCTTGTAGGTGTAGCCATCGCGGATAAATACCTCGTGGGAATCGCCAAGCTCTATCGGGAAGAAATCGTTGCCGCCGCCGACCCTTGTAAGGTCGCTGCATGCAATGATTGTGCCATTTTCGTCAATAACTCCGATGACCCTGTTAACTGCGTCCTTCATCTGATGGACGATGCCCTGGAAAAGCCTGTTAGACATTCTATTACCTCTTTCTGCGGAGCGCGGATATCACAGCCCGCACCGCCACTTTCTGCGGACCCCTCTGGGTCAGGCGGCGCGCGGCGGACGATCCGCGTGTTTTGTTCGTGTCCTGCCGCCGGATACGGACGGCGATAATACTCTAATCTATATTGTACTAAAAAATTCAGAAAAAATCAAGTGTTTTTTATGTATTATGTAAAAATTCCTTTATTTTTTTCGGTATGCTTGCAAATTGAACCGAAAAGTAATATAATAAAATAGCACAATAATAATCTGATCAGGACAACATTTCCTGTTGATTATCACTATAAGTAGAAAAAGAGGTATGTATAACAATGTGTAATTGCAATAAGGGAAAATATTACATCACCACCCCGATCTATTACCCGTCCGGAAATCCGCATATAGGTCACTGCTATACGACGGTTGCCTGCGACACGATCGCGAGATTCAAGAGAATGCAGGGCTATGACGTGATGTTCCTGACCGGCACTGACGAGCACGGTCAGAAGATAGAGCTCAAGGCAGAGGAAAAGGGCGTAACGCCGAAGGAATACGTTGACGAGATAGTTGCGAACTTCAAGCGCCTGTGGGAGACAATGGGCATAAGCTACGACAGGTTTATCCGCACCACTGACGACTACCATGTTTCCGCCGTACAGAAGATATTCAGGACCCTCTACGACAAGGGCTATATCTACAAGGGCGAATACACCGGCAAGTACTGCACTCCCTGCGAGAGCTTCTGGACTGAGAGCCAGCTTGTGAACGGCAAGTGCCCGGACTGCGGCAGAGACGTCATCGACGCCCATGAGGAAGCATACTTCCTGCGCCTTTCCGACTACGCGGACAAGGTTGAGAAGTTCCTTACCGAGACCGATTACCTCCAGCCCAAGAGCCGTGTCAACGAGATGGTCAATAACTTTATCAAGCCCGGACTTGAGGACCTGTGCGTATCCAGAACCAGCTTCAAGTGGGGCGTTCCGGTAGATTTCGACCCCGGACACGTTGTTTATGTATGGGTAGACGCGCTTTCCAACTATATAACGGCGCTCGGCTACGACAACGACAAGTACGATGATTTCAGCAAGTACTGGCCGGCTGACCTGCACATGACCGCAAAGGAGATCGTGCGCTTCCACTCTATCGTATGGCCTATCATTCTGATGATGCTCGACCTGCCGCTTCCCAAGCACCTTTACGGTCACGGCTGGATAAACTTCAACGGTCAGAAGATGTCCAAGTCCCTGGGCAACGTTATCGATCCGTTCGTGCTCGCAGAGCGCTACGGCTCTGACGCGGTGCGCTACCAGATACTCCGCGATATGCCCTACGGCTCAGACTGCAACTTCTCCAACGAAATAATGATCGGCCGCATCAACACCGACCTCGCCAACGACCTCGGAAACCTCGTTTCCAGAACCGTTGCAATGGCTGACAAGTATTTCGGCGGCACCCTCCCCGAGGAGAAGAAGGCAGAGCCCATAGACGAGGAGCTCCGCGCAATGGCGGCTGCGCTCAGGGAGCCGGTTTCAAAGCTCATCGAGGAGGCTCAGCTGTCCAAGGCGCTCGAGGAGATATTCAAGGTGGTTTCCCGTGCGAACAAGTATATCGACGAGACAGCTCCGTGGGTTCTCGCAAAGGACGAGGCAAATATGCCGAGACTTGCGGCTGTGCTCTACAACCTGCTTGAGAGCATTCGTATCTGCTCCGGTCTGCTGTTCCCGTTCATGCCCAAGACCATGCCGAAGGTATGGGAGCAGATAGGCGCTGACGAGAGCATGACAGCATACGACACTCTCGGAACATTCGGAGTTCTCCCGCAGAACGTCACAGTTCACAAGGGCGAGGTGCTGTTCCCGAGAATAGACATGGAGAAGGAGATAGACGATCTGAACAGCCTGCTCACTCCCGCAAAGACCATTCGTGAGGACGAGGATCTCGACAAGGCCAACATCATCACGATCGACCAGTTTGCTGAGGTGAAGCTCCGCAGCGGAGAGATAACCGCCTGCGAAAAGGTCAAGAAGTCCAAGAAGCTGCTGAAGCTCACCGTTGACGACGGCAGGAACGGCAGACAGATAGTTTCCGGCATTGCCTCCTGGTATCAGCCGGAGGATCTCATCGGAAAGAAGATAGTATTCGTTGCTAACCTCGCTCCGGCAAAGCTCTGCGGAGAGCTCAGCGAAGGCATGATACTCGCCTGCGACGCCGGTGAAAATGACGTAAGGGTACTGTTCCTCGACAAGGAAGTGCCGAATGGAAGCACCATAAGATGATCGTGAACTCTTGATCACGGATTAAAATGGGGGTGTTTTTTTGGATATTTCAAGAATGGCGAATATTTCGTCCGTGAATCAGACAACGATGACTCATTCAGCGGAGCACCGCACGCAGGAGAAATCCTCCACGCTGGCGGCGGACCATACTGACGCGTTCATAAAGTCCGAGGCGGCGTTCACGCCGGCATATACCAAAAGATCAGCCCAGAAGCAGGCAAGCGACAATAATATGACCCAGCGCGAGGACAGCGAGGATAAGGTCGGCGCGGTAAAACAGAGCGAGGGCGCGAACAGATCCGAGCTCATGGTGGAAGGCGTACAGCACATTATCCGCGCAATGCTGGTAAAGCAGGGCGAGGTGTTGACCGGGAATATCCCGAGCATCGGCGCAAAGCTCTATTCGGACGAGCTGCTGTCGCAGATACGGCGGCTGTACGGCAATCCCGCCGAGGCGGAGGACACTCCGGAATACTGGTCGGCTGACAACACCGCGGACCGGCTCCTGCTGTTCTTTGACTGCGTTTCAGTGGACGGCGACAAGTTCAATCTGCTGGAGCGGAGCTTCCGCGGAGCCTTCAACGACACGGAGCAGCTTTTTGGCGGCCGCGGGCGGCTTCCGCTGGAGAGCTACGAAACAAGGGCGCTGGTGAACGAAAAATATTTCAGCGTACAGGGGAACAATGGCAATATTTGATACACACGCGCACTATCTCCCGGAGGATTTCGGAGAGGAGCTTTACCCGCTTCTCGACAGAATGCCGGAGATGGGCGTAGAGCGGATAATGGCGGTGGGCTACGACCTCGCTTCCTCAGAGGCGGAGCTGGAGCTTGCCCGCAGATATCCTTATATAGTTTCGGCGGCGGGAATACACCCGGAAAACTGTGAAAACCTGCCTGGTGACTGGCTCTCCAGGATAGAGGGAATGTTGGCTCAGCCGGAGGTCAGGGCGCTCGGTGAAATAGGGCTTGACCGTCACTACGAGGGATACGACAGGGATTTACAGGCTGACGTATTTGAAAAGCAGCTCATGCTGGCGCAGAAGCTGGATATACCGGTGATAATCCACAGCCGGGACGCCTGCGAGGACACTATGACCCTCCTGCGGAAATACAAGCCACGCGGGGTCATGCACTGCTTCTCGTACAGCCCGGAAATAGCCGAGGAGGTCGTGAAGCTGGGCATGTATGTCGGCTTCACGGGAGTCCTCACTTTCAGGAATTCCAAAAAGGCGTGGGCTTCCTGCGAGGCTGTGCCCGCAGACAGGCTCCTGCTTGAAACGGACAGCCCATATATGGCTCCGGTGCCGCACCGCGGGGAGAAGTCCCACAGCGGAATGATAAAGTATACGGCGGCAAAAATGGCAGAGATAAAGGGCGTTTCCACGGAGGAAATGATCGAAATTTGCAGACGGAACGGCGAGCGGCTGTTCGGCATCTGATTTGGAGGAAACATGGACGCAGACGGCAATCGAAGTAACACGCAGAACGATGATGACAAGCAGGGCGGCCACGGGGCGGCGAGATTCTTTCTCGGCTGGCTGGTGGCGCTCAACAAGGGAATAACAAAGCTGCTGAAAAAAGCGCTCGGCTCGGATTATATGGCGGTGACGGAGGACGAGGTTCTGGATCTCGTGAACGCCCTCGCGCAGACCCCGGACGATGACGGGGACGGCGAGAATGTCATCGAGGAAAGCTCCGCGCAGATGATAAACAATATCTTTGAGTACAAGGATATGACAGCCGGGGACGTTATGACACACCGCACCAGCATTGTCGGAGTAGATATGTCAGTAAGCCTTGACGACCTCATCTACCTGGCGCTTGATATGGGCTTCTCGAGAATTCCGGTATACGAGGACAGTATCGACAGGATAGTCGGCATAATCATCGTCAAGGATCTGCTCTGCCTTGTCGGAAAGGACAGGGAGCAGCTCGACAAATTCAACGTGCATGATTTTATCCGCGACGTGATATTCATTCCGGAATCATGTCCCTGCTCCGATGTGTTCAAATCGCTGACCAGCCTTAAATCCGGAATGGCTGTCGTTGCCGATGAATACGGCGGCACTGCCGGGATAGTCACGCTGGAGGACATAATCGAGGCGGTAATGGGTAACATACAGGACGAATACGACGATGAAAAATCCGAGATAGTCAAGATAGGCGACGACCAGTACGATGTTGACGGCGAGGCGGATCCTGACGAGGTGTTCGGGCTGTTCGGCGTGGAGCTCCCGGAGGAGCACGAATACGAGACGATCGCCGGCTTCATGACAGACAAGCTGGGCTATATCCCGGAGGGCGATGAGATAACCCCGCCAAGCGTGGAGTACGAGGGTGTGAAGCTTGTCGTGCTGAACGTTGAGGACCGCTGTATCCGCAAGATACGGGTTTCAAGGATCGCAAAGCCGCAGGCTGAAGAGGAGCACCATGGCAGACCGTAAAATTACCGCAAAGGAAAAGCGCGCCGCCGAAATAATCGAGCTGCTGCGCGGCGAATATCCGGACGTAAAATGCGCCCTCGTCTACGAGAAACCGCACGAGCTGCTGATAGCAACGCGGCTTTCCGCGCAGTGCACCGACAAGCGCGTGAATATGGTGACTCCGGCGCTGTTTGAGCGCTTCGGGAGCATAGACGCATTCGCTGAGGCGGACGTTTGCGAGGTGGAGGAGTATATCCGCACCTGCGGGCTTTTCAAGACAAAGGCGCAGGACATTGTCGGAATGTGCCGAATGCTCCGGGACGAGTACGGCGGGAAAGTCCCCGACAGCATTGAGGAGCTGACGAAGCTCCCCGGCGTGGGACGAAAGACCGCGAATCTCATAGTCGGAGACCTCTACGGAAAGCCCGCAATGGTCTGCGACACACATGTTATCCGGCTGTCAAACCGGCTTGGGCTGGCGGATTCCACTGACGCGGGAGTTGTCGAGAAACAGCTCCGGGAAATAATCCCCCCGGAGGAGGGGCTGCTGCTCTGCCACAGACTGGTGCACCATGGACGTGCCGTATGCGATGCCAGGGCTCCTAAATGCGAAGCCTGCGTGCTGCGGAATATCTGCCCGAGCAAGGATAAGCCGGCAAAGTCAACAAGAAGCAAGGCAAAGAAATGACCAGCCATGACCCGCGATGGGCTGATTCTGTACAAATTCAGCCACGATTTTTAACCACTGTCCCTGCAAGTGCGCGCTTTTGCGGCTATGCCGCCATGACGTGCGCACGGCAGGTTTTTTTATTTGACATCGCAGGATATTTGTGGTACAATAGAGACATGAATGCAGGGAGGTGAACGGCATGGTATGCGGAAAATGCGGCAGAGTATTCGATGACGACAAACAGGACTTCTGCCCCTACTGCAAGACGGTGCACACCAGAACCGGAGAACCGGTGCGCGATATCAAAGGCGTGCTGTGCTACCTTACCGGGCGTTTCGGGGACGATGTCCTGCTCGACCGCAGGCGCGCCGATTCGCTAATTGCCGACATCTTCCCGAAAGAGAACGCCGTGCGCCGGCTGTGCTATGTCGCGCTTTACGATGGCTGTGCGCAGAAGCTCCGGGCGGTGAAGGGAAAGCCGTTCGAGGTGCGCTCTGCTGCCGCGGCAAGATGTGTGCGCTCATTGCGCGATGAGATAGGTCTCAAGGGCAGGACAGCCGCCGAGGCGGTGGAAGCAGTCGCCGCAGCGCTCGGCTGTGATATCTCGTTCCGGATAGAGGCTCCTCCGTCCGCCGCAGAGACCGAGAGCCGCAAGAACATCACCGACAGCGCTGAGCAATACAGCCTGGGGCGGCATTTCGACAGGCTGCGGGACTACGACAGGGCGCTGTACTGGTTCGAGCAGTCCGCGCACCAGGACTGCCCGGAGGCGGAATACTACATTGGATTCTACCTTATGGAGGGGCGCGGCGGGAATCAGGACGTGAATTCTGCGCGGGAATGGTTCCTGCGGGCGGCAGAAAACGGAGTTCCGGCGGCGCAGTACATGACAGGGTATTTCCTGGCGGAGGGAATCGCCTGCGATATCAACGAGGCGTCGGCGTTCGAATGGTTCCTGAAATCTGCAAAGGCAGGTTATGAGGACGCGGTGGATTTTGTCGCGCTGTGTTATGAGACAGGGACGTTCGTACAGAAAGACGCGGCTCTTGCAGAGCGCTGGCGCAGGCTTCTCCCGGGCAGTCCTGCGCCTGAGCCTGTTCCGCAGGAAACTGAGCCGCCTGAGCCCCAGCCCGATGACGGCGAGGAGGACTATCAGTCCGCGCGGCGCTGTCTCGCGGAAAAGGACTATCAGGGGGCGGCGATGTTCTACCGCCATGCCGCGGAGCTTGGTCATGCCCGGGCGCAGTGCAGCTACGGCAAATGCCTGTACCTTGGCAGCGGCGTGGAGAAGAACGTCTACGCGGCGTACAGCTGGTTCTCAAAGGCGGCTGAGCAGGGACTGGATATCGCGCAGTACAATCTCGGGGTAATGTACCTGAAAGGAACTGGCGTTGAAAAGGACCGTGCAGAGGCTAAGAAATATTTCCGTCTTGCGGCGGAAAACGGACACGCGGAAGCCGCAAGGGTGCTCGAAAAACTGGAGAGCGCCCGCTGAAGCTATATAATCGGAGGATAACATGAAAGCAGCAGTAATTCTCACAAAATGCAAGAACGATCACGCTCTCTTCGGCATTCGCACGGAGCAGCGCGAGGATGGCGGCTGGTACGCTACATGGGCGTTCAAGGTAAACGAGCGAACCGCTGAGCGCGAGAAATTCGGCGACACCGAGATAAGCGGAAACATCTATATCACGACCGAGTATCCCTCCTGCCCTTACTGCGGCGCAAAGGGATTCTTCCAGTGCGCGGAGTGCGGCAAGACCACCTGCTGGAACGGCGAATCCGAAACGGTGTGCGAGTGGTGCGGAAATCAGGCCGAGACCGCCGCAGAGGACAAGTTTGACTCAATCACCGGAGGCGGCTTCTGATGCTGAAAGTCGGCGATAGAATACCGATGGAGCTTGGCGGCGAGGCAGAGGTCACGCAGGCTCTCGGTCAGGGTGGTCAGGGCGCAGTATACCGGGCTTCGTACCGGGGACACGACTACGCGCTGAAGATGTACTTCACGAACAAGCTGAAAAATCCGGAGCTTTTCCGGGAGAACCTCCAGCGGCTGTGCGAGGAGGGGAGCTCCAGCTCCGCTTTTATCATGCCGCTGATGATGACGGCGGACACCGCGGACGGATTCGGATTCCTTATGGAGCTGATACCGCCGGAATACGCGCCGTTTTCCGATGTTCTCAACGCCCGGGTGAAGCTTTCCGGGCTGTATTCCGTGGTGAATGCGGCGATACGGATAACCTCGGCTTTCAGGGAGCTGCACAATTCCGGCAGGAGCTACCAGGATCTGAACGATGGCGGTTTTTTCATTCGCCCGTCAGACGGAAACGTACTGATATGCGACTGCGATAATATCGCGCCATACGGCGAGCACCTCGGTATCGCAGGAAAGCCCGGATATATGGCGCCTGAGATAGTCCGCGGGGAAAAAGCCCCGGACAAACTGACCGACCGCTATTCCCTGGCGGTGGTATTGTTCCGTCTGCTGCTGCGCGGCGACCCTCTGGAGGGCAGCAGGGTGCTGAAAAGCGTCTGCCTCACTGAAGAAGCGGAGCGCAGGCATTATGGCTTTGAGCCGAAATTCGTGTACGACCCGGAGGACGACTCCAACCGCCCGGTGCGCGGAGTGCACAACAACATCATCAAATTCTGGCGCATTATGCCGGATTATATCCGCGAGGCTTTCACGCAGTCCTTTACCGTGGGGCTTTTTCAGCCGGAAAAGCGTCTGATAGAAAAGCAGTGGCTGGACCTGCTTGTGCGTATGCGCGGCGACATCACCGCCTGCACCTGCGGCATGCAGGGATTTATCTCCGGCTGTGAGCGCGACCCTGACGGAAAGGTCGTCTGCCCCTGCGGGAATCACTATCAGCCGCCGCTGGCGCTCCGCCTCGGCAGGCAGAGGATACTCCTGTTTGACGGAGCAAAGCTGTTTGACGAGGACGTAAACCTCATCGGAGAGGTAGTCCGCAACAAGCTGAATCCGGGGCTGTTCGGACTGAAAAATCTGTCGCAAAGCCCGTGGCAGTGCACCCTCCCGAACGGTCAGGAGAAGGAAACGGTTCCAGGCTCGGCAGTGCCTGTGTTCAACGGAACCAAGGTCGTCATAGACGGCGTGCCCGGAGAAATGAACAGCGAAATCTGACCCGGAATTACCTGAATTTTTGTGCAGGATAGCCTTTGACATCCCGGCGAATTTCTGCTAGAATAATAATTGGTAACTTCTAAAAACCGGGACACGAGCAGATTTCGTACATGAATTATATCAGATGTTAGGCGTTATACTAATTCCAATTACACACAATATGCACAACCGAAACGTGTTTCTGGAATTAGTATCAACCGCAGCGTTTTCGCGAAGCGATAATGCGTATACTGTATGTATTTCAAGGTTTGACAACGCAGCAGATGATACGGGATACGCTGAATATAGCGAAGCGTAACAAAATCAGACGCATGAGTTTCGCGTTTGAACGTGTCGATTTTGTTTTATTCAGCGTTTCCCTTTGGCATAGAAATCTGCCGTGAAGGAGGTTTTTAGAGGTTACCAATTGTAAATAAATATTGAATCGTGTGGCAGTTGCGTAAATCCAGATTTGGTGGCAGCTGCCTCATTTTTTTGTCTGAAATGAGAAATCAGAAATGGAACAGGCAGAAAAGAACAGAATGGCGGGTGCCCCGGTAAACCGGCTTATGCTCGGCATGGGAATACCGATGATAATATCCATGATGCTCCAGGCGGTGTACAACATCGTGGACAGCGCATTCGTTTCGAATATGACGGAAAACGGCGAGCAGGCTCTTAATGCGCTGACGCTTGCATTCCCGGTGCAGATGCTCATGGTTGCGGCGGCGATAGGCACCGGCGTTGGAATGAACGCGCTGATGTCCCGCAGCCTCGGTCAGGGAAACCGCGAGCTTGCAGGCAAAGCGGCGGGAAACGCGATCTTCCTTGCCGCGGTGATATTCGTGGTGTTTCTGCTGTTCGGGATATTCGGAACGGACGCCTATGTTTCCTCGCAGAGCAGTAATCCCGAAATAACGCAGATGGCGTGCGAATATATCAGAATATGCTGTACGCTGTCGTTCGGTATAATATTCTTTTCGGTGTTTGAGAAAACCTTGCAGGCGTCCGGACGATCGCTTTATTCCACGATAGCCCAGATAGCCGGCGCTGTGATCAACATTGTCCTTGACCCGGTGCTGATATACGGGCTTCTCGGGCTGCCGGAAATGGGCGTAGTGGGAGCCGCCCTCGCGACCGTAATAGGTCAGGTGGTTTCCTGCGTGCTGGCTATGATATTCCACTTCCGTCTCATAAAGGAGATAGACAGCGGTCTGCGGTACCTCAGACCCTCCGCCGCCGTTATCGGAAAGATATACTCCATAGGTCTGCCGGCGATAATCGCGCAGGCGCTGATGTCCGTCATGACCTACGGACTGAACCTGATACTTGTGCGGATAAGCGAAAACGCCGTTACAGCATACGGGCTGTACTACAAAATACAGCAATTCATACTGTTTGCGGCGTTTGGACTGCGTGACGCTATAACTCCGATAGTTTCCTTCAATTACGGAATGGGCAGCCGTTCCCGCGTTAAGCAGGGCATAAAATACGGCATGATGTATACTCTGGTGATAATGACCGCCGGGCTTGTCCTGCTGGAGGTTTTCGCGGAGCCGTTCGCCGCGCTGTTCGGGCTCTCCGGGGAAACTGAGCAGCTTTGCACGGGCGCCATGCGTATAATCTCCCTCAGCTTTATCTTTGCCGGAGCAAACGTGGCCTTTCAGGGAATATTCCAGGCGCTGGAATCCGGAGCGCAGTCGCTGGTTATCTCCGTGTGCAGGCAGTTCCTGTTCGTGCTGCCGGTGGCATGGGGGTTCTCGGAGATCGTGATACGTTCAGGAATGGACAAGATGTGGCTGGTGTGGCTCACGTTCCTTATCGCGGAGGGTATCTCGGCAGTCATCGCCCTGATATTCATGCGGGGAATATCCAGGAAGCGCATAGACACACTGGAGGGTTGATTTACCCGGTCTTTTCCGGCAGTTCCACCCGGAACAGCTTCGCGGTGTGCGGCTCCTTGAGCAGGAGAATCGCTCCCGCAAAGGTGAACACGATCTCAGGCACCATGTAAGCGCTGTTGTAGGCTACGGAGTACACCAGCGGGTTCCAGCCTTCAGGAGTCCAGCTTGCGAAGAAGATAACCCCGCTGATAACATGGCTGACCATCCTCAGCAGAAGCGCCGCGGAAATCCCGCCGATATAGCCGGGAACGCCGTGCCTGCGGAACATTCCCGCCAGACCGAGCACGGTGAACGCTGCGAGGTAGTCGAAAACTATGCAGCCGACCAGCGCCTGCGGAGTAAGCCCCCAGCTCAGCACGCTGCCTATTCCCATGACGAGCTGAGTCAGCGAGTACGCGAACGAGCAGAAAAGCCCCCACCGACAGCCGTACATTATCGACAGCATGCAAACTGGAAGCATACTCAGCAGCGTCACCGAGCCGCCGAGCGGCATTTCAAATATCTTTACCATGCTGAGAGCGGCTGAAAGTGCTATCAGAACCGCGCTCATAACGAGCTTATTTACGTTTACCTTTTTCTTTTCGGACAATTTATTACCGCCTTTCTTTGAATATGATTATATCACATTAATGGGTTCTGTGCAACATATTTCACAGGTATTGACAGAATGAGGCTTTGGGTGTATAATATCTATCCCTTACAGACGAACGGGAAAGGAATCGAAATGAACAGGAGCGAGCTCACGGCAGCTTTCAGAAGTATCGGCATATCGCAGGGAACAGAGCTTGAGGTCCACAGCAGCCTGAGCAGCTTCGGGCATGTTGACGGCGGCGCGGAAACAGTGATAGCGGCGCTTGAGGAATGCGTCGGGGAAAGCGGCAGCGTATTCATGCCGGCGCTGCGGCTCAGCCCGGAACTCCCACTGACGGAGGAGGACAAGCGTCTTGGCATATCCGTAAAGATAAAGGTGCTCCCGGAGGACAGAAAACGCAGTGCAATGGGTATCATCGCGGATACATTCCGGGCTCAGCCTGATGTTGTTACCGGCGGCGGGATAATGCAGGTCTCCGGCTGGGGGAAGCGCGCGGCAGAAGCCGCAGCGGGCGGATTTGACCATGTCCTGCATGGCGGCGGAAAGGGTCTGCTTCTGGGAGTGGACATATACAAGCTGACCGCAATGCACTATGTTGAGTATCTTATCCCGGACGACATAAGGCGGCTCACTGCTCCGACAGAGAAGATTAATTCGATATACCCTCCGGAGGAATGGTTCATCGAGGTCGGCAGAATGCCGGTAATGGGCTGGTACAGCATACAGCGGCAGGCGTTGGATTCCGGCGTTATAAAGCGCTTCGTAATCGGTGAGTGCCCGGTCATGTTCTTCGACCTGTGGGGAGTAGTCGGACTGTACGAGCAGGCACTGAAGTCCGACCCGTATTCATTGTTCGGACTTGATAAAGAGAATCCCTGCATAAAATAATTCCGCCATCTGCGCCGCTAAGTGAAAGCATGTGGTGCGCAGCGTCCTGCGGATTCCTGGCATCTGACGATTTGATTGATACATTTTCGACAAGCTGTAATAGTATTTGCCGCCTGAAAAAATCGGGCGGCATTTTTGTCTATTCCTACAAAAAAAATCATAAATCTTGACGAATAATATCGGAAATGGTACAATATACATAAGAGGTGATATGTATGGCATCAAAGGAATTCTGTGACGAAATGCTCACAGTAGGATTAAACGTACCGGACATGATAGAGCATTTCATGGACAGAGAGGATATGTTTATGAAATATTTCTATAAGTTCTTTGAATCTGCTGACAATGTTGTGCTGGAGCTCACTGCGGCGGCTGAAAACGAGGACTACCAGAATATGCTGTTCACCGCGCATTCCCTGAAAGGGCTTGCGGGGAACATCGGGCTGAACGGGGTGTACCTCCCGGCAAAGAAAATCGTGGACGAGATACGCGCCAACGATACGAGCCATTGCGCAGAGGATTTCCGCCAGCTTCAGGACGCATACTATCACGCTCAGGATATTGCAAGAAGATATAAACCGTCAGACAAGTAAAGGAGTTTTTTATGCCTGATATCGAACCCGGAATGATAATCCCCATAGTGATCATCGTTATCGTTGTGATAATATGCTTCACTGCCGGATACCGCAAGGCTCCGCCGGATAAGGCGTACATAATCAGCGGTCTGCGCCGCCGCGCAAAGGTGGTCATCGGTAAGGCTACGGTAAAGCTGCCGTTCTTTGAGCGCTGCGATATACTGGAGCTCGCCCTGATGTCCGTTGACGTAAAGACCGCGCAGGCCGTTCCTACCGCGGACTACATCAACATCATGGTGGACGCCAACGTAAACGTAAAGATCTCCCCCAAGCCTGAGATAATCGAGCGCGCACAGCAGAACTTCCTCAACAAGAACGTTGAATATATCACCAAGGTAGCACGCGAGGTACTCGAAGGCAACATGCGTGAGATCGTTGGTCAGATGCGCCTTGAAGAAATGGTCTCCAACCGCCAGGCGTTCGCGGATAAGGTAAAGCAGAATGCTGATCCCGACCTCCAGGCAATGGGTCTCGAGATAGTTTCGTTCAACGTGCAGAATTTCGTTGACGACAACGGTATCATCAACGACATGGGTATCGACAACACCATGCAGATAAAGAAGAAAGCCGCTATCTCCAAGGCTGAGGCGGAGCGCGACATAAAGATCGCCCAGGCGGAGGCTAACCGCAAGGCGAACGACGCCCGCGTTGATTCCGAGACTGCTATTGCAGAGCGTGAGAACGAGCTTGCCATAAAGCAGGCGGAGCTGAAGCGCGCAGCTGATATCAAGCGCGCAGAAGCGGACGCAGCCTACACCATTCAGGAAGAGGAGCAGCGCAAGACCATCGAGATTACCTCCGCGAATGCGAACCTCGCAAAGCAGGAAAAGGAAGTCGAGATAAAGGCTAAGGAAGCCGAGATAAAGGAGCGCGCCCTCGAAGCAGAGGTAAAGAAGACCGCAGAAGCGCAGAAATATGCAGCACAGCAGAAGGCGGATGCCGAGCTGTACGCCGTACAGAGAAGCGCAGAGGCTAAAAAATATGAGGATATCCAGAACGCGGAAGCAGAGCTGGAGATCAAGAAGAACGAAGCCGCGGCTATCCTTGTGACTGCGCAGAACGAGGCGGCCGCTGCAAAGGCACGCGCGGAGGCTTCACGTTATGCAGCCGAGCAGGAGGCCGAGGGTATCCGTGCAAAGGGCGTTGCGGAGGCGGAGGCAGTCCGCGCAAAGGCTCTTGCAGAGGCAGAGGGTCTCGACAAGAAGGCAGAGGCTATGCGCAAGATGGAAGAAGCCGCCGTGCTCCAGATGTACTTCGAGAAAATGCCGGAGGTCGCTCAGGCTATTGCAAAGCCGCTGGAGAACGTGGACAAGATCACGATGTACGGCGATGGAAACACCGCGAAGCTGGTCAGGGACATCACAGAAGCCACAACGCAGGCTTCCGCAGGGCTGCTTGACGGACTGGGCGTTGACCTGAAAACTATGGTCAGCAGCTTTGTCACCGGAAAGGCTGTCGCAGCCGGTATAAACTCCGAGGCTCCCAAAGCCGCTGAGCCCCAGGCAGCTCCCGAAAAATCCCCCGAGGATCTCGTGAGCCAATAAAATTCAAAGCATAACAATACCCCTCAGATATAATCTGAGGGGTGAAATTTTGTATTCGGAAAGATGTATCAGCCCTTGGAAAGCAGCATGCGGTCGTTGTTCAGGGCGGAGCCGCTGGCTTCCTCGAACTTCTGGAGGAGGTCTTCAACGGTGAGCTTCTTCTTTTCTTCGCCCTTTACATCGTAGATCACTCTGCCGTCGTTCATCATTATAAGGCGGTTGCCATATTCAATGGCGTTAGCCATATTGTGGGTGACCATCATTGCTGTAAGGTGATCCTTGGCGATTATCTCGTCAGAGAGCTTCAGTACCTTTGCGGCAGTTTTAGGGTCGAGAGCGGCTGTGTGCTCGTCCAGCAGGAGTATCTGCGGCTTCTTCAGGGTAGCCATTAGCAGTGTAAGCGCCTGGCGCTGACCGCCGGAGAGAAGTCCGACTTTGGAGGTCATTCTGTTCTCAAGACCGAGGTCAAGGGTCTTTAACAGCTCGTGGTACTCTTCACGTTCCCTGCGGGTGATTCCCCAGCGGAGGGATCTTCCCTGACCGCGGCGAGCCGCCAGCGCAAGGTTCTCCTGGATCTCCATGGTGGCTGCGGTGCCGGTCATAGGGTCCTGGAATACGCGCCCTATGTACTTTGCGCGCTGGTGTTCGGAGAGTCCTGTGACGTTCTTGCCGTCAATGATTATCGCGCCCTCGTCAACAGGCCATACGCCTGCGATAGCGTTCAGCGTGGTGGATTTTCCTGCGCCGTTGCCGCCGATTATCGTGACGAAATCGCCGTCCTCAAGCTTCAGGGAAACTCCGTTGAGCGCCTTTTTCTCGTTGATGGTTCCCGGGTTGAATGCCTTTTTGATGTTTATAAGCTCCAGCATATCACTTGCCCTCCTTATTTCCGGCTGTTACAGAGTTTTTCAGCGCGGAGGTCAGATTCAGAGATTCCTGCGATATAGCCGCCAGTGAGCGCCTGCCCGCCTTTGCAAACGAGGTCTTTGAGGTCTTCTGGAGGTAAGGCACCGCAAGGAACAGCGCAACGATTATTGCGGAGAACATCTTGGTGTTGTCGGTGGAAAGACCGATCAGCATTACGATTCTCAGAACCACGAAGTAAACTATGGCGCCGAGAGCCGTAAATGAAAGCCTGCCGATGAAGTTGAAGTGCTTGCGCAGTATCACCTCGCCGAGAACCATGCCGATGATGACAGCCGCAAGACCGATAACGATCGCGCCTCTGCCCATATTTACATCTGCGAAGCCCTGGTACTGAGCCAGCAGGGCGCCTGCGAGACCAACCATGCCGTTGGAAAGCACCAGCGCGATTATAGTCGTGCGCTTGGTGTTGATGCCCTCAGCCTTGGACATTGCGGAATTGCAGCCATTTGCACGGATAGCCATGCCGTATTCAGTTCCGAAGAACCAGTAGAGCGCCGCGATGATAACAACAACGAAAATCAGAGCCGTGCCGACCGTGCGGATAATATCCACGACCTCGTTTCCGGCGGTGACGTATCTTGAAGAGATGACCAGCGGGAACTTATCCACGCTTACCGGAGCGTTAGCCTTGCCGTTAATGTCCAGGTATACCGAATACAGCGCAAGCTGCGTCAGAATACCCGCGAGGATACCCGGAATGCCGAGCATGGTGTTCAGCAGCGCCGTGCAGAGACCCGCCATACAGCCCGCAAGGAATGCGATGAGCATTGCCACGGGAACGGGCACGCCGTTCGTGATGAGCACGACAGCGGTAACGCCGCCGAGACCTAGGGTTCCGTCAACGGTCAGGTCGGCGAAGTCCAGTATCTTGTATGTAATGAACACGCCGATCGCCATTATGCCCCAGATAAGTCCCTGTGTTATATCACCGGGAAGAGCATTTCCGAATGTGGATAGCTTTTGTAAGAATAAGTCCATTTTTTCTCTCCGAATACATTAATGTTGTGTTATTTATCTGTGGAAAATATTGCCTTAATTTATGCAGAAGCGGGGAACGGACATAGCCCGCGCCCCGTTGTGCTGTTTTAGTTTGTTGAGGAATTACTCAGCGATAGCCTCGTAGCCCTCGGGAGCTGTTACGCCGAGCTCCTCGCAGATAGCTGCGTTGTACTTCTTGGTAACATTGGGAGCGAAGCGAACGTCCATTGTGGAAATGTCAGCGCCCTGGGTCAGGATCTCGTAAGCCATTTCGCCGGTAGCTCTGCCGAGGTCCTCATAGCTTATGGACAGTGTAGCAACGCCGCAGCCCTTGCAGATGCCCTCCTCGCCGGCGATTACAGGAATGCCTGCGGGAACAACGATATTCTTTATGGTCTCTGTTGAGGAAGCCATGGTGTTGTCAGTCGGGATATAGAGGACGTCGCACTCGCTGATAGCGGTTGTGCAGACTGTGCTTATCTCGTTGGTGTCAGCTGCGCTGTACTCCTTGAATGCAACGCCTGCTTCTGTCAGGGCATTGCCGAACAGGGTAGCCTGATACTTGGAGTTAGCCTCAGCGGAGCAGTAGAGGATACCTACCTGCTTAACGTCGGGGAACATCTCGAGGAGCATCTTAGCCTGCTCGTCGATAGGAGCGAGGTCGGAGGTGCCGGAAATGTTTGTGCCGGTAGCGCCTGTCCAGTCATCAATGGAAAGGGCGGTAGCGTAGTCTGTTACGGAAGTACCAAGGATCGGGATAGTAGCAGTTGCAGCGCTTGCAGCCTGGAGTGCGCCGGTAGCGTTCGCCAGGATAAGGTCAACGCCGGAAGCAGCGAAGCCTGTGCAGATAGTCGTGCAGTTTGTGGACTCGCCGTTAGCGTTCTGCTCATCGAACTTTACATGGTCAGCGCCGAGCTTCTCTGTGAGGACGTCCTTGAAGCCCTTTGTTGCAGCGTCGAGCGCCTCGTGCTGAACGAGCTGGCAGATACCGATGTTGTATACCTTGTCGGAATCAGCGTCAGCGGGTGTGCTATCGCCTGCGTCTGCGGTGGAAGCTGTGTTGCTCTCAGCGGCGGAAGAATCAGCCACTGTGGAAGAATCTGTGGTGCTGGAAGTTGGTGTGCTTGCACAAGCGGTAGCGGTAACTGCCATTGCAGCGGCTGCCAGTGCAGCGAAAATCTTTCTGATCTTCATTTTTGTTTCTCCTTGTTTGTCCATGTTTTTATGTCATTCGTGCGCTTTTGGACTTTGGCGCTTTATGGCTTTTGACCAGTAAAGCTCTTACGCACATTATATATTATAGCACACATTCAATGAAAGTGCAACTTCTTCGCGCAATTTTTTTAAGAGAAAGCTGCATTTTTGTGAATTATCCACAAACATATATATTCATTTTCCGCAAAAAGGACTGCGAAAAATGAATCATACACGCCGTCTGAATCAAATCGGATTTTTCCGCATATAATCAACCAAAAACCATAACAGGAGGTAAATATGGACGACATGAAGAGGCTTGTTGAAAAATACAAGCGTGAGCTTATGGAATACAGCAAGGCTGCGTCAGTTCCTGAAAAGCTGAGCTTCCCGGAGATGCTCCCCGAGGAGCCCGTCCCGCCGGAACCGCCCGCTCCCGTGACGGCTCAGCCGGAAGATCCGCCGGGATCGCAGGAGGAGTGCGCTGAGGACAGCCCTCCCGCCGCAAAGGAGGAGCGCCGCCCGCAGATCATAGGCTATTCTGAGGACCAGTCCGCGCTGGAAAGCATCGAGAAGATATTCTCCGGGATGACAATGAGCCAGCCGGACGGCCGCGAACCCGCTCCGGAGCGTCCGGCGTTCGATGATCTGCCGCCGCAGCTTTCCGGGGACGTTGTGCAGGTGGACGAAACAAACAGCGCCGTTCCGAACGAGAACAACAACATAACCGGCGAGCGGGAGCCGGAGCAGGCTCCGCAGTTCCCGAAAAAGGGTGAGCACACCGAATCGGAGCCTTCCGGCAGCGAAGCGCTGGGCGTTATTCCGGAGAGCGGCTCGGGGCAGGCGGAGCAGCTGGGGCGGCGGAGCTTTGAGAGCCAGCAGTCCCCGGTAAATTCCCAGGACGACATAAAGCCCCTCGTGCAGGAGGAAAACGACAGGTACCCCAAGGCTCCGCCTGAGAAGGAATACGGCACACTTGACGAATTCATGCAGGATAATCCGCGTCAGGGCTCAGTACAGTTCCGGACGTATACCGCCCGCAATGCGCTCCCGGTCGCGGGCGCCAGGGTCACGGTGACAAAGATGATAGGCGGCAGGGTTCACACATTCTATACGCTGACCACAGATGTCAGCGGTCAGACCAAAGAGGTGATACTTCCTGCGCCGCCGGTGGCTCTGTCGCAGAAGCCGGACAGCGGTATACAGCCCTATGCCCTGTATGACGCGGATATCACGGCGGAAGGTTTCCGCCCGGTGAGCGTGCGCGGTCTGCCAGTGTTCGAGGGAATATTATCGGTGCAGAGGGCGGCAATGATACCCAGCATAGACGGCAGGGAAAGCGAAACCGTTACCGAAACAGAGCCTGATCTTACGGAGGTGCCCGATGCCTGAGACTCTCACTCCGACCATTCCGGAAACCATAACCGTCCACCTCGGCACGCCGAATTCCAGCGCGGATAACGTCACGCTGACCTTCCCCGACTACATAAAGAATGTCGCTAGCAGTGAGATCTACCCGACATGGCCGGAGGCTGCGATCCGGGCGAATATCTACGCGCAGATATCATTTGCACTGAACCGCGTATACACCGAGTGGTACCGCAGCCGCGGCTATAATTTCGACATAACCAGCTCCACGCAGTACGACCAGGCGTTTGTTTACGGCAGGGACGTTTTCAATAACATCAGCCGGATAGTGGACGAGATATTCAATAATTACGTTGTGCGCCGCGGCAGCGTGGAACCGCTGTTCACACAGTTCTGCAACGGGACCTCCGTGACCTGTCAGGGGCTTTCGCAGTGGGGGACGGTCGATCTTGCTAACCGTGGCTATACTCCCTATGAAATGCTGCAATACTACTACGGCAGCGACATCGACATTGTGCGGAACGCCGCCGTTGAGCCGTTCCTCGGCAGTTACCCGGGAACGCCGTTCGGGCTGGGGAGCTCCGGGAACGAGGTGCGCATACTCCAGGTGGAGCTCAACCGCATAGCAGACAACTACCCCGCTATCCCGAAAATCGTTCCGGCAAACGGATTCTACCGCGAAAGCACCGCCGAGGCAGTGCGGGTGTTCCAGGGGATATTCGGGCTTCCGCAGACGGGGATCGTCAATAAGGCAACGTGGTACCAGATAAAGTACATCTACGTTGCCGTGAAGAATCTCGCGGAGCTGACCTCCGAGGGGCTGCGCCCGTCCGAAGTGGAGGGCGGCTTCCCTGACCAGCTCTCGAACGGGGATTACGGGATATTCGTCAGCTATCTGCAATACTACCTGAATGTCATCGCGTACTTTAACCCGGCGGTGCCGTCAGGCCCCGCTAACGGAGTGTTCGGGAACGAGACGGAACAGCAGGTGCGCGCTTTCCAGGCGTTCTACGGGCTTCCGGTGAACGGTGTGGTAGACTTCCGGACATGGACGCTGATTCAGGGGATATACAACGATATAGCCGCGAGGCTCCCGGCTGATTACGCCGGAGATACAGCCGCGCTCTACCCTGGATATATCCTGACGCCGGGGCTCAGCAACAATGATGTGCGGGCGCTCCAGACCTACCTGAACCTTATAGGCAGGACATACCGGGATATCCCGGAGATACCGGTTTCGGGGTATTACGGCACACAGACGGAGAACGACGTGCGCGTGTTTCAGGAGCTGTTCGGGCTGCCGGTTTCAGGTCTGGTAGGCGCTCCCACATGGGACGCGATATCCAAGGAGTACAATTTTATACGCTTCGGAACGCAGCGTACAGGATAAAACAAATCGGGAGGCTTTCGCCTCCCGATTCAGTCTTAATGGATACTTTTTAGAAATACTGATTTTTACTTATCCTCAAGATTTTTCAGCGCTTTCATTTCATCGCGGCTGATACGCACCTGTCCGTCCTTAAGCAGCTTTACGTCCGCCTTGTTTACGGTTATCGGGGCGTCAGGGTTCTTGTCGAGCTGTACTTTCAGTATTCCAGTGAGCAGGTTCGTTTCGCTGACCCTGCCCCTGCCCTCGGCGGTCTCGACATAGGCGCCGACCTTTGGCGTTGTGCGCAGGAATTCCTCGTAGCAGTTCTGCTCGTATTTCAGGCAGCACATAAGTCTGCCGCATGTTCCGGATATCTTGGTGGGATTGAGCGAAAGAGACTGCTCCTTTGCCATTTTAATGGAGACCGGCTGGAACTCCCCGAGGAAGCTGGAGCAGCAGAACGGTCTGCCGCATATTCCGAGGCCGCCGAGCATTTTTGCCTCGTCGCGGACGCCTATCTGCCGCAGCTCGATACGCGTGCGGTAGACGGAGGCGAGATCCTTTACCAGGTCGCGGAAATCCACTCTGCCGTCTGACGTGAAGTAGAACAGTATCTTGCTTCCGTCAAAGGTGCAGTCAACGTCTATCGGCTTCATATCAAGCTTGTGCTGGGCGATCTTCTCGCCGAATACCTGCATTATCTCCTTTTCCTGGCGGCGCTTTTCCTCCAGCTGCTTTATGTCGGCGGCGGTCGCCTTGCGGATTATGCTTTTCAGCGGGGAAACTATCGTGCTCTCAGGAACGGTGCGGTTCGTGAGGACTATGTCTCCGCATTCGATACCGCGGGCGGTCTCCACTATCGCCTTATCACCCTGCTCGAATGCGACTCCGTTCGGAGCAAAGTAGTACACCTTCCCGACGTCCTTGAAGCGAACGCCGATTATCTCGACCACTGCGTTCGGATCTGCCGGCTTCTTTTCAGGTCTTGGGGAGTTTTCACGGCGCTCTGTACGTTCCGGACGCTCCGGTCGCACCGGACGTTCCGGCTTTTCCGGGCGTTCAGCCCTTTCCTGACGCTCGGGGCGCTGAGGACGCTCCTGACGGTCAGGACGTTCCTGCCGCTCAGGACGCTCCTGACGGGGAGCCCGCTGTGGGCGCTGTTCCTCGTTGTTCGGGTGGTTCTGGCGGTGCTCTACGAATTCATCGGGGTTTATTTCCTGACGGGGAGCGGATTGCGCCGGCTTTTCCCCGGGTTTGTTCTTCGGTGCTATTTTTTCGGTAAAATAATTGTTATCCATTTTACTCCTATCTAAAATACTATATAAATTATAACAGTTCTGCCGTGAGATATGCGGAGCACAGGGCGAGATTCAGGTTTGCGGACTGAGCCTTTGAATTGACCTCGAACAGCTTGTCCAGCATGGAGGTTATCGCGGCTTCATCGTAGTTCTTGGCGACAGATTTTGCCTCGGCTTTTCCGCAGGAGCTGAGCTCCGCGCCAGCCCGCACCGCGAGCGAATCCCGGAGTATCCCGGTGAGATACTCCAGCGTTGCTGCGTATTCGTTTCGCTTTGAGAGCTCGGAAAGGGCAGTGCACACAGCATAGCCGTTCTTTGCGGCGATTCCCTGGGCGCAGCGGCGGGCGAGCTCCATGAGCTTCACTTCATCGCCGCCGTTCAGCGTTTCAAGGCATTTGCCGATGTTCCCGGACATGAGCTCGGAAAATTCCTTCGCCTTGTCCGGAGCTATGCCGTACTCGTTGACAAGGCACTCCGCGCAGGACTTCGGGGGACATTCCGGCATGGAATACTCCGTTACGCGGGAGCGTATCGTTGTCAGCAGATTTCCGGGGTTCTCGCAGAGGAAAATGAACCTGACCCATGGCTGCGGCTCCTCGATATTTTTCAGGAGCGTATCCTGAACCTGCGGCGACATGGTGTCCGCGTCCTCGAAAATATATATTTTGATGTCGCCATCGTTCGGCTTTATAACAACGGATTCCAGCACATCGCGGACGGTGTACGGACGGTTGGTGCGGTCGATAGTGTATTTCCCCTGACATACGTTCAGTGCGTAGATAACGTCCGGGTGCCCGTCAGAATCCACTTTGGAGCACACGTGGCAGTGACCGCATGGTTCGGCTCCGCACAGGAACTGCTTCGCGATGAATTTTGCCATCACGCGTTTGCCGCTCCCTTTTTCTCCGGTGAGGAGTATCGCGTGCGGCAGGCGGTTTTCTGCGGCGGTGTCGGTCAGCAGGCTGACGAGTTTCTCTTTACCGTACAGCCGCATTATACCTTCTCGAATCTCTCAATGTTGGTGACGAAAATAGTCGCGCCGCCAACGGATACCTCCACAGGGAAGCTGGTGTAGTTGCTCAGCCCGTAGCTTGCGGAATTCGGCACGAACTGCTTGCGCTTATGGCTGTGCTTGCTGATAACGTCTATAACGTCGTCCACCTTGTCGTCCTCGGAGCATATCATGAACGTGGTGTTTCCTGCCATAAGGAAACCTCCGGTGGAGGCGAGCTTGGTCGCCTGATAGCCGCTCTGGGTGAGGGACGAGGAAACAGCATGGCTGTCATCATTATTTACAATAGCAAAAATCAGCTTCACGGATAATTACCTCCTGAGATATATTTTCTCATTGTCTATTATACAGCATTTCGGGGAAAAATGCAATACTAAACATAAAAAACAGCCCCGGGCTAGCACCGGGGCTGTTCTTGTTTTTGGTTTTATGCCGCATTCAAGCAGCTATCGGATAACCGAAAGGGATTAGCCGAGGAGCTGGAGAATGGACTGCGGCTGCTGATTTGCCTGAGCGAGCATGGACTGAGCTGCCTGCTGAAGTACGTTGTACTTTGTGTAGTTGAGCATCTCAGAAGCCATATCGGTATCACGGATAGTGGACTCAGCTTCAGTCAGGTTCTCAGTGTTGGTGGTCAGGTTCTCGATCTTGTGCTCGAGTCTGTTCTGTGTAGCACCGAATGTTGCACGAACCATGGAAACCTTGTTGATAGCGTTGTCGATCTTGTCGATAGCGGTATTAGCGTCTTCCTGTGTAGCGAGGGAGAGGTTCTTGGTGTTCAGACCGTCAGCTCTGGAAGAGAGGTTCAGGTTGGACTTGAGGTCGCCCATGCCGTCAGTGCTGTACTTGAATGTGAAGTCAACGGAATCCTTGGTTCTGGAACCAGTCTGGAGAACCATGTGGTCAGAATAGGTCAGAGGAGCGGTTGCAGTGCCATTGGAGTTAGCCTTGGATACCTTAGCAGCAGGATCAACAACTTCAGCGCTCGGAAGCTTGTCGGTGCCAAACTGTGCCTTTTCAAAGCCGACAGTGTATGACAGGGTACCAACAGAGCCATCTGCTGTAGATGTCTGATCCTTTGCTGTGATTTCAAGCAGAGCCGTGCCGTTATCCTTGTCCTGAATGGTTAACTTGCCACCGTCTACAAAAGCTGTGAATGCAGTGCCATTGATTGTAACAGGAGTGCTGTTATCTGTTGCCGTACCAGTTATCGCAACACCAGCAACGGTATAAGTCTCTGTGCCATCAGCAGCATAAGTAACATCTATCTTTGCACCCTCAAGGGCATCATATCTGTTCTTAAGATCCTGCGTCATCTTATCAGCTGTGATGGTAGTGGGGATTGCAACTGTCAGGTCAGCATCTTCTGCCTTTTTTAAAGCATTTGCATCTGTACCGATAGTGGTTAAGCTACCGCCTGTAAGAACAGCACCAGCATTAGAAGGAGCTGATACCTTAGAAACAGGGTTAGTGAACTTGAGAGTAATAGTGTCGCCATCCTTAAGAGATGTCTGATCAATTACAGCATTAGCAAATTTAACACCACCGGCTGTAAGAGTGAAGCCGCCGTTCTTTGTACCAGCAACTGTTATTTTCGTCTGATCAACACCGCTAGTAGCGTCTGAGAGAGACCAAGTCTTATCGTCTGTCTTAGCATTTGCATCATACTTTAATGTAACCTCAAAGCTCTCAGGACCATCATCAAGAGTGGAAGTGTTGGTTCTGTCAACATTTGTAAAGATGTCTGCCCATATTGTGTTGGCATTTGCACCTGTATCAAATGCCTGAGTATCGAGCTTTGTTACATAGCTGCTGTCAAGCTGGATAGCATTTCTGGTGTAGTTCTGATAGTCGAACTTGCCGTTTACAGCCTTAACGCCGTCAGCCATCTCGCCGCCGTTGAGCATTACAACGCCGTTGAAGTCGGTATCAGCGATCTGGTCGAGCTCATCGTTGAGCTGGTTGAACTCGAGCTGGATAGCGTCACGGTCAACCTCGTTCTGGTATGTACCGTTAGCGGACTCGGAAGCGAGCTCCTTCATTCTCTGAAGAATGGAGTGGGATTCGTTTGTTGCACCCTCGAAAGTCTGGATCATGGAGATACCATCCTGAGAGTTTCTCTTAGCCTGTGTAAGACCACGGATCTGGGATCTCATCTTCTCGGAAATTGCCAGACCAGCAGCGTCGTCGCCAGCGCGGTTGATTCTGTAACCAGAAGAAAGCTTCTCAGAGCTCTTCTTGAGACCTGCAACGTTTGTGTTCAGCTTGTTGTACGCGTTGAGCGCGTTCATGTTGTGCTGTACTACCATTCCCATAGTAATATCCTCCTTGAATTTACGCGCCTCGTTTATCGGAATCATTCCTGTGAGGCGGTTGGTTAAAGTAATATTTTCCGTCAGCCGTTATGTACACTAAGGCGTCGGGATTTTTAGCTTTTCAGCTATCACGTATATTATATCGGCAGGTTTTTCCGGAACTTTAGCGTTTTCAGAAAAATTTTTTTAAAAATTTTTTTATTTTTTGTATAATATTTTTTGAAATATTTAGCAGCGAGAAAATAACTGCAATTGAATAGCAAAATAATTTGAAACCAGAAGCATGAAGTAAAAATATGTAATTTATTAGTTGCGCCGATAAGTACAGCACAACATGAACGCGCTCAACGCGTACAACAAGCTGAACACAAACGTTGCAGGTCTTAAGAAGTCTTCTGAGAAGCTTTCTTCTGGTTACAGAATCAACCGTGCTGGCGACGACGCTGCCGGTCTGGCAATTTCCGAGAAGATGAGATCCCAGATCCGTGGCCTGAACCAGGCTAAGAGAAACTCTCAGGATGGTATCTCCATGATCCAGACCTTCGAGGGTGCAACACAGGAATCCCACTCCATTCTTCAGAGAATGAAGGAGCTCGCTTCTGAGTCCGCTAACGGTACATACCAGGACGAGGTTGACCGTGACGCTATCCAGCTCGAGTTCAACCAGCTCAACGATGAGCTCGACCAGATCGCTGATACCGACTTCAACGGCGTTGTAATGCTCAACGGCGGTCAGATGGCTGACGGTACAAAGGCTGTAGACGGCAAGTTCGACTATGTAAACAGCACAAGAGATCCCAAGCAGCTTTCTGCCGCTGATGTTAACACCATCAACAACAATATGTACAAGGGTGACACAGCATCTGCTGATGAAGTATGGGCTGCATTAGGTGCAGGTGCTAGTGATACATCTATTGACCTGACATTTAAGTACAATGCAAAGGACGATACTTGGACTGTATCTGACGCAAGCTCTGCAACAATACTTGCTAATGCCAAGACAGCTGTTGGCACTAATGGTGTAACTGCTGCCAACAATGGTGGTTTTGACATCAAGATTGATGGCGTAACCAAGGATCCTATTGGTGCAGTTGTTGTTGACAAGGCAAAGCTTGTTGATGGAGATACAGTTACTGTAACCTTTACAAAACCTAAGGCTACAAATGCTATTCCTGATCAGATTGAAATGGCTAAGGACAGCCTTACCCAGACAGGTGACAAGTTCACAAATGCTACTACTATTGCGGTAGCAACTGGATACACCGATGCAACATTAACTAAGGCTGGTGCGGATGCTTTCAACGGTCTGAATGGACTCAATGTATCCTTTGAATCCACTACCGATGATCAGGTAAACAAGATTACACTTTCTAAGGGTTCTGCAAATCTTGAAATTGACACAACAACAGCTGGTGATCATACCTTAACACTTGATGACGGTACAACTTATACTATTACTACTGCTGCTAACAATGCAGGTACCTTTACAATCAAGGATAAAGATGGTAAGGAACTTGTAACAATTACACAGGCTGGTAATGGTGCAACTGCAGCTTCTTCCACAAAGGAATCTTTCAAGCTTGCTCTTGACACTGTAAAATACAGTGATACTGATAAGCCTGATCTTGTTCTCAAGTCTGGCGATGATAGCTCTGTATCAAAGGCTAACTCCAACGGTAAGGCAACTGCTTCCTTGACATATTCTGACCACATGGTTCTCCAGACTGGTTCCAGAACAAAGGATTCCGTTGACTTCACATTCAATTATGCTACAAATGGCATGGGCGACCTCAAGTCCAACCTTGACCTCTCCTCCAGAGCTAACGGTCTGAACACCAAGAACCTGTCCCTTGCTACACAGGAATCTGCTAATACCGCTATCGACAAGATCGACAACGCTATCAACAAGGTTTCCATGGTTCGTGCAACATTCGGTGCTACACAGAACAGACTCGAGCACAAGATCGAGAACCTGACCACCAACACTGAGAACCTGACTGAAGCTGAGTCCACTATCCGTGATACCGATATGGCTTCTGAGATGCTCAACTACACAAAGTACAACGTACTTCAGCAGGCAGCTCAGTCCATGCTCGCTCAGGCAAATCAGCAGCCGCAGTCCATTCTCCAGCTCCTCGGCTAATCCCTTTCGGTTATCCGATAGCTGCTTGAATGCGGCATAAGTTGAATCGTTTCGCCCCTCTGCTGCAGAAGAGGGGCGTTATGATATGTTCCGCAAGTTCTTTTCGTTATATCTGGCATATCCTGATAAAGTTCCGCCGCAGGCACTTTTTCGCCCGCGGCGGATATTTTTTTAGCTATTCTGCCAAAATTTATTGTAATTTCCTACAAATCACTTAATTAATGCAGTTTTATGCCGAAAATACTATTGACTAATGTCCAGCCACAAGCATGAAAGGAGAATTCACATGATCATCAGCAGAATCAAGGCAGACCTGCCGGCGCCCGCGAAAAAGCGCGCCGCAGCTTACGCGAGGGTATCCATGTCCAGCGGGGCTCAGCTGCACTCGCTTTCGGCGCAGATATCCCACTACACCCGCATGATATCCGAGCGCCCGGACTGGAGTTTTGCGGGGGTATACGCAGACGAGGGTATTTCCGGCACGGGAACTCAGCACCGGGAGGAATTTCGGCGGCTGATGAACGACTGCGCCGAGGGGCGCATAGACGTGGTGATAACCAAGTCGGTCTCCCGCTTCGCGAGGAATACGGTAGATCTGCTGGAGAACGTCCGCAGACTGCGGGCGATAGGCGTGGAGGTGCTCTTTGAGCGCGAAAATATCAGCACCGCAGACCCCGCCGGGGAGTTCATGCTGGCGGTGCTTGCTTCCGTTGCACAGGAGGAAAGCCGTTCTATCTCGGAAAACGTCCGCTGGGGTATTCGCCGCGGCTTCGAGAGAGGGCGGCTCAATTCGTTTGTGCTGTACGGCTATCGCGCGGAGGGAGGCAGGCTCGTGCCCGTCCCGGAGGAAGCCGAGGTAGTCCGGCTGATATTCAGGAATTTTCTTGCCGGCTGTACGGCGGGATATACAGAACGACAGCTCGCGGAAATGGGAGTGCGCTCCTATTACGGCGGGCGTTTTTCGCAGGCGGCTGTTAGGGCGGTGCTTCGGCAGGAGAAATACACCGGCGCGGCTACTCTCCAGATTTATTACATAGAGGATCACATCACACACAAAAAGCGGCGGAACAACGGGGTTCTGCCGCAGTATCACGTCAGCGGCTCCCACCCGGCGATAATTTCCCGCGAGGATTTCGATAAGGTCCAGGCGGAGATCGCGCGCCGGCGGGAGCTTGGCATTTTCGCGAGCGGAGCGGTGGCGACCAACTGTTTCACCAGCCGCATAAAATGCGCCAGGTGCGGCAGGAACTACCGCAGATACGGCAAATACGCCCGCAGCGGCGAGTGCCTTTATCGCTACTGGGCGTGTTCCACCCGGAAAACAAAGGGCGCGGAGCTCTGCGGCAGCGAATCTATTGAGGAGGAGCGGCTGTTCCGGGCGTGCTCTGCGGTTATCGGAAAGGAGGCTTCCCCGGAGGACATCATGGCGCTTATTTCCGGCATAACGGTAAGTTCCGCCGGACAGCTCTGCTTTTCCCTGTCGGACGGAAGCGCGGATATTGTCGATTGGAGGCGGTTCTGATGCCGGAGCGCAGGATAACCCGGATAGAGGCGGCCCCGCCGGGAGAAATCGCGGCTTCGGTGAAGCGCGTGGCGGGCTACGCGAGGGTCTCCACGGAGCTTGACGAGCAGCAGTCCAGCTATGCGGCGCAGATAGCCTACTACACGGAATTTATCGGGAATCACGAGGGTTGGGCGCTCGCGGGCATATACACGGACGAGGGCATAACCGGAACCAGCACCGCCCGCCGGGAGGGCTTCAACCGGATGATAGAGGACGCGCTTTCCGGCGGGATAGACCTTATCGTGACAAAATCCGTGTCACGCTTCGCCCGGAATACCGTGGACAGCCTGACCGCGATACGCCGCCTGAAAGAATCCGGCGTTGAGGTGTTCTTTGAAAAGGAGAACATCTGGACCCTGGACAGCAAGGGGGAGCTGCTGATAACGATAATGTCCTCGCTGGCGCAGGAGGAGAGCCGTTCCATTTCGGAGAACGTGACGTGGGGACACCGCAGGCGGTTCGCAGAGGGAAAGGTGAGCCTTGCGTACAGCAGGTTCCTGGGCTACGACCGTGGCGAGGACGGAACGCTTGTGATAAATCCCGCCGAGGCGGCGACCGTCCGGAACATATATAATATGTATATGGACGGGCTTTCGTTCTACATGATAGCCCGCAGGCTCACGGAGACCGGCGTTCCCACGCCCTGCGGAAATCCCGTGTGGAGCGTTTCCACGGTGCGCAGTATTCTGATGAACGAGAAGTATAAGGGGGACGCCCTGCTGCAAAAGACCTACACTCCCGATTTCCTGACGAAAAAGAAAAAGCGGAACCGGGGAGAGGTACCGCAGTATTATGTTCAGCACAGTCACGAGCCGATAATCCCGCCGGAGCTTTTCGACAGGGTACAGCAGGAGCACCGCCGCCGTGCGGAAGCGCTCCGTCAGGGAAAGCAGCGGCGCTACGGCGGGGCGGGAATGTTCTCCGGGAGGATATTCTGCGGCTGCTGCGGAAGCAGCTTCATGCCGCGAATATGGCGGCTTGACGCGCAGGACGGCAGGGTGTTCTTCCAGTGCAGCAGAAAATACCGCGGGAAAACAAAGTGCCCTGCTCCGCATATATACGCCGAGGAGCTGAAGTGGCTGTTTGCCGCAGTTTCCGGCAGTGAGTGGTTTGACGAAGCGCTCTGGCTGGAGCAGGTCGCGCGGGTGACGGTGTATTCCCGCGGCAAGATAGTGTTTTCCCTGGGCAGCGGAGAGGTCGCGGCGGCGCTCCCTCAGTGAGCGATAATGGAGTTCACCGCGCTGGAGATGCACTCCGCCCATAGCTGAGCCTGAATATCCTCATCGACCGGCGCGGCGAGGAAGCTGTCGTGCCGCTTGTCGCGGGTAATGGAGCTCAGCAGCGAAGCCGTGGGGACTCCGCAGGCGATGACCGGGAGCCCGGCGGTTTTCGCAGAGAGTTCCTTCCGGGAGGCTTCCACACCGGAGCCCGGCGTGATCCCCGCTGTTGACAGCTGCACCGTCCTGCACAGCCGGAGCGGGTCGCGGCAGCACAGTGAATCCACAGCGAGAATGCAGCCTGCGCTGAGCTCACAGGCTATGGCGCGCACCATACGAACGGTTTCTATCCCGGTGCGGGCTGCAACGTCAGTTTCCACGGCGGCGAGGGAATAGCGGCTTCCGCGGCGCGGAACAAGGCGGCGTATCGTAAGCGCGCCGAGACTGTCGCGGGTCACGTCCGGATTTCCGAGCCCGGCGGCGAGGATAAGACCGTCCGGCGGAAGGAGCTGCTCTATCGCGCGTTTCAGCAGTGCGGGCAGCGCGGAGCCTGCGGGGTCGCCCTCCAGCGTGATGTATCTCCCCGCAGGGCGGGCGGCGTTGACCTCCTGCGGTATGCGGATATCTGTGATTTTCACGCCGCCGATATTCCGGCTGACGGAGCGCACTCCGGGCAGTCCGGCGGCAAGCTGTGCGGATTCAACGGCGAGGTCAGTTTTCTTCATGGGAATAGTCCTTTCTTTTTCGACTATTCTTTGCAGATTTCCGTAAATTATGCGCTGATATTACGCGCGTTATAATAAAATATACGGAGGGGCAAGCCCCTCCCTGAAACAAATTTAATTCACGAATACAACTTGTCTGTGGCGGAAATACACGAAATTCGCAATCATTATCACGATACCCGCAATGAGTAAGATAATGTTTACCGCTGATATAAGACTCATGAGCGGCAGACCGGTTAAAAGACAGAGTCCGCAGAAATACGCCAGGGTCACGACAAGCCGCGCAAGGCAGACGCCTACATACAGCCATACGGCATTCCTGCGGAGCGCCGCCAGCCTGAACCGCACGAACACAAGCCCCGCGCCTACTGCAAGGAACAGCAGCCCGGTAATGATACAGAGCGGCTTCATTCCCGGATACATAAGGTATGCTAGTTTCCACAGCGACCCCATGCCGAAACCGGTGAACAGCCTCATCGCGCTGATAAGCGAGCCGAACGCCGCCGCGAACAGCTCAAAATACAGCAGGAACTGCATCCAGCCTATGCCGTAATGTCCGCCGTTATCGCCGGTTATATATCCTATACGCTGTATCTCGGTCCAGCTGGATCCGTTCATAAGCTCTAGGTCACGCAGCGGAATGAAATCCTGAAGCTGGCTGCGGTCGAACTCCGGCGTAGTGCCGTATTCCCGCGAGGGTTCCGGCATTCTGCCGTCTATCTGCTCAGGCGCGGAATATCCCGGGAGCGGCTCTCCCGCCGATACGGACGGCATTTCGTCATGGCCGGCGGCGCTCCCCGTGGATTTTCCGCAGAACGTGCAGAACGCCGCGTAATCGCTTATCTCTGCGCCGCAGTTCTTGCAAATCATGTAATTACCCCCATTTCGTTCCGTTCAATATGAATAAATTATAGCATATAATTGGGATTTTGAAAAGAGGTCTTGACAAAAAAAAGCTATTGTGATAAAATATTTTTAAACAATTGAATAAGCCCTTGAAACCTACGACGCGGAAATAAAAATACCTGTGGTAACCTCTGTAAACCGGGACGCGAGCAGATTTCGTACATGATATACGTCGTGGAGATCTGCCGTGAATGAGGTTTTTAAAAGTTACCTTTATGCACTCACAGAGAGCTGTGCATTGCTGGGAGCACGGCAGAACGCTGGGTATATCAAATGGACCGCTGAGGGCGCAGTCAAAGGGAGCATTCCCGAGTATTCTGCGACGTGGAGCAAGCGTTAATTGCCGGGATATGAAAGTATCCGCTGAGAGCACGGTTTTCCGTGAATTAAGGTGGCAACGCGGTGTAGAGTTTTACTCCGTCCTTATGACAGAGCTTTTGTGCCTGTCCGGGGGCGGTCTTTTGTTTTTTACCTAATTTTTGCTTTGAGAAAGGAAAAAAATCATGGAAGAACAGAAAAAGAATATGCTGAGCCTTATTCAGCCGACAAACACCCCCCACCTCGGAAACTACCTGGGCGCAATGCAGAACTGGGTAAAGCTCCAGAACGACTATAACTGCTTCTTCGGAATAGCAGACCTTCACTCGATCACCGTAAGGCAGGACCCTGTTAAGCTCCGCAACCAGATAAAGGAGAGCTACGCGCTGCTTATCGCCGCAGGCCTTGACCCGGAGAAGTCCACGCTGTTCGTTCAGGGACACAATCCGAACCACGCGGAGCTCAGCTGGATCCTTTCCTGCTACACACAGTTCGGCGAGCTTTCCAGAATGACGCAGTTCAAGGATAAGTCCGCAAAACACCCCGACAACATCAACGCCGGACTTTTCACCTACCCCGTGCTTATGGCTGCGGATATACTGCTGTATCAGGCCGACCTCGTTCCGGTCGGAATAGACCAGAAGCAGCATCTTGAGCTTGCACGCAACGTTGCACAGCGCTTCAACGGAATTTACGGCGATGTATTCACCATACCTGACGGTTACATCACCAAGACCACGGCAAAGGTCATGTCCCTCCAGGAGCCGACTAAAAAGATGTCCAAGTCTGATGAGAATCCCAATGCCAGCGTATGGATACTTGACGACAAGGACACCATTATCCGCAAGTTCAAGCGCGCAGTCACCGACAGCGACACCGTTGTATGCGCAAAGGAGGGTAAGGACGGCATAGTTAACCTCATGTCCATTTACTCCGCGGTAACCGGAAAGAGCTTCGAGGATATCGAGCGCGAATTCAAGGGTAAGGGCTACGGCGATTTCAAGGTCGCAGTCGGCGAGGCTGTCGCTGATATGCTGGCGCCCATGCAGACAGAATTCAAGCGTATTTTCGCGGACAAGGCATATCTTGAAAACTGCATGAAACAGGGCGCGGAAAAGGCGTTCAGGGCTTCCAGGAAGACCCTCCAGAAGGTGCAGAAGAAAGTCGGCTTCGTTACGCTTTAAATTCGAATACTTAACGTATATGCTTGCGGTGAAAGTATACCGCGAGTTTAGTCAAAACGCCGATTATATCGTGGGTTTGCAAGGTTTGTTTGTGATATCCTACAAATATTCTGCGGATATCCAATAAACCCTTGCATTTTCCCGCTGTTTCTGATAAAATATTATACGTTACTGAAAAAATCCACTAGAGAGGTAGGTGCTTCAAATGGCAAAATGTGAAATCTGCGGCAAGAGCGTTACCTTCGGAATCAAGGTATCCCACTCTCACAGACGCAGCAACAGAACCTATAAGCCCAATGTCAAGAAGGTAAAGGCTATCGTTAACGGCACTCCTTGCAGAGTTAATGCCTGCACACGCTGCCTGCGCTCCGGTCTTGTACAGAGAGCGGTATAAACTTATTCTGACATAAGTTTTGGTTACAGAAAACTCCCCCTGCTTCCGGCAGGGGTTTTTCTGTTTTATCCGGCTTTGCTATTGACAAATGCTGCTCAATAGTGTAGTATTATAAATATACTATATAATGGAAAGGGTGGATATATCACTTGGTACGGATACGAAATCTGCACAAGCAATACGGCTCATACTCAGTCCTGCGCGGGCTGAGCATGGATATAGAAAAGGGCGATGTTTACGGCTTCCTGGGGCGCAACGGCTGCGGAAAGACAACTACCATGAACATCATCACCAACATAATCCCCAAGGACGAGGGCGAAATAATCATCGGCGACGGAAATCCCGTGAAGATAGGCTACCTGCCGGAAAGCCCGGTGATCTACGGCTATATGACCTCCCGCGAGTACCTTGAGTACATCGCAGCCTGCTGCAATTACTCCGGAGACGTGACCCGCCGCGTGAACGAGGTGCTTGACATTGTTGGACTTACAAAGGCGGCGGACCGCCGTGCAAAGGGATATTCCCGCGGAATGACCCAGCGCCTAGGCATGGGCGCGGCTATAATCGGCGACCCTGAGCTGCTGATATTTGACGAGCCGACCTCCGCGCTTGACCCCGAGGGCAGGGCCGAGGTGATCTCCATTATCGAGCGCCTGAAAGGAATGGGCAGCACCATCGTGCTTTCCACGCATATCCTGTCGGACGTTGAGCGTGTGGCTAACCGCATAGGCATTATGAAGGACGGAGTCCTCGCGGAAGAGGGAAGGCTCAGCGACGTTCTGCTGAAGCATGCCGGCAGCGTGGTATACCTGCGCGTCCGCGGACTTACGGACGAGCTGAAGATAAAGCTGCTCACCATGGACTACGCCCGGGCGGAATTCAACGATATCACGGGGACGTTCCGTTTCGGCACCGATTCCCCGGAGGAATGCTCACGCAGGCTGATAAAGCTCCTCGCGGACAATGACGCAGCGGCGGAGGAGCTGAAGATCGGCACTGCTACTCTCGAGGAAGTATTCAGAAAGGTGGTGGACTGATATGCAGATAAAGGCAGGCTTGAAGAAAGAGTGGTTACAGTTCACCAGAACGTTCAGGCTGGGCGGGATAATTCTTGCAATAGCTTCGTTTGCGCTTGCCGACCCGCTGATGTACTGGGCTATGAATCTCCTGCTGGATGGAATAAGCACCACGCAGGCGGCTGTCGCCGATACCGGGGCTCTGGATATAGGCGAGGTTGCTTCCGTATTCAATAACGCGGGCGTTGTATTCAGCATGACCATGGCGGAGTTCTGCTCCACCTCCACGCTGATATTCATGCTTATACTCATGTCGCCATGCGGCGGCGAGCAGAAGAAGCGTGCTACAATTATCCCGTCCTGCACGGGGCTTGGCACGCTGGAGTACCTTATCCCGAAATACATCATATATCCCGCGGCGATTTTTGTGGTAACGCTTGCTTCCTGCATGATGGCGGGGGGGATCTGTAATCTGATGTTCACAGACGGCGCGATAGACGCAGGAATGATGTTCCTTGCGGCGGTTCTGTGCGCGGTTTATCTTACGTTCATTCTTGTGGTTTATATGTCGATAGGGCTTTGCACCAGCCGTCCCGGAGTCGTGACGGTATTCATGTACATCGGCGTAAGCATAGTGCAGATATTCCTGAATCAGCTCGGTCTTACAAAGTTCCACCCGCTGACCCTGCGCTCGCTTGTTACCGGTGAGATGTTCACGGAGAGCTTCGTGCTCGCTGACGAGGTGGGGAGCATAGCGGTAGGAACGGTGCTTTCCGTGGTGATAGGCGTGATGATGTTCGTGATGACGTATGCAGTACAGAAAGGCACAAAGATAAATAACCAGGTAGACAAGCCGGAATTCTGATTTCCGGGCAGTCGCACTGCATGTGCTTTCCCGGGAGCGGCTTTGCTCTCGCTTATATGAAAAGGGCGGCGCTGAGAATCTCTCAGCGCCGCTGTTCTGTTTACTTTAAGATGTTCTCCATGAAGTAGCTGTAAAGCTCGCCTGCCATTTCCTCCTGCTCGGTGGCGCGTGGATGACCGTTCGTGCCACAGCCGGTGCGGCGGAACATAAAGTGCGATACTCTGTCCGAATCCATTTCCTGCGCTATTTCCTCGAGGGCGTCGTCCCAGGTGTGGTCATGTCCCAGTATCGTCAGTATAAGCACGAACTTTGCCGCAGGGTACTTCTCCATGAGCGTGCGGAGCAGCTTTATGTAGTTGTCCTTCCACATGCGGCGGTAGCCGGGCTCCTTTATGCGCTCGGGCTCGGGATTGGCGTCATTCTGACCGATAGCGATTATTACCGCGTCAGCGGTCCACTTTGAGAAATCCCACGTCTTTCTGTCGGCGTAGGGCGTGAACTCGATTTTATCGTAGCAGCTTTCCATTCCGGTGAGCTGGTCTGAGCAGAAATACCCGGTGCCGTCAAGCAGGGCGATGCCGCCCTGCGCAATATCATGGAGCTCCGCGTTGAGCTTCCTTGAAAGCGCCATGGGGTAAGCAAAATGTGAGTTGTCCAGGCGGTTGCGGTGGTCTGCGGGGTCGCACTGCCCCTCGTAATAAATAGCCTCCGTCACCTCGCCTGCGGAAACGCTGTCGCCGTAGACTTCAAGCTTCATGTCGTACCTGTGTTCAGGGTTGGAGACCTCCGCGTTTTCGTCCACTACTATCCCGACAAATTCAAGATAGTTGTGGGAGGCCATGGTTTTCAGTATGCGGAGGGTATGCGGCTTGTCCTCAAGCCCCTCTGCGGCGATGTAGAGCTCGTCCTCGCGGGTCCGCGGGAGGCTTATCTTCTTCATCACTCCGTCAACTATAACGGCGAAATGCGTGTCGTCCTGGAAGTTGATGTTCTTCAGGACGACCGCGGCGCTGGTGCCGGTGAAATTCACGTCCGCATAGGTAGCGGGCCATGTCATTACCGGGCGCTTGGGGTCGTCGAAATCTATTCTTCCTATGTACTGAAAACAGCCGGAATCCGCCGGAATGAGCTTCTTTCCCTTTTCTATTGTGTATGCCATATCTTTCTCCTTATAAATGAACCTTGCAGGATATTTTATCGACCTCCAGCCGGAAAACGCAGACAGCGTTCAGCATTTCCGGGCGGAATTCGCAGTTTTCGCGCCCTGCCGCCTGCTTCATCAGGCTTTGCAGACCGAGTATCTTTTCGTCAGTGTCAGTGATGATCCCGACTTTTCCCGTGCCGATAACGCTGCTGAATTCAGCGTAGCAGTCGCAGGGGGCTTCTCCCGGGTGGAGCTGATAGCCGCAGTCCATCTCAAAACCGACCTCGCAGCCCTCGCTGATGAGGTCTATCTTTCTGCCATCCTTCGCGCTGTGGAAGTAGAAGAAACGCTTGCCGTCACGCTTCACAAAGCCGAAGTTCAGCGGCACTATATACACCTCGCCGCTGTCGTTGAATCCCAGACGGCAGCAGTGGCAGCGTGAGATTATCTCGTCTATCTTTGCTTGATCGGTAATTTCGCGGTCTTTTCTTCTCATGGTTCCTCCTTGTGCGCTAACAGAAGCGACACGATGTAGTTGTACACCGGAAAGCCCTTTTCGGTGAGCCGCAGCCTGCCGTTTTCCAGCCGGTAGTATTCCGCCGGAATGAGCCGCAGCGCTGATTCTATCGGCTTGTAGAGCTCCTCCGGGATACCCTCGGAGATACGCAGTCCCATAATTACGCGCTCGTCATAGTCGCCGGGACAGTCGTCCGTAATTTCCACGGGCTGTCGGTCGGAAGCTATGAAGCCGCGCAGGTCGCGGGGGACGGCGAAGCGCTTTCCGGCGTAGAATGAATGCGCCGCCGGGCCTATCCCGAGGTATTCCTCGTCCCGCCAGTATTTCAGATTGTGGCGGCACTGGAAGCCCTCCCGGGCGAAGTTGCTTATCTCGTACTGCATGAAGCCGTGTTTTTCGCAGAGCTCCTGACAGAGCTCGTAGAGGTCTGCCATTTTCTCATCGTCCGCCATGTCGGGTGGCGGCGTCTTGCCGAAAGGAGTTTCCGGCTCCAGCGTCAGCATATATGCGGAGATGTGCTGCACCGGCAGCCCTGCCAGACGCTCTATCGTGTCGGTAAGGGACTCCGCGGTCTGCCCGGGGATTCCGAGCATCACATCGGCGGAAACGCTGGCGAATCCGGCTTCTTCCGCGGCGAGGATAAGCTCCTCTGCCTGCGCGGAATCATGCAGCCTGCCCAGCTTTTTCAGCTCCCCGTCCTGGAGCGACTGAACTCCCACGGAAATGCGGTTTATTCCGGCGCTTCTCATCATGCGGAGGGTCCCGATATCCGCGGACGCTGGGTTGCATTCAGCGGATATTTCGGCTCCGGGGGCGGTGTTCACAGCGGACAGGATATCCGCCATGTGCTCCGCTATGAGGTTCGGGGTTCCGCCGCCGAAATATACGGTGCCGAACTGCTCCGGGTAATTCCGGAGGTTCCGTACCACCGCCCGGGCGTACTCCTGCCGGAGCTCGTCAGCCCCCGCGGTGGAGTAAAAGTCGCAGTAAGGGCATTTCCGCACGCAGAACGGGACGTGTATATACAGCCCGCGATTATTCATCATCGAGCTTGAGGACAGCCATGAACGCCTCCTGCGGGACTTCAACGGTACCGAAGGCTCTCATGCGCTTCTTGCCCTCCTTCTGCTTTTCAAGCAGCTTTTTCTTTCGGGTGATATCGCCGCCGTAGCACTTTGCGAGGACGTCCTTGCGCAGCGCCTTTATCGTTTCGCGGGCGATTATCTTTCCGCCGACCGCCGCCTGGATCGGTATTTCGAACATCTGCCGCGGGATGTGCTCCTTCAGCTTTTCCGCCATTTTGCGGGCGCGCTCATACGCCTTGTCGTTATGGACGATGAACGAAAGCGCGTCTATAACGTCTCCGTTAAGCAGTATGTCAAGCTTTACAAGCTTTGACGGAACAAATCCCAGCATTTCATAGTCGTAGCTTGCGTAGCCGCGTGTTCGGGATTTCAGCGCGTCAAAGAAGTCGTACACGATCTCGTTGAGCGGGAGTTCATAGTGCAGGTCAACGCGGTTCTGGTCGATATACTTCATATCGCGGAACGTGCCGCGCCTGTTCTGGCAGAGCTCCATGATGTTGCCGACATAATCGGAGGGCGCGTAAACATGCGCGTTGACTACCGGCTCATAAGCCTGCGCTATCTCCGAGGGGTCGGGGTAGTTTGTCGGGTTGTCTATCATCTTCACGGTGCCGTCAGTCAGCTCTATCTTGTAGACAACGGAGGGCGCAGTGGTTATGATGTCGAGGTTGTATTCGCGCTCGATACGCTCCTGGATTATCTCCATGTGGAGCAGTCCGAGGAATCCGCAGCGGAAGCCGAATCCCAGCGCAATGGAGGTCTCCGGCTCGAATGACAGGGAAGCGTCGTTGAGCTGGAGTTTTTCCAGCGCGTCACGCAGGTCAACGTACTTTGCGCCGTCCGCCGGGTAGATGCCGCTGAACACCATCGGGTTTACCTCACGGTAGCCTGCAAGCGGCTCTGCGGCGGGATTTTCCGCGGAGGTAACGGTGTCGCCGACCTTGGTCTCGCCGATAGACTTGATAGACGCCGCGATATAGCCTACCTCGCCGGCTTTGAGCCCTGAGCAGGGCACAAGCTCTGTGGCTCCCATGAATCCGGTCTCTACAACGGTGAACTCCGCGCCGGTCGCCATCATTTTGATTTTATCGCCGGGCTTTACGGAGCCCTCCTTAATGCGGACGTAAGTTATAACGCCCTTGTAGCTGTCGTAGTAGCTGTCGAATATCAGCGCTTTCAGCGGAGCCTCAGTGTCGCCCCTGGGCGCGGGAATGGACTTCACGACAGCCTCCATTACGGCGTGGATGTTTATACCCATTTTCGCGGAGATCTCCGGTGCGTCCTCGGCGGGAATGCCGATTACGTTTTCGATTTCCTCCTTGACCTCCTCCGGGTGTGCGGAGGGCAGGTCTATCTTGTTGATGACCGGCACAACTTCGAGGTCGTTTTCTACTGCCAGATAGGTGTTGGCAAGCGTCTGCGCTTCGATTCCCTGAGACGCGTCAACGATGAGAAGCGCGCCCTCGCAGGCAACCAGCGAGCGTGATACTTCGTAGTTGAAGTCAACATGACCGGGAGTGTCGATGAGGTTGAAGATGTAGTCCTCGCCATCGTCCGCGTGGTATTTCAGGCGTACTGCGCGCGCCTTTATCGTGATACCGCGCTCGCGCTCGATGTCCATGTTGTCGAGCAGCTGCTCCTCCATATCGCGGAGTGCAACGGTCTGCGTCTGCTCCAGAATACGGTCGGCGAGGGTGGATTTTCCGTGGTCGATGTGTGCGATTATGCAGAAATTGCGTATCTTGTCGAGATAGCTTGTATCAGCCATTTATTTTATCTTTCCTTTCAGGCGCCGGGCGCCGTTGTGATGTTTTTATCTGTGATATCAGGTCGAGTGATCCTCTCCGTACTGGTTGTCGAGGTGCCATTCCAGCTTTTCAAGAATGTCGTAGAAGCTCTCGTCCTCCCTGTACGGCATTTCGAAGCCCTGCCAGTTGTCGTTTTTCATGAGCTGGCGGACGACATAGAGGTCGTTCTTGCGGTCGGTGGCGCTTTCGGTGTAGTCCCTCAGCGGCGCGAAAACTCCGTACTGACCCTCCAGCCGGTAGAGTATGAACTCCCCGAACTGGAACACCTTCAGCCCGTTGCCTTCAACCAGGAGTTTCACCGTGGTCTTGTCCATGTCCGGAGCGCTTTCGTTCAGCACGAAATATACCTCCGGCACCTTGTGGAGGTGCGCGTCATTGTGCTCGTTTGCAACGTTGTCGTATTCCGCCTCGTTCCACTCGAACTTGTCGCTGTCGTAAACGTAGAAGTAAGACGTGGGATTCTGGTAGCACTTTACGATCGTGTATTCCGTGCCGTTGTCCGTTTTCGTGAAAAGCTCGTCATGCGGCTTGTAGAATATTCCGATGACCGTCTTTATTCCGAAGATGAAAAGCCCGGTGCAGGCGAGCACTATCAGCATTGGCAGGCATTTCAGCAGGGCGGATTTCCATTTCGGCATTCCGGTGTATTCGCCGTCAGCGGGAACGGTCTCAGGCTCGGCAGGGGCTTGGGTTTCGGTCAGTTCTTCGGTGGTCTGTGTTTCTTTTTTGTCGTCCATGTATTTCCTTTCAGTAGTTCTCAGATTTACAATATACAAAATTTATGGGAACCTCTAAAAACCGGTGTGAAAAGCAAAAATGGGCAGGGTGTGCCAGATTCTAGGAAAGCCGACGAAGTAAGGCTGTATGCCTTACGAGGAGGTTTGACGACGAAGATGGTGCGCACTGCTCATTTTCGCTCACATGAGGTTTTTAGAGGTGACCTTATATCATATCCGCAAGGATATGATATAATTGCCGATATGCACGGAGTTCCCGGCGGGGGACGTATGTGCAAGGCATTTTGATAAACGCTTGCGTTTATTATATCATAAATCGGCGCAAATGTTAAGGGGGGTAACGAGGATTTTTTGGACTTTATCCGTGTTTTCACATACTTTTCTTTTGACAAAACAACATTTCTGTGATACAATATAATCGTATTGTTATGTCCAACAAAATAAAGACAAAGGAAGCAAGCAAATGAAACCAATAAACATAGCCATAACCGCCGCCTGCTTCAGCGGAAACAAGGGCGCCGCGGCAATGCTGCAAAGCTCGATAAAGCAGCTGAAGGAGCGCTATGGCGAGAAGCTCAACATATATCTGATGTCCACTTACCCGGGCGCTGACAGGAAGCTCATCGCCGAAATGCCGGAGAAATACGACTTTATAAAGGTGGTCAACGCCAAGCCGGAGCGCCTGCTGTTCATTGCGTTCCCGCTGGCGGTGCTTTACAGCTTTCTGCGGTATATTCCGCCGTTCAGGAAGCTGCTGGAGATGTGCAAGATAATCAAGGCGTATTCCCAGTGCGATATAGTTATAGACGAAGCGGGAATTTCGTTCGTTGACAGCCGCGGATTCATCATGAACACATACGCGTTCGTCTGCGCTGCGGTGCCCATGCTGTGCGGAGTTCCGGTGGTGAAGTACTCCCAGGCGCTCGGTACGTTCAGGAGCGGCTGGAACAGGTTCCTTGCAAAGTGGATACTCCCGAAGATAAAGCTGATCTGCGCCCGCGGAAAGATAACCCAGGAGAACCTTGCGGGCATAGGCATAACCGAAAATGTGAAGCTCTGCGCAGACGGAGCGTTTTCCATGCCCGACAGCGAATATTATGCCGAAAAAGTGGAGAAGCTGTGCAGTGAAAGCCTGTTTTTCCGCAAGCGCGTAGTGGCTCTGTCCATAAGCAGCGTTGTGCAGGGCAAATGCGAGAAAATGGGCAAGGACTACAAGGGCTGCATGGTGCAGTTCATAAACTGGCTCAACGAGCAGGATTACAACGTTCTCCTCATCGCGAATGCCGCCCGCGAGGGCAGCGAGAAGCCCCGCAACAACGACCTTATCATCTGCACGGAGGTTTACAATTCCGTCCGCGATAAGGCGCGCGTTATGTGGGAGTCGCGCGAAATGGCTCCGGAGGAGATACGCGAGCTGCTGGCGCACAGCGAGGTGCTGGTGGCTTCCAGATTCCACGCTATGATAGGCGCGCTTGAAAAGTGCACGCCGGTGCTGCTTATCGGCTGGAGCCATAAGTACAAGGAAGTTCTCGACATGTTCGGGCTGGGCGAGTACGCGGTGGATTTCTCAGCGCTGGAGCTTGACGCACTGAAGATAAAGTTCATGGGCTTCATCAAGGAAAGCCCGAATATCCGCGAGAAGATAGCGGCTAACCTCCCAGCTGTACTGGAGAGCAGCCGCGACAATATCCGCTTCATAAGCGAGGAGATAGACAAGGTATACGCAAAGCCCAAAAAGGTGAAGCTGCTTGATTTCAACCGCCCGGAGCACTACATGGGCGAGCATATATGCTGCCGCATGGGCTACGCCGCCGATGAGAATATCCGTGCAAACGCCGCTTCCGGCGGAATGGTGACGGCTCTGCTGTGCTATATGCTCGAAAAGGGCGAGATAGACGGCGCGTGGGTCACACGCAGCGAGATAAAGGACGGAAAGCTCGGCTACAAGACATTTATCGCCACCACAAAGGAAGAACTTATGGAAAGCTCCTCCTCGGTGTATATGTTTATGCCGCTGATGAAGCACGTTGATATGCTTCGGGAATTTAAGGGAAAGCTGGCTGTTGTGCTGGTTCCGTGCCAGATGAGGGCGTTCTCCTCCATGCTGGAGAGGGAGCCTGAGCTCCGGGAAAAGGTAGTGCTGAAGCTCGGACTTTATTGCAGCGGAAGCCACACGGAAAACGCAACTCTCGTCCCCCTGCGCAAGAAAAAGATCCCGCTGGAGGGCGCAAAGCGGCTGTATTACCGCCGCGGCCACTGGAGGGGGCTTTCTACCGTGCAGTACGAAGACGGCAGCGAAAGGACGCTCAGTTATCCCAAGACGATATGCGCATATAAGAACGCGTATTTCTTCAGCCGCGAGAGCTGCATGGTGTGCCAGGATCACTACTGCAACAGCGCGGATATCAGCTTCGGCGACATCTGGCTGAAAGAGATGAAGAAGAATCCCATAAAGCACACAAGCTGCGTTATCCGCAATGAGCGCGCGCTGAAAGCGTTCCAGTCCGCAGTGGACGACGGCGCGATAGTCGCTTCCAGAATAGACGACAGCAAGATGCTGCGCAGCCAGAAGCGTGCGCTTGTGTTCAAGTTCAACTGCGCAAAGGCAAAGCAGGAGATGTTCGAAAAAATGGGCAGGACGCTGAAGGTCGATGTTTCCGGGAAGTGCAAATGGAACCATAAGCTGGCGTTCAGGCTCGGCTGGCGCAACATGAATTTCAGCCGTGAAAAGCTCGGACAGCTGGAGAAAATGCCGACCTGGTTCATCTACTACTATATGTGCTTCATCAGAGTTCTGCTGAGCTTCTGACCGGGGGAAATACATGAAAAAGCCTGATAAGAAAACGATACTGAAAGCACTGAAAATACTGTTCGGCGTGCTGGTCGTGGTGTTTCTGGTGTGGTACTTCTGGAAGAACTGGGACGAGTTCTCCGAGAAGATAATGAACGTTGACATGGGGATATTCGTGTTCTCTATGCTGTTCTATTTCGTCTACAAGATAACCCTGGCGTCGCTGTGGCACTACATCACTAAGCTGAACGGCTGCGCGATAAAGTACGAAAAAGCGGTGACGAGCTACCTTTACTCTATCCTCGGAAAGTACATCCCAGGAAAGGTGTTCATGCTTGCCGCCCGCCTCACCTACTACAAGGAGGAGGACGCTCCGCTTGCCAAGGTGACGGTGTGCTTCTTCATTGAGAATGTCTGCACGCTTCTGGGCGCGGCTATGCTGTTCATCGTGTCGCTGCTGTTCTTCCCGAACGAGCTCCTGGAGAACTACAAGTGGCTGACCGTTGCGCTTATCGTGGTGTTCTTCGTGTGCATACATCCGAAGATAATCAACTTCTTCCTCGGTATCATCGGAAAGCTGTTCAAGAAGGACCTGAAGATCCCGATGAAGTACTCGCAGATGCTGAAGGTAGTCCTGCTGTTCATCGGCAACTGGCTTATAGTCGGCGTGGGATTCTTTATTCTGACGAAATCCATTTACCCTGCCGTGGAGTACTCAGAGCTCCTTTTCTGCGCGGGTATCTGGGGCGTTTCCGCTATAATGGGTATCCTCGCGATATTTGCCCCGTCCGGTCTTGGCGTAAGAGAGGGTATCATCGTTGCCGGGCTGTGCCTCATCATGCCGCAGAGCGACGCTATGGTGGTCTCCGTGGTCTCAAGGCTGTGGCAGACTATTCCGGAGCTTGTGCTGGTTGCGCTGGCGTTCATCTGGTCAAGAATACGGAATATGTCGAGGATAAAGCTGAAAAAGGGCGCGGATTCCCCGCAGGAACTTCCGGACAAGACGGAAAAATAAAAGACCGGGCGGTATTTCTCACTGCGTGAAGCAGGAAATATCGCCCGTATCTGCCGAAAATGGAGGTGAGCCGTATGGAGGTGCCGTCAAACATAGCCATGATCCTGGATAAGCTCGAAAACGCCGGATATGAGGCGTGGATAGTGGGCGGCTGCGTGCGCGACAGCCTTATGGGGATAACTCCGCATGATTTCGATGTGACCACATCGGCTCTGCCGGAGGAGACGGAGCGCGTCTTTGCCGGAATGCGGGTGATAGAGACCGGGCTGAAGCACGGCACGATAACGGTGCTGAGTGACGGCGAACCAGTGGAGATAACCACCTACCGCATAGACGGAGAATACCACGACAGCCGCCGTCCGGATTCCGTGACGTTTACGCGCAGCCTGCGCGAGGATATCGCGCGCCGTGACTTCACCATGAACGGGATAGCATACAGCCCGAAGCGCGGTCTGTTCGATGAATTCGGCGGTGCGGGGGATATCCACGGCGGTATAATCCGGTGCATAGGCGAGCCGGAAAGACGCTTCACCGAGGACGCGCTCCGTATACTGCGCGGTCTGAGATTCTCCGCTTCCCTTGGCTTCTGGATAGAGGACGGCACCGCCGCCGCAATGCTTGACTGCCGGGAACTGCTGAACAACATTTCCGCTGAGCGTATTTTTTCGGAGCTTTCAAAGCTGCTGACCGGGCGGCGTTCCGGGGAGAACATCCTGCGTGTGATGACCTGTTTCCGGGAGATTTTCGCGGTGATGATACCGGAGCTGCGCGGGATATTCGACCTGGATCAGCATTCAAAATGGCACTATCTTGACGTCTATCAGCACACGGCGCTTTCAGTGCAGAATGCGGCGCAGCTGACGTCGGGCAGGGGAAACGCCCTTCCGCTAACTCTTGCAATGCTGTTCCACGATATAGGCAAGCAGCGCTGTTTCACTCAGGACGAAAACGGAGAGGGGCATTTCTACGGGCATGCGGCGTACAGCGCGGAAATGGCGGATGCGATACTCCGCCGGCTGAAATGCAGCAACGCCCTGCGCGAGCGGGTGTGCAGCATAGTGAAGTACCACGATGCTCCGCTGAAAGACAACGACAGGGCGGTGCGCCGGTTCCTTGCGAAGCACGGCGAGCAGCTCGCCTGCGATATAGCCCTGGCGCATATTGCGGACGATCTGGCAAAAAAGGAGGAAGCCCGCGCACGCGTCACGGAATGGTACGCAGTTATCAGCAGGATACATCGTCTGGCGTCCGAGTGCTGCTTCACTATGAAGGATCTCGCGGTAGACGGAAACGCGCTGCGTGAAATAGTTCCGCCCTCCCCGCTTATGGGCGAGGTCATGAAGCGCCTGCTTGAAATGGTAGTGGACGGAGATATCCCGAACGAGCGTGAAATTCTTTTGCAGGAAGCCGCAAAATATGTTGCAAACCGGGACATAATATGATATAATAAACATGCCCTGCACATAAGTCCCCAGCCGGGAACTCAATGCATATCGTCAGATTATATCATATCCTGACGGATATGATATAAGGTAACCTCTAAAAACCTCCTTCACGGCAGATTTCTATGACTTATATCATCTGTTGCGTTACCAAACCTTGAAATACATCAAGTATTACTGCGGTTTGGTGCCTTACATCTGATATAAGTCATATACGAAATCTGCTCGTGTCCCAGTTTTTAGAGGTTACCATAAGTTGAATTTTGAGAAATTCATGCGCAGTACAGGTGCTGCGATATCTGAGCTTATAGAAAGAATGGAGAGAACGACATGGCATTAGATATAGGCATAGACCTTGGCACCGCGAACATAATCATCACTATCGCCGGAAAGGGCATAGTGCTGAACGAACCGTCAGTTGTCGCATACGACAAGAAGAAAAAGGCGGTAGTCGCGGTAGGCTCCGAGGCTTACAAAATGATCGGCAGAACGCCGGAGTACATCGTTGCGGTACGTCCGCTGAAGGACGGCGTTATCTCGGATAACGACATGACCGAGGCGATGATACGCGAATTTATCCACATGGTGAACGGCGGCGCTATGATGAAGCCCCGCATAGTACTTTGCGTACCCTCCTCCGTTACGGACGTTGAGCGCCGTGCAGTGGTGGAGGCGGCTATGTCCGCGGGAGCGCGCAAGGTGTTCCTTATCGAGGAGCCTATTGCGGCGCTTATCGGCGCAGGCGTGGATATCTCAAAGCCTAACGGTACTATGGTCGTTGATATCGGCGGCGGAACCGCAGATGTTGCGATAGTTTCCTTTAACGGAATAGTTCAGAGCCGGTCGATCAAAATGGCGGGAAACAAGTTCGATCAGGCGATAATCCGTCATATCACGCAGAAATACAAGGTGCTCATAGGCGAAAAAACAGCTGAAAAGGCGAAAATAGAGATCGCGAACGTATTTGACCCGACCGGAGAGGTAAAGATGACGATACGCGGCAGAAACCTGCTGAAAGGTTTGCCGGAGAGCATAGAAATAACCGACAAGGACATCTACGAGGCTATTCACGAGAACGCCATGGAAATAGTGGAGCAGGTGAAGCTTGTGCTGGAATCCACACCGCCTGAGCTTGTCGGCGATATTCTATCCAACGGTATCATACTGACCGGCGGCGGAGCGATGCTCGGCGGACTTCCGGAGCTTATCTCGGATAATGTCGGAGCTCCGTGTTCCGTTGCGGAGAATCCTATTGAGTGCGTTGCAAGGGGCGTTGACGCGGCATTCAAGATGTCCGGCGACCTGCTTGACGGCTTCGAGCAGATCCAGCTTTATAACTTCAAGTAACATAAACAACAAAATGCGCTGCGTTTTCCGCAGCGCATTTTGTTGTTCTGCTGTTGTTCACCGTGCCCTTGCAGAAACGGTTTTTCCGGCGATAAACAGCACTGCTGCAACGCAGATGAATATAAGCACGAATGCGTTTATCTCCTCGTTCCAGCGGAGCGCGAGAACAGCCGAATCACCGATGAGCGCCCCAATGAACGGAAGAACAGGGAACTTATACTCTCCGTCACCGTTGTAGAATCCGCGCAGCATTACCGTGAACAGCACGACCATTCCGGCAGAAACGAGGATCTCCAGCGGAATGAACAGCCAGGAAAGCTCTATGGCCGTATGGTACACCACCGGGATAGACATGGAGAATGCAACGATATAGCCGAATGAAAGCCAGCGCAGGAGCCCGTTCCCGTGTGCTTTTACACACTGGGCGGTATGTATCGCCATTGATACCAGTATCATTCCGTAGGAGGCGAACTGTATCGGCGGTATCGTGCCCTCGGTGTGAACCATTCCGCCCAGCAGAAGAATCCCGGCGGCAACGGCGAGCTTACCGAAATTACTGCCTTCCGGCGCCGGCACCGCAGACACCTTTCCGTTGTCGGAACGGAAAACCGTGAACCGGCAGCGAGTTAACATAAATGTATATGCGCAGATTATTGAGAGAACGGTCAGTCCCGTCATGTACCAGTCCAGGAGGTCATACCCGGCAATATCCCCGGTGAATACAGTAACAAGGCTTATCACGCGCTCGGTGGTCAGAATTAGAAAATACAGCAGTAAGAATATAAGTTTTGCTTTATCGGATTTTCTGGTCATATAATATCACGCTCCTTTTGTGATATTATATCACATTTCTTTTCAAAAATCAATAATAATTACTGATTTTGTGAAAATTTTTTACCACTTTGGATTTTCGTGCGGGCAGGCGGAGTTCCTCTTTACCGCGCGGAGCTCCACATAACAGCCGCACTTGCGGCAGGTGCCGCTGAGGAGCTCATCGCAGCCCTTGCAGAGCTCCAGCCGGCGGGCGTATTCCTCCGGAGGGGATTTCTGGGCGGCGGGCATTGCGGCTATCCGCTGGCTTATCGCCTCAAGGAGCTGGCTTTCGTCCACGTCCCGGAGCAGACAGCGGCGGCAGGGCTTTCTTGCCTCCATTACAGCTTTATGGTGAGGGCGGCAACAGAGCAGGGCGGGAGTATAATCTCAGCCTTTCCGTCCGCGGAGGTGATGGTGAGCGGCTTTATTGCGACCCTGTCAGGCTCCTCGAAAGAGTTGAGCGCGTGTACCTCGTCCGTGAGGATACGTCCCGAGGCGGACTTTATCCCGGCAAATGCCGCCGCGATGTCCAGCTTGTAGCTTTCCGTCAGGGAGGCGTTGGATACAGTCAGGAAGATGTCGCCGTCCTTGTTTACGGAAGCCGACTGGCTTAGCGCGGGCACGCCCTTTTCCGCTTCCTCGTTCTGGATGTGGCTGTAAATCAGGTCGGAGTCCTGGTGATCCTTATAGAGATCAAAAACGAGATATGTGGGCGTTTTGACGGTCTTTGCTCCCTCTGTGAGCAGGATAGCCTGGAGGACGTTCACTGCCTGCGCGATATTCGCCATGGGAATGCGGTCGGAGTGCTGGTTGAAGATGTCCAGGTTAATGGCGGCAACTATTGCGTCGCGCATGGTGTTCTGCTGGTAGAGGAATCCTGGATTCGTGCCTGGCTCCACATCGTACCAGGTTCCCCACTCGTCCACTATCAGACCTACCTTGTGCTCAGGGTCATATCTGTCCATAACGCCGGCGTGCCGAATTATCATTTCCTTAATGCCGAGGGCTGAGCGTATCGTCTTGTAGTATTCCTGATCATCAAATTCGGTAGCGCTGCCCTTGTGGCTCCAGTCGCCGGTGGGTACAGTGTAGTAATGCAGGGACATTCCGTTCATGTTCCATGGCGTGATCTGACGCATGAGTACTTCCGTCCAGTTGTAGTCGTCCGCATTGGAGCCGCTGGCAATCCTGAACAGGTTGTTTCCGCTGTAATTGCGGCAGAATGTCGAATAGCGGCGGTAGAGGTCGGAGTAATACTCCGCGCGCATATTGCCTCCGCAGCCCCAGCTTTCGTTGCCGATACCGAGGTATTTCAGCTTCCAGGGCTGCTCCCTGCCGTTTTTCTTGCGGAGCTCCGCCATGGGGGAAACCCCGTCAAAGGTCATGTATTCTATCCAGTTGGAGAGCTCCTCAACGGTGCCGCTGCCGACATTTCCGCTGATGTACGGCTCGCAGCCCACAAGCTCGCAGAAGCGCATGAATTCGTGCGTTCCGAAGCTGTTGTCCTCGACGACTCCGCCCCAGTTTGTGTTGACCATTTTCTTGCGGGAGGATCTTTCGCCTATGCCGTCCCGCCAGTGGTATTCATCGGCGAAGCAGCCGCCCGGCCAGCGCAGCACGGGGAGCTTTATCTGTCTGAAAGCTTCGATCACGTCCGTGCGGTAGCCCTCGATATTCGGGATGTCGCTGTTTTCTCCGACATAAATGCCGTCGTAAATGCAGCGTCCGAGATGTTCCGAGAAGTTTCCGTATATCTCGGGGTTGATGTGGGATTTCTTTTCGAGAGGATTCAGTGTAAGGTGCATTGTTTTCATGATTTATCGTCCTTTCCGTGGATTTTATGTTACCTCTATTATAAACTGTTGACAGAGAATATTCAATGATGTATAATAACAAATAACTGATATATCATTCGATTTTGAGGGGTGCGGTAATGAAGATACACGCGATGGGTACAGGCTACCGGCATGAGAGCGACTTCCACATTTTAAGACCGAACGGCTCCGGGGACAACCTGCTGGTGATATTCAAGACCCCTGCGTTTGCGGCTGTGGACGGAAAGCGGGTGGACGTCCCGGCGGATACTGCGATACTGTACAGCAAAAACGCCCCGCAGGATTACGGGGCGTGTGGAACTGAATACATCAACCACTGGGTGCATTTCGAGTGTGATGAGAGTGATATATTCTTTGATTCGCTGGGGATAGTGTTCAACAGACCCGCGCCTGTCGGGGAGGTTTCCGCAGTTGAGAGCCTGCTGGAGCTGCTGCGGATAGAAAGCCTGTCCGATTCCGTCAAAAGCCGTGAGTGCTGTGCGCTTCTCCTGCGGCTGATACTTGCACAGGCGCTTGCAGGCAGCAGGAGCCGTCCCGCGAATCCGCACAGCGAGGAGCTGAAACGGCTCCGGGCGGAAATATACGGCGCCCCGGGCAGGAAATTCAGCATAAACGATCTGGCGGCGGGGCTGTCGCTGAGCCCTGCGTATTTCCAGACGCTGTACCGCAGCGAATTCGGTGTCAGCTGCTACGAGGACGTGCTGCGGGCAAAGACCGGGCTCGCGGAGTACTACCTCTCCGGCACGTCGATGACAGTGCGCGAGATAGCGGAGCTGTGCGGCTTTGACAATGACGTCCACTTTATGCGGCAGTTCCGTCAGCGCACGGGAAAGACCGCGCTGGAATACCGCCGCGACAAGCGTTAGGCGAGAATCAGCTTGGGGTCGCTCATCAGGCGCTGGAGCTTGCGGGTCATATAGACTTTGCGTGAGCGGTCAGAGGTATCGGAGTAGTTGTTGAGCCTGTCGGATATCCTGCCTGCGGGCACGTCGATGAAGTCAGTGAGCTGCTTCATGCGGTGCACGAGGGAGCGGTATACCTTTGCAAGGCAGTCGGGGCGTTCAACGAACTTTCCCTCCGCGTTTGTATAGCCGTTGGCGAGGTAGAGCCTGCCGCGGAACAGGGTGTGTCCGTCGCCGACAGTGTAGCCCGCTTCGATCACAACGTTTGCGTTTGCGTTGTAGCACCCGAGTGGGAGCTCACTGTCGAACGTTCCTGCCGCCGGAAGATAGAAATAATAGTGTGAGGAATGGCTGGTAATGACATTGGTGCTGCGCGACATGGTTATCTCATCATTGTCGTTCCTGCGGATTATAATGCAGCCGTGGTCAAGGGCGGTCTGCGCAAGCTCTGTGAATACTTCGCGCTCCATATAGAAATTTGCCTGTTTTCCCATTGTGTTTCTGTCCTTTCGGGTAAATTGTGGCGGCACTGTGTGAGTGCGGCGCATATATCTGTCGGTATGCCATTTCAGCCAATAAAGCCGCCTGGCTCCCGCAGTTTTTTTGTACAAAAAGGGTATTGCAATTTGCCGTGGATTGTGATATCATATATTGGTGCCATAAGGCACGGAAAATTTAATACGGTGTTTTCTTTGTCCAACCACCGTTAAAAAACAAGGAGTTTTTTTATGTCTAAAAATGAGATCTTCAAGACCAGTAATCTGGTGCGGCTGGCGCTGGTTGCAGCGCTTTATGCTGCACTGACGCTCGCACTGCCGGGGCTCAGCTTCGGGGCTGTACAGTTCCGTTTCTCTGAGATACTCGTGCTGCTGTGCTTCTACCGCAAGGATTACAGCGTGGCGCTTATCCTCGGCTGCTTCATCGCGAACTGCTTCAGTCCGATGGCGCTTATGGATATGATCTTCGGTACGCTCGCAACGGCGATAGCGGTCATTCCGATGTTCTATATCAAGAATATCTGGGTGGCTTCGCTCCTGCCGGTAGTAAGCAACGGGATCATTGTCGCGATAGAGCTGTTTATCTGCTACGGAAACGAGCCGCCGATCTGGTTCAACATGATAACCGTAGCCGCCGGAGAACTGGTCGTAGTTACTATAATCGGCTGTGTGCTGTTCAAGCTCGTGTTCGAGCGCAGCGACAGACTGATGAAGATCATCGGCGCGAACAAGCCGAACTACTTCAAGAAAAAAGAAGCAATGCAGAACTGAATCCCGGAAATTCCGCTCCGAAAGGGGCGGGATTTTTTTAGCCGGAATAAATACTTACGGTTATTTAAGCAGCGAATTCCACTTGCGGTATTCCGGATAATGCTCCTCAAGGAACGAGTAGAATCTTGCCGAATGGTCGTGGTGCCAGTAGTGTGCGTACTCATGCCAGAACACCGAAAGCACGGTGTCCCGCGGGTAGGCGTACAGCCGGAAATTTATCGAGATGTGCCCCTTTGCCCAGGTGCAGCTCCCCCAGCGGGACTTCATGTCCTTTATGGCGACGCGCGTGGGCGGAGGCTTCAGACCGCTTTCCGTGAGGGAGCGGCGCACCTCGTCGTTCAGCTCCCGGCAGAGCTGCGTGAAATTCTCTGCAAGCCATCCCTGGAGCATTTCCTGGATGTGCCCGGGCTGAGGGTCGCGGGTGAATACGCGCATTTCCTGCTGTTCCAGCACGGCGCACTCGCGGCTGCTGGAGAAGACGCGCACAGGGTACTCGGCACCGAGCCATCTCAGGAGCTCCGGCGTGGAGCTGCTTTTTTCATTCCGTGCCTTTATTCTTTCCAGCGCGCGGAGGATAAATCCCTGCTCGGAGATGATGAACTCCTCTACGCGGGCGGCGCTGACGCGGCTGTTTGCCGATATCCGCAGCGTGCCGTCCTCCTTTACGCGGAGGTTTATATTCCTGACAGGCTTGCGGGTCAGCTCATACTGTATCTCGCTGCCGTCCGGAAATTTCAGCGTTTTCATTCAAGTATATACTTTTTCACAAGAGGATATACGGCGCGGTAGCCTTCCTCTTTGATGTGCATTCCCTCGATAGTGTATTCGGCGCGCAGCCTGCCCTGCTCGTCCTTCAGCGGACCGTTTACGTCAATGTACTTCCCGCCGAATTCCTCCGCGAGCTTCTTTACCCTGGCATTGGCGAGGGCTATTTTCTCGTTGCTGCGCACCTTCAGGCAGTCCTTCATTTCGGGGGCGGCGGCTTCGTAGTTCACCGGGTAGTAAGCCATGAGATACAGCTTTACTCCGGGCACGGAGCGTTTCACCGCGTCAAGTATGCGGGAGTAGTTCCCCATGACGTATTCCATGGTGCGGGAAGCGTCGCTGAGGTCGTTCGTGCCTATGTTGATGAACAGCTTTGCAGGCTGGAGGTCGATAATGCAGGTGTTGATGTTCGCTATCAGCTCGTCCGTAACGAATCCGCCTACGCCGCGGTTGTATACCGTGACCGGGAGTCCGTCCTCCGCCGCGAATTTCTCCACAGGGAACATCTCCATAAGCGAAGAACCCGCGAACAACACCGCGCCCTTTTCTGCGGTCCTGTTTAGTTTGGCATATCGTTCAATTTTGTATTCCTTTGTCCAGATAACTTCTTCCATTTCAATACCTCTTTATCTGCGAAATAAACGCCCGGTGTTTATTGTCTATTATATCACCTGTGGTTGAAAAAGTCAATAAAATATACCATGTTATGGCATATATGGAAGTCTGATTTTCGCTTGCGGCTCATATTGACAAGAACGGACTTTCAGTGTATAATCAAATCACTATGATAGCAAGGTGGAACAACGTATGGAACCTATATGGAACGAACTTTACCAGGCGGCGAGGGCGGTACAGAACGACCGCCAGATATCCCGCTATATAGAGGCGGGGTGCGTTGCAGCGGCGGTGCTTTCCGGCTCCGGGAGGATATATACCGGCGTGTGCGTGGACACCTGTTCAACGCTGGGTATCTGCGCTGAGCGCAACGCGATATTCAACATGATAACCAACGGTGAGAGCCGCATAGAAAAGGTGATCGCGGTCATGCCGGACGGAAAGACCGGCGCTCCGTGCGGCGCCTGCCGGGAGCTTATGGTGCAGCTCATGCCGGATGATTACAAGAACGTTGAGATAATGATGGACTACGATTCCGGCAGAGTGGTGACGCTCGGGGAGATAACTCCCGAGTGGTGGATTTGAGGGGTGATTTATTCTGAGGTTTGCCGTTTTATCTGACATACACTCGAACTATGCCGCAATGACGGCGGTCATGGCGGACGCTGAGCGCCGGAACCCCGATCGCTGGCTGTTCCTCGGGGACTACATAACCGACTGCCCCTATCCGCACCGCACGGTGGAGTTCCTGCGGGAATTCGGGCGGAGCCGCGACTGCATATTTATCCGCGGCAACCGCGAGGATTACATGATAGCGCAGAGAAACTTCCCGCAGGCATGGGAGTACGGCTCAAAGACCGGGGCGCTGCGTTACTGTTTCGAGGACCTGACGGACGGCGACCTTGACTGGCTGGCTGGAATGCCGATATCCTCCCGCGTGGAGATACCGGGCTGTGAGCCGTTTATGATGTGCCACGGCTCTCCGGAAAAGAGCAATTATCTGTTCCATACCGATACTCCGGAGGCTGAGCAGATGACGTCCCGGCTGGATGAGTACGGCGTGCGGCTAATGCTGTGCGGACATTCGCATATTCCGTTCATTTTCCGGCGCGGAGACAGGCTCATCGTGAACCCCGGCGCGCTTGGAATGCCGGTAAACGGTCAGACCTGCGCGCAGTACGCCGTTATTGATTACGACGGGGAGTGGCACCCGGAGATCATCTCCGTGGAATACGACATAGAGCGCACTGCCGCTGAATTCGCAGAATCCGGGCTGCTGGAGAAAAGCGCGGTCTGGGGGCGTGGTCTCATAGGAACGATACGCACCGGCGTGAATTACACGGTGCTTGCCGTGCGCATAGTAGAGCGGCTCGCGGCTGAGCGCGGGCTCCCGGTGACGGACGAATCCCTCTGGAACGAAGCCGCCGCGGAGCTTGACATACCGTAAAAAAATGCCTTTCCGCACTGCGGAAAGGCATTTTCTCAGTTCATATATTCGCCGCTGTATTCAAGCAGCGTTACGCTCTCAACGCCCTCTATCGCGTTGAATCTGCTGAGGTATGCGGTGTCGTTCTTCTTCACCTTTACCTCGACCGTCAGCTCTACGCGGCTGCCTGTCTGGGTCTTGTTCTTCAGGCGGTATTTCACTCCGTTGAGCACTCCGGTGACGTTCATCTCGCTTGCGGCGTCATAGCGCACGATGAGCAGATAGCTCTTCTTTTCCTTGCGGAATATCGTCAGGAGTATGTACAGCACAGCTATCGCCGCTGTGCCGATAAGCGCCACCCAGTAGAGCTGCGCTCCGGCGGTGATGCCCGCGGCTATTCCCCAGAAAAGGAAGCCTATGTCAAGCGGGTCCTTGACCGCCGCACGGAACCGCACAATGGAGAGCGCGCCCACCATACCGAGCGACAGCACGATATTCGCGCTTATCGTCATTATGATGAACGATGTGACGACCGTTGTCAGTATCACAAGAATGTTGAAGTTCTCGTTGTAGACCACGCTGCGGTTGAAGAACCTGTAAACCAGGTAGATGACCCCGCCGCAGACGGCTGAGGTCAGCAGCGTCAGGAGTATAGTAGGAACTGAGAGGTTCGATATATCGAAGCCTCCGACCAGCTCAGCCGCGTCCGCGAGTTTTGAGCCGCTTATGAGTAGATTAACCATGTGATTTGACCTCCAGCATTCTGTCTGTGCAGAGAATGAATTTTGATACGGATTCCTGCGGGGCTTTCAGCCCGTGGAGAGCCGCTTGTATACTTTCGGGAATATACTTGTCGAATTTTACTTCAAGTATGATTTCCTTGTCGAATATCCTGGTGTACTGTGCCTCCGGCGAGAACATATCCATTGTGTTGAAGCAGGCGGAAAGTTCCCGGTCAAAGGTTATCCGGACATTCCCGAACGGGTAGACCAGCGCAATGCGGCGGTAGTCCACGATAACGGTCGGGCGCAGGTGCGCGATAAGGTCGGAGCGGTAGTACTCGCCGAATGCGTCCTCCTCGCTGTCGCAGTCCTCCATGAAGGAGCTGTCACAGTCCAGCAGGGAGCGGTACTGCTCCGCAGTGAGCCGTCTTGAAAGCTTTGAAACGTAGCTGTCGTCCTTGTGTTTGGATTCAAGGTTTATCAGCGAGGGATCCAGGTCGTAGGCGCGTATGCGGAATTTCCTGCGCGTTTCTATGCCGTTCAGCTTCTGCTGATATGCGGAGCTGTATATGTCGTCGAAATACACGCTGGTAACGCGGTAGCCTCCCTCGGGGGCGTGCTGATCCGGCTGCATGAGCGGCGCCAGCCTGCCCATAAGCACGCGGTATGTTCCCTCGTCTATGATGTATTTCAGCTCGTGCCGCAGCCGCCTGCCTCCTGAGAGCACCGTGCGGTCGGCGGGAGCCTTTATCAGCTTTTTCTCCGGGCGTTCCTGCCCCCGGAACAGCTTTGTTGTACTGAGAAGCCGCAGGGCGTGTCCCTCCTTTACTTACGCATAATGCGGATATAACAATAGTATAACAAATATTCTGCCAAATTGCAAGACATTTTTAGGCATATTGTGAAGCAATTATACAAAAGGTTATAGGAATACAGAAAAAATCGTGAAAATTTCAGAAAACCCTTGACAACGGCTTTATTATAGGGTATAATAAATTATTGTTGACAGCTGTGTGCGGAGAAACTGTATCTCCGGATAAACGCAGCCATACTACCATAGTTCAGAAGGGGGTATATCAGAATGAAAAGAACTTATCAGCCCAAGAAGCTCCAGAGAAAGCACGAGCACGGCTTCATGAAGAGAATGGCTACCAAGAACGGCCGTAAGGTTCTCGCTCGCCGCCGCGCAAAGGGCAGAAAAAAGCTGACCTACTGATCTGATCGCATTTATGTCTGACTTTAAAAAGAGATACATTGTGATCAAGAACAACCGCGATTTCAGCTTCCTCTTCAAAAAGGGGGAGAGCATCGTTACCGCCGCGTTTGTCTGCTATGTCAGGGAAAGGCGCGGGCGCTGCAACCGCCTGGGCATTGTGTCCGGGAAAAAGGTTGGGAACGCGGTCAAGCGAAACCGCTCAAGGCGGATTATAAGGGAAGCCTTCCGCCTTTTTGAGCCGGTTTTGAAAGAGAAAACACAAAAGCGTTACGATTTTATTTTCGTTGCAAGGAGCAGGACCCCGGAGCTCAAATCCACAAAGGTCTACTCCCTGATGATGAAGAATATCCTGTCTAAGCTGTCATGAAGTACTTGTTTCTGGGGATCATCAAGCTGTACAGACTTACGCTGTCAAAGATCTTACCGCCGTGCTGCCGCTATTATCCAAGCTGTTCCGAATACGGGATGACCGCTATTCGGCGTTTTGGTGCGGTTAAGGGCGGTTATTTGACGTTATGGAGGATAATGCGCTGCAACCCGTTTGGCGCAGGCGGGATAGATCCCGTGCCGCAGAAGTTCTGCTTCCACCCGGAGCGGCTCCCGGTGCCGCCGGATTTCGGCATACCGGACGATGAGAGCACGGATTACCTCGGCAGCATAAAGGATGAATACCTGGACAGAAAATAAAAAGCGAAGATAACTGCGGTATCCCGCATTATATATAACCCCTTAACCATTCATTTCCGCCGGAGATTCGCCGGTCGGAGGACACGCGGCGCGAAAGCCACTCAACCACAGGCGCCGCACAAGACGAAAGGACGTGGACACAATAGAGTTCCTGTACAGTATCATAGGTTACCCGCTCGGCTATATCCTGTGGGCGATCTACGAGGTGATCTGCAAGAACACCGGCGCGAGCATCGGCGTTGCCATACTCGTATTCACATTTATCGTTAAGCTGGCTATGCTCCCGCTTGCGATCAAGCAGCAGAAGAACACTGCAAAGTCAGCGATATTCGCCCCCAAGGTAAGGGAGATACAGCAGAAATACAAGAACAACCAGGAAAAGCAGCAGCAGGAGCTCGCAAAGCTCCAGCAGCAGGGTTACAGCCCTATGGGCGGCTGCGGCACCATGGTGATCACGTTCCTGCTGCTGTTCGGCGTACTGGACGTTGTATACAAGCCCATGACGCATATCAAGCACATGAACAACACCGCGCAGATCATGCAGGAGTCCTACTATGTCTCCATGACGAAGATATTCGTTGACGAGTACGGCAACACTGCGGAGCTCACAGGCGACGCCCAGACGAAGCACGACGAGATCGTCCGTGACGCTGCGAAGATACTTGAGTACTACAACACGAACTGCCTCAAGGACGGCGAGGAGCCGGCGACCGAGGCGGTATGGAACAACCTTGACTCCACCAGCAAGAAGCTGGTATCCGCTGTTATCAAGGACAGCATGACGAAGGCATACAAGGAAGATTCCGGAAACGACCTGTTCACCAAGACTGACCTCTACGTTATCACTGACGCAGAGCAGAAGGAAATCGACGCCCTCGGCGATGAGGTCGAAAAGACCGCATACAGGGAGGCTCACAATTTCGGCAGCTTCACCAAGAAGGCAGTCGAGGACGTTCAGCGCAAGTACGGCACCGTAAAGGCTGTCGCAAGCGGCGATGATGTCACCATAAACTACACGCAGGCGTCCACTCTCCAGAGAGAGCTTTACGCTATCGAGTGCTACGGCACCGTTATCGAGAAGGACCCCACGGCTTCCGCTTACTCCCTGTCCGATACCGACAAGGCTGAGCTGACAGAGCTTGACGACAAGCTCGAGTTCCTCGGGATCCCGCTCGGTCAGGATCCGGCAAGCAACCTTGGCTGGCCGATGATAATGATCCCGATACTCGCGTTCCTGTTCTCCATGGCGCAGACCATTATCTCCATGAAGACAATGGACACAAGCGCAACCGGCGGTCAGAATGCCGGCTGCATGAAGGCTACGTTCTTTATCATGCCTATCTTCTCCGTTGTGCTGGTATTCACTGTACCTGCCGGAGCAGGCTTCTACTGGACGATAAGCTACGCATTCGGTATTATTCAGACGCTGATACTCAACAAGCTGTACAGCCCGGCTAAGCTCCGTGCACAGGCGGAGGCTGAGTACAACGAGCGCATGAAGAATGCTGCAAAGGCAGAAAAGCAGAAGAGCCAGTCCGAGGATCCCAACGCGCTCACTGACTACAAGGGCGAGAAGCTGACCCAGAAGGAGATCAACCGCCGCAAGCTGGCAGAGGCGCGCAAGGCTGACGCAGAGAAATACGGCGAGGAATACCACGAGGACGACAACGACGATACCTGAGCCATCACAGGAGGGTGATCCACATGAAAAAGGAATTTACAGCAAAGACCATAGATGAAGCGAAGGAGCTGGCGGCAGCCGAGTTCGGCGTTTCCGCTGATGAAATTGATTTTGACATACTCGAGCAGCCCAGGAAGGGTCTGTTCGGAATGAAGGGCATTGCAAGGGTAATGGCTTCCTATGAGGCTCCCGAGGCTCCGGCAGAGGAGACTATCATCATCGCCGAGGAGGTCGTGGCAGAGGAACCCGCAGAGGAGCCTGCTCCCGCTTCCTTTGAGGATGAGAGCGAGGGCGAGGGTGTTCCTGAGCTCCCCGCTGATTTCGACATTGAGAACAGCGCAAAGGTTCAGACCGCGAAGAAGTACCTCACAGACGTGCTCCATGCGCTTGGACTTCAGGATTTCCAGATCAACGCTATCCGCCGTGATGGAAACGTGGTTCTTGACATCACAGGTGAAAAGCTTGGCGTTGTTATCGGCAGACGCGGCGAGACTCTCGACAGCCTCCAGTATCTGACAATTCTTGCAAGCAACCGCGCAGAGGAATCCTACTGCCGTATCTCCATTGACTGCAACGGATACCGCGACAAGCGCCACGAGGCTCTTGAGAACCTTGCAAAGCGCACCTCCGCAAAGGTCATCAAGCAGGGCAGAAAGATCGCGCTTGAGCCGATGAATCCTTACGAGCGCAGGATAATCCACAGCTGCGTAGCTGAGATAGAGGGCGTATCCAGCCACTCCACCGGCGTTGAGCCTTACAGAAAGGTAGTTATCTACGCAGACAAGCCCAAGTTCGACAACCGCCGTCCCAGAAGAAACGGCGACCGCAACGACCGCAGAGGCGGCGGAAACGGCAGCACAAGGAACTACCGTCAGTCCACAGGCTTCTCCACCAGCTTTGAGCGCGAGTATAAGCGCAGAACATACGAGCCTGACGAGAATGCGAACGCAGGCGAGTTCTCCAAGGAGACCGTTGAGGCTGAAAAGAGCGCGACACTCTACGGAAAGATAGAGCTTTAATTACAGAATAACATAAAAACCGGCAGACCCGAAAGTCTGCCGGTTTTGTCATATAAGCGAGATTATTTCCTGAACGTCCGGGAGGTAGTCCTCGATGACGACTCCGTTTTCTATCAGCACGTCTCCGATATTCTCCATGGCGGAGGCGTTGACGCGGTCGTACTCCGTTTCCGGCATTACCCCGCGGGAGCGGCAGAGCGCCTCCGCTGTGCCGTCAAGCAGTGCCTTCAGCAGCGCGATGTCCTCCGCCGTGAGGGATCCTGCGAATTCGCGCCAGCCGGGCGCGAGTGAAGCAAAATTCCCCGCCGGAGCAGTGGGCGCGTAGTCTTCCGCGAAGCTCTCGGTCTGTTCTTCGAAGCTGTCCGCTTCAATGTCCTGCATTTTTTCGGAGATTTCTTCGGCGGGGAGCGTGTCGGCTTCCTCAACGATGAGCTTGCGGGTGGTCTCGTCCGATTCCTCGCGTATCTTCGCGAGCTTGCTGACGTCTATCTCCACGGGAGTGGGAGCGGGCTTCTCAGCGGCGCTCTCGGGGGCTTCATCGTAGTTGTATGCCGGGCGCTTTTTCTGCTTTTTCGGCGGGAATATTCCGTGCTCATCGCACCATGCGTTCACGGTATCCGGGATAAGCTGCTGGAACTCCGCAGCCTCCGCCGGGCGAAGCAGGCGCTCGCGGTTGGCGAAATCGTCCAGCACTGCCGAAATATTCGGCTGAATCGGGTAGCGGAAGCCCGTCCTTTTACGGAGCACGGATTCTATGCTCTTTAAAATCCAGCCAATGAAGTTGCGGTAGGGCGCGCGTTCAAATGTCTCAAGGCAGGGTTCGCGGCGCTTCACGGAATAGCGTTCCGTGGGGCTTATCACCAGCGCGTGGAATCCGTCCATGCGGTCGCGGTCGACCAGGGCTCCGCTGAAAGGCTGCCAGTTGAAATTTTTCTGGAGCCTGCCGCACAGCAGCTCAAACATGGAAACGCCGAACTCTGCGAAATATTTGTCCAGCGCGGAAAGCACCGGCTCCAGAGCGCCCTCGATCAGCCTTTCATTGCCCTTGAAGAAAATGCTTCCCCGGAGATTATATCCGGAGCGCTCCAGCATTGCGTCCAGCAGCCCGGAGTATCTGTGCTCCAGTATCGCGGAATCTGCGGGGTCGTCAGAGCGGTTGAGGTCCTCGGCGGGCGAAAAACCGCCTCCGGTTATCTCGTTGAAAGCGCGGAAATCCTTCAGCCAGCGTGGCATAACGGAGTCCAGCGCCGGGCAGAATCCGCGGCAGCCCTCCCATACGCCGGAGAGCCGGTTGTAGGCGTCGTCCGCGGAGAGCACGCCGATTTTGTTCAGCAGCTCGTAGCAGTACAGCATGACGTAGGGCTTGTCAACGACGTTGTAGACTCCCCCGCGGGCGTGGGTGCGCCATGTGAAGTAGGTGCGCAGCTGGTCTGTTGAGAGCGCGCCGTAAATCGGGCGTTCTATCCCGCAGAAGCAGTTCCGTGGGAAATCATCGGTGACGTCAGCCATGAAAAGCCCCTGCTTTACAAGGGTCTCCTCGGCGCACTGCCGGAGCATATAGCCGTTGTAGAACACCTGACCAAGCCGCCGCATTTCCTCTATTTTCATGCGGATAGCGGAGCTTTCATCCTCTTCCTCGTACATGGAGGGCGCGTAGGCAAGCTCGTCGGGCTCAATCGTCTGAGGGGAGTTCCCGAGATAATCAACGCTGGGGCGCGGCTCGCGCGGGGGTATCTTCTCGCCGTAGGAGCTTTCGCGGCTTTCCTGCGCGGACTGCACGGCGTCACGGACGATGTTACGTATCCTGTCCTGCACGGATTCCCGCACCGCCTGCGTTATGTCGGAGGGCTGCTCCGGCTGCGGGAATGGTTCCTCGGGGGCGGGCTGGTCGCGCATTTCTATTATGCGTTTCAGTTCTTCCTGTATCTCTTCCCTGGATTTTGCCTTGTTGTCGAACATAAGCCGGAATTTGTCGGACACTGAAATCACCCCCCTTTATTATTAATGTGCCGCAAAGCGGCACATCAGGTGTTTATTCGATATACGTTATAGCTTCTTCCCAGCCGGTTTCCGGGAATCCGAGGTCTTTAAGGCGCAGGACATCGGAGTTCTTCATTATCAGCCTTGACACTGGCTTTACTACGCGTTCGTTCCATGCGGCGTGATCGTGGGCGAGCTGCTTCATCACGATTATGTAGCCGAAAACGTCCGCCCTGAGCGGTTCGCCCTCCCATTTGCGGGGAGTTTTCGGCTCCACCGGGAAGGTGTTGCCGTAAAGCCGGTTGTAATGCGCGCAGTAGTTCCTGAGCTCGTTCAGGCAGAACAGCCAGTTGTCGAGCTCCGTGCTGGAGCAGCCGTAGTAGCGCTCTGCGAGCTCCTTTTTATCGGCGCTCTGCATATCCTTGTAGAAGAACGCCAGCGTGCCGAAGCTGAACAGTTCCATAACCACCCACAGCGGGAATGCGCCGCAGTACTTCGAGTTGTAGTGCCGCACGAATTCCCGGTCGTCGTTCACCTCGATGAGGTGCTTCACCTTGTTCATGAACTGCTGATGATTGTGCCGGAAATCGAACGTAGACGGATTCAGATACCCCAGCGCGCCGTATTTCAGTGCGTGGTAGTTGGATACCGCCGCGCGCATGGCTATCTCAGTTTCCTCTAGGGAGGCAAGGAGAATGCTGCGCAGCTTGCGGTCAGCCTCGTACACGCGCAGGATATTCTCGAAGGTCGTGCCCTCCTCGTACTGTCCCTTGCGGACGGTGAACGGCGCGAAATAGTCCGACAGGCGGAAGTAGTTGATGTAGGTCAGCGTTTTCTCTGCGAGCTTTTCGTCACTGATTATACAGCCGCGGTCGCGGAGCTTCTGCACCTGTTCCTTTATGGTAGCCGGGATCTTCTGATTCATCGGTTCCTCTTTCTCAGTCCATCCAGAACACTTCGCGCTCGTGCTTGCTCTTTCTGGTCATCAGCGCGGAAATGCTCTGCCTGGGATCGCCGTTCTCATAGCATACCTTGACTATCTGCTCGATTATGGGAGTGTCTATTCCGTGCTCCTGTGCCAGTTTGTAGGCGATTATGCTGCTGGTGTATCCCTCTACGGTGCCTATCTGCTTTACTGCCTCCGCTGCGGGCACGCCCTTGCCGATGAGGTTTCCCGCGCGGAAATTCCGTGAGTGCTGGGAGGTGCAGGTAACTATCAGGTCGCCGATCCCCGCCATGCCGGTGAATGTCTTCCAGTTAGCGCCGAGACCAACGCCAAGGCGGGTTATCTCAGTCATTCCGCGGGTCATGAGCGCGGCAACAGTGTTGTCGCCGAGACCCATTCCGCGGGCTATACCGCAGCCGAGGGCTATCGGGTTCTTCAGAACGCCGCCGAGCTCGCAGCCGGCAACGTCGTCGTTGACGTAAATCCGGTACACCTCGTTTGAGAGAGTGCGCTGGACGTACTCTGCAACGCCGTCATTGTCGCTGGCGCAGACCTCGGTCGTGGGGACGAGCCGCGCTATTTCCTCGGCGTGGCAGGGACCCGTGATGACTCCCACCGGATTCTCCGGGAGCTCCTCGCTGATTATCTGGGATAGACGGTAGCCCGTTGCAGCTTCAAGTCCCTTGCTGACGTTTATCACAACGGTGTTTTTCCCGATGTAGGGCTTTACGGTCTGCACGGCCTCGCGGAAGAACGGAGATGGTATCGCAACAAGGACGAAATCCGCGCCGCTTACGCACTTGGGGTCTGTGGTGACTCCGAGGTTCTGCGGGAGCTTCACCCCGGGAAGCAGCCGTTTGTGCTCGCGCTCGGTGCGGAGGAGCTCCGCTTCCTGCTCGAATTTTGTCCATGTCACTACCTCGTGACCGTAGGTGCTGAACAGCACTCCGAGGGCTGTTCCGTAGCCGCAGCCCAGTATCGTTATTTTTGCCATTGCGATAGACCTCCAGATTTATTGCCTTATATTTCGGTCACCTCTAAAAACCTTGTTTGAGTGAAAATGTGTATAGCACACCGCCTGCTTCTGTCAACGAGCGAAATTTCTGATGCGACGGCGTCCATGCCGTCGCCCGGTTATTTCGCTTTGCAACATCGTGTTGCACCTCCTCGTAAGGCATACAGCCTTACTTCGTCGGCTTTCATCGCATTCGGCGCACTCTACCCATTTTCCCTTTTCAAACCGGTTTTTAGAGGTTCCCTTTCGTTTTTCAGCACGGCGAAAACGCACAGGTCGTCGTATGTACCGGCTTCGCCCTTTCGCGGCATATATTCCCGGAAATGCGCTTCCTTACGCATTCCAAGGCGCTCCACAAGCTTCAGCGAACGGGTGTTGCGGGCGTTCACCTCCGCGATTATGCGGCGGGCTCCCAGCCTTTCAAACGCGTACCTCATCATGCCGCTGACGCTCTCAGAGGCGTAGCCGAAGCCCTGATAGGCGGCGTTGAACGTGTAGCCTATCTCGTAGCTTCCGTGCGCTCTTTTCGAGAAATATATCTTGCCTATGACCTTTTCGCCCAGCGTCACCGCGTAGAATTCCTCGCTTTCGGAGAAGTTCTTCGCTTCCTGAATGCAGGCTTCCCGGGTGAATGTCTCATACGGCTCAAAGTACGTCACAGCCTTGTCAGTGAGTATCTCGGCGAGGTCGCCGGAGTCCTCCGGACGGAATTTCCTTACCATGAGCCTTTCGGTTCTGAACAGAGCTTTCATTACTTAGCCTTTTCCCCGAGCTTCTTTTCCGTATGCGTTACCAGCCTGTGGATATTCCCGCGGTGCATATAGATGACCAGAGCCGCCGTAAAGAACGCTATGAACATACAAGCGAGCCCTGCCGGGTCTTTATCCATGAAGTAGACGAAAACGAGTATCCCGAAGCCGTAAAGCGAGGAAGCGATGCAGCTTCCGAGGGAAACGTAGCGCGTGATCGCGACTATGATGATGAATACCGCGAGGAGCACACAACCGGTGCGCCAGTCGAGAGTGAATATCGCAGATATAGCGGAGAGCACTCCCTTGCCGCCGCGGAAGCCGTAATACAGCGGGAATACATGACCTACCACAGCCATGAATCCGGCCATGTAGCCGACCCAGTTCATGCCGTTTTCAAGCAGTGTGGTGTCCACGCCGCCGATGAACAGGAACGCTAGTCTTACCGCCCATATCGCCAACACGGATTTAGCCACATCTCCGAGGAGAACTATCCCGGCGACAGCCTTTCCCTGCGTGCGTAGGGTGTTCGTGAGCCCGGCGTTTCCGCTGCCCATGGTCCGGATATCCTTTCCGGTGCGGAGCTTCGTTACGATTATCGAGGTGTTTATGCCGCCGAGAAGATAGGGCACGGCAAGCATGATGATATAGCATATCCACATCATTGTGAGTTTATGTCCTTTCGGTTTCTTTGCCGCCCGCCTTTATTTCAGGATTGCGGCTGCGCAGAACGGCGAATATGATTCCGGCGTTTTCGCCCGCCTTGACAGGCATGGTGATATCCCCGGAGGAGGTCGCCAGAAGCAGGTCGCCGTTCTTTTTCTGCACGACTGTCTTTATCGCGTCATAGCGGAGCACAAGGGCGCGGCGGTTCGTGTAGAACAGTATATGCGCGGGCATGAACCAACGCTCTCCCAGGGTCTTAGCCGCGGGGTATTCCCGCAGTATCTCGGAGCGTTCCTCCTCCGGCAGGGCGAGGAGCTGTGATTTCAGCTTCCGCGGCGCCGTGGCGAGTATCTCGACGAACGCCTTTATCAGCAGCACCACGCAGGTCAGCGACAGAGCCGCGGCGACTATCGCCCACGCCCATACGACCCATTCCGTCCAGCTGCCGGAAAACAGCAGCGGGAGCCATGCGGCGGCGCATATAACGACCGTGATGATAACGCACCACAGCAGCATTCCGCTGCGGCCGCGCCGGAAATCTGAGAGTATGCGCTCCATTATTCGCCTCTTTCGCGGATAGTGAGCTTTATCGGCGTGGAATCAAGCCCGAACGTCTCGCGGAGCTGGTTCTCTATATACCTCTGATAGGAGTAATGGAACAGCTCGCGGGAGTTGCAGAATATGACAAAGTTCGGCGGGCATACGGAGGCCTGAGTCATGTAGTATATCTTCAGGCGCTTGCCCTTGTCTGACGGCGGCTGTACGCGGGAGGTCGCGTAGTTCAGCATATCGTTGAGCACGCCGGTGGAGATCCTCATGCAGTGCTGCTCGTGGACGTGCTTTATCAGCTCAAACAGCTTGTCTATGCGCTGGCCGGTCTTTGCGGAGATGAACACGAACGGCGCGTAGGACATGAACGAGAAATCGACTTCCAGCTTCTTGCGGAATTCCTCCATGGTGCGGTCGTTCTTGTCCTCGACTGCGTCCCACTTGTTGACGGCGATAACGCACGCCTTGCCCTTGTCGTGGGCGTAGCCTGCGACCTTGCTGTCCTGCTCGGTGAAGCCCACAGTCGCGTCAATGACGATAACGCAGACATCCGCGCGGTCTACCGCCATGAGCGCGCGGAGCACGCTGAAATGCTCGATATTCTCAGTTACCTTTGCCTTGCGGCGCATTCCGGCGGTGTCGATGAAGATGAATTTGTCCTCGCCGCGGGTTATCTCGGTGTCGATGGCGTCGCGGGTGGTTCCTGCGATGTCGGATACAATGGAGCGCTCCTCACCGGATATCTGGTTGATGAGGGAGGATTTGCCCACGTTAGGCTTGCCGATAACGGCAACCTTTATCGCGTCCGCGTCATACTCGTCCGGCTCCTCCGGCGGGAGGTTCTCGAAAACTGCCTCCAGCAGGTCGCCGGTGCCGTGTCCGTGCACTGAGGAGACCGCTATCGGGTCGCCCAGACCGAGATTGTAGAACTCGTATATATCCGGGGGAGGGGTGCCTACGCCGTCCACCTTGTTTACCGCGAGGACGACCGGCTTGCCGCTCTTTATGAGCATGGAGGCAACATCGCTGTCGTTTGCGGTAACTCCGGTGGTGATGTCGGTAACGAAGATTATCGCGTCTGCGCGCTCAACGGCGAGCATAGCCTGCTCGCGCATCTGCGCGAGGATAACGTCGTCGGTTTTCGGCTCGATACCGCCGGTGTCTATCAGCATGAATTCCTTGCCGAGCCACTCGCAGCGGCTGTAAATCCTGTCGCGGGTAACGCCGGGCTTATCGTCAACTATCGACAGGCGCTGACCTACCAGCTTATTGAAAAGCGTGGACTTTCCTACGTTAGGTCTGCCCACAATTGCTACTACCTGCATATTTTACCTCATTTCACATTAGTTCTGGACATATATTTATAGTATACCATATTTCCGCTTTATTTTCAAGGAATTACGGTAAAAAACCTTATGGCAACACCGCACAAAGACCAACATATGGTTTTTGTACGTGTCTTGCTTGCATCTTTTTTGTCATCTTGCACAATTCGTCCTAGCAAGGCGACAGCCTTGCGTTGTCCTCATTGTACAACCTGACCAAAAATCTGCGGCGCAATACACGCACAATCTTTGTGCGGTGTTGCCATTATAATCAGCAAAAATCCCCCCGGCAACGCCGGAGGGACTCCCGTAAACAATGTTTAGCCATTCAATGACGGTAAATTACGCTTCCTTAGCGATAACGACCTTATCATTGTAATAACCGCAATTTCCGCAAACTCTGTGAGCGAGCTTGAGCTCACCGCACTGCTTGCAGCGAGAGAAGGACGGTGCAGATAACTTCCATACCTGTGAACGTCTTTTGTCGCGTCTTGCGCGGGAAACCTTTCTCTTCGGAACTGCCATTATTGCACCCCCTTAATATAACATTGATCTTTTCCTAAGAGTTCATATAATGAACCCTTTTACAGTCACGCATAATATTATAACATGAGAATTTCGTTTTGTCAAGGGTTTTCAGCGAAATAATCAGAAATAATCGCGGTTTTGTGGAAATAGTCTCTTTTACGGAGAAAATAAGCAGTCAAAACGGCTTTTTTCACCAAAAAGAAAACGAAACGCAAAAAAATCAGGAGCCGCCGGAGCAGCTCCTGACAATTAAATCAAAAAACACTTCTATCTCAGCAAGTGTGCGAATTGTCAGCGTAGCTGAGATGTCCGGCGGAAAATTCCCAACGGGAATTTTTCACGATTTTTAGACGATGTACTTCTTCATGCCGTCAGCCAGCTCGGAGTTATCAGCGGAGATAGTGCAGGTGATAACTGTGTCGCCGGAGATCTTTGCGAGCTTGTCGAACATCTCTGCAACCTTTGCGTAGTCTCTGCCAACGATCTTCAGAGTAGCGTCAACGAAGATGTCTGTGCAGTCGTAGTCGGAAGCGAGGATACCGGAAACGAAGCCGTAGAATGCGTCGATTCCCTCGATAGCGTAGTCCTCGATATTTACCAGACGTACCTTGGGAGTGATGTCTGTGTTGAGGGAAGAACCCTTCTGGATAGCAACAACGTTGCCCTTGGAATTGTTCTCAGCCTCGTGAATAGCGTCGATAAGGATCTTGGTCTTGCCAGTGCCTCTCTTGCCTGTGATGAGCTTGATCATAGTAAAACCTCCATGAATCGTGTTTGTTTTATTGCGAGGGAGGCGCACGGCGCCGCCCTGGTCTGCTTTGCTTAGAGTCCGAGCTTTGCCTCGAGCGCAGCCTTCTGGCTCTCATAGCCGGGCTTGCCGAGCAGCGCGAACATGTTCTTCTTGTAGCTCTCAACGCCGGGCTGGTTGAACGGATTTACACCGAGCAGATAGCCGCTTATAGCGCAAGCCTTCTCGAAGAAGTAGATCATAAAGCCGAGCTCATACTCGTTGAGCTCCGGAGCCTCGAGAACGATGTTCGGAACGCCGCCCTCGGTGTGTGCGATAACAGTGCCCTCGAAAGCCTTGCGGTTAACGATGGACATGTTCTGGTTGGACAGGAAGTTCAGACCGTCAACGTTTGTCGGGTCGTCCTTCAGGAAGAACTCCTTCTGGGGCTTTGCGAACTGTACGACAGTCTCGAACATCACCCTGGAGCCGTCCTGGATGAACTGACCGAGGGAGTGCAGGTCGGTGGAGAATACGGCTGAGGACGGGTAAATACCCTTGTTGTCCTTGCCCTCGCTCTCGCCGAAGAGCTGCTTGTACCACTCGTTCATCATGGCGAAGCTGGGCTCGTAGGAAATGAGCATTTCAACGCTCTTGCCCTTGCGGTACAGAATGTTGCGGAGCGCTGCGTACTTGTAGCAGTCGTTGTTCTTGAGGTCGCATTCAGCGTAGGCTGTTCTTGCGTCAGCGGCGCCCTTCATCAGCGCGTCGATGTCGCAGCCTGCGCAGGCGATGGGGAGAAGTCCCACAGCGGTGAGCACGGAGAAACGTCCGCCTACATCGTCCGGAACTACGAAGGTCTCATAGCCCTTCTTGTCGGAGAGCTCCTTGAGGGTGCCCTTTGCCTTGTCCGTTGTGGCGTAGATACGTCCCTTTGCGCCGTCCTCGCCGTACTTTTCGACCAGCAGGTCGCGGAATACGCGGAATGCGAGCGCCGGCTCGGTGGTGGTGCCGGACTTTGAGATGATGTTTACGGAGAAGTCCTTGCCGTCAACGAGGGAAACTACCTCGCTGAGATATGTCGGGCTGATGGAGTTGCCGATGAAATAGATGTCGGGCGTGTCCTTCTTAAGGCTGTTGTAGAGGGAGGACTTGATAGCCTCGATAACTGCTCTTGCGCCGAGGTAGGAGCCGCCGATACCGATAACGATGAGGACGTCGCTGTCATTCTTGATCTTTTCAGCCGCTTTCTTGATGCGCGCGAATTCGTCCTTGTCGTAGTCTACCGGCAGGTCTATCCAGCCGAGGAAGTCGCTGCCCGGACCGTTGCGGTCAACAAGCTGCTGATGCGCAGCCTTTACTGCGGGAGCGATGGCGTCCAGCTCATGCTCTGCGATAAAGCTGCTGAGATATTTGTCGTCTAATTTGATACCCATTTTGATCTTTTCTCCTTTCACATACCACGCGCGCATTCTATCTTTCCCGGAAATACCCGGCAGCGCGGCATGGCAGTAGCTGATTATATTATAGCTTATATTCATTTTTTTTGCAACAAGTTTTCGTCCAAGCCGGCGATTTTGATTAAACAAAACGAAAATTCTTTTGTTTTGTTGTGAATGTTGCACAACAAATTGCGCAAAGAGTTTATATTCATCACGTTGACTTTACGTCAGTTTTTTGATATAATAAAGTGTAAACCCATAATATGAACGGAGAAAAATAATGACTGAATACAAATACGCCGTGCCCTGCCACTTTGGAATAGAAAAAACGCTGTCCTTCGAGGTAAAGAAGATAGGCGGAGAGAACATCGCCGTTTCTGACGGAAAGGTGACGTTCACAGGCTCGCCGGAGCTCTGTGCGAAAGCCAACGTATGCCTTTCCACCGCGGAGAGAGTGTGCATAGTCCTCGGGCAGTTCCGGGCAAGGACGTTTGACGAGCTTTTCGAGGGGATAAGGGCGCTCCCGCTGTCGGAGTACATCGGCAGATACGACGCATTCCCGAACACGGGCCACTCGCTGAATTCGGTGCTGAAGAGCATTCCCGCCTGCCAGAAGATAGTGAAGAAAGCCATGGCGGTGAACCTGTGCAGGGCTTACGGGCTCCAGACCATGCCGGAGAGCGGCGCCACCGCGCAGATACGCTTCTCGATAATGAAAGACGAGTTCACGCTCATGCTTGATACCAGCGGGGCGGGGCTGCACAAGCGCGGCTACCGCAGGGAATCCAACGCGGCACCTATAAAGGAGACCCTGGCGGCGGGGATCATCGACCTTGCGCGCATAAGGGAGAACGATACGGTGTGCGACCCGTTCTGCGGTTCCGGCACGCTGCTGATAGAAGCGGGGCTGAAAGCGCTTAACATCGCGCCGGGGCTTAACCGCGGATTTGCGGCGGAACGCCTTGGATTCATTCCTGACAAGGTGTGGAGAGCCGCCCGCGAGGAAGCGGTCGGAGCGATAAAGCGCGGCGCGGAATTCCGCGGCTATGGCTTCGATATAGACGGCGAGTGCGTCAGCCTCACTATGGCTAACGCGAAGAAAGCCTCCCCGCTGATGAAGATAACCGCCGAGCGCCGGGACATAAAGGATTTTGCGGCTCCCGCGGAGAACATGAAGATAATCACCAACCCGCCCTACGGCGAGCGAATGCTGGAGCTGGAGCAGGCGCGGGAAATCTACCGGACGATGGGCGAAAAGCTGCTGCCGCTTAATGGAAATCAGCTCTATATCATAACCCCGGACGAGGAATTCGAGAGCCTGTTCGGACAGAAAGCCGACAAGAACAGAAAACTGTACAACGGCATGATGATGTGCCGCCTGTACTCCTACTTCAAGTGATATGAAAAAAAGAACGCTCAGATTTGACAGAGCGGCGCCGCTGCCGATAGTGATATACCTGCTGTCCGTTGCGGTCTCGCTGATGTATACGATATGCCGCAGGCAGTTCCTGCCGTGCGCGGTCATAATGTCCGCGCTGACGGCGGGGGTATTCTTCCTGTTCTATAAGCTGCGGACGCACCCGAAAATAAGCGCGCTGCTAGTGCTCGGATTCATCACGGCGGCGTGGACTGCGGGCACGGCGGCTTCCGCGTGGAGCCCCGGCGGGGACGCCAGCTTCATGAACTTCCTGTTCACTGCTTCGGCGCAGTTTGTGATACCGTATGCGGCTGCCGCCATATTCATCTTTTCGCTGATAATCGGGTTCATCGGGTTCTATTTCTCAGTGATGAGCCCGCGCCCCCGCTTCCTTATGCTGCTGACGTTCATTCCGCTGATACTCTCGGCGCGCACGGCAAGGGAGCTCCCCGCGTACTTCATGGCGATAATGGCGGGAGCCTTTGTATGGGCTGCTGCGAATTCCTCGCAGTATGTTCTGAACACCATGACCGACCCGGACTGGCGCGCCCTTGCCAATTCCGGGAAGATACCGGATAAGCTGATAGGCGCTGTCCCGGAGGTTTTTGAGGACAGATCCGGCAGGCGCAGGAGAGTGGCGGTATCCCTCGCGGGGGCGGTCCTTGCGGGATTCCTCGCGCTGATACTGCCTAAAAGCACCGAAACTCCGCTGAGGGATCAGCTCGACCACATGGTGCCGCAGCAGGGCGGCTACAATTACAACAACGCCCTGTCGAACTTCGTGAACCATTCCTCCGTAAACACCGGAAACAACCAGAACACCGGAAACGTTCTGTTCACGGTAAAGACCGATACGCCGGGATATCTCAGGCGGTGGGTTTTCGACTGCTACTCCCCGGACGGCTGGACGGTGCTTGACGAGTTCGACATGGGCTACGCCAGTTGGGAATACAACGTGGCAAATTCCGATATTCCCGAGTTTATGGCGGATGTAAGCTCCGCACGGGACAAACTGCCGGAGGATATTCAGGCGCTTATCGCCGGGGAGAGTTACATACCGGGCGGCTGGCAGACCATGACTATAAACATCGTATCCGCCTCTTCCACCCGCGTAATTATCCACCCGGACAGAATGTATGACATAATTCTGCCGGAGGAATGCGGCAGGACATACCGCACGGGACGTGAGGATTACTTCACGGAAGCGGCGATCCCGCAGTTCAGCTCGTATTTTGTTTACTATTCAGCCCCTGTGGTGAATGAAGGCACTGCGGGTCTGGATTACGACAGCTTTGGTACGCTGATTGACACCGCGTGGGATGCCGGCATTATAACAAGTGCGCGTTATTCCGCGCTGAGAAACGAGTTCAATGAAGTTCTCTCCTACTGCTATGCCACTGCCTCTGACGGCGTGACACCGGAGCTGGAGGTGCTGGCGCAGGAGATCACGGCGGGGCTTACCTCGGATTACGAAAAGGCGCAGGCGCTTGAAAAGTGGTTCGGCGAGGCGGGCTTCGTCTACGACCTTGCGTTCGTGCCGGAGCGCACCGGTGTGGATTACTTCATAAACGAGAGCAGGCGCGGTATATGCAGCGACTATGCTTCCGCGCTGACCGTGCTTGCCAGGGCGGCGGGACTCACCGCGCGCTACTGCGAGGGCTTCACGATGCCGCAGGAATGCTACAACGCGGTTTCCGGGCTGTACGAAATCACCGGAAAGCAGGCGCACGCCTGGACGCAGATATACATTCCCGGCTCGGGATGGATAGACTTTGACGGCACGCGCTACGCGGCGGAAGCCTCGGACGACGAGCTTCCGATGATGTGGCTGTATATTGCGGCGGGGGCGGTCATTCTGCTCATCCTGGCGGTGATATTCCGCAGAAAGCTGGGCTGGCTGTGGTTCTGCGCGACCTATTCCATGAGGAGCGGCGCCGGCAGGGTGCGCGGAGTGTATATCCGCGCCAGAAACCTTGCGGCGGCGGTTTCCGGCAGGGAGGCTGACAGTATGTCCTGCGGCGAGGTAAGGCAGGTCATCTCCGGAAACCTGGGCATGCCGGAGCAGGCAGAGCACATCTGCACGGCGGCAGACGAGCTGTTCTATTCCCCGGAAAAGCGCACGGAGCGCGACACAAAGCCGCTTCTCAGGGAGCTTAAAGCCGTGATGAAGCGCAGAAGGGAGCTGAAAAAGTGATGAAGCTGCACCCTGCGGGATTTATCCAGACGCTTGCATTCGCCGTGGTGTTCCTGCTTTTCATAAGCGGAGAAGCGGGCTGGATACTTATTTATTGTATGCTGGCGGCTATCGCGGCTTCCGTTGTCACCTGCGCGGTCTCTCACAGGCATATCAGCGTGAGCTGCAACAGCTTTGCGGGAGTGTATCAGCTCGGCGATGAGGTGACTGCGGAGCTCCGCGTGACCGGTCGCGGATTCTGCGTCCTGCCGTTCGTTGTGATAAACGGAATGTTTATGGGAAAGCTGTTTTCAGCGCGGTGCTCCGTATTCGGAAAGCGCGGTGGCAGCGTGAAGATCACCATGCGCGCGGAGGAGTGCTGTCTCAACCGTCTTGATATAGAGCAGGTCCAGATACGGGATTTCCTCGGGATAATCGTGTTTTCCTCTCCGGTGCGTCCGGAGCCGGGGGCTGCCGCTGTGCTTCCGGGAATCGCGGAATATTCCGGTCCGGAGGTGATACCGCCGCTGCTCCCGTCCGATGACGACGAGGAGACCGAATGCCCCGTGCTTTCCGGAGGAATGCCGGGTTACGAGCACCGGGGCTACGTCCCCGGAGATTCCCCGCGCAGGATAAATTACAAGCTCTCTGCAAAGAAGCGCACGCTGCTTGTCCGAAAGGACGAGGGAACCGCCGCCGAGCGCGTGGACATAATTCTCGCCCCAGGGGCGGACTGCGGCTGCGCCGAGCAGGCGTTCGCCCTGTCGCAGAAGCTTGTTTCCGGGGGCGGCGCGGTGCGCGTGATATTCGGCGGAGAGAGCTTCACGGCGGCAGGCTCCGCGGAGGTCTATAAGCTGCGGGAGTGGCTCGCGTTCCGCGACCTGCACAGCGCCGGCGGCGATCCGGAACTCAGCCGGAGCGCCAGCCTTTCCCATACCGTGGTGACGATTTCGCCTGACGGTATAACAGTCGGGTGATATTACACAGACGAACACAGAATTCCGGAAATATTCACAAAAAAATTTAAAAAACATCTAGCTTTTTTCCGGATTATCTGCTATAATAAAAAGTGTGGCAGAGTGTACGGTTTTAACTGGATAATGCTGCCAGCAGATTATCAAATACGCAGACCGGCTCGTGCACGGGCAGATCTGCGATAATACAAATTCAGGAGGTATATACCAATGGCAAACAAGTGGGTCTATATGTTCAGCGAAGGCGACATGACCATGCGTAATCTCCTCGGCGGTAAGGGTGCAAACCTTGCTGAGATGACAAGCATCGGTCTCCCCGTTCCGCAGGGCTTCACGATCACAACAGAGGCTTGCACTCAGTACTATGAGGACGGCCGCAAGATCAACGACGAGATCATGGCTCAGGCTATGGAGGGCGTTAAGAAGATGGAGGAGATCAACGGCAAGAAGTTCGGCGATCTCAAGAATCCGCTTCTCGTTTCCGTTCGTTCCGGCGCAAGAGCTTCCATGCCCGGCATGATGGATACTATCCTCAACCTCGGTCTTAACGACGACGTTGTTAACGCTATGATCGCAGGCAACCCCGATCCTAAGTTCGAGAGATTCGTTTACGACTCTTACAGACGCTTCATCCAGATGTTCTCTGACGTTGTTATGGAAGTAGGCAAGAAGTACTTCGAGCAGCTCATCGACAAGATGAAGGAAGAGAAGGGCGTTCAGTACGATATCGACCTGACCGCTGCTGACCTCAAGACTCTGGCTGAGCAGTTCAAGGCAGAGTACAAGAAGCAGCTCGGCGAGGACTTCCCGTCCGACCCCGTACAGCAGCTCAAGCTCGCTATCGAGGCTGTATTCCGTTCATGGGACAACCCCCGTGCAAACGTATACCGCCGCGACAACGATATCCCGTACAGCTGGGGTACCGCAGTAAACGTAATGCCGATGGTATTCGGTAACCTGAACAACGAGTCCGGTACAGGCGTTGCATTCACACGTGACCCTGCAACTGGCGAGAAGAAGCTCATGGGCGAGTTCCTTATCAACGCTCAGGGCGAGGACGTTGTTGCCGGCGTTCGTACTCCTATGCCTATCGCACAGATGGAGAAGGAGTTCCCCGAGGCATACGCAGAGTTCATCAAGGTTTGCGACACCCTCGAGAACCACTATCACGACATGCAGGATATGGAGTTCACTGTTGAGAACAAGAAGCTCTACATGCTCCAGTGCCGTAACGGTAAGAGAACCGCTCAGGCTGCTCTGAAGATCGCTTGCGACCTCGTTGACGAGGGTCACAAGACCGAGCAGGAAGCTGTTCTTATGATCGACCCCAGAAACCTCGACACACTGCTCCACCCGCAGTTCGACGCTAAGGCTCTTAAGGCTGCTACACCGGTAGGCAAGGGTCTGGGCGCTTCCCCCGGAGCTGCTTGCGGTAAGATCGTCTTCACAGCTGACGACGCTGAGAAGTGGGCTGCAAAGGGCGAGAAGGTAGTTCTGGTACGTCTGGAGACTTCTCCTGAGGATATCACAGGTATGAAGGTATCTCAGGGTATCCTGACCGTTCGTGGCGGTATGACCTCTCACGCAGCCGTTGTTGCTCGTGGTATGGGTACCTGCTGCGTATCCGGCTGCGGCGACATCAAGATGGACGAAGAGAACAAGAAGTTCGAGCTGGCAGGCAAGACCTACCACGAGGGCGACTTCATCTCCATCGATGGCACGACCGGTAACATCTATGACGGCATCATTCCTACTGTTGACGCTTCCATCGCTGGCGAGTTCGGCAGAGTAATGGCATGGGCTGACAAGTACAGAAAGCTCAAGGTAAGAACAAACGCTGATACTCCTGCTGACGCTAAGAAGGCAAGAGAGCTCGGCGCTGAGGGTATCGGTCTCTGCCGTACAGAGCACATGTTCTTCGAGCCGGACAGAATCGCTGCATTCCGTGAGATGATCTGCTCCGACACCGTTGAGGAGAGAGAAGCTGCTCTTGCTAAGATCGAGCCGATGCAGCAGGGCGACTTCGAGAAGCTTTACGAAGCACTCGAGGGCAATCCTGTAACCATCAGATTCCTTGATCCTCCTCTCCACGAATTCGTTCCTACTGAGGAAGCTGACATCGAGGCTCTGGCTAAGGCTCAGGGCAAGTCCGTTGAGACCATCAAGAACATCATTGCTTCCCTGCATGAGTTCAACCCGATGATGGGTCACCGCGGCTGCCGTCTGGCTGTAACCTACCCCGAGATCGCAAAGATGCAGACAGCTGCTGTAATCAAGGCTGCTATCAACGTTAAGAAGGCTCACCCCGACTGGACTATCGTTCCTGAGATCATGATCCCGCTGGTTGGCGAGGTTAAGGAGCTCAAGTTCGTTAAGAACATCGTTGTTAAGACCGCTGACGAGATCATCGCTGCTGCTGGCTCCGATCTGAAGTACTCCGTTGGTACCATGATCGAGATCCCGAGAGCTGCCCTGACTGCTGACGACATCGCTAAGGAAGCTGAGTTCTTCTGCTTCGGTACAAACGACCTGACTCAGATGACATACGGCTTCTCCAGAGATGACGCTGGTAAGTTCCTCGGCGCTTACTATGACGCTAAGATCTTCGAGAACGATCCGTTCGCTAAGCTCGACCAGGTTGGCGTTGGCAAGCTCATGAAGATGGCTATCGAGCTCGGTAAGAAGACTCGTCCCGAGATGCACTGCGGTATCTGCGGCGAGCACGGCGGCGACCCGACATCTGTTGAGTTCTGCCACGAGATCGGTCTGGATTATGTATCCTGCTCACCGTTCCGTGTTCCGATCGCTAGACTGGCTGCTGCTCAGGCTGCGCTCAGATAATTGCGGACGCTTAACGGCGTGAAACAATAACAATGGACCCACCTCGGCAACGGGGTGGGTTTTTTGTGTTGATTTTTTTTGGAATCTATGCTACAATAAAGAAAAACTCTCAGGGGGTGCGGCATGGACGGAGAAACTAGCGTCACCGGCTACTCAAAATACGACCCGGAGGCGAAGCGCCGCCGGAAAGTGAATCCGCTGGAGGAGGTCTACCCGCCGCTTCCCGCGAAAAAATATGACGTTATTTACGCCGACCCTCCATGGGATTACGGCGGAAAAATGCAGTATGATAAATCCAGCATGAAGTCGCAGAATATCGGATTTGAGAAGAACGTGTTCATCAGCGCGGCGGACTTCAAGTACCCTACTCTGAAGCTGTCTGAGCTGAAACGGCTTGATGTTGCCTCGATAGCCGCAGAGGACTGCATTCTGTTCATGTGGACGACCGGACCGCAGCTCGCGAATTCGATCGAGCTCGGCGAAGCATGGGGATTCGAGTACAAGACGGTTGCATTCGTCTGGGACAAGCAGGTGCACAACCCCGGGAGGTACACTCTCTCGCAGACGGAATTCGTGCTGGCGTTCCGGCGGGGGAGATTCCCGGCGCCGCGCGGCGCAAGGAACGTCCGGCAGCTTGTATCAGTCCACCGCGGGGAGCACAGCGAAAAGCCCGAGGAGGTCATAAACGGCATAACGGAGATGTTCCCGCAGCAGGCGAAGATAGAGCTTTTCGCACGGAAAGGCTTTCCGGGCTGGGACAACTGGGGGCTGGAGATCCCCGGAAGCCGCACGGAAATATTGTCCCGCGGTGAAATGGGTACAGAATAAATCATGCGCGCAGAAGCGTTCTCTGCGCGCATTGTTCATATTGACAGGTTTGGTGAATCGTGGTATACTTGTACTATAAAACAATGGAGGCGCTTATGGGAACCTCTAAAAACCGGTTTGAAAAGGGAAAATGGGTAGAGTGCGCCGAATGCGATGAAAGCCGACGAAGTAAGGCTGTATGCCTTACGAGGAGGTTTGAAGAAGCAGTCGGTGTGCTATACACATTTTCACTCAAACAAGGTTTTTAGAGGTGACCTTATATGAAAAAATGGCTTGACGAGGAGTACGAGTTCGAGATCGAGGTAGTCGGCTACCTGCGCGGGGATAAGCCGGAGCACTACTGCCGCAACGGCGAGGAGGTAGGCGACAAATACACCTGCACCTACGGCTGCCCGGTGAACTCTCAGGGGCAGGGGATATGCCCGAAGCTGATGATGGTGATGTTCCCGGTGATGGAGGCGGTGCGCAGCGGCGGCGACCTCCGGAATATCGGCGGGGAGGACAGGTACACAAAAACTATCGTCTGTCCGGACGGCTGCGTGATGTTCCGGCTGACCGCGAAGCCAACAGGGGAACCGAACTGCTTCCGGGAAAATATGTTTGGCTGAGGAGGAAATATGAGCGGTATACAGCGCTTTGACGTAAACGAGGAGTGGGCTCACTCCGGCATGATAAGGGCGGGGGACTTCTGCTTCCTGAACTACTGCGTCGGGAATGTAGGCGGCACGATAGAGGAGCAGGTCAACGGCGCCTTTGATGAGATGGAAAGGCGGCTTGCCCTCGTGGGGCTGACCCTCGAAAATGTGGTGCAGATGGACTGCCTTTTCAGGGATGTGTGGAATATCCCGGTTATGGAAAAGGTGATAAAGCAGCGCTTTGGCGGGAAATACCCGGTGCGCAAGTCGATACAGACGGAGTTCGCGCACATCGGCGGAGAGGGCGGACTGCTGTTTCAGGCGGACGCCATAGCTTACTGCGGGAAATAAAAAATAAAGGCACCGAAACCCGGTGCCTTTAATTAATATGTAATTACCGCGACGGAAATATCGTCCCGGCTGCCTGCCCGTGAACGCTCACGCAGGTGTTTTTCCAGAGCCGGAAGCTCCTGCTGTGAAAGGGAGGCAGTCCTGCCGCAGAAGCTCAGGAAGTCGTCCCGGCTGACGAACGAATTGATAAGCCCGTCGCTTGAAAGCACGATATGCCGGAATCCGCCCTCCCGCCAGAAGCTGCGGAAGCTGTTTATAGCGTCACAGTCGCACAGGGAGGTCGTAAGGTTCCCGACAAGGCGGTCGTCCTCCGGCATGGGGAGGGATTCCGCGCCGTCTATGCCCATGACGAAGCTGCCATCGCCTATCTGGAGCCCGAAAACTCCGTTGCTGTCAGCCGCCGCAACGATAAGCGTAGCGCCGTACATTATCTCCGGGGACAGTCCGCCGAATCTGTCAGAAACGGCGCGCTCCCGTTCATTCAGCGGGGAAAACCTCAGGTGTGCGGATATCTCATCGTTCCAGCCGCAGATTATGTTTGCGGCGATCCGGCGCGAGGCTTCCGCGGGGTCTCCGGAGAACACCGCCGCAAGGCTTCCGTTGCGCTCGCAGAAATCCGTTATGGAGCGCACGGCTATCCGCGCCGCCATTTCACTGCCTGCGGCGCTGCGGAAATGCTTCTCGCTGCCGTGCCCGTCAGATACCGCAGCTATCGCCAGGGAATCCGATATAAGCACTCGCGCGCTGTCCTGGCAGGGAATGTTCCCGCTTTCGTGGGAGGCTCCCCGGACTGAAACAGCAAAGCCCCTGAACGGCATTACCAGCCAGCCTCTATGTCGGCGTTTATCTCATCGCTCTCGGCGAATTCGCGTATCTGTTCAGCCGCGGAATCCTGCTTTGTGCGCATGTCCTCGGGGGTCTCAGCCAGGCGGACGCTCCGGCTGCCTATCTGCGAGGAGGTAACGGCAACGAACTTTATCAGCTTCGCGAGAGCCTCTCCGTTGTGCGCCGTTACAACGCTGTCCGGGTTTCCTGTGAACCGCGCGAGGATATCGAGGTCGGCGTCCTCGCCTATTGCGACTGCCGCCTTTATGCCGTTGGCATACCAGCGGTTCCGGGAGAGTATCTCAAGTCCCTTTTCGTAGTTGTCGGTGGGGTAGCCGTCAGACATGAGTATCATGACCGGCGCAAAGGAAAGGCTGGGCGACTGCATGAATTCGTTGCGCGAGAGCTTTGCCGCAAGTTCGGTCAGGGCGCTGCCGAGGTCGGTCACATTTTCGGCGTCAAGCGGCTTCCACTCGAATTCGTTTATGGAAACAGGAGCGTCGTACATCCACTCGCAGCCTCCTGAGAATTTGAGCACGGCGAGCTTTATATCGGCGTCTGCGCCGCCTATTCCCTGTATTTCGGGTATAAGCTCCTCCATTACGGAGTTCACTGTGCCTATCTTGCTTCCGCCCATGCTGCCGGAGCAGTCAATGAGGAAGAACAGCACCATGGATTTTTTGGCGATCTCTTCTGCGTCGTCAAACGGATTTATAGGTGTATCTGACATTTTGAACCTCCTGAATTCAGAATAGTAATAATATCTGTTTATATTATACCATTGTGTCCCGGAAAAGTCAATTATCTGACTGCACTAATGATTGATTTTCGGCGCGGTTTGTGTTATAATCATACTATGGTCACCTCTAAAAACCTTGTTTGAGTGAAAATGTGTATAGCACACCGCCTGCTTCAGAAAACCTCCTCGTAAGGCATACAGCCTTACTTCGTCGGCTTTCATCGCATTCGGCGCACTCTACCCATTTTCCCTTTTCAAACCGGTTTTTAGAGGTTCCCCTATGAAACAGAATAGAGGAACAGCAATGTCAATTACTATACGGAGAGCCGAAAAGAACGATATGAAAGGTATACTGAGCCTGCTGAGCCAGGTGCTGGAGCTTCACGCGAAGATACGCCCCGACCTGTTCATTCCGGGCACCACGAAATACACTGAGGACGAGCTCCTGGGGATAATCAGCAGTGACGAGACCCCGGTTTTTGTCGCTGACGATGAGGGCTGCGTTGCGGGATACGCATTCTGTGTTATTAAGCAGCCGCCTTTCACTACAACAATGAAGCCCGTGAAGACCCTGTACATAGACGACCTGTGCGTTGACGAGAACATCCGCGGAAAGCACGTCGGCACCCTGCTTTTCGATCATGTCAGGGAGTCGGCTAAGGAACTCGGCTGCCAGTACGTTACGCTCAACGTCTGGGAGGGAAACGACAGCGCCCGCCGTTTTTACGACAAAATGGGGATGTCCGTCCGTGAAACCATGATGGAGATACGCCTGTAAACTGTCCCGAAAAAGTATTTGTTATAACATATCAGCTTAACTGAGCCGATTTTGCCGCACATGTTATGCTATAATATGAACAAAAGATAAGGCAGTGTGCTGCAAACAGGAGGTAATAATGGAAAAAAAGACAGAGATAAAACCGGAACACGGCGTTGCGCTCCGCATACGCACTCACGAGGAAACGCAGGATATCCTGTACTCGGATATTTCAAAATACTGGGATATGGCAGACGAGGATAACGTAAAATACATCAGCGTGATAACCAGGGGAGACCTGGTGATGTTCTCCATGCTGACCGCAGACAGGCAGGACGGTATCATCGCCGGCTGGGACATCGCCAAAAGGGAGCTTGTCCACATGTCGGAGGGCTCGTATGTGATATCCATGAAGCTGTTTGGCGGCGAGCTGTACACGCTGTGCAGGGTCGCGAATGCGGTGGTGCCGGAGCATTATCAGGTGTACCGCGTCCCGGTGGGAACATTTGACCCCGCCGCCTCGGGAAAGCGCATATACTGCCGCTATCCCTGCAATTGCCAGGGCCTTGAGAGGAACATACGCCTTGATATCAGCCGCAGCGGAGTCTGCGTCACTGACGGGAAAATATATGTGACCTACGCGGACAGCCCGGAGGAATGCGCTGAAGCTCCCGCCAGGGGCTTTGATTTCCTGTATCAGATACCAATGCCGCTCCCGGGGACTCCGGGCTCGGAAAAAATCGAGGGAATGTTCACATAAGTCATACCGCGATCAAAAAAATCTCGATTAGTACTTGAAAAATCCTGCAAAGTATGGTATACTGAAAATAATAGCAGGAAACTGCCTTTAAACGGGAGGTTTCCCTGCGACTAAATACGAAAGAGGTGTCCATTTTGAAGCACATCACAACCATTAACAAGGCTAACCTGAAGGCTTCCGCTGTAAAGGGCGGCTGCGGCAAGTGCCAGAGCTCCTGCCAGTCTGCTTGTAAGACCTCCTGCACAGTTGCAAACCAGAAGTGCGAGTCTGAGAAGTAATTTTTCTGTCGGATGATCCCCTTCGGGGGATCCCCGCTGTTCTCCGTGAGAGCGGCGCTTCCCGGTTTACCCGGGGAGAAAGGCTCCCGCCCTGCGCGGGAATACTTCCGGATATGCCGGGCGGAATATTCCGCCCTGTTTTTTTGATAAAAGGTCACCTCTAAAAACCTCATGTGAGCGAAAATGAGCAGTGCGCACCATCTTCGTCTGTCAACAAGCGAAATTTCTGATGCGACGGCGTCCATGCCGTCGCCCGGTTATTTCGCTCTGCAACATCGTGTTGCACCTCCTCGTAAGGCATACAGCCTTACTTCGTCGGCTTTCCTAGAAGCTGGCACACCCTGCCCATTTTTGCTTTTCACACCGGTTTTTAGAGGTTCCCAAAAGTTTTTTGATATAGAAAGGCGATAACCAATGATACATAAGTTCAGGCAGCTCGGATACAATATAGTGCTCGACGTCAACAGCGGCGCCGTTCACCTCCCGGACGACTGCGCCTACGATATGCTGGATTTCCTTGACGCCCCCATGACCGAGGAGATGCCCGCAGACCTCCCCGCAAAGCTCGCTAAGTACCCCGAAGCAGAGGTGCGCGAGAGCTACGCAGAGCTCTATCAGCTCTACAAGGACGGACAGCTCTTTGCGGAGGATGATTACGAGAAATACAGCAACACAATGGTGAAGTCCCCGGTAAAGTCCATGTGCCTGAATGTTGCGCATGACTGCAACCTCCGCTGCGAGTACTGCTTCGCACAGCAGGGCGATTTCGGCGGCGACCGCTGCATCATGACCCCGGAAACCGGCAGAAAGGCTATTGATTTCCTTATTGAGCGCTCCGCGAACCGCGAGCAGCTCGAGCTGGACTTCTTCGGCGGCGAGCCCCTCATGGCGTGGGATACTGTCGTTGCTACCGTTGAGTACGCGCGCTCCATTGAGAAGCAGCACGGAAAGCACTTCCGCTTTACGATCACCACCAACGGCCTGCTGCTGGACGACAAGAAGATAGAGTACATCAACCGCGAGATGAGCAACTGCGTTCTCTCCCTTGACGGCAGGCGCGACGTCACCGACCGCGTGCGCAAGACGCTTAACGGCAAGAGCTGCTTCGACATAATCGTGCCGAAGTTCCAGAAGCTGGTTCAGAGCCGCGGCACAAAGGATTATTATGTGCGCGCCACATTCACGAAGTACAACCTCGACTTCACCGACGATATCCTGGCAATGCGGGATATGGGATTTGTGCAGCTCTCCGCTGAGCCGGTAGTGACCGACCCTGCTATGCCCTGGGCTATCCACGAGGAGGATCTCCCGCGGGTATTCTCCGAGTACGATAAGCTCTGCGATGTAATGGCTAACCGCACCGAGGACAAGTTCAACTTCTTCCACTTTATGGTGGATCTTAACGCAGGTCCCTGCGCGATCAAAAGACTGAGAGGCTGCGGCTGCGGCAACGACTACGTTGCGGTAGAGCCCCACGGCGATATATACCCCTGCCACCAGTTCGTTGGTATGGAGCAGTGGAAAATGGGTAACCTATACGATGGCACCTTCAACGACGATATCAAGACATATTTCTCCAAGGTGCACGTTTACAGCAAGGAAGGCTGCCGTAACTGCTGGGCGAAGTTCTTCTGCTCCGGCGGCTGCAATGCGAACAGCTTCCAGTATGAGGGCGATGTGAAGAAGCCCTACAAGCTCGCCTGTGAAATGCAGAAGAAGCGCCTGGAATGTGCGATAGCGCTTGCCGCTGACCGTGCAGTCAAGGGTCACGAGGCTCCGACTATGAGCGAAGCCCCGGCAAGCATGGGCTAAGGACTGAAATCAACATAAGCGCAGTAAAACTCACAATTGCAGCCAGCGCCGCGGTTGTGAGTTTTACTGGCATCGGCGCCTTTTTCAGCTGCCTGAAAATGTGGAGATCAGACTGCATATTTTCCCTTTTTTTGTTCAGCCTTATTTAATTGATTGTTCAAATTTGTTTCACCTAAATGACACAAAGACCTGTTATACTTAAATCACAGCAAGGGAAACGGCGGACAGCCGGAAAGCCCCTGGCATATACGGTTTGATGAAAGGACGAATGATCTATGTATGAATATAATAACAACGGCATGAACGGGCAGAATCCCCAGAACACACAGGACGCACAGTTCCAGGGCAATTTCTCCACCGAGCAGAAGCCCCCGAAGAAGCCGCATAAGACCGCGAAGGTGGTAGCGCTGGTCGCAGCGATAGCAGTCCTCTGCGGAGGCCTTGGATTCGGCGGAGCCTACCTCGGCAACACCGCAAGCAAGATGATCATGCAGGGCGCGGAGAATATCCGCGGCAATTCCGCGGGCGGCAGCACGAATACATCTGCTGACTCTGCCGCTTCTGACAGCCAGGACAACAGCAGCCTTGCCGCTGACGCACAGGAGGTGCTTGACGCGCTTTCATCGGACGCGGCAACACATAACATCACCACCGGCGAGCGCAACAGCGACGGAAGCTATGCCTACACCCGCGACCTTGTTGCGGAGGTAAAGGATTCCGTTGCGTATATCGAGGTGTACGTGAACTACCGCGGCAAGGAGACCCTTTACGGCTCGGGCAGCGGCGTGGTCATCTCCAAGGACGGCTACGTTCTCACGAATGCGCATGTCGTTGAGAATGACTACTACACCGTAAGCAAGGTAGTTGTAAACATCAACACCACCGACCCGAATGACGGCACCAGCGTTTCCACACCGTACAATGCGACTATCGTGGGCTCTGATTCCGATACTGATATCGCGGTGCTGAAGATAGACGGCAGCGATTTCCAGGCGGCAAAGCTCGGCGATTCCGATGAGCTCTGCCTCGGCGATGACGTTGTTGCGATAGGCAACCCTATGGGTCTTGAGACCTCCGTTTCCAAGGGCGTTGTATCCGGTCTGAACCGCCAGGTATATGACGACAACAGCGTTTCCGCGATCCAGACTGATACGGCGATAAACAGCGGTAACTCCGGCGGCGGACTGTTCAACATGTACGGCGAGGTAGTCGGCATAGTAAACATGAAGCTGGTCAACGACAATGCGGAGAACCTGAGCTTCGCCATCACCATAAATGACGTGAAGTCCGTCATCAGCGACCTCGTTACAAAGGGCTACGTTTCCGGACGTCCGATACTCGGTATCACCTGCCTCCAGATAAGCGATTATCTCGGCGCAGTACAGAACATGACCCCTGGTCTGCTGGTAACTGACATTGATGAGAACCTCGCGATAGCAAAGAGCGAGCTGGTAGTCGGCGATACGATCACTGCGATAAACGGCACGGATGTCCGCACAGTCGACGAGGTTTCCACGATACTCAAGGATATGAAGCCCGGCGACACCGTTACGGCTACCGTTGTAAGGACTGATTCCCGCGGCAGGGAGAAGTCCGTTGATATCACCATCGAGCTTTCCGAGTACAGCGGAAGCTGATCCCGGCAAATGAATAAATGACCAAACAAGGCAGGCGATGAACCTGCCTTGTTTCATTCTGCGCATGAAAAAGGCTTTACATGCGATTCCTGCTCCCTTCCGGGCTTTCCCGGGGGGGAGTTTTGCCGTTCCGGTCAAAGCTGAAATAGACGAATTGCGCGTTAAGTCTATTAAGTCCCACGCTGCCGCCATTATTTGCTAGAAAATTTGTCTAAATTACTCAAACAATAAAAAGGAATATTGTTTTATTTCACAGTAATGATGTTTAAATCTTGAAATTCCGGCGAAATAATAGTATAATGATATTTGGTGAAAAATTATATGCTAACTGGCGTAAGCCGCACAGATGAAAGGGGTCATTAACAGAATGAAATCTCCGTTTACTAAGGAGGAGCTGAGAAGACAGCTCGACGGCATACTCGAATTCGACTTCAGAACAGACGCGCAGAACGCGACCATCACACAGGTCTACCGCGCACTTTCTTCGATCGTGGTCAACTACCTCAAGGAGAAGCGTCACGACTTCATGCACGACTGCAACTCCAAGGGCAGAAAGCAGGTTTATTACCTGTCCATGGAGTTCCTTATGGGACGCTCCCTCAAGACCAGCCTCTACAACCTCGGCATGCAGGACGCTGCCGCTGAGTGCCTCAAGGATATGGGCATCAAGATAGACAGCGTATACGATGAGGAGCCGGACGCAGGTCTCGGCAACGGCGGTCTGGGCAGACTTGCTGCCTGCTACATGGACGGTCTGGCTACCTGTGATTATCCCGCAACAGGCTATTCTATCCGTTACGAGTATGGTATCTTCAAGCAGAAGATCGTTGACGGCTGGCAGACAGAGCTCCCTGATAACTGGCTCCCCGGCGGCGGCGCGTGGCTGGTTCCCGTTCCCGACCAGGCTATCGAGGTTCACTTCGACGGTCAGATCAACGAGTACTGGGAGAACGACTACCACCACCTTGAGCACGTTAACTACACCACAGTAAACGCTGTTCCTTACGATATGTATGTTTCCGGCTACGACAGCAAGGGCGTTTCCAAGCTGCGTCTGTGGAGCGCTGAGTCCATGTCCTTCGATATGAACAGCTTCAACACCGGCGACTACGCAAAGGCTATGGGAGCAAACAACATCGCCCACGCTATCTCCAAGGTACTTTATCCTAACGATAACCACCTCGAGGGCAAGGCTCTCCGTCTGCGTCAGCAGTACTTCATGTGCGCGGCTTCCGTTGGCGATATCGTAATGCGCCACATGAACGTATACGGCACGCTTGAGAACTTCCATGAGAAGGTTGCTATCCATATCAACGATACTCACCCGACCCTTGCTATCCCCGAGCTGATGAGAATACTGCTCGACGACTGCGGCTACGGCTGGGAGCAGGCTTGGCACATCGTTACCAACACATTCGCTTACACCAACCACACCGTTATGGCAGAGGCGCTCGAGAAGTGGGATCAGAGCCTTGTCGAGAAGATCCTCCCGAGAATCTACTCCATTATATGCGAGATCAACCGCCGCTACTGCGAGGATCTGTTCAACAGAACCCAGGACAGCGACAGAGTTTCCAAGATGTCCATTATCCAGGGCGGCAAGATCCACATGGCTTACCTTTGCGTTGCTGCTTCCCACAGCGTAAACGGCGTTTCCAAGCTGCACAGCCAGATCATCAAGGACGACGTATTCAGACTCCAGGCGCTCGACAGACCGTCCCAGTTCAAGAACGTCACCAACGGTATCGCGTACAGAAGATGGCTGCTCCAGAGCAACAAGGGTCTTACAGACCTGCTGTCCCAGTGCATCGGCGAGGGCTTCAAGAAGGACGCTGCTGAGCTCATCAAGTTCCAGGTATTCGCAAACGACAAGAACGTCCTTGAACAGCTCGGCAAGATCAAGAAGCAGAACAAGCAGGCTTTCGCTGAGTACGTTGAAAAGACCACCGGCACCAAGCTGAACCTTGATTCTATCTTCGATGTACAGGTAAAGCGCCTGCACGAATACAAGCGCCAGCAGCTCAACGCAATGAACATCATTGCCGACTACAACTACCTGCTCCAGAATCCGGATGCAGATTTCGTTCCGAAGACCTATATCTTCGCTTCCAAGGCAGCTCCGGGCTACTATATCGCAAAGCAGATCATCAAGATGATCTGGTGCATCGGCGAGGAGATCAAGCACAACCCCAAGATCAGAGAGAAGCTCAGCGTTGTATTCCTTGAGGACTACCGCGTAACTCTGTCTGAGATACTCATGCCGGCTGCCGAGATCTCCGAGCAGATCTCCCTTGCAGGTACGGAGGCTTCCGGTACTGGTAACATGAAGCTCATGCTCAACGGTGCGCTGACCCTCGGCACCTACGACGGCGCCAACGTTGAGATCCACGAGGCTGTCGGCACTGACAACATCTTCATCTTCGGCATGAGAACTCCCGAGGTCAACGAGCTCCGCATGAAGGGCTACCACCCCGAGGATTACATCAACAACAGCCAGGTTATCCGTGACGTTATGCAGCGTATGTACAACGGCATCAACGGCGCTACCTTCGAGGAAGTTGCAAATTCTATCAGGAACAAGGACTTCTACATGGCCCTCGCGGACTTCGACAGCTACCGCGGAACACAGCACTACATCAGCGAAGTTTACAGAAACCAGCTCGACTGGAACAAGAAGTCGCTGTACAACATTGCCGGCGCAGGCAGATTCTCTGCCGACCGTGCAGTTACGGACTACGCAAGAGATATCTGGAACCTCAAGTGATATCCGCATAGAATTTTATCCGGGCGGCGCGCCGCGGCTTATTGCCGCGGTTCAACCGCCTTTTTCCGTATATTCTTAACCGAAGGAGAATCCCATGAGCTTACCCATTTTTGACTGCTTCGACAACAATTACAAGCACCCGTTCGGCGCGCTGCGCAAGGGTCAGCCGAGTATTTTCAACGTGCGCTTCCCGAAGACCATGGCGATAAAGGACCTCACGCTGGTAATGTTCCGCCCGGGCTACAAGGAGCGCTTCATCGGGCTGGACTTACAGGACGAAAGCGGCAGCGACAACATTTATTCCTGCTGCTTCACCCCGAACAACACAGGACTGCATCACTACTACTTCACCTGCGTGCTGGACGGCAGACGCCGCTACATCAAGCGCCGCGGCGCTTCCGAAGGAGTGTTCGAGGGCGAGGAGCTCTTCCAGCTCACAGTTTTTGACGAGAACCTCTACACTCCGCTGTTTATACGCGGCGGCATAATGTACCAGATATTTCCCGACCGCTTCTGCAAGAGCGGAAAGCCGCACGAGGGAGTTCCGCAGGACAGGATAATCCGCGACGACTGGTACGCTACGCCGTACTACAAGCCGGACGAAAAGGGCGTTGTACGCAACAACGACTACTTCGGCGGAGACCTCCAGGGCATAATCGAGAAGCTGCCGTATATCAAGAGCCTCGGCGCGACCGTGATTTATCTTAACCCTATCTTTGAGGCTCACGAGAACCACCGCTACAACACCGCAAATTACGAGAAGATAGACCCCATGCTCGGCACGGAGGAGGACTTCAGGGAGCTATGCGAAAAGGCGAAGGAAATGGGCATAAGCGTCATACTTGACGGCGTATTCTCGCATACCGGCGCGGATTCCATATACTTCAACAAGTTCGGCAGATACGGCGACCACACCGGAGCCTACCGCGACAGGAACAGCCCCTACTACCCGTGGTACAGCTTCACGGGCTACCCGGACAGATACGAGAGCTGGTGGGGCATAACCACTCTACCGAACGTAAATGAGAACAACCCTGATTACACGAACTACATCTGCGGCAAGGACGGTATCCTTCAGAAGTGGATAAAGCTCGGTGCGCAGGGCTGGCGTCTTGACGTTGCAGACGAGCTCCCTGACGAATTCCTTGACAACATCAACAAGGCGGTCAAGGGAATGGGCGGCGACAAGATAGTTTACGGCGAGGTCTGGGAGGACGCCTCCAACAAGGAGAGCTACGGCGTGCGCCGCCGCTACCTGAACGGCGGTCAGCTGGACAGCGTTATGAACTACCCGTTCAAGGAGGCTATCCTGAACTACGTCAAGTATGCGGACGCAAAGGTATTCGTGGACAGCATAATGACGATACTCGACCACTACCCGAAGCCCGCGATAGATATGCTGATGAACTTCCTTTCCACCCACGACACGGAGCGTGCGCTCACAAGGCTCGCGGGCGATGAGATAGGCTGGAACGGCAAGGACTGGCAGGCCGAGAGGAGTCTCACTGGTCAGCAGTATATGTACGGCATTTCGCTGATGAAGTGCGCAATGGTGCTTCAGTTCTTCCTGCCGGGAATCCCGTCCGTATACTACGGCGATGAGGCGGGCATGGAGGGCTACCGCGATCCGTTCAACCGCCGCTGCTATCCCTGGGGCAGGGAGAACCTCGACCTTATCGAGTTCACGAAGCAGCTCTCGGTCATCCGCAGAGGGACCCACGCGTTCGAGCAGGGCAGCATGATGTTCATTGAATGCGATGACAATGTGTGCGTATTCGCGCGTTACGACAAGATAACCCGCGAGGCGGCTATAATCTACCTCAACAAGAGCACCAAGGGTCACACGTTTGAGATAGTCAACGACAAGACCGACATGTTCTATGATTTCGTTCCGGCGTTCGACCGCTACGGTCAGGGCATAAAGGACGGAAAGGTGCATGTTTCGCCGTTTGACTATGCCGTTATTTACTGCAAGGTCTGATCACGGTGAATGACTTTCCCGGAGGCTGACAATATTTTTTGCAAAAAAGGCTGTACTCCACTTGATTTTTACGAGCGTTTGTGCTATAATTATCAGGTAATGGGGGTGTAGCTCAGCTGGGAGAGCGCTTGCTTCGCATGTAAGAGGTCAGGGGTTCGAATCCCCCCATCTCCACCATATAACGAAAGAACCGCACTGTTGTGCGGTTCTTTTATTTTTATCCCCGAAAAATCCCCGAAAAACAGCAAAAAAATTAATCCGGGGGAATCTTATCGAGGATAGCGACGGCGCGTTCCTCCTCCCGGGGGTAAAGGTGGCTGTAAGTGTTCCATGTCATCTGAACGTCGGAGTGCCCGAGCCGCCGCGCGATCTCCTGAATGTTTATCCCCTCGTTGACGAGCAGGGAAGCGTGAGTGTGCCGGAAATCGTGAATGCGAATATGAGGAAGCCCGGCAGCTTTCGCGAACTCCTTGTTGTGGTTCTCAATTGATGTGTCCCGCAGGGGAGCTTCGCCGCCGCACACGCGGTAGTCCTCGCTGAACAGCCGGGAGGATTCCTGCTGACGGCGCTTGTGTTCGGCGAGTATCTTCATCAGCGGCGCGGGAATCTGGAGATCGCGGTAGCTGGACTTGTTCTTCGGAGGACCCTCGACGTCGCCGCCCTTGAGCTTCTGCGAAATGCTCCGGCGGATATGCAGGACGTTCCCGTCGATATCCGACCATTTCAGGGCGTTTATCTCGCCCTTGCGCGCCCCTGTGTAGAACGCGATACAGAAGAATACATAGTACGCCCAGTCCGTAACGGTCCGGGCGTTTTTCTTTGCTTCGGCGATGTACGCCCGGAACTGCTCCGATGTGTAGTAGTGCAGCTTGTCCGCGGGCTTCTCTATGGCGTCGGGAGCCTTGAAGTTCCCGAGGGCGCTCAGCGGATTCCGTACCAGATATTCCATTTTAACGGCGTAGTTCAGCATAGCTGTGAACGCCGCGTATGCGTTCTGCTTCGTGGTTATTGACAGCTTTTCGTTGGCGGCGATGTCGTTCTTCCACTTCGCGAGGATTGGCTGCGAGAGCCTGTCAAGACGATATCCTGCCATAGTCGGCATTACCCGGAGCCGCAGGTTCTTCATCGCGCTGTCGTGGGAGGTCTTGCGCGTTTCGTGGCTGTGATAGACTTCGTACTCGTCGTAGAGCTGCTGGACGGTCATGCGCGAAACGGTCTGCTTCTTGTCCTTGTACTCGGCTATCAGGGACTGCTCCAGCGCGTTCGCTTCCGCTAGGCCGTAGGCGGTGCGCTCTATCTGGCGAGCCTTGCCCGCTGCGTCGGTGTAGTTCACACGCACGCGGTACTGCTGCAAGCCGTTTTTCTTGACGCCGGTTTTGTTTACTGGCATGATTTTCTCCTTCTAGTAGGTTCCCCTGTCCTTATGGGCAGGGGATATTTTATATTATAACACAAAGTTTCTTTTATTTTGTGCTTAAAAAAGCACATATTTCTATTGACATAATGTTCATAAAATGATATAATGCGAACATAACATATAATTTAAAAGCTAAGACATATAATATAAGGATTAAAGAAAGGCGGTTAATTAATGGATAATTACAATTCTAAATCATTGTCTATCGCTGAAATAGTAGAAAATAGTGAATTAAAAGGAAGCCTTTATTCTACACTCCGGTGTGACATCTGCGGCAAGAAGCTTACCGCAAGCCCTGCGGGAAATGTATTATTGTTTATGTGCGATTCATGTGAAACAACTATGGAATCCAAAGCGGTCAAACTGAGTCTTGTCGAGATTGCAGCAATTCTCAATTTTAATCCTGTTTTATAAATGTATACAGCAACTCAAAGCAATCGGACACCTCTAAGCAGTAATCCATCTTCTTTGATTCCCAATAATCCATGATTGCTTTTCTCAGCGTTTCAAATCCCCCCTCAATATATTCAGGAAATGGTGTCATCATCGCCTTTTCGTGCATACATCCAACTAGCTCTATTACTTCATCTATGGTACCGTCTTTTGCTGATTCACGTTTATATGACAGAAGCGCAAGAAATTTTCCGTCCTTGTAGCAGTAAAAAGATTCATCGAGATGTAGTTCGAACCATTCCATTTGATATAACGCTTGGACGTGTTGAGCAAGATCGCTGTCAGTACATACGGGCTCAACATAATCCTTAATATACTCAATGATAGGTCTCCACTTTACTTCGCGGTTATTGGTGCTCTTTATAAGATCCTTATAGGCAAATTCATATCTGTCCGATATCATTTAACTCACCAATCCTTTCTAATATTGCTGTTACGTCATACAGAGCTTTAAGTATTTTATCCCTTTCTTCTTCATTTATAGCTTTATCGCATGGAATGTTACTAAGATAATCAGTTAATTTATTAATAGTTTTCTTATCTGGTTTGTTCCACGCGTCGTAAAAATGCTGAATGCTTTTACAGGTGTTTAGCAAATCAGAGATAATATATGGCTTGTCCGCTCCATCCTGAATGGAAGTTTGTGCATTTTTAATTTTTTTGATTTCATTTCTTAAAGATGCCAAATATTGTTTGTGTTTTTCAGGATATTTTTCTTTGATTTTCACTGCTTCAACAGCGCTGACTATTTTGCTTGTATTTACGACTGTCAAAATTGTAAAAATCAAACTAACAACGCCAACTATCAGACTTATAATTCCTATCCAAAAACCTACTATGGTTATTACATCAGGCTGAGGAGTTCCCATAAAAATAGTATTCCCTTCCTTTTTATATTTAACAAATGAGACTTTCATCACATTAGCGCGGTCGAAAAACAAGAATGAAGAAAAACTGGAGGTACATATATGAACACATTACAAATAATAAATGCGGTCAAAGCTCTTGATGAACATCAATTCATTAAATTTTGTCGAAACATACTCACTTGTCCTTGTTTGCCAGAAGATGAGCGTATTCGATTAGTTTTTCTTGTTCGGCAGCAGGAAGCCCGGCTATCATGCGGGCAATCTCCATCGCCGGAGATTCCTCCGAACGGTTGACCTCCGGAACATCGGTGTTCCCGATAAGGTAATCCACTGAAACATTGAAATACACTGCAAGGGCTTGGAGCTTCTCTACGGAGGGCGCCGAGCCCTGTTTGTTTATGCTCCAGAAAAAACTTTTGCCTACTCCGCTATCTGTAAGTGCTTTTGTCGGTGATACGCCTTTTGCATTGCTTAATTCCTTTATAACTCTCTGTAAACGCTCGTAGTCCATGAAATACACTCCTCGTTATACTTTTACGTCAAATTGCATTAAAACCACAGGCGTTTTTTGGTAAAATGGGAAAAGTCCATAATTATGGGCGATTTCCTCTTGACAAGTCCATAATTATGGAGTATACTGTGTTTGTAAACAAATTAACCACAAAAAGAATAAAGCAAAGCTAGCCGTTTTGCGTTATGCTTTTAAAAACAGCCTATTGATATTAAGTTGCTAACCACTATTAATATTAACACATAGTTGCTGCTTTGTCAAGTGGAATTTGTAAATAAATTAACGGGAGGTGGGATTATCACAAACAGGCAGAAGCGGGACATCGCGTTTGTAACCAAGGCTCGCAAACGCATGATAGACCGGAATGTGACGCAGGTCGCGCTCGCGAGGAAATACGGAAAGACCACAGCGTATGTATCAATGGTCCTCCGTGGAAGGCGAACATTGACCCCGCAGTTCAGGGAGTTCCTCGAACGTGAGCTGAGCCTTTGAGAGAGCCTAAAAGTAATTCTCGGCCGGGAATAGAAAGTAGGTTATAATCTCGCTCCAATGATCCCTAATATGGTGAGAGGAGGTAAACACAATGCCATCAACAGCAGCAACAGTCCGTGTACCGCAGATAACCTCGCTGGAAACTGCGATACGGCTGTACTACGAGCGAATCGAGCTTTCCAACAGCGACATCAAGGAGCTTTTCGGAAAGCTCGCACCCGCGACCATCAAGAGCCTGAAAAACAAGGCTCAGGCGATAATGACCGAGCGCAACACTCCGATATGGAACGCCCAGCGCGTGAACACGGAGATAGCCTACGAAGCCTGGGGGCTCAACATCACAGACCTGGAGCGCAGGCTGAAAAAACTGAAAGCTATGGAGGTGCAGACATGAAATTCAAAACAGGCGACACAGCAAATCACGCCGAGCATGGAGCTGGGTTGGTTATGCAGGGGTTCGGCTCTGAGGGCGGCAACGAACTGTACGACGTTTATTTCGTAACAGTGTTACGAAACAACGGCATTGTTCGCTGCCCCGGTTCGGAGCTTAACCTTATAGAACACAAGGAGGTGCAGGCATGAAATACCTAGTTATCCTGACGAAGAGCTACGCCGTGGCAGGGTGGCTTGCACAATCGTTCAAGCCCGGCAAGGACGGCGTGACATGCGTAAATTACGGAGGGACTAACGGTTCCGAGGATCTTGTCCCGCCGACCTACTGCGGCCGGGGGTACTATTACTGCGCGGTGACGTACATCGAATCCGCAGACGTGGAGCCGTACCGGCTTGTTATCGCGTGAGGTGAGCAGGCATGAAGAAGTACATACCCTACGCAATAGCCGCCCTGCTAGGCTTCCACCTGCGCTGGCTCGTCTCCGCGATGAACGGCTGGAGCTATTCCATGAACGGTATGGATATCGCCGTTGCAATCGCTTGCATTATCATGGTGTGGAGCTTCAAGGGAGTGTTCCTCCTGCCGAAGAAAAGCAAAAAGAAAAACCGCTCCTGAGCTGGCACTCGGGAAGCGGCAAAACAAAGTATTACATGCTCATTATAACATGAGCGAAAGGAAAAGTCAAGTGGAACTTATAGTTGATAATTTCGCCGGTGGCGGCGGAGCTTCCACGGGCATAGAAATGGCGACAGGTCGGAGCGTAGACATCGCGATAAATCACGACCCGGACGCCATCGCAATGCACCGTGCTAACCACCCGCATACTCGGCACTACTGCGAGGACGTATGGCAGGTAGATCCGGTGGAAGCCTGCGCAGGAAACCCGGTCGGGCTGGCGTGGTTCTCTCCGGACTGCACGCACTTTTCCCGCGCCAAGGGCGGGAAGCCGGTTGATAAGAACATTCGCGGTCTGGCGTGGGTAACGATACGCTGGGCGCTGAAAGTCCGTCCGCGCGTCATCATGCTGGAGAACGTCCCGGAGATACGCACCTGGGGACCTCTTGGAGTTGACAGCAAGCCTGTAAAGGAGCGCGCCGGAGAAACCTTTGACGGCTTCATAAAGGCGCTCACAACAGGTATCCCGCACGACCACCCGGCATTCACGGAGATGTGCGCAACGCTGGAGATAAGCCCGGACAGCCCCGAAGCGGCAAGGCTTGAACAGGGGCTGGGATACAATGCAGAGTATTGCATACTCCGCTCCTGCGATTACGGAGCGCCGACCACCCGGACGCGCTTCTACCTGATAGCCCGTTGCGACGGGAAGCCCATCGTATTCCCGCCGCCTACACACGGAAACGGCAAGGACTTAAAACCGTATCACACCGCCGCCGAGTGTATCGACTGGAGCATTCCGGCACAGAGCATTTTCGAGCGGGACAAGCCCCTTGCAGAAAATACGCTCCGGCGCATAGCGCGGGGCATTGAGAAGTTCGTGATAAATAATCCCGAGCCGTTCATCGTGACGGTCAACCATTCTGGAGAGGGCTTCCGGGGACAGAAAGCGGACGAACCACTCGGAACTGTTACAGCGAAAAACGGCTATGGCGTTGTCGCGCCTACACTGATTCAGTATCACAGCGAAACCGCAAGCGATGAAGTGAGAGGTCAGGAACTGAGCGAGCCGTTAATGACAGTCGATACCTCGCCGAGATATGCGCCGTCAGTCGCTCATATCATGAAGAACTACGGCGGAAATTATCAGGGAGTCGGGAGCGGCGCGGATAAACCTTTAGATACAGTTACCGCGCACGACCACAACAGCCTTATAACAGCTCATATCCTGACCATGCGGAACAACATGGACGGTCAGCCGGCAGACGAACCGCTGGCAACGATAACGGCGGGAGGCTCGCACCATGCAGAAGTGCAGGCGTTCCTCGTGAAGTACTTCTCGACCGGAGCGGCAAAGCCGGTAGACAGTCCGCTGGACACCGTTACCACAAAAGACCGCTTCGCGCTGGTGACGATACACGGCGAGGAATACATAATCACCGACATAAAAATGCGTATGCTCCAGCCGAGGGAGCTTTTCAACGCGCAAGGGTTCCCGACTAATTACATAATTGATCATGACGACAGCGGCAAACCTTATCCGAAAAGCAAGCAGACAGCCCGGTGTGGAAACGCGGTCACACCGCCAGTCCCGGCGGCGCTGGTACGGGCTAATCTGCCGGAGATGTGCGCTTTTGATGAACTGGAGGCAGCAGATGTCAAATAGAGGCCGCCCCCGCATAGAGCTTTCGCTCGACCGCGCCGTTTCCCTAGTAAACAAAATCGGCATAGAAGCCGCAGCCGAGCAGCTCGGAGTATCGCGTTACACGCTGCGAAGAAAGCTTAACGCGGCGGGAATCACAAACCGCCGTCCCGTCCGCGCAGGCAGGAAAAAGACGAAATTCACCGCCGAGAAATGCGACCCGCCGTATTCCTGCTTTGAGTGTCCTTACCCGGACTGCATACGCCCGACGAGATCAGGCGGAGCGCCGACAGACGGGGAGCTCGCGTTTGCGGCGATCGTCAAAGAACATTCAAGGAGGGCATTGACTTGAAAGAATACGAAAATTTTATCGCCAGCAAAGCGATAACATCAACATCTTCCGGAATAACCGTTCCCGTAGACGAGCTCAACCCCATGCTTTTCGACTTCCAGCGAGACATTGTAAGGTGGGCGCTGGCGAAAGGCAGGGCGGCGATATTCGCGGACTGCGGCGACGGAAAGACCGCAATGCAGCTCGAATGGGCTGAACAGGTACGCCGCAGGACGGGCGGCAAAGTTCTGATAGCAGCGCCGCTGGCGGTGTCGGCGCAGACCCAGCGCGAGGGCGAAAAATTCGGAATCAAGGTGAACATCTGCGCGTCACAGGCCGACGTGACCGCCGATTCCGTGAACATCACGAATTACGAAAAGCTGGACAAGTTCGTAGCTTCCGAGTTCACAGCGATAGTCCTGGACGAATCCAGTATTATCAAGAGCTTTTCCGGAAAGATACGCAACCAGATAATCGGAATGTTCGGCAAAACACCTTACAAGCTCGCCTGCACCGCTACTCCTGCGCCGAACGACTACATGGAGCTCGGCAACCACTCGGAATTTCTCGGCGTAATGACCCGCGCGGAAATGCTCGCAATGTACTTCGTTCACGACGGCGGCGAGACCTCGAAATGGCGGCTCAAAGGGCACGCCGCAGACCTTTTCTGGCGCTGGCTGTCAAGCTGGTGTGTGGTTATGGACGACCCGAAGAAGCTCGGCTACAAGTGCGAGGGCTACGACCTGCCAAAGCTCAGCGTGCATGAAATCGTCGTTGACGGCGAACAGGCTGAAAACGTCGCACTGTCGCTAACAGAACGCCGCGAAGCCCGCAGGGATTCTCTTGCAGAACGCTGCAAAGCCGCCGCAGATCTGGTGAATTCATCTGACGAAAACTGGCTGTGCTGGTGTGACCTCAACGCCGAGGCGGACGAGCTTCACCGGCTGATACCCGGCAGTGTGAATGTGCAGGGCTCCGACGCTCCGGAATTCAAGACGAGCTCCATGCTGGACTTCGCCGCCGGAAATCTGAAATGCCTTATCACGAAGCCGAAAATCGCAGGCTACGGCATGAACTGGCAGAACTGCCACAAGGTCGTATTCGTGGGACTTTCGGACAGCTTCGAAGCTTATTATCAGGCCGTCCGCCGCTGCTGGAGATTCGGGCAGAAGTCCGACGTTGACGTGTATATCATTATTTCGGCGCGGGAGGGCGCGGTCAAGGAAAATATCGAGCGCAAGCAGCGCGATAACGAGCTGATGAAGGAACATCTTATCGAACTCACAAAGGATATTACCCGCCGGGAACTCACGGCTACGGTGAGAATATCCACAGAATACGAGCCGCACAAGGCAATGCGGCTGCCTGAATGGGAGGAAATGAAACACTATGCCTGATGTAATAAACCAGACTATCGGCGAAAAATACGCGCTGTATCACGGCGACAGCTGCGAGGTGATAAAGGGACTGCCGGACGATTCCGTGCACTACACGATATTCTCGCCGCCGTTCGCAAGCCTTTACACCTACTCCAACAGCGACCGGGATATGGGAAACTGTAAGAACGACGAGGAATTCTACGAGCATTTTAAATATCTCGCGGCGGAGCTCTACCGCGTGACTATGCCGGGGCGGCTGCTGTCGTTCCACTGCATGGATCTCCCGAAGATGAAAGAGCGCGACGGCGTTATCGGGCTGAAAGATTTCCCGGCGATACTCCGCCAGGTGTTTGAGGACTGCGGATTCATCTACCACAGCCGCGTGACGATATGGAAGAACCCGGTCACGGAAATGCAGCGCACAAAGGCGCTCGGATTGCTCCACAAGCAGATTAAGAAAGACAGCGCCATGAATCGTCAGGGAATACCCGACTACATACTCACAATGAGGAAGCCCGGCGACAATCCGGAGCGCGTGACCCATACAGACGAGAGTTTTCCGTGCGATGTGTGGCAGCAGTATGCAAGCCCGGTGTGGATGGATATCCGGCAGTCCGACACGCTCCAGAAGAATTCAGCCCGGGAGGAAAAGGACGAACGGCATATATGCCCCTTGCAGTTGGAGGTAATCCGCCGCTGCATTGAGCTCTGGACGAATCCCGGGGATATCGTGCTTGAGCCGTTCGGCGGTATCGGAAGCGTGCCGTATGTGGCGCGTACACTCGGCAGACGTGCAATAGCCTGCGAGCTGAAAGAAAGCTACTACCGCCAGATGGTGGCGAACGTTGAGAAAGCGGAAGAAGCAATGTGCAAGAACGTAGGCGGGCAGCTTACATTCGGAGATTTGGAGGGAAAATCATGATAAAAATAACCAACCTTGAACTCGAAAACATCAAGCGCATAAAAGCGGTCCAGCTAACCCCGTCGGAGAGTGGGCTGACAGTCATCGGCGGGAACAACGGACAGGGCAAGACCTCCGTGCTGGACGGTATCGCGTGGGCTCTCGGCGGCGACAAGTTCAAGCCCTCGCAGCCGCAGCGGGACGGCTCGGTAATTCCTCCGCACCTGCGCGTGACCCTCTCGAACGGGCTTATCGTAGAGCGCAAGGGCGACCGGGGAACCCTCAAAATCACCGACCCGAACGGCGGCAAGGGCGGTCAGCAGCTCCTCAATGAATTTATCGGGCAGCTTGCGCTCGACCTGCCGAAATTCATGCAGGCGACCAGCAAGGAGAAGGCGCAGACCCTCCTCCGGATAATCGGCGTGGGGGACAAGCTCGCCGCCCTGGAACAGCAGGAGCAGAACGCCTACAATCAGCGCCGCGCCGTCGGGCAGGTCGCCGACCAGAAGCAGAAGTACGCCGACGAGCTCCCGGACTACCCCGAAGCCCCCGCCGAGGAGGTCAGCATTTCCGAGCTGCTCCGTACTCAGCAGGAGATTCTCGCGAAGAACGGCGAGAATCAGCGCCTGCGGCAGAACCGCGATATCTGCGAGCAGGAACTCGCCCGTGCCCGGCAGGAGTACGACCGCGCCGCGGAAGTCCTCGCGAGAGCACAGCAGGCAGCCGAGACCGCCCGCAAGTCCGCCGAGGACTTACAGGACGAAAGCACCGCTGAAATCGAGCAGAGCATACGCGACATCGACCTCGTCAACGCGAAAGTCCGGGCAAGGCGCGAGCGCGACCGCGCCCTCACGGAGGCGCAGGAGAGCCGCGAGCAGTACGACGAGCTCACCGCGAAGATAGAGGATATCCGGGCGCAGAAAACCGCCCTGCTGGACGGCGCAGACCTCCCGCTGCCGGGGCTTTCGGTGCAGGAGGGCGAGCTCACCTACAACGGCGCAAAGTGGGACTGCATGAGCGGCGCGGAGCAGCTCCGGGTATCTGCGGCGATAGTCCGTCGCTTGAACCCGCAGTGCGGCTTCGTCCTCATGGACAAGCTGGAGCAGATGGACGCGGCGACCCTCGCGGACTTCGGCAAATGGCTGGAGCAGGAGGGCTTGCAGGTGATAGCGACCCGCGTCAGCACCGGCGGCGAGTGCAGTATCATTATCGAGGACGGCTATGCGAAGCCGACTGAACAGCCTGCCAATATAGTCACACCACAGAGAACATCATGGAGTAAAGGAGTATTCTAATGGACTTCAACATAACATCAGGCAAAGTACACACCGCCGTTAAAACGGTGATCTACGGCGCGGAGGGAATCGGCAAAACGACCCTCGCGGCGCAGTTCCCAAGCCCCCTTTTCATCGACACGGAGGGAAGCACGAAGCAGCTCGACGTAGCGAGATTACCCGCGCCGAGTTCCTGGGAAATGCTCCTCCAGGAGCTGGATTTCGTCCGGGACAAGCGCCCCTGCGCGACCCTCGTCATTGATACGGTGGACTGGGCGGAGCAGCTCTGCATAGCCGACCTCTGCGCGAAGAACGGCAAGTCCGGTATCGAGGATTTCGGCTACGGCAAGGGCTGGGAGTTCGAGAAAGAGAGCTTCGGGAAGTTCCTGAACAAGCTGACCGAGGTCATAAACGCCGGGATAAACGTAACTCTGACCGCGCACGCGGCGCTCCGGAAGTTCGAACAGCCGGACGAAATGGGCAGCTACGACCGCTGGGAGATGAAGCTCGGCAGCAAGACCACCAACAAGATATCCCCGCTCATCAAGGAGTGGGCTGACATCGTGCTGTTCTGCAACTATAAGACCATGGTAGTCCAGACCGACAAGGACGGCAAGAAGCACAAGGCGCAGGGAAACCGCCGCGTGCTGTACACCCAGCACCACCCCTGCTGGGACGCTAAGAACCGCTACGGGCTCCCGGAGGAGATACCGATGGAGTACGCACAGATTTCGCATATTTACGCGCCCGCCGCGCCTGCTCCGAGTACCCCCGCGCCCGTTCAGACCCCCGAACCTATTCCCGAACCTGCCGCCGGAATTCCGAAAGCACTCTCTGACCTGATGAGCGCTTCCGGGATAACTGAACAGCAGATTCGCGCGGCGGTCGCAATGAAAGGCTACTTCCCGGAGGACATGCCGATAAGCGCCTACCCGGAGGATTTCGTCAGCGGCGTTCTGGTCGGCGCGTGGAAGCAGATTGTTGATTTCATCAACGAACAGAAATATCCGTTCTGATTTTGCAGTAAAATGCAGTAATATGCATGATAAACTCGGTCAGGGAGGAAAGAAAAGCTTCCTGCAACATGAGATTTTTCGGTTTGCCGCAGGCAAATATCACCCCCACTCCGGGGGTGATAAGAAAAATCGGAGGTTTTGCGGCGGCAGGGCGCAGCCCGATTTCAAGCCGCAAAACTCGGTCAGGGAGGTAAAGAAAACTTCCCGATAAAATTCATAGGAGGACACCACAATGTCAGAAATCGAAAGAGAATTAGGCTGGGACGACGAAATATCCCGCGAGAGCGACTTCACGATAATCCCGGAGGGCGACTACGACTTCACCGTGACCGGCTTCGAGCGCGGACGTCACGAGGGCTCGGAGAAGCTCCCGCCGTGCAACATGGCGATAGTGACCCTCGCGGTAACGCTCCCGGACGGAAGCCCCGCGAACCTCAGGCACAGACTTTTCCTGCACACCCGCTGCGAGGGACTGCTCTCCGCGTTCTTCACCGGAATCGGCTTAAAGCGCAAGGGGGAACCGCTCCGCATGAACTGGAACGCCGTCCCCGGAGCCCGCGGCCGCTGCAAGATAACCGTCCGCAGCTGGAAGGGCAAGAACGGCGAGGATATGCAGTCCAACGACATAAAGAAGTTCTATGACCCGTTTGAGAATTCATCTGCACCTGCGCAGAACGTCCCGCAGACCGCGCCCCAGAATCCCCCGCAGGCACAGACGCAGTATCAGCAGTCTCCGCAGAACGCCACTGGTCAGCAGTACGCTCCGCAGACCGCCCCCGCGGTTCAGCAGCCCGCTACGGGTCAGCAGCCGGCTTCCGGTCAGCAGCCCGCTACGGGTCAGCCCACAGGCGTATTCACTCCCGGAAAGTGGTGATACCCCATGACAGAAAATCAGCTCACATTAATGGAGCCCGCCCCCGCCGAACCTGCGGTCAGACCCGCACCGATAGCCCTCCGACCGTACCAGAACGAAGCGAAAGCCGCCGTCCTTGAGCAGTGGGAGCAGGGCGTACAGCGCACCTTACTGGTGCTCCCGACCGGGTGCGGCAAGACGATAGTGTTCGCGAAGATATCCGAGGACTGCGTAAAGCGCGGCGAGCGCGTGCTTATCCTCGCGCACCGGGGCGAGCTGCTGGAGCAGGCGGCGGACAAGATACATAAAGCCTGCAACCTCAACTGCGCTGTAGAAAAAGCCGAGGAGACCTCCCTCGGCTCGTTCTGGCGGATAACCGTCGGGAGCGTGCAGACCCTCATGCGGGAGAGCCGCCTCGCGCGGTTCCTGCCGGATTATTTCGACACTATCATAATAGACGAGGCTCATCACGCAATCTCCGACAGCTATCAGCGTATCTTACAGCATTTCAGCGGCGCGAAAGTCCTCGGCGTGACCGCGACCCCCGACCGCGGCGACATGAAGAATCTCGGTCAGGTGTTCGATTCCCTCGCGTATGAGTACACCCTCCCCCGTGCTATCCGGGAGGGCTACCTCTGCCCGATAAAGGCGCTGACGATACCACTGAACCTCGACCTCACCGGGGTTTCCGTCCAGGCTGGGGACTTCCGCGCCGCAGACCTCGACGCCGCCCTCGACCCCTACCTCTATCAGATAGCCGACGAGATGTTAAAGTCCTGCGCCGACCGCAAGACCGTGGTGTTCCTGCCGCTGGTAAAGACTTCGCAGAAGTTCCGGGATATCCTCAATCAGCGCGGATTCCGGGCGGCGGAGGTCAACGGAAATTCCGGCGACCGCGCGGAGATACTCCGGGATTTCGAAGCCGGAAAGTACAACGTGCTGTGCAATTCAATGCTCCTCACCGAGGGCTGGGACTGCCCCTCCGTGGACTGCGTGATAGTGCTCCGCCCGACAAAGGTGCGCGGACTCTACTGTCAGATGGTGGGCAGAGGAACGCGGCTCAGCCCCGGCAAGAAAGACCTGCTGTTGCTGGATTTCCTGTGGCATACACAGCGGCACGAGCTGTGCAGACCCGCGCACCTTATATGCGAGAGCGACGAAGTGGCGCAGAAAATGACGGAGAACATTGCAGAGGCGGGCTATCCGCTGGACATCACCGAAGCCGAAGCTCAGGCGGAGACCGACGTGGTAGCCCAGCGCGAGGAAGCCCTCGCGAAGCAGCTGGGCGAAATGCGAAAGCGCAAGCGCGCGTTAGTTGACCCGCTCCAGTTCGAGATGTCGATACAGGCGCAGGATTTGTCCGGGTACGTTCCGTCGTTCGGCTGGGAGATGTCCCCGCCGTCGCAGAAGCAGCTCGACGCGCTGGAAAAGTACGGCATTTACCCAAACGAGATAGAGAACGCGGGCAAGGCGCAGCTGCTCCTCGACCGCCTGAACAAGCGCCGCATGGACGGACTTTCCACCCCGAAGCAGATACGCCTGTTGGAGAACAAGGGCTTCCTGCACGTCGGTGAATGGACGTTCCAGCAGGCGAGCAACATGATAACGAGAATAGCGGCGAATGGCTGGCGCGTACCGCATACCGTTGACCCCGCAAATTACGACCCGGAGGTGAATTAAGTGGAACTGACAGAATGCCTGAAATACATAGACCCCGCGGCGCTGGACTATCAGACCTGGGTGAACGTCGGAATGGCGCTGAAGCACGAGGGCTTCCCCTGCGACGTGTGGGACGAATGGAGCCGCCCCGACAGCCGCTATCATTCCGGCGAGTGCATGAAGAAGTGGGAGAGCTTCGGCGGGAATCCGAACCCCGTCACCGGGGCGACGATAGTCCAGCTTGCGAAAGAGTGCGGAATGCCGTCCCGTGAGGACAGGGCGTTTTCCTGGGACGATGAAATTTCGTACGAAACCTGCGAAGCCCCGGAGGAACACGTCGTGGTCAACAAGAACTGGGTGGAGGGTCGCGAGATAACCCCGCCCGCCGACTGGAATCCCGCGCGGGAAATAATCCGCTACCTTGAAGCGCTGTTCGAGCCGGAGGATAAGGTCGGCTATGTCATGCAGAGCTACGAAAAGGACGGCAGGTACGTCCCGGCGAACAAAGGAGCCTACGACCGCACGGCGGGACAGCTTATCGACCTGCTGAAAAGGTATGGTGACGTCGGCGCAGTCCTCGGGGACTACAACCCGAAAGCCGGGGCGTGGATACGCTTCAACCCGCTGGACGGCAGGGGTATCAAGAACGAGAACGTCTCCGAATTCCGCTACGCCCTGGTGGAGAGCGATAACGTGGACATCGAACAGCAGAACGCGATAATCCGGGAGCTGGAGCTTCCCGTAGCCGTCCTGGTGTACAGCGGCAAAAAGAGCCTGCACGCTATCGTCCGCATTGACGCGGAGAACTACGAGGAGTACCGCAGGCGCGTGGATTTCCTCTACCAGATATGCCAGAAGAACGGCTTACAGCCGGACACTCAGAACCGCAATCCCTCCCGGCTGTCGAGGATCCCGGGCGTACAGCGCGGCGAAAACAGGCAGTTCATTGTCGATACGGATATCGGCAAATCAAGCTGGAACGAGTGGCGCGAGTGGATAGAGGGCGTGAACGACGACCTCCCGGACTTCGAGAGCGCCGCCGATTTCTGGAACGACCTGCCGGAACTAAGCCCACCGCTCATCAACGGGGTGCTCCGTCAGGGACACAAAATGCTGATAGCGGGACCCTCAAAGGCGGGCAAGTCCTACGCGCTGATAGAGCTGTGCGCCGCCATTGCGGAGGGTCGCGAGTGGCTGGGCTGGCAGGTGGCTCAGGGGCGCGTGCTGTACGTCAATCTGGAGCTTGACAAAGCCTCCTGCGAGCACCGCTTCGTGGATATCTACAAGGCGCTGGGCTGGAAGCCGGACAACCTCCGGAACATCGATATATGGAACCTGCGCGGAAAGTCCGTCCCGATGGACAAGCTCGCCCCGAAGCTGATACGCCGCGCCGCAAAGCGGAAGTACATCGCGATAATCATCGACCCTATCTACAAGGTCATCACCGGCGACGAGAACTCCGCCGACCAGATGGCGCACTTCTGCAACCAGTTCGACAAGGTCTGCACGGAGCTTGGCTGCGCGGTTATCTACTGCCACCATCACTCAAAGGGCGCGCAGGGGAGCAAGCGCTCGATGGACAGAGCCTCCGGCTCGGGAGTTTTCGCCCGCGACCCGGACGCGCTCCTCGACCTCATCGAGCTGGAGCTTCCGGAAGCGCTCATTAAGGAGGAGCAGAACAAGGCGGTCTGCAACGTGTGCTATGACGCGCTTATCCGCAATGGGATATCGGATATCAGTCAGGACGAGCAGGTCACCGCAAGGGCGATTCAGGAGCACGCGCAGCAGGCGCTTCCTGCGGAGGTCTGGGCGGGAGTTCGGCAGGACATCGCCGCCGCCGAGAAAGCTGTGGAGAGCCGCACCGCGTGGCGTATCGAGGGCACGCTGAGAGAGTTCCCGAAGTTCCCGCCGGTCAACGTGTGGTTCGATTATCCGATTCACAGGATAGATATGTCGGGGGTGCTGAAAGATATTCAGCTCGACGCTCCGGCGCAGCCGTGGCAGCGGAATTTCAGCAAGAAAAAGTCCGACAAGGAGCGCAAGGACGAGCGTAAGGAGTCTATTGAAAGCGCGTTCAATTTCTGCTGTATGGACGGCAAGGAAGTCGGAATATCCGAGCTTGCGGAGTACATGGGCGTGACTGAAAAGACAGTCCGCACACGTCTGAAAGAGCACGGCGGCTTCTATGTAGAGGACGGCAAGGCAGGGAAAAAGTCGAAATGATTTTCTTTCCCTCAAAAGGAAAAAGTCGGAGAATTTTCCTTTCCCTGCAAGGGAAAATGTCGAGATTTTCCCGACGTCATTTCAGAGGGAAAAAGTCGGTAAAAACCGAGTTTTTCCGAGGGAAGGAAAATCTATATACTACGTATATAGGTTTTTCCCTTTCCCTCCGGTCAGGGGGGAAGTAGTCGTGCGACAGCTTACGCACGACGACTCCTTCCCCTGTCCTGACAAAGCAAATTTTTTCTCAGAAAGGAGAATGTAATTTAATGGTAAATTCAGACTTGCAGTTTTTCCTGCCGATGATACCGCCGACGGTGACGGCGCAGGAACATAAGGTTACAGTCCGGAACGGCAAGCCAGTATTCTACGACCCGCCGGAACTGAAAGAAGCCCGCGCGAAGCTCACGGCGCACCTCGCGAAGCACAAGCCGGAGAAACCGTATACCTGCGGAGTTCGGTTAATAACTCGATGGTGTTTCCCGGTAGATAATAGTCACGCTGACGGCGAGTACAGAACGACAAAGCCGGACACGGATAATTTGCAGAAGCTCCTCAAGGACTGCATGACTGCGGTCGGATTCTGGAAGGACGACGCGCTTGTCGCTTCGGAGCTGTGCGAAAAGTTCTGGGCGCAGATTCCCGGGGTATTCATCAGAATCGAGGTGCTCGACTCCGTCGAGTTATGTGCAGCCTTTCCCGCCGGAGGGGCGAACGTCGCCTGCGGGGCGAACGTCGCCTGCGGGGCGGGAATTTCGCCTGACGGCGAAACCGCACGCACACAGGAGGTGCTCGAATGAAGCTCGAAGAAGTCACGAAAGCAGCGGAGCAGGGCGCGGTAGTCCTACACACGCACATGGGGATAACCTCCCGGTGCAGGATATCCGGAGTTATCACGCGGTTCGCTAAAGGCGCCTGGACGTACTCGCTGGAGCTCATGGATCTAAAGGCTCCCTGCGTGATAATCGCTGGACTGGACGAGGTGGAGGTGGAGAAATGAGCGTAAAAGAATACCTATCCCGCTACCGCTGGCAGAACGACCGCATAAACGCAAAGCTGGAGCAGGTCGCGGAGCTCCGCCGGAAAGCGCAGACAGTCGGCTCGCACGGTTCGGGGGATACGGCGGGAGCGAGCAGCTCGGCAATTTACGACCGCGTAGGAGAAATAACCGCCCGGATAGTCGACCTGGAGCATGAAATAGACGACGATATAGACCGCTGCATTGATATCCAGCGGGAGGTGCTGTCGGCGATATCGTCAGTCCCGGACGAACGCCTGCGCCACCTGCTGGAGCTGAAATACATCAACTGCGCAACTCTGGAAGAGATAGCTGTCAGAATGGATTACAGCTACAAGCAGATATGCAGGCTCCACGGGCAGGCGCTTTTGCAGGTAAGATGTCCTTGAATGTCCTGCCGCACCTGTGCTATAATATAAGCTAGAAAATAATACAGAGCCTCCGGAGCGCAATGCCCGGGGGCTTTTCGCATGCAAGAAAGGAGGGCTGCCTGTGACAGCCAAGCAGAAGCGCTTCTGTGAAGAATACCTCATCGACCTGAACGCTACCCAGGCAGCTATCCGCGCGGGGTATTCCCCGATTTCTGCAAAGCAGATAGGACAGAACAACATGACAAAACATGACGTCCGCGCGTACCTCGACGAGCGCCTTGAACAGCTTCATAACGAGCGCACCGCTGACGCCGCCGAGGTCATGGAGTACCTCACATCGGTGCTTCGCGGGGAAAGCAAGGCTTCCGTCGTCGTTGTGGAGGGCATGGGCGACGGCTGTTCCGAAGCCCGGACTGTAACAAAGCCGCCGGACGAAAAGGAGCGCCTGAAAGCCGCCGAGCTCCTCGGCAAGCGGTTCGGTATGTTCTCTGATAAGCTATCAGTCAGCACGCCCTCGGACGGCTGTCTCGCGGATATCCTGAAACAGCTCGGAGGTCCCGGTGAAGATTAAGCTTTCCGACAAGTTCCTCGATTTCCTGCGGTTCGACGATTTCACGTTCGAGTTCCTGGAGAGCTGCACCTCCGCCGGGAAAACCACGGTCGGGGTCATTAAGTTCATGTTCACCGTGGCGAAGTCCCCGAAGCAGTTCCACGCGATATGCGGGCTGGACAACGGCGTTATCGAGCGTAATATCATCAACAAGGACTGCGGTCTTCTGGACGTGTTCGGCGGCACCGTCAGCTACTATTCTGGCGGTCACGGGAAAATACGCCTGCCGCATATCCTGTTCCACGCAGGCGGTCAGGACAAGGTGATTTATCTCGTCGGCTATGACAACGTCGCGAAATGGAAGAAGGTCCTCGGCACGCAGTTCGGCGTAATCTTCATCGACGAGGCAAACCTCGCCGATCTGGCGTTCATACAGGAAATCACTATGCGCTGCGACCGCGCGTTCTTCACGCAGAACCCCGACGACCCGGGGCTGGAGTGGTACAAGCAGTATGTGAACTGCTCCCGGCCGCTCGACCGCTACCGCGCGGATTATCCAGCAGAGCTTCTCGGAATGCTCTCAGAACCGCCGAAGGACGGTTGGGTGCACTGGTACTTCACCTTTGACGACAACGCCGCTCTCAGCCCCGAAAAGCGGGCTCAAATCGTGTCCGCGGTTCCGGTCGGGACGAAGCAGTACTTCACGAAGATACTCGGGCTCCGGCGCAAGACCACCGGGCTGGTGTTCTCGAACTTCGAGCAGAAGCGGCACGTCCTCACACGGGAGCAGATACGCGCCCAGGTGGACGGCACGGCGGAGCGCTTCGTGCAGTTCTCCTGCGGACTGGATACGGCGTACTCCGCGAAATCGGCGGATACGCTGGCATTCAGCTTCATAGGAGTGACCGACAGGCGGCGCGTGTTCGTGCTTGGCGAGCTGGTGTTCAACAACGCGGAGCTTTCCGTTCCGATAGCGCCGTCAGATACCGTCCGGAAGCTGGTGGAATTCGCGCAGCGCTGCGGCGAGGAATGGGGCGTAACCCGGGAGCTGTTCATCGACAGCGCGGACGCCGCTACGCTCACGGAATGCGCGAAATACAAGCGCGCGAACGGCTGTTTCTTCAACTTCAATCCTGCGTGGAAAAAGATGAAGATACTCGACCGCATAAATCTCCAGCTAGGCTGGTTCGCGCATGATGAAATGATAGTCTGCGCGGACTGCCGCGTGTATATCTCGGAGCTGGAGCGCTACTGCTGGCAGGAGGGAAGCGGAAATGTTCCCGAGGACGGCAACGACCACATGATAAACAGCGTACAGTACGCATTTCTGCCGTATGTCGGCATGATAGGAGGGACAACGTGAAAGCGGGTGATTACATCAGAAACAAACTCAGGAGCTTCCTGCGGCTGGAGCCCGCAGACAGGCTCGCGTTCTCTGTCAAGGAGGAGCTGGATTTCGCGGGAACGGCATATATGCACAAGCTCTGGTACCGTGGGAACGCCTCGGAGCTTTCTCAGTTCTACCGAGAAATGCCGGATGGAAACGGCCGCTTCTGGCATTGTTCGGCGACCTCCGGGCTGGAGATACGCCGCGTCCACACCGGGATCCCGAAGATAATGGTGAACAAGCTCGCGGGTATCGCCGCCGGGGATTTCAATGGCGTGACCGTCAGCGGCTCCGGCGCGCACGTATGGGAGGAGATAGCCCGGGAGAACAACATCAGGCCGCTGATACAGCAGGCAGTGACGGATATGCTGGTCGTCGGGGACGGCGCGTTCAAGGTGTCCCTCGACCCGGAGGTGTCAGAGCTTCCTGTGCTGGAGTGGTACAGCGGCGAGCAGGTGGAGTTCGTCCGGCGCAGGGGCAGGATACGGGAGATCGTGTTCAGCACGCCGTACTTTGAGGGCGGCGTTCCGTTCGTGCTGGAGGAGCATTACGGCTTCGGGTACGTCCGGTATGAGCTGTTCCGAGGGACGGAGCGCAGGCAGGTGCCGCTCGGCTCCCTGAAAGCGACAGAGCGCCTGACGGACGTGCAGTTCGACGGATCGTTCATGATGGCGTGCGCGATGATGACGCACCCCTCCGAGCAGTTCCGCGGGCGCGGGCAGAGCATATTCGACGGCAAGACCGACGCGTTCGACGCGCTGGACGAGACCTACTCGCAATGGCTTCAGGCACAGAGGCAGTCCCGCCCGACGACCTATATGCCGGACAGGCTGATACCCCGAGACCCGAACAGCGGCAGGCTGATGAAGCCGAACAGCTTCGACAACCGGTTCGTTACGCTGAATTCGAACGTCGCGGAGGGCGCCCAGGACAAGGTCACGGTCGAGCAGCCGGTATTCCCGGCGGAGGCGTACAACTCCACCTACATCACGGCGCTCGACCTCGCGCTTCAGGGCGTGATTTCCCCCTCGACCCTGGGAATAGACGTGAAGAAGCTCGACAACGCTGAAGCCCAGCGCGAAAAGGAGAAAACCACGCTCTACACCCGCGCCGACATCATCGAGGCGCTGACCGGGGCGCTCGGGGAGCTTGCGAAATCGGCGGTCAGGGCGTATCTCACCGGGGCGGGTCAGCCGCTCGCGGGGGCTGTGGATTCCGTCGAGGTGAAGTTCGGCGGGTACGCGAATCCGTCATTCGAAGCGCAGATAGAAACGCTGTCCAACCCGAACGCTCCCATGTCCATTGAAGCGAAGGTCGAGGAGCTGTGGGGCGACAGCAAGGACGACGTCTGGAAGCAGGACGAGGTCGCGAGGATAAAGGAGCAGTCCGGGGTAGCGGAGCTTGACGAGCCGTCGTTCGGGGGCGCGTTCCCGGGTTCGGCGCAGGCTGACGAGGGTAACGGCACTGATGACGATACGGCGACCTCGGCGGTGACAAGCACCTTGAACGGCGCACAAATCGGCTCGCTGATGAACATGATAGCAATGGTCAAGGCGGGAACCATCACCAGAAACGAGGGCATAGCCATCGTGACCAGTACGCTGGGCATTGACCGCGCCGTCGCTGAGACCTACTTCGAGCAGGTGTGATAAATGGCTGACTACGACGTATCCGAAGCACTGAGCAAGATCGAGGATATGCTGATATCCAGCATGATGAGGAACCTCCGGCACCACCTCGACCTCGAAAAGCAGGAGGGCATAAGCTACACGCAGTGGCAGGCAGAACAGCTCGCCGCCCTCGCTGACTTCCGGGAGAGCACGAACACGGCGCTCGGTAATTACTTCAAGGAGTTCAACGAACGCATAGGCGAAGCGCTCCAGCGGGCTTACGAAGCCGGGGGGACTGAGCAGGAGACGAAAATACTCGAGGCTCTGCGGAAGGGCTGGAAGCGCCGCCCCCACACGGGACAGCTTTCCGGGAGCTTCTTCCGTATCAACGAGCGCAGGCTGAACGCGTACATAGCCTCCGTGAAAAGCGATATGGAGCGCGCCGAATACGCGCTCATGCGAATGGCTGACGACCAGTACCGCAAGGCGATATTCAACGCGGGAGTTGCTTACAATACCGGGGCGGTCACGCTGCCGCAGGCGGTAGACCAGGCGACGAACGACTTCCTGTCCCGGGGGCTGAACTGCATAGAGTACCGCAACGGCAGGCGTGTGAACATCGACACCTACGCTGAAATGGCGGTCAGGACGTCGGTCACGCGGTCGTATCTCCAGGGCGAGAGCGCCAAGCGGGACGAATGGGGCGTGAATACGGTCATAGTGAACAGGCGAGGAGTGGCGTGCCCGAAGTGCTTACAGTACGTCGGCAGGGTGTTCTACGACGACGTGTACGGTCATGTGAAGCCGCAGGACGGAAAATATCCGCTCCTGTCCTCAGCGATTGCGGGCGGGCTCTACCACCCGAACTGCAAGGATATTCACACGACCTACTTTGAGGGGATAAACTCCCCGCCGGAGCCGCTCACCAAAGCCGAGGAGCAGAAAGCCGCTGAGGTCTACGACCTTGAACAGCGCCAGCGCTACAATGAACGGCAGATTCGCAAGTACAAGCGGCTGTCCGAGTGGACGAACGACCCGCAGGAGAAGCAGAAATACTCCGCGCGGCTCTCCGGCTGGCAGAAGCTGAACGCGGATTTTGTGGAGGAGCACGGCGACGTCCTGAAGCGCAGGAGGGAGCGCGAGATAGCGAGGGATCTCCGCCCGAGGGTGCCAGCGCCGCCGGAGCTTTTGAGCGGCAAATCGGGGGTTGACAAATCCGGTGAAAGTGGTATAATAGAAATGACAAGAAAAAAGAACGGAGCGCATCGCAGAACGAATGCCCGCGGTATGCAGGTCATAGATAAGCCGACCTATAATAAGCTTACCGCTGATTTCTTGAAGCACGACGGATTGATAATCCGTGGGGAGGAAGCCGCCAGACATCTTGGCGATACGCACTACGCTTCGTACCTTCCTTCGCTGAATACCGCTTTCATCCGTGATGACGCAACGATTTCCGAGGTGCTTGAAGAAATGTATCACGCCGAGCAGGATAGAAAGAATATGTTTGGAGATACATTGACTACTGAGGTTTGGCTGCGCCGAGAAATTGACGCGCAAAAATATCTTTTAAGCCTTTCCGAGAAATACAAAATTTCTCAGGAAGAGATTGAAGTCACAAAAGGAAATCTTGAACAGTACGAAGCCGAATTGAAAAAGCTCCTTGGAGGTGAGTGATGTGAAGCATAAATATACGGTAATCGCTGAAATGCCAGTAAAAGACAGCGTTGTTTTGACGCTTGACAGTCCTAGGCGCGACGATGATTTTTGTGCGGAGCACATAGTTGTTGACGGCAAGAAAACCGCGTACCAGCTTACGCACAACGAATCGCTCATCATCCTAAAAGGCGGGACGGGATATCTTAACAAAGAGATTACGTTCTGCTGATGATAAACAATTAAGCACCCTGCGCCAAACAGGGTGCTTTTCCATTCCAATAACCAAGCGCTATGCAGCAATGCACGGCGCTTTTTTCATGTCCGAAACACGCTGACGACATTAAAAGCCCGCGAGGAATACAGTCATACGGACTTTAAACGGAGGTAACAACAATGGCAGACGAACAGACCACCCAGACCACAGAACAGCTCGCCGACAAGGACGTGCAGTCCACCAAGGCGCCCGAAGCTCCCGCAGCGGACGAGAAGAAATTCTCCCAGAAGGAGCTTGACGACATCGTAAAGCAGCGCCTTGAACGCGCCGCGAAGGGGCAGCCCAGCAAGGAGGAGCTCGCAGAGTTCCGCAAGTACAAGGATTCCCTCAAGACCGAGGAGGAGAAGCGCACCGAACAGCAGCGCTCCCTTGAGGAAGCCACCGGGCGTATTTCCGCGCTTGAAAAGGAGCTCACGCTCAGCCGCGTGGGGAATATGCTCCACGAGCAGGCGGCTTCCCTCGGTATCGACCCCTCGGCGGTGCCGTATGTCGTGAAGCTCGCGGATCTTTCGGACGTCCTCGACGACAGCGGCGCACCCGACAGCGGGAAGATAAAGGCGGCGGTGGACAAGGTGCTTTCAGATATCCCGGCGCTGAAAGCAGCCAGAAAGGAAAAAACCGGATTCGTCCCGATAGGCTCGGACAACGCAAACTCAGAGCTTTCCGCGCCGGAGGACGAGAAGCTCCGCCGGGCATTCGGCTTAAAAGCAAAGAAGTAACAGGAGGTATTAATTATGGCAAATAACATCACACTTGCAAAGAAGTACATCGGTCTGCTGGACGAGGTTTACCAGGCGGAGAGCTGCACCAGCGACCTTGACAGCGACGCTTCCCTGACCCGCGAGGGCGCGAACGCGAACGAGATAGTCGTTCCGAAAATGCTGCTTGACGGTCTGGGCGACTACGACCGTGCCAGCGGCTACGCAGGCGGCGATATGAGCCTCACATGGGAGACCGTGAAGTTCAACTTCGACCGCGGCAGGCGCTTCAACGTGGACGCCATGGACGACGAGGAAACCATGTCCCTTGCGTTCGGAAAGCTCGCGGGGGAGTTCGAGCGCACAAAGGTCATTCCCGAGCTGGACGCGTTCCGCTTCGCGACCTATTGCAAGAACGCCGGGGCGGCTCCGGTATCGGCGGCGCTCACCACCGGAAGCTCCGTAGTCAGCGCGCTCAGAGCCGCGACCACCGCCATGGACGACGCGGAAGTCCCCAAGGAGGGCAGGATACTCTACATCACGTCCACCCTTGACGGTCTGATAGCCGACATGGACACCACCGCTTCCCGCGATGTTCTGGCGCGCTTCTCCAAGAAGGTGCTGGTTCCGCAGGCGCGTTTCTACTCCGCCATTGACCAGCTCGACGGCAAGTCCTCCGGCGAGGAAAAGGGCGGGTACAAGAAGGCGGATTCTGGCAAGGACATCAACTTCATGGTGATACACCCGTCCGCCGTGCTCCAGTACACAAAGCACGCTATCCCGAAGATGATCTCCCCCGACCAGAACCAGAACGCGGACGCGTGGATATACGCCTACCGCTCCTACGGTCTGGCGGGAGCCTACGACAACAAGAAGACGGCGATATTCGCCCATGTTTCCGCAACATAAGGAGGTAAGCAATGAAAACTGTTGGACTTACATTCCCGGCGCCGGAGCCGGTACCCGCAGAGCCGATTCCCGCCGTTACCACCCCGCCTGTCGAACCGGAGGAAGCTCCCGCCGATACCGCAAAGGCAAAGGTGAAGAAGTGATGTACGCTGATTACGCGTATTACTCCGGGGAACACGGCGGCGCGCTCCCGCAGGAAACGGCGGAACGCGCCCTAGCCCGCGCCTCGGACTGCATAGATATCCTGACCTACGGCCGGATAGAGGATCTCAGCGCGCTCACGGAGTTCCAGCGGCGTATCGTAAGGAAGTGCGTCTGCTCCCTCGCCGACTGGCAGGAGAGCAACGCGGACGCGCTTTCCTCGCCGTACAAGCAGTATTCCGTGAACGGAGTTTCCGCCGCTGTGGGCGCGGGGGACACCGTAAAGGTCGTCTGCGGGGTGATGATGCCTGCGGAGATCTGGGCGCTCCTCTGCACTACGGGGCTGTGCTACGGAGGTGTGTGATGTTCCCGAAGCTGATAACTCAGGCAAAGACCCCGGCGCACGTCGAGCTTCTCCGCGCGGAGCCAAACGAGTACAACGAGCGCGAGACCGTCCTCTCCGCCGACCTGATTTGCAATTTTCAGGCAGGCGGGCAGATAATTTTCGGCGCGGACAAACAGCAGATACAGCTCTCCGGGACTGCGCTTTTCGACGGCGACATCTGCCCCGGATATGACGAACCCGCCGCCGGAATCCTGCGGGTATTCGGCGCGGAGTACCGGATAGCCCGGGCGCAGAAATGGCGTAACCCCGACGGTTCCGTGAATTACACAAGACTGGACGTGATATAATGCCGAACGTGACTTCAAGAGTGCGGCTGAATATGCCGCGTATACGCCAGCTTTCCCGGGGAGCTGTCCGGGCGCTCGAAATGACCGCCGAGGCGCTCCACACAGAGGTCGTTCAGGCGGAGGTGCTTCCCCGGGTCACCGGCGCGCTGACGCTGAATACCTTCTGCGACTACAAGGATTCCGCAAAGGGAAAAGTGTCGATAGTCTGCCAGACCCCGTATGCGAGGCGGCTGTACTTCCACCCGGAATATCACTTCCGGAAAACGGAGCACCGCAACGCAAAGGGCAAGTGGTTCGACGACTGGATATCCGGGAGCAAAAAGAATTTCGCGCAGAATGCGTTCATCAGATTTTATCGCAGGGAGGCTGACCTATGATAACGCTTGAAAACGTCCTCGACTGGCTGAAAACGCTGAACACGAAAGCCGACCACTACTATGCGGGAACGCTCCCGGACAAGAAGCCCCGGAGCTTCGGCGTGTATCAGCTCAAGGACAGCCGCATGCGGGATATCGCGGTAGGCGGCGCGGAGGCCACGCTCACGCAGGTCAAGGCGGTATCCCTGCTGATCCACTGGGAGCAGTCCACACGCTCCACGGAGAACGCGGCGCTGTCGCTGTGGAACGAGATAGCGGGGCTGACCGGAGCGGTCATCGGCGGGCACAGGTGCAGCTGCATCATGCTGCTGAACAGCGAGCCGGTGGACGTCGGCACGGACAGCGGCGGCATCTGCGAACGCGTGATAGAGTTCTTAATTTATTACAACAAGGAGGCATAAAATGGCAGAAAACATAAGCGGTGTTTATCCCGTATTCAACAACAAATTCAAGATAGGCACAAAGGGCAGGTCAAGCTCCGAATCCGATATGAAGACTGTCGCGGATATGACGACATTTTCCGTCAGCATCGACAGCAACGTCGAGGAGTGGACGCCCATGACCACCGAGGGCTGGAAGCGCAGGCTCACCACAGGCAAGGGTGTTTCGATTTCGCTTTCCGGCAAGCGCAACGTCGGCGACGGGGGCAACGACTACGTTGCTTCGAAGATGTTCGCGACCGGAAAGGACTGCGAATCCGTGTTTGAGTGGGATATGCCGGACGGCACGGTCATCAAGTATGACTGCATAATCAACATCACCAGCGGCGGCGGAGACAGCACCAATGTCGAGGGGCTTGATTTCGAGGTAATGTCGGACGGAAAGCCGACAGTTACAGCCGCTAAACCGACAGGCGATGTATAAACATATACGGCACTGCTCCGGCGGTGCCGCCAGGCTGTCGATAAAGGCACATCTGCGTCGTCACTCCGCACTGCGACAGGCACAAAGCCTAGTCGCAGTGCGGGTTCCTAGCATCTGTACCTTTCTCGGCAGCCTGGGACAGATACTTTTTCGACAAGCTGACGGCACTGCTCCGGCGGTGCCGCTTTTATTTGAAAGGAGATACACATGGCAACAGTAATCGACATCACCGGCAGGATAAAGAACCAGCCGAAATTTATCAAGATAGGCGGCAGGAGCTACAAGGTGGACGACCGCAAGAACACTATCCTTGAAATAATGCAGATAATGGACAAGGAGGGCTCCGGTAACATCGCGACCATCGACAAGGTGCTCGGGAAGCTCCTCGGCGGGAACGCGAAGAAGGACTTCGACGGTTATTCTATCGCGGATTTCCAGACCGTGTTCATCGCCTGCATGGCGGCAGTCCAGAACACGACCTACGAGGAGTGCGAGCGTTCCTTTCGCGGGGAGCAGTAATACCCCGGACAGCGGCTACGACCTTTTCCACGACTACGGACTGATAGAGGCTTCCTTTGCGCAGCAGTACGGTATTCGCCTGCGCTCCGAGGAGGATATGTCGTTCGACGAATTCCGGACGCTCCTTGCGGGGCTGAACGGAGATACGCCGCTCGGCGCTGTCGTGCAGATACGCTCCGAGCGCGACCGCAAGCGGATAAATCAGTTCACGCCTGCGCAGCGGAAAATACGCTCAGAGTGGGCGGCGTTCCGCGCGGGAAAGGCGGGGAGCGCTCCGGTGAACAGGGAGAAATACGACGCCGCAATGAAGAATTTCGCGGCAATGTTCCGGGCTATGGCAGGTACAACAGGAGGTGAAAGCGACGAGCGATAACAGCGTAGGTCAGGTAGACCTTGACCTCAATCTGAATCAGCATGGATTCGACAGACAGCTCAGCAATATCCAGAACATAGCGGGCAATGTCGGAAAGGTGCTCGGCAAGGCGTTCGCAGTCGGTTCGCTCATAGCTTTCGCGAAGAGCTGTCTTGAGCTCGGCAGCGACCTCAACGAGGTGCAGAACGTCGTTGACGTTACGTTCGGCTCGATGTCCGAAAACGTGAACCAGTGGGCAAAGGACGCCATGACCAGCTTCGGTCTGTCCGAGAAATGCGCGAAGGATTACGTCGGCACCCTCGGCACTATGGCGAAGTCCTTCGGGTTCTCCACCGAGGAGGCGTACAAGCAGGCTACGGCGCTCGCGGGGCTTTCCGCAGACGTAGCTTCGTTCTACAACCTCTCAACGGACGACGCCTACGAAAAGCTGAAAGCCGTGTACACCGGAGAGACCGAGGGGCTGAAATCCCTCGGCGTTGTGATGACCCAGACCTCCCTTGACGAGTTCGCGCTGGCGCAGGGCTTCGGGAAAACCACGGCGAAAATGACTGAGGCGGAAAAGGTGGAGCTCCGGCTTGCGTACGTCACGCAGACCCTCTCCGGCGCCGCCGGGGATTTCGCGAGAACCTCCGACGGCTGGGCGAACCAGACGAAGGTGCTTTCCCTGCGGTTCGACGCGCTGAAAGCCTCCCTCGGTCAGGGGCTGATAAACGTGCTGACCCCGGCGCTCCAGCTTCTGAACAGGCTGATGGAGAAGCTCCAGACCGCCGCTGAAATGTTCCGGGACTTCACGGCCGCGGTGTTCGGCAACGCGGGAGGAGATTCGGAAGCCGCCGCCGATTCTGCGGGGGCGCTCGCGGCGAATACTCAGGCGGCGGCATCTGCGGCGGCGGACTACAAGAAATCCGTCCTCGGGATAGACACGCTGAACAAGCTGTCGGACAACTCCAAGAGCGCAGGAAGCGCGGGAAGCTCCGGCGCGAGCCTGCTTCCGGAGGATACCGCGGCTTCAGCGGTCAGCAGGGCGGAAAACGCCTTCGACGGTATCGCGGACAAGTTCCGCAGTATGATCTCCGGCATAAGGAGCTATTTCACGCGGAGTTTCGGCGGCGTATTCGACAGCTTCGTGGCTGACGCGAAGAAGAATTCCGGCAAGACCGCCGGGATATTCTCGCGAATGTGGGACACGGTGAAAAAGAACGTCCCGAATTTTGCGGACTGGTTCAGCGGCGGCTTCACCGACCTGCTGAGAACGTCTGCGGAGGTCGGCGGAAAGATGTTCAACGGCATCTGGGACAGCGCGAATCTGGTGTTCGGGGATATTGCGGACAACGTGTTCCCGACATTCCTGAGCGCGCTTACGACTGCGATACTGCCGTCCATAACCAACATCGGGACGCGGCTCGTAAAGACCTCCGGGTTGATTTTCGACAAGGTCAAGGGGCTGTTCGACAGTATCTGGACGGACGCGGTAAGCCCGGCGGTGACGGCCATAACCGGCTGCTGGGGCGATATGTGGCAGACGTTCTCCGACTGGATAGCCGGAGACGGGCAGTCGCTGTTCGACGGCATTGACGCGGTGTTCTCGGGTATCGGAGATACGCTCCAGTACGTCTGGGATACGGTGTTCGCGCCGTTCTTCGAGTGGGCGGCTTCCACCATAGCGCCGTTCTATGAGGAGCACATCAAGCCGATGTTCGACAAGATACTCGGCTGGCTGAGCAAGGCGGGAGAGTATCTTTCAGTATGGTGGAACAGCTTCCTTGTGCCGTTCTTCAAGTGGATAACCGACATCATAGGCCCTGCCGTCAAGGCTGTCCTTGAAGCGATATGGAACACCATTCAGGACGTTTTCGGCATGATATGCGATATCATCGGCGGTATAATGAAAGCTCTGGGCGGTCTGATGGACTTTATAATCGGCGTATTCACCGGCGATTGGGAGAAGGCATGGACAGGCATAAAGGACTTCTTCGGCGGTATCTGGGACGCGATATGGGGGATAATCAAGGGAGTTGTGAACCTCGCAATAGACGCGATAAACGGCTTGTGGAAGGGCATTGTCGGGGTTATCGAAGGCATAGCGAACGGAATAGGCGGTCTTGTCGAAGCCATAGGAAACGTGTTCGGGCAGGACTGGGGCTGGAAGGTAGACTGGGCGGACGTCCCGGTCATACCGAAGCTGGCTTCCGGCGGCTATGTCGCAGCGAATACTCCGCAGCTTGCAGTAGTCGGCGACAACCGACATGAGGGCGAGATAATCGCCCCGGAAAGCAAGATCGCGGAAGCGGTGGCCGCCGGGATATCCTCGGCGCTGTCGCAGGTGAACCTCTCCGGCGGAAGCCAGACGATCATAGTCGAGCTAGACGGCGAGGCGGTAGGCAGGGCGCAGGCGGATTACGACCGCCGTCAGCTTGCCCGGAGCAACGGCTATTAAGGAGGAGCAATGGCGGAAAAGACAGCAGAGCTTACGATAAACGGCTATGAGGTGCCGGGCGGGAATCTCCTGCCCTATTCCAAGACAAAGAGCGATATACATTCCAGCACCAGCGGGCGCGGCGAAACCGGCGTGATGAACATTACATACGTCCGCCGGGGAGTGCGCAAGCTCGACATCGAAATAACCAACATCACCGGGGAGCAGTACGCGAAGCTGGACGCGGCGCTCGCCCAGAAGCCACAGACCGTGACTATCCGGAGCATGACTGGCGCGGCGGAGAGCTTCACGGCGTACAACAGCGACATCACGGAGACAAAGAAATTCGAGGACGGCGGCGGAACGCAGTACTACGACGTATCGTTCTCGCTGACGGAGGTGTGATATGTACAGCGTAACGGAGAGATACTCCAAGAACATAGCGAAAAACGTGACGTTCACGGGAATCTCGGGAACCATCACGATGACGGACGGCGCAACTCTCGATATATCCGACCGGAATATCCGGGAGGGTTCGCTGTCCATCAACAGCAAGATAAACAGCAGCGGAGAATTCCGCGCGGGAGGCGTGTGCGCCGATGAGCTTTCCATGTCGCTGCTGAACTACGGCGACGGCGCACAGAGCCTCGGGGGCGCGGAGATCGTGCTGGAGTTCCGGCTGTACACGGACAGCGGCTTCACGGAGTACGACAGCGTTCCGCTGGGGATATTCGTCGTTGACGGCTCGACGATAAAGCGGCAGGCGGATACGGTCAGCTTTAAAGCGTACGACAGGCTTGTGCTGTTCGACCGCAGTACATGGGAGATGACGAACACTCTGTACAACCTGATAAGCGCCGCCTGCGGCTCCTGCGGGGTCACGTTCGGAATGTCGCAGGCGGAGTTCGAGGCGCTCCCGAACGGCGGGCTGACGGTTCCGGTCGATACCTCCCGGGTGCAGACCCAGCGCGACCTGCTGATGTACGCGGGAGTGCTGACGAACAGCTTCGCGAAGATAAACCGCGCGGGTGAGCTGGTGTTTGTTCAGCTCACCTGTACGCAGGACGACAAGAACATGGTGGTGCCTGTCCGGGAGCTTCAGGGGAACATCAGGTTCTCCACGGAGTTCTCAGACAGCACGGCGCGGGTGACGGCGCTGTTTATGAACAGGGACGGAAAGACCCTCACAAACCGCGGGACGATAGTATCTGACGGCTCAGAGGAACGTCTGACGCTGGAATGGACGGAGAATCCGCTGCTTTCCGGCATGACCGACGGCGAGGTCCGCGACGTGCTGACTACCGCAGTCTCGGCGATATATCGCTGTATCAACCGCGCGTACAAGGCGGAATTCAGCGGCGACCCGGCGCTTGATACCGGGGATTACGTCCGGCTGAGGGGCGGGCAGATAGACACAAGGCGCGGCTACGGCACGGGAATGATAACCTCCCAGACGTGGAGATACCGTGGTAAGCACACGATTCAATGCAGTATGCCGACGACTGTGGCGGCTTCGGCGACGGCGGCTGTGGCGCTTTCAGCGGATGACGAGGGAGATGAAGTCAGCACGAATCGTATCCCGCCGAAATCGCAGACAGAAAAGCGGCTTGACGAGCTTGGAAAACAAATCAGTAAAAAGCTCCAGACCTCATCTTCAAGCTATTATGCCGATACCGGTGATCAGGGGCTGAGGATTGTCAGTCCAGATAATAGCGATTTTATGTGGCTTTCTGAGCTCAAAAGCAAAGATGGATTTGGTATCGTAATCGAAAGCGGAAAATTCGTGATATCAGGCGATACAAGCGGAATTATACTCAGCGCCAACAGCAACAGTTCTGTTGTTCAGGCAGGCACCAGTGGAATATGGCTCCGGGCACCGGGCAGTGTTATTGACATCCAGGCAGGTAATTCAAACTGCCGTCTGGCTTTGGATCAGAGCGGGAACTTAACACTCAGAACCGGAAATGAAAGACTGGAGATCGTGAATCACGCACTCTATTTCAATGGCAAAAAAGTTTTAACGGAGGAATAATATGACGGACATAAGAACAGTAAATCTCAGCGGAACGGAGCTTGCCGTGACTGACATCAGCGGCGCGAATATCTGCATAAAGAACTCAGGCAGCGAAACGCTCTATGCTTCGGCGCATTCCGGCGTGACCGCTGACGCTCCGGGGGTTCTCCCGGTAGACCCGGGAACCAGCGCGATACTGCCGGACTGCAAGGGGGGGGTGTATCTTCTGGGGCGCGGAAAGGCGGTGCTGGCGGGAGGGGATACGAAATTCAACCTGTTTTCGCCTGCACCCGGGGACGGTTCGGGGGATTCCGGCGCTCCTGTGGACTGCGAGCTGATACGCTGCGAGGAGCGCGGTGCATATGAAGATGGAAGAGTGATAGACGTATCGGGCGCAAAATACTTTGGAATCAGACCAAAGGGAGACCTGGGTGTTGACATAGCAATACTTAACGGGGACACATATGCGAACGAGCCACTGATTTATCTCGGTGCCGGAGATATTTCAGACTCTTATATATCCACCGTCCCGGCTTCGGGAAAAATTTATATTGCAGGCGCCCTCAGCCGATATACCCTTTACACTTCAAACAGCTTTGCTGCTATATCGAATGCTGTAACGGCAAAAATCTGCGGGCTTGAAATGATAGACGAAGATTAAATCGGGAGGAAACATGCGAATAATTGACGAACTCTTACAGCCTGCCCGGGAGCAGGAGCTTGTATCCCAGGCGCACATTGAAAATATCGACCGGCTCCAGCGGATAATCAGCAGGTTCGGCAAGAACGGCGGCACCGCTGAGGGCGCAATGAAGATCCTCGACAGGCTCGAGGCGGAGGAAAAGCAGCTCAACGAGAGCATTGACCGCCTTGTCGATTACCGGGCGCAGGCTATGAAGTACATTGAGAGGCTTCCGGGCGAGGAGCACGCGGTGATATTCCGGTATTACATATCCGGCGAGAGCTGGGACACGATCGCGGAGAAAACCTATATGAGCGTACGTCGTGTTTACCTGCTCCGCAAATCGGCGCTGAAAAAACTCGAGAATCTATATCTGAAAGGACTTGACGAATGAACACAGAGATTATAGTAGCGCTGATTGGCGCGGCAGTCACGGTTGCGAATGTTGCTTTCACCAGCATTGCGACCCGGAAGCGCCGACGTGACGAGCGGACTGAACAACTCGAGGCAGGCGTGCAGTGCCTCCTGCGGGCGGAGATAATCCGGTCGCATGAGAAGTACACCGAGCGCGGGAAGTGCCCGATATACGCCCGTGAGGCGCTCACAAGGGCGTACCAGGCATATCACGCCCTCGGCGGGAATGATGTCGCGACAGACCTCTATCGCGACCTGTTGGAGCTTCCGAACTGAATAAAACGCAGAACGTCCCGGGGCTGTCGAGCTTCCGGGACGTTTTTTATTATGCAGGAAAGCGCCGCCCCGGAAAGGACGTCAGGGGCGGCAGTAAAAATGACTATACGGGAGAATACGCAAAATCTCCTGTGCAAAGAAGGGCGGATTTGGGAGAACCCCTCGGTTATTATGATAGCATATTCCGCAATATTTTGCAAGGACATCGTAGGACATTTTAGGACAACTTTTCCCCGAAAAATCCCCGAATAATCCGAAAAACAGATTTTTTTACTTGAACGCGGATTTATATGCGGTGCTCCTGTTTGGCTTAACAATGCGGTTTGTACACCTTGAAGAATTACAACTTTGGCATGCTTGAAACCGCAATTTCATTCCCCCCATCTCCACCAGTCGAGTGCCTCGACGCGCAACACGCGCGTTGAGGCGCTTTTTTATTTCTGGCTTTTCCCGCGGCAGAAGCTGACTATCGCGGATATAAAAAAACCGCATTGTTGTGCGGTTTTTTTATTATATCCCCGAAAATGTTGTCCTTCGGCAGATTCTTCACCTTTTTATTATCATGCGGAGCTTGTCGGCGTTCTGGCGGCGGTTTATAAACGGCTTCGTGAACAGCCTGAACAGCCAGCACAGCGGCAGCAGGAACGGCGCTTTTTTCAGTACGGGGTAATGCTGCTTCATATGAGTGAATGTCGGAAATAAAAGCCTCAGTACATAGCCGGATTTTCCGGACTTTTCTATCCGCAGGGCGGAGTAATTCTCGAACGTGCCGTAGGTCCCGCTGTCGAGAATGTACTGCTCCAGATTCCGGGTGTCCTCTGTGTGGGGCTTTCCTCCGAACCATACCTCCGAGAGCGCCAGAAGCCGCCGGGCATAGCCGTCCTTTCCGGAGGGCTCCAGCAGTTTTAGCGCCGCCTGCGGGTCAATGCCCATATCTGAGTTTTCGCATACCCACAGATCCATTACCGTGCGGATCCCGGTACCGCCCTCTTCAAGATGCTTTATCGCGTGCGCCAGAACGTACGCAAAGAATGCGTCCGGAGTGAAAGCGTATCTCATGCCGTCATGCGTGCATAGCTTCCACGGGTCGGAGAATGCAGCCTGGAATTCCTGACCCTCCTCGCCGAAAAGCGTCCGGTGAACCTCAACGTTCATCACCGGGGGTTTGTAGTAGACATCGTGAACGTCATATCCGAAATGCTCGCAGGAGTACCCGAGACCGGACATGATGTCCCGCACACCGGCGGCGTTTTCCTCGTCTATAAGCATATCAATGTCGGACATGGTGCGCATATCGCTCTGCGGGTAGAGCCCCTTTATAATGCTCCCTTTCAGCGGCAGGAAGCGTACTCCCGCCTGTTCAAGAGCCGCGCTTATAGCTTCAAGCTCGGAAAGCTGCGTGATGTCCTTTACAAGCGCCTTGTCGCGTATCTGAGCCCATTTTGCCGAAAGCTCCGCAGGCATGGGAGCTTTCAGCTGCTCCGCCGCATAGTATGCCATTCCCGAGACGCTGTGCTGCTCCGCGAGCTGCATTATCTGAGCCGGGTCAATGCCCGCCGGCGGCTCCGGGGGAGCGCTCCCGCTGAGCTGGCTGTTCAGCAGCGCGATGAGGTATTCCGCATTTGTCATTCTATCACACCGTCCTTAAGGGTGAGCTTCTGCCCGCATATTTTCAGGGCTGCCGGACGGTGGGTGACTATCAGCACCGTTTTTTCGTCCATTGCCGCTATGTTTTCAAGCAGCCGGGATTCCGTCTGCTCGTCCAGCGCGGAGGTCGCCTCGTCCAGCAGCAGGAATCCCGCTCCGCTGTACAGAGCCCGCGCTACTGCTATCCTCTGCGCCTGACCCTCGGAGAGCCCCGCTCCGCCCTCGCCGATACGGGCGTCAAGACCTTCCGGGAGTGCGCGTATGAATTCCGCGGCGCATGCCGCCTGTACTGCCTGCATTATCCTGTCATCGTCCGGGGATTCGGACAGAAACGAGATGTTTTCGCGTATCGTGCCGGAAAACAGGCAGTTTCCCTGCGGGACGTAGGCGAGCATATTCCTGACGGACTGCCCTGGAGCATACGCGCCGTCTGCCCCGATAAACTCGATTTTCCCGCCCTGCGGCTGATAAACCCCGAGCAGAAGCATGAAAAGCGTGGATTTCCCGCCGCCGGAGATTCCGGTGAGGGCGGTGACGCTGCCCTTTTCCAGGGTGAAATCCGCCCGGGTGATGACATCGTTCCTGCCGTATGAGAAATTCAGCCCGGAAACGCGCAGCTCCCGGAAACCGGAGTAGCTGAGCGTTTTTTCTGCGGGCTTTTCCTGCGGGAGGGATTCCAGCTCCATAATGCGCTCAGCCGAGGCCGCCGCCGCATAATACTGCGGGAACAGCGATGAAAGCCCCGCAAACGGCGACTGTATCTGGTTGACGAGCTGTAACACCGCCGTGAGCGTTCCGTAGGTCATAGAGCCGGAGAATATCCCGAAGGCTCCCCACACCAGCGCAAGGACGTACCCCGCCTGGAACACGAGACCGAACCCGGCGCCCGCAAGAATGCCGAATGTGCGGCGCTTCATGCGGATATCGTAATGTGCCTGCTGGTTGTCCGAATTGCGGCGTTCCACGCGGCTTCCGGCGCGGAAAACCTTGATAACGGGCAGGCTCTCCAGGGCTTCCTGGAGGAACGAGCGCACGGCGCCCTCCCTTGCCTGGACCTGCTTGTGGAGCCCTTTCAGCCTGCCGCGCATAAGCCGCGTCACGCCGAACAGGACGGCTCCCGCCGCGGTGAAAAGCAGCGCGAACCAGGGCTCCAGGACTATCATCAGCACCGCCGCGCAGACGAGCTGAGTGACGAGATTCACCGCCGAGGGAACCAGGTCGGAGATCGCGGCGGCGCATATCCCCGCGTCCGAGAACATGCGGTTGAGCAGCTCGCCGCTGTGATAACCGCCGACCGCGCCGGATTCCGCGGAGAGCAGTTTTGACAGGATTCCGCTGCGCATATCCATTTCGCAGCGGGCGGTCACGCGCTCGGAGAGGCTGTTGCATACCAGCCTGAGGATCAGCTGGAGCAGCACCACTCCCGCCAGAAGAAGCGCGTATTTCAATATCCCTGGTTTATCCCCGGAAACGGCGCTGTCGATGACCCCGCGGCAGAACAGCGCGAAAGCCGTTCCGGCGGCGGCGAACAGGGCGTTTCCGGCGATTATCACGGCGAGAGCCCCGCGCTGTCCCCTGGTATGCCGGAACAGCCATTTCCGCGCCGCGCTGTTGTTATCCCTTGCCGCCATGAAACATCCTCCGAAGTCTGAAATATACCCGGCGTATAAAGAAGCTCCTCCAGAGGAAGACATACAGCCGGTAGGAAAGTCTTTGCGGCGGGAGCTTCTTTCCTTTCCTGGTGACGTGCTTTACCCGCGCTATTATCTGCTCCGGCTTTATTCCGGGCTCCGGGGAGAGCTGATTGTCGCCGCACATCGTGAAGCTCCCGTTCTGCTGAGATATTACCCGGTGTAATATATAGGAGCCGTCCGTCCGCTGATAGAACGCGATATCCCCGGGCTTTACCGGAGCCTTTTCGAGGGTCGCGCTGTCACGTCCCTGGACTATAAGCGGGAGCATGCTCGTGCCGCGTGGGAATATCGTGAACTCCCCGCCGCTGTCCAGCACCGCGCGGATAGTATCGTCGTAATCCGACAGGCGGAACCTCTGCTCAGGCAAGGAGCGCCGCCTTTTTCAGCTTTTCCGTGAACGCGGCGACGTCAGACTGCGCCTGCTCCGGGGTGACATCGTATTCGTTGAGGAGAGCGGCGCAGAGCTGCTCCGGGGTCTTGTCGGAGGAAAGCTGCTCCCAGAGGAACTTTCCGCTTTCGTTCAGGCGTATGATCCCGTTGAAGCTGCGGCTTGCCTCGCCGAGAGCCACAACAACGTACTGTCCGCCGACCTTTCTCAGCATGAAACCGTCCTTTATTTTCATAGGCGTACCTCTTTCATATAAGTATGTACTAATTATATAATATCATCTGTGAAAAGTCAATGCCGCGGTTTACATGAGCGGCGGGTAATTGTGCACAAAGAAAATCCGGGTTGTTAGTAACTAATGGAGAAAATACCGCGCGGGGACTTTTATTGCTTGACTTTTGAAGAAATAAAAGTTATAATCAAAAATGAGGATTTATTTTCCTTGACGGGAGAAAAACAAATTACTTTTTATGGAGGTTTATTTTATGAGATTCAAGCGTGCAATGGCCGCTTCAATGGCGGCTGTTATGGCGATAAGCTCTGCTGTCGTTTGCCAGATTACGGCGAGCGCGGCGGCTGATGAAACAACATTATCAACCGGTTCACTTGGCAGTGCTGAACTTACTGAGGACCAGTATAATAAGGGCAAAATAGCTAAACCCACTATTACACTTGATAACAAGTGGGGCAATGCAACAAGTCTTAGCGGATATGGAAAAGTTGTAGTATCGTATACCTGTGACGCAGTCGATGATATTGCCAATATATATCTTGTTGCGCAGAACGGAACAGTAAAATGGCATCAGGTTACCGCTAATCCTCAGGCAAACGGCACGATTACTCTTGATTTGTCTGACGTACAGGATAAGACATACGAGGCTATTTGCCTGCTTGTAGAGCCTGCTTCTAAATATTCGATAGGTGATACATTTGACCCTAAGTTTACGGTTACCAGTGCAACTCTTTATTCAGCGGACACAAGAACATGGAATGAAACAGAACTTAATGTTGATGGACTTCCTACTACTAAAGAGACAGACACAGCAATTGAAATAGGCACTGGGAAAACACTTGATCCGAGCAAGTATAGCGATGAAGCTAAATTAGTTGTATACTATACTTCCAGCAATCAGAGTGGTTGGGGAAACATTCAGGTAGTTGATAATTCAACTGGCTGGGATCCAATAACCACCCTTCCTTCAAAGGGAGATGGCGTTGAGGCAAAGGGCGAGATAGATCTTTCTACGATCAAGGATATGAAAAAGATCGTTCTTCAGAATAATAATGGCTCTGTGCTGACTAAAATCACAGTAAAGGACGTTGAGAAATCTGATGTTGAAGTATCTTCCATTACAATCGAGGGTGACGCAAAGAGAACTGCTACATACGGTGACGCTGATGTTGAGCTGACAGTAAAGCCGGACGAAAACGCTACCACTTATGATGAATCAAAGGTAACATGGGCTTCTTCCAATGAAGATGTTGCTACCGTTTCCGCAGACGGAAAGGTTACATTTGTCGGCGCTGGTTCTGCTAAAATAACCGCAACTTATGATGACAATAAAGACATCACCGCTTCTGTTGATTTCACAGTTGCACAGAAAGCAGTCACCATGACAATCAAAACAAGTGACGTTACCGACGCGACTGTCGATGACGCTCAGACAAAGGCTGAGGATTCTATAGTATTATCCACCGCAGTTACTCCCCTTTCCCCTGATGACTATGAGCTCACTGTAAAGCTCGCTGACGACAAGAAGAGCTACACCGCAAGCGTTGCTCTTACAGAAAAAGGTAAAACAAAGTATGCGCTTACCTGCGAACCTGCTGGCGGTAAGATCACTTACAAGGTAACAGGTCTGAAGCTCAGCACAGATAAGCTGCCTATTCTTGCCTCTAACACCGACGGCGTTCAGCTGACCGCAACGGTTCTTCCCGCTGATCTCGCAGAGGGCGATATCGAGTGGACGACCGCTGACAATACAGTCGCTACCGTTGAGAACGGTCTGGTAAAGCCGGTTTCCGGCTCCGCAGGAGGGAAGACCACCATCACAGCTGCTGTAAAGGGCACTGATGTAAAGGCGACATGCGAGGTATCTATCGTTGAGGAAGTCAACCCCGCTGTAAGCATAAAGCTCGACAAGGAAGAACTTTCCGGCACGGCAGGCGACAAGGCTGAATTAAAGGCTGACGTTACCGCACAGGACACCTCCAAGGACTGCACGAGCATAGTTGTATGGAAGTCCTCCGATGAAAAGGTCGCAACCGTAAGCAACGGCGTTGTTACATTCGTTGGCGAGGGCACGGCTGAGATCACCGCGACTGCCGGCGATGTTTCCGCAGTCTGCAAGGTTACCGTAAAGGCTAAGACCGTCGCAGTTGAAAAGGTAACGCTCGACAAGACCTCCGCTGAGCTCACGGTCGGCGACACGGCAACTCTCAAGGCTTCTGTAACTCCCGACAACGCTACCGACAAGACCGTTACATGGACTTCCTCTGACGATTCTGTCGCTTCCGTCAAGGACGGCGTTGTTACCGCTGTTAAGGCTGGTACGGCTACCATTACTGCAAAGTCCGGCGACAAGACCGCGACCTGCACAGTCACCGTAAAGGATAAGAAGATTATTTTCTCCGGCAAGGCTGACATCAAGCCCACAGAGCTCAACAGCTGGAACGATAACGTACAGATCGGCGCTGCAAACGTAGAGGAAACCAGCGTTATCCGTATCAGATACTCCATAATCGACGGCGCTCAGCACCAGATAAAGGTACAGGACGGCGCTGACTGGAAGGCTCTCACCTCCATTAAGACCAATGAGTGGGGCGTTACCGAGGTTTCCAAGGACGGCGTTCTTGTGATCGAGCTGAATAAGGCGGACGCAGAGGCTGTCGCTAAGGGCGGTCTTGCTATCACAGGCATAGGCATCAGGGTCGAGGACGTTGACTTCAACGTTGTCGAGGATTCCAAGAAGTACCCGTCAAGCACGGCTACCAAGACAGAATTTGTCAAGACCACTGTAAATTCCGACAATACCCTCAATATGCTGGCTGTATTCTCCATTTCCGAAGAGGACGCAAAGAATTTCGAGGCATTCGTTGTTACTGTCCAGAGATCTTCTGACAGCAAGATATACTATGATATAGTGGAGACATATTACGATGCGTTTGATTACACCGCTGACGGAGTAATGCACGAGGGCGTTTCCGAGAACGGAAAGCACCTGATAGTACTGAACCTTGTAAACGCTGATCCGTCATGGGGTTCGATCACAGTCAAAATTGAGCCCGCAGTGCCCAAGGGCTGATTTAACGGAGGATAATACACAATGAAAAAGACATACGCAAAGCCCGAAATCGAGATCACCTCTTTCACCACCGAGGACATCATCACCGCCAGCGCACCTTCTTCCGGCATGAAGAACGGCGGCACCGTAAACGCTGACAGCGCTTCCGGAATCAAGATAGACCTCTCCGACAACGACAAGTGGGTAGGCTGATCCGCAGGTAAAACGGCATAACTGAACGCCGGACGTGTAAAAGCGCCCGGCGTTTTTACGAGGTGTGAATGACAAGGATATACAATATCTGCGGTCTTAACGTGGAGTGCGACTTCCGGTTCCCGACAATGACCGCCCGGGCGGAAAAATACCTTTCCGATGGCGCGCCGGAGATACGCGTGCCGTTCCAGCCGGAAAAATTCGAATGGCTGAAACGGCAGGAGCCCTCCCTTGACGAGGACAACTGCGAGATAATCTGCACTACTGAGAGCTTCTATTTGCAGCTGCTGGGCTTCGGGGGATTCATGCTGCATTCCAGCGCTGTGGTCATGGACGGGGAAGCCTACCTTTTTTCCGCGCCGAGCGGCACCGGGAAATCCACGCACACGGCGCTCTGGCTGGAGCTTTTCGGGGAGCGCGCCGCGATACTCAACGATGACAAGCCGGCGGTCATGTGCCGTGCGGACGGAGTTTTCGCCTGCGGGACTCCCTGGAGCGGCAAAAGCGACCTGAACCTCAATCTGTGCGTTCCGCTGCGGGGAATATGCGTGCTGGAGCGCAGCCCGGAGAATTTCATAGAGCCCCTTCCGCCGGAGAGATCCGTGTACGCACTGATGAACCAGACGATACGCCCGGAGGATCCTGCGGCTATGTCGGCTCTGCTGGAGTACATCGACAGAGTGACCGAAAACATCCCGATATGGAGAATGGGCTGCAACATCTCGACAGAGGCGGCACGGCTGGCTTATGAGGTCATGTCGGGGAAATAAGCTAAAGGGCAACACCGCACAATTAACGACTACCGCCTTTGCCGCACGCTTGCTTGCATCTTTTTCGCCATCTTGCACAATTCGTCCTAGCAAGGCGACAGCCTTGCGTCGTCCTCATTGTACAATCTGACGAAAAATCTGACGGCGCAATCGCACGACAATAATTATGCGGTATTGCCAAAGGGACCGTTTCGGCGGTCCCTTTTTTGCGCAGAAATGCCCCTGAATGCCTGTTTTGTGCGGTTTGTCGGAATTTGCCGGAGAAATTCCGCAAAGTTTGTTGCTTTGGGCAAAAAAATCGTCCCTAATAACAAAAATGCTCGGAATATTCGTCTCATTTTTTACCGCCGAACGCTTGACTTTTGCCGGTAATTATGCTATAATATCATAATGTATCATAATGGATATGTGCGCGAAAAGGGCGGTTTTTGACCCCGAAAAGGCTGATTTCTGCCAACATTTTCCTGCGTATCCAGACCCGTATTATGTTAAGGAGTGATAAAGCCGATGGTGAATGTAAAGCCCATACAGCTCGGAAAAACCACCCGAATGAGTTTTTCTAAGATCAATGAGGTCATCGATATGCCGAACCTCATCGGTATTCAGAAGGATTCCTACGAATGGTTCCTGAACGATGGTATCAAGGAGGTTTTCAGGGACGTTTCCCCGATAACCGACGCAAATGGCAGATATGAACTCTCGTTCATAAGCCACCGTCTTGACAACAAGACCAAGTATACCATTGAGGAATGCAAGGAACGCGACGCGACCTATGCAGTTCCGATACGCGTGACTGCCCGCCTTCTCAACAAGGAGACAGGCGAGTTCATGGACAATGAAATCTATATGGGCGATCTGCCGCTTATGACTGACAGCGGTACATTCGTTATCAACGGCTCTGAGCGTGTAGTAGTATCTCAGCTCGTTCGTTCACCGGGCGTATACTACGGTTTCGAGCACGACAAGACCGGTAAGAAGCTGTTCAAGGCGACCGTTATCCCGAACCGCGGCGCGTGGCTCGAGTATGAAATGGACGCAAACGATGTGTTCTATGTTCGCATCGATAAGAACAGAAAGATCCCCGTTACAACATTCCTGCGTTCTATCGGTCTGTCCACAAACGGCGAGCTGACCGCAAAGTTCGGCGAGGATCCCCGTATCACCTGCACCATAGAAAAGGACAGCACACAGAATAAGGAAGAGGCTCTGCTGGAGGTTTACAAGAAGCTCCACCCGGGCGATATGTCCTCTGTTGAGTCCGCACAGAATCAGCTCAATATGCTGTTCTTCGACGCAAAGAGATACGACCTCTCCAGATTCGGACGCTACAAGTACAACAAGAAGCTCGCGATCTCCGAGCGAATCTACGGCAAGAGAGCCGCAGAAGCCGTTATCGCCCCCATGACCGGCGAGATACTCGTTGACGAGGGCGAGATCATCACCAAGGAAAAGGCTCTCGAGATCGAGAATGCCGGCGTTATCGACGTTACGATCGTTCACCCCACCAAGGAGGGCGCTACCGTTAAGGTATCCGGCAACGGCATGGTCGATATCCGCTGCTTCGTTGGCGACGACATTGACGTTGAGGCTCTCGGCGTTAACGAGCACGTCCGCTTCGCAGTTCTCCGCGATATCCTCGAGGAGGCGGCAGGCGACGCTGATACCCTCAAGCGCCTTATCAGCGAGCGCGTTGAGGAGCTCATCCCCAAGCATATCACAATTGAAGATATATTCGCAACTGTAAGCTACTTCATCGACCTTTGCGAGGATGTCGGAAACATTGACGACATCGACCACCTCGGAAACAGACGTATCCGCTGCGTGGGCGAGCTGCTCCAGAACCAGTTCCGCATAGGCTTCACCAGAATGGACAGAACTATCCGCGAGAGAATGACGCTCTACGGTCAGGAGCAGGAGAAGGTTTCCCCGGCTTCCCTTATCAACGCGCGTCAGGTGATCTCCGCAATGAGAGAGTTCTTCGGTTCCTCTCCGCTGTCCCAGTTCATGGATCAGAACAACCCGCTTGCAGAGCTTACCCATAAGAGAAGACTTTCATCCCTCGGTCCGGGCGGTCTTTCCCGTGACAGAGCCGGATTCGAGGTACGTGACGTACACTACTCCCACTACGGCAGAATGTGTCCTATCGAGACCCCTGAAGGTCCTAACATCGGTCTGATCTCCTACCTTGCTACTTTCGCAAAGATCAACGTGTACGGCTTCATCGAGGCTCCGTACAGACGCGTTGACAAGGCGACAGGCAAGGTCCTTGACGAGGTTGTCTATATGACCGCCGACGTTGAGGATAACTACGTTGTCGCCCAGGCGAACGAGCCTCTCGATGAAGAGGGACGCTTCGCAAGACCCCGCGTAAACGCACGCTGCCGTGACTCCATTCTTGAAATCGAGCGCGAAAAGGTCGATTTCATGGATGTATCTCCTAAGATGGTCGTTTCCGTTGCTACGGCGATGATCCCGTTCCTCGAGAACGATGACGCGAACCGTGCGCTGATGGGCGCGAACATGCAGCGCCAGGCAGTTCCGCTTATGGTTACTGATAATCCTATCGTCGGCACTGGTATGGAATACAAGGCTGCGGTAGACTCCGGCATAGTTGTATGCACCAAGGAGGACGGCGTTGTTACAGAGGTAGACGCAGACAAGATCATTGTCACCAACGATCTCGGTCAGGAGCACATTTACAGGCTTGTAAAGTTCAAGCGCTCCAACCAGGGCAACTGCGTGAACCAGCGCCCGATAGTAAGCAAGGGCGAGAAGGTCAAGGCTGGCGATGTTATCGCTGACGGACCTGCAACCAAGATGGGCGAGATCGCACTCGGAAAGAACGCCCTCATCGGCTTCATGACATGGGAAGGCTACAACTACGAGGATGCCGTACTCATCAACGAGAAGCTGGTTTACAACGATGTCTACACATCGATTCATATAGAAGAATACGAGCTCGAATGCCGTGAGACCAAGCTCGGTCCGGAGGAGATCACACGCGATATCCCGAATATCTCCGATGACGCGCTGAAGGATCTCGACGAGAACGGTATCGTAAGAATAGGCGCAGAGGTACACTCCGGCGATATCCTTGTCGGTAAGGTTTCTCCGAAGGGCGAGACTGAGCTCAATGCCGAGGACAGACTGCTCCGCGCTATTTTCGGCGAGAAGTCCAAGGAATTCCGCGATAACTCGCTGAGAGTTCCCCACGGCGTAAGCGGTATCGTTGTTGACGTAAAGAAGTTCAACCGCGAGAACTGCGACGAGCTTTCACCCGGCGTAAACGAAAAGGTACGCGTTTATATCGCGCAGAAGAGAAAGATCTCCGTCGGCGATAAGATGGCGGGCCGTCACGGAAACAAGGGTGTCGTTTCCAGAATTCTCCGTCAGGAGGATATGCCGTTCCTGCCGGACGGTACTCCGCTTGACATCGTGCTGAACCCTCTGGGCGTACCTTCACGAATGAACATCGGACAGGTGCTCGAGGTTCACCTCGGCTATGTGGCAAAGGCACTCGGCTGGAAGATTGCAACGCCGGTATTCGACGGCGCGCACGAGCAGGACATCCGCGAGCTGTATGACGCTGCAAGAGCTATCAACAGCGGCAAGGTTACAGAAGAGGCTGAGCGCATATTCAATATGGGCAAGGGCGATACTGAGCGCGACCGCCGCAATATCGAGCTCCTCGGCATGAATTCCGCAGGGCTTGACTTCACAAAGCTCCCGCTTACCTCCGACTGCAAGACGCAGCTCACAGACGGACGCACCGGCGAGAAGTTCGATGGTCCTGTAACCGTTGGTTATATGTATTACCTCAAGCTGCATCACCTGGTTGACGATAAGATCCACGCACGTTCCACCGGTCCTTATTCACTGGTAACTCAGCAGCCTCTGGGCGGTAAGGCTCAGTTCGGCGGCCAGCGTTTCGGTGAGATGGAGGTTTGGGCTCTGGAGGCTTACGGCGCAGCTTACACACTTCAGGAGATCCTGACCGTCAAGTCCGACGACCTTATGGGACGTCAGAAGACCTACGAGGCTATCGTTAAGGGCGAGCCCGTTCCGAAGCCCGGCGTTCCTGAGTCCTTCAAGGTAATGATCAGAGAGCTTCAGGGCCTCGGCCTTGATGTAAGAGTTCTCGATGAGAACGGCGACGTTGTTGACCTCAGAAACGACGACGGCGACGAGGACGAGGGCGGATATACCTCTGACACCATGGAGCTTGACTACAACGCGAACGAGAACGAGCTGAACAACAGCGGCTACGACATCGTTGACGAAAAGGACATCAATCCTGACCACGTTGAGAGCGAGAGCGACGCTGACGACTCCTTCCTCGGGGATCTCCCGGAGGACGGCGAGCCGATCGACTTCGACGAGGACGAGTGATCCTGTTTCAGGAAAGCATCTCCGGCGGCACCCCCGCCAGAAGGCGGGGAGTTCCGCGTGTTTTGATAGAGAAATGAGGTAAAAATTTGAGTTACACTGTTTTTGAGTCAATGAAGATCGGACTTGCCTCTCCCGACCAGATCAGAGATTGGTCTTACGGCGAGGTACACCGTCCTGAAACCATAAACTACCGTACCCAGAAGCCGGAAAAGGAAGGTCTTTTCTGCGAGCGCATCTTTGGCCCGCAGAAGGACTGGGAGTGCAACTGCGGAAAGTACAAGAGAGTACGCTATAAGGGCAAGATCTGCGACAAGTGCGGCGTTGAAGTCACACGCGCAAAGGTAAGACGCGAGCGCATGGGTCATATCGAGCTTGCTACCCCTATTTCCCACATCTGGTATTTCAAGGGCACGCCCTCCCGCATAGGTCAGATTCTCGACATCTCCCCGAAGAGACTTGAAGAGGTCATCTACTTCACCAAGTATATCGTCATCGACCCGGGCGAGGCTAAGGAGCTCAGCAAGAACCAGCTCCTCGAAGAAAAGGAATACGCGAACTTCCGCACCAAGTACGGAAACGACTTCAAGGCAGGCATGGGCGCCGAGGCTATCCAGGAGCTGCTCAAGGAGATCGACCTCGAGAAGCTCTCCAACGAGCTGAAAGAGGAGCTCGCCGCAACACAGCAGGGTCAGAAGCGCGTAAAGCTGCTCAAGCGCCTTGACGTTGTTGACGCATTCCTGAAGTCCCACAACCGTCCCGAGTGGATGGTGCTCAACGCTATCCCGGTAATTCCTCCGGATATCCGCCCGATGGTACAGCTTGACGGCGGCAGATACGGCGTTTCCGACCTGAACGAGCTTTACAGACGCGTTATCAACAGAAACAACCGTCTGAGAAAGCTGTATGAATACAGCTCCCCAGAGATAATCGTGAGAAACGAGAAGCGTATGCTCCAGGAAGCAGTTGACGCCCTCATCGACAACGGCAGACACGGCAGACCGTACACCGGCTCCAACAACCGTCCGCTGAAGTCCCTCTCCGACCTGTTAAAGGGTAAGCAGGGACGCTTCCGTCAGAACCTGCTCGGTAAGCGCGTTGACTACTCCGGACGTTCCGTTATCGTCGTTGGTCCTGAGCTCAAGATGGATCAGTGCGGTCTCCCGAAGGAAATGGCTCTTGAGCTGTTCAAGCCGTTCGTACTCAACGACCTGGTCGTTAAGGGCAGCGCCCAGAACATCAAGCAGGCAAAGAAGATGGTAGAACGCGCAGACGATAAGGTATGGGATTCCCTCGAGTGCGTTATCAAGGATCACCCTGTGCTCCTGAACCGTGCGCCTACGCTCCACAGACTTGGTATCCAGGCATTCTCCCCGATCCTCGTTGAGGGTCGTGCAATAAAGCTGCACCCGCTGTGCTGTACTGCGTTCAACGCGGACTTCGACGGCGACCAGATGGCGGTTCATCTCCCCCTGTCCGCTGAGGCACAGGAAGAGGCAAGAACGCTCATGCTGGCAGCTAAGAACCTCCTGAAGCCGTCAGACGGACGCCCTGTTACCGTTCCTACACAGGATATGGTACTTGGTTCCTACTACCTGACCCTCGACAAGCCCGGCGAAAAGGGCGAGGGCAAGGTGTTCCGTGACGCCAACGAAGCTATCATGGCTTATCAGGACGGCGTTATCTCCATCCATGCTGCGATCAAGGTAAGAGTTACAAAGGATCTCGGCGATACCAAGATCACAAAGCTGGTTCCCGCGACGGTAGGACGTATCATCTTCAACGAGCATATCCCGCAGGACCTCGGCTATGTCGACAGAACAGATCCCGAGCACCAGCTCGATTATGAGATATCCTTCAAGGTAGGCAAGAGCCAGCTCGGTAAGATAATCGACCGCTGCCTGAAGAACCACGGCACGGCTACCACAGCCCAGGTGCTTGATAAGATCAAGGCTATGGGTTATAAGTACTCCACAAGATCCGGTATCACCGTTGCGGTATGCGACGCTGATATCCCGCCGCAGAAGGCTGAGATACTCGCCGACGCGGACGCAAAGATCGCAAAGCTGAACAAGCAGTTCAACCGCGGCTTCATCTCCGACACCGAGAGAAAGGCTGAGTTCATCAGCATCTGGAACAAGGCGACCGAAGATGTAGGTAACGCGCTGAACGATAACCTCGATAAGTACAACAACATCTACATGATGGCGGATTCCGGAGCCCGTGGTTCTAAGAACCAGATCAGACAGCTCGCCGGAATGAGAGGACTTATCGCGAACACCTCCGGCGCGACGATCGAGATGCCTATCAGGGCTAACTACCGTGAGGGTCTGAACATTCTGGAATACTTCATCTCCTCACGAGGCGCCCGTAAGGGTCTGGCGGATACCGCGCTGAGAACCGCGGACTCCGGTTATCTGACAAGACGACTGGTAGACGTATCTCAGGAGGTCATCATCCGCGAGGAGGACTGCGGCACCACCAACGGTATCGACGTTTACGAGATACGCGAGGGCAAGGAACTTGTAGAGCCGCTGAGCGAGCGTCTTGTAGGACGCTACCTGTCCGAGGACTTCAAGGACAAGGACGGCAACGTGATCGTTTCCAAGGATAAGCTGATGAACGATCAGGACGCTGCAAAGATCGTAAAGTGCGAGCCTGAAAAGGTAAAGGTGCGTTCCGTGCTTACCTGCGGCCTCAAGAACGGCGTGTGCGCTCACTGCTACGGCGCTTCTCTGGCTAACGGTCAGCTCATCAACATCGGCGAGGCGGTAGGTATCATCGCGGCGCAGTCTATCGGCGAGCCTGGTACACAGCTTACGATGAGAACGTTCCATACCGGCGGTATCGCTTCCGCTGAGGATATCACACAGGGTCTTCCGCGAGTAGAGGAACTTTTCGAGAGCCGCCGTCCGAAGAACGCGGCTATCATCACCAAGGTCTCCGGTAAGGTACGCTATGAGGAGATCAAGAAGACAAGACACGCTATCATCACCCAGGCTGACGGCACGGAGGAGGCTTACGCCGTTCCGTTCGGTTACAGACCGAAGGTTTACGACGGAGACACCGTTGTTGCCGGCGACGCGCTGACCGAGGGTTCCATTAACCCGCATGACGTTCTGGAGGTTAAGGGCGAGGAGGCAGTTCAGAACTACATCATCGCCGAAGTCCAGAAGGTTTACCGCTTACAGGGTGTTGATATCAACGATAAGCATATCGAGGTCATCGTTCGCCAGATGATGAGAAAGATCAGGATCACTGATCCGGGCGACAGCTATCTGCTCCCCGGCTCTATCATCGGCAAGAACGAGCTCACAGAGGTTTGCGAGGAGATCCAGAACCGCATCGACGCGGGCGAGATCGGCCTCAGAATGCCCCAGACTGAGGCGGTGCTCCTCGGTATCACAAAGGCTTCTCTGGCAACGGACAGCTTCCTGTCGGCAGCTTCCTTCCAGGAGACCACGAGAGTTCTCACGGACGCTGCTATCCGCGGTAAGATCGACCCGCTGCTCGGTCTGAAGGAGAACGTAATCATCGGTAAGCTCATTCCCGCCGGAACCGGTCTTTTCGCTGAAGAGCGCGAGGCTGAGAAGGCTGCCGCTGCCGCCGCAGAGGCAGAGAATGCTTCTTCTGATGAGACTGTTGGCTAAAATGCACAAAAACCAACGGCTATGATTTAAGTATAACGGTGTTTGCTACAAAGTTTCGCTGAAGCTCTTGACAAACACCGTTATTTGCTTTAAAATATATAAATGTGTGTGAGTATATTTTCGGAAACCGCCGGAAAAATACAAACAGACAAAAATTTATTGGAGGTGAAATAATGCCTACGTTTAATCAGCTTGTCCGCAAGGGACGTGAGGTTTCTGAGAAGAAATCCAAGGCTCCTGCACTTCAGAAGGGCATGAATACTCTGCACAAGCAGCAGATCGACCAGTCTTCTCCCCAGAAGAGAGGCGTTTGCACAGCAGTTCGTACCCAGACCCCTAAGAAGCCGAACTCCGCGATGAGAAAGGTTGCCAGAGTTAAGCTTTCTAACGGTTATGAAGTTACAGCTTATATTCCCGGTATCGGACACAAACTGCAGGAACACTCCGTTGTTCTGATCCGCGGCGGCCGTGTTAAGGACCTTCCTGGTGTGCGTTACCACATCATCAGAGGTACACTCGACGCTCAGGGTGTAGACAAGAGAATGCAGGGACGCTCCAAGTATGGTGCAAAGCGTCCGAAGGCTGGAAAGAAAGCGTAATTTCTGACTTAATAGCTGTCAGACAAGGCATTATTTTTGATAGAGCCTCTGTTTGGACGGCGGAAGGTCAATGCCACACCGAAAAGGTATGGTTTTTATGCTTTCGAGTACCTATGATTTTCATTTCGTATGAAGGAGGGAAGTAAAGTGCCAAGAAGAGGTAATGTTCCGAAGCGTGAGGTTCTTCCGGATCCTGTGTACGGCTCTGAGCTCGTAACAAGACTGGTAAACAATATCATGCTCGACGGAAAGAAGGGCGTAGCCCAGAAGATCGTATACGGCGCATTTGAGATCGTTGCTGAGAAGACCGGCAAGGATGCTCTGGAAGCTTTCGAGGAGGCAATGGAGAACATCATGCCGCAGCTCGAAGTTAAGGCTCGCCGTGTCGGCGGTGCAACCTACCAGGTTCCTATGGAGGTTCGCCCCGAGAGAAGACGCACACTCGGCCTGAGATGGATCACCACATACAGCCGTGCGCGTAACGAGAAGACAATGAAGGAAAGACTTGCAAACGAGATCCTTGACGCACTCAATGGTCAGGGCGGCGCTTGCAAGAAGCGTGACGATACTCATAAGATGGCTGAAGCTAACAGAGCTTTCGCACATTATAAGTGGTAATCAGAAACAGATGACTTATCCGGGGCTAAAACCCCGGGTAATTCCAGAATTACGGAGGAATTTATGAAAAGAGACGTATCTCTCGAAATGACCCGTAATATTGGTATCATGGCGCACATCGACGCAGGTAAGACAACTACCACAGAGCGTATCCTGTTCTACACTGGTGTAAACCACAAGATCGGTGAAACTCACGATGGTACTGCTACGATGGACTGGATGGCTCAGGAGCAGGAAAGAGGTATCACAATTACTTCTGCCGCTACCACAGCTTTCTGGAAGGGTCATAGAATCAATATTATCGACACCCCTGGTCACGTTGACTTCACCGTTGAGGTTCAGCGTTCCCTGAGAGTGCTTGACGGTTCCGTAACTGTTTTCTGTGCAAAGGGCGGCGTAGAGCCTCAGTCAGAAACAGTATGGCGTCAGGCAGATGAATACCATGTACCCAGAATGGCTTATGTCAACAAGATGGATATCATGGGCGCAGACTTCTACAACGTAGTACAGATGATGCACGACAGACTCAAGTGCAACGCTGTTCCGATCCAGCTCCCTATCGGTTCTGAAGCGGATTTCAGAGGAATCATCGACCTCGTTGAAATGAAGGCTGACATTTACTACGATGATATGGGTAAGGATATGCGTGTTGAGGATATCCCTGCCGATATGCTGGACAAGGCTAAGGAGTACAGACAGAACCTTCTCGAGAAGGTAGCTGAGCTGGACGACGCTCTGATGGAGAGATACTTCGAATCCGAGGGTGAGGACTTCACCGTTGAGGAGATCAAGACTGCCATCAGAAAGGGTACCATTGAGAACAAGTTTGTTCCTGTTACCTGCGGTACTTCTTACAGAAACAAGGGCGTTCAGAAGCTCCTTGACGCTGTTGTTGACTATATGCCTTCTCCTCTCGACATTCCTTCCATCAAGGGTATCGACCCCGAGACCGGCGAGGAAGTTGAAAGACATGCTGGCGACGATCAGCCGTTCTCCGCACTTGCATTCAAGATCGCTACCGACCCGTTCGTTGGTAAGCTCTGCTTCTTCAGAGTTTACTCCGGTTACGTTGAGGCTGGTACAAGCGTCCTGAACGCAACAAAGGACAAGACTGAGCGTATGGGACGTATTCTTCAGATGCACTCCAACCACAGACAGGATATCGATGCATGCCCGTGCGGTGATATCGCAGCCGTAGTTGGTACAAAGTACACCACAACTGGTGATACTCTCTGCGATGAGAACCACCCTGTTATCCTTGAGTCCATGGAGTTCCCGGAGCCGGTTATCGACCTCGCTATCGAGCCCAAGACCAAGGCTGGCCAGGAAAAGATGGCTATCGCCCTCGCAAAGCTTGCTGAAGAAGACCCGACATTCAAGACCTGGACAAACCAGGAGACCGGTCAGACCATCATCGCTGGTATGGGTGAGCTCCACCTCGATATCATCGTTGACAGACTTCTCCGTGAGTTCAAGGTTGAGGCTAACGTTGGTGCTCCGCAGGTTGCTTATAAGGAGACCATTACCGGCACAGCAGACATCGATATGAAGTACAAGCGTCAGTCTGGTGGTTCCGGTCAGTACGGTCACGTTAAGATAAAGGTAGAGCCGAACGAGTCCGGTAAGGGCTACGAGTTCAGCAACGATGTTGTCGGCGGTTCTATCCCGAAGGAGTTCATCCCCGCTGTTGACGCAGGTATCCAGGGCGCTCTTAACGCCGGTGTTCTCGCAGGCTATCCTGTTGTAGACATCAAGGTTTCCCTGTACGACGGTTCTTATCACGAGGTAGACTCCTCTGAAATGGCATTTAAGATCGCAGGTTCTATGGCTATCAAGGAGGCGCTCAAGCAGGCTCACTCCGTTATCCTCGAGCCGATCATGCGTGTTGACGTTGTTGTTCCTGATGATTATATCGGTAACGTAATCGGCGACCTCAACTCCAGACGTGGTCAGATCCAGAACCAGGAAACAAGAAACGGTTCCGTTCAGGTTACCGCATTTGTTCCGCTTTCTGAGATGTTCGGCTACTCCAACGATCTTCGTTCCAAGACACAGGGCCGCGGTCAGTATGTAATGCAGCCGAGCCACTACATCGAGGTTCCGAAGTCCATTTCCGAGGCTATAATGAGCAAGCGCAAGCAGAACGGCTAATTCCCGTTAAAATTGCACTCTCAGCGCATTTTTTCTGTGAAACTACTTGATTTTTTCGCGGAAAGATGTTAAAATAATATTACTGAAATTGCGGCGCCCCCCGCCCAATGGGGGGCTCCAGATTACCTATTAAGGAGGACATACCCATGGCAAAGGAACATTATAATTCCACCAAGCCCCACGTAAACATTGGTACCATCGGTCACGTAGACCACGGTAAGACCACCACCACCGCTGCTATCACAAAGTGGCTTTCCCTTCAGGGCAGAGCTAAGTTCGAAGCTTACGACATGATCGATAAGGCTCCGGAGGAGAGAGAGCGTGGTATCACAATCAACACCGCTCACGTTGAGTATGAGACTGAGAAGCGTCACTACGCTCACGTTGACTGCCCCGGCCATGCTGACTATATCAAGAACATGATCACCGGTGCTGCTCAGATGGACGGCGCTATCCTCGTTGTTGCTGGTACTGACGGCCCTATGGCTCAGACCAAGGAGCACATCCTTCTCGCTCGCCAGGTAGGCGTTCCTGCAATCGTTGTATTCATCAACAAGTGCGATGACGTTGACGATCCTGAGCTGCTCGACCTCGTAGAGATGGATATCCGTGACGTTCTTACTCAGAACGACTTCCCTGGCGATGACGTTCCCGTTATCCGCGGTTCCGCTAAGGTTGCTCTGGATTCTACTTCCACAGATCCTAACGCTCCCGAGTATGCTTGCATCAAGGAGCTCATGGACGCTGTTGACGAGTATATCCCTGCTCCTGAGCGTGATGAGAACAAGCCGTTCCTTATGCCTGTTGAGGATACTATGACCATCACTGGCCGTGGTACCGTTGCAACTGGTAGAGTTGAGCGTGGCGTAGTTAAGGTTAACGATACCGTTGAGATCACTGGTCTTACTGACGAGCCCAAGTCCACTGTTGTTACTGGTCTTGAGATGTTCAGAAAGACTCTGGACGAGGCAGTTGCTGGTTACAACATCGGCGCTCTGCTCCGTGGTGTTACACGTCAGGATATCGAGCGTGGTCAGGTTCTCTGCAAGCCCGGTTCCATTCACCCGCACACCAAGTTCACAGGTCAGGTTTACGTTCTTAAGAAGGAAGAGGGCGGCCGTCATACTCCGTTCGTTTCCAACTATCGTCCGCAGTTCTTCTTCAGAACCACAGACGTTACCGGCGTAATCACTCTTCCTGCTGACAAGGAAATGTGCATGCCTGGCGATAACGTAGTTATGGACGTTGAGCTCATCACTCCTATCGCTATCGAAGAGGGTCTCCGTTTCGCTATCCGTGAGGGTGGCAGAACCGTAGGTTCCGGCGTTGTTACCAAGATCAACGGCTAATTCCCGCTGAACTGGTGCAGACCACTTCACAATAATAAGACCGCTTCCCGAAAGGGAGGCGGTTTTTGTGTTATGTGTTCATTTTCGGGTTGTCAGTCCTGCCGAGAATAAAATCTACGGACACGTTGTAGAAGTCCGCCAGACGGATTAGCGTTTGCGTAGGGATATCGCGTTCTCCGGTTTCGTAATAGGAGTATGCGCGCTGTCCGCAGAAAATCTTGTCTGCTATCTGTTTTTGCGTGAGCAATTCACTTTCCCTTAGGTATTTCAACTTGTACATATTATTAACCTCCGTTTTGTGAAGAATTAATAATATTATAGTCTAGAACAAAATGGGCTATTGACATATTGACCATTTTGTGCTATAATAGCGGTGTAGTCAAAGATTAACTTTGCTAATAAAGTATGATGAGGTGCAGAAATGGAAAACTGGAGCAGCAGAACAAAAAGAAAAGTATACATGGTCACTCTGATCATAATGATCGTTTGTGCAGCACTTGATTTGATATCTGGCTGTATTGGCTTGATATTAGGTACAAGAGTTTTCGGTCAAATATATAGTGCTGTTGAAGTATTGCACGGAATCCCACAGGGCGTGGCATATCTGGTTTTTATATTAACATGTGTTCTGGTTATACTTTTTCAAGGGCTTTTGGTCTTTGCATCGATTTACCGGCATCACTCGCATAATATGTTCTTTAACATTTTCCCGGTTATAGTCTATATAATTAAGGTACTAATGGGGTTTAATGTTATCACCGGAATGTCATTTACGACCATGACTTCAAAGTTCCCGATTCCGGGAGTTGGCTGGGTCAATATTTCGTCTGAAGTAGGCGTGTATGTACTTATTAGTTTCTTTGTATATCTGGTAATGGCTTTTATTTCCTTCATTAATATTAGACTGAAGGACATGATATAACGGCAAAAAAAACTCCCCCGGCTCGCACCGGGGGAGTTTCTATATACCTGAATCTCAGATAAGGCTCTTATAAAGTTCGGTAATCTCCTCAACGGAGGTATCGCGCGGGTTGCCGGGTCTGCAAGCGTCATCGTAAGCGGACTGTGCGAGGAACGGGATATCCTCGGGCTTTACGATATCCTTGAGGTTGGCGGGGATTCCAACGTCCTTGGAGAGCTGCTTAACTGCGTCAACGGCAGCCTTTCTGTACTCCTCCTGGGACATCTTCTCTGTGCCCTCAACGCCCATAGCCTTTGCGATATCGCGGTACTTCTCACCGGTGCAGGGAGCGTTGTACTCCATAACGGTCGGGAGGATTATCGCATTAGCAACGCCGTGCGGTGTGTCATACAGCGCGCCAAGCGGGTGAGCCATGGAGTGAACGATACCAAGTCCTACGTTGGAGAAGCCCATGCCGGCGATGTACTGACCGAGAGCCATTCCCTCGCGTCCGTCAGGAGTGTTGGCAACGGCGCCGCGCAGGGACTTAGAGATTATCTCGATCGCCTTCAGGTGGAACATATCGGAGAGCTCCCAGGCACCCTTGGTGATGTAGCCCTCGATAGCGTGTGTGAGCGCGTCCATGCCGGTGGCTGCGGTAAGTCCCTTGGGCATGGTGGACATCATATCCGGGTCAACAACTGCAACAACGGGGATGTCATGCGGGTCAACGCATACCATCTTGCGGTTCTTTTCAACATCTGTGATAACGTAGTTTATAGTTACCTCTGCGGCGGTGCCGGCTGTGGTGGGGACAGCGATTATCGGAACTGCGGGCTTCTTTGTGGGAGCCACGCCCTCCAGCGAGCGTACATCAGCGAACTCAGGGTTGTTGATGATTATGCCGATAGCCTTTGCGGTATCCATGGAGGAACCGCCGCCGATAGCGATAAGGTAATCAGCGCCGCTCTTCTTGAACGCCTCTACGCCGGTCTGTACATTTTCGATCGTGGGGTTCGGCTTGATATTGTCATATACCTCATAAGCAAGACCGTCCTTGTCCAACACATCGAGTACCTTCTTGGTAACACCGAATTTGATGAGGTCGGGGTCGGAGCATACGAATGCTTTCTTGAATGCTCTGTTCTTCGCTTCAACAGCGATGTTGGCGATTGCCCCTGCGCCATGATAGGAGGTTTCATTGAGAATAAATCTGTTTGCCATGATGTATTTTCCTTTCTTGTTGGAACTATATCTGAACCGGTTCCCCGGAACAGCTTACCTGAGTGCCTTTACCTGCTCGCTTGCTTCGTCAACCAGAGCCTTGAGCTGCTCGATAACATCGGCGTTCTTCTGGATCTCGTCATTGCAGGACTTGAGCTGTGCGTTGATGCCGGTGATCGCCTTCTTTATCTGGTTGAGGGTGTTCTCAACCTCGTTGGCCTGCTTGGTGTTCTTGTCGGCGAGAGTGCGGACTTCCTGCGCGATAACGTTGAAGCCTGCTCCTGCCGCGCCTGCGCGCTTAGCCTCGATAGACGCGTTGAAGCCGATGAGCGTGAGCTGCGTGGAGGCGTTCTCAATAGCCTTTACGATGCCGTCCGTGCTTTCAACAGCCTTGGAGGAGGTTCCCGCGGAATCCTTGATCGTTGCGAAGTTCGCCTCGAGGTTCTGGATGTTTGTCATGACGTCGGTCATCTGCTCGTCAATGGTTGTGAACTTGGTCACAACGTCTTTGATGAGGTCTTCCTTGCCCTTCTGGGAATCAATCGCAACCAGCTTCTGATAGCCGACCTCGGAAAGTGCGTTCGCCATCTGCCAAAGCAGATTTGCGGCTGCCTCGATCTGGCGCTTCGGGAGAATCTTTACCTTTTTAAGAGCCGCTATGTACTCGTCCTGGTCAATGCCGAGCTCGTCCGCAATGCGGCGGAACTTTGCTTCGTCCGGTTCCTCGGGGAGCACCTGACCGCCGATGAGATTGCCTATATGCTGACCGTTAACGATGACAGGGGCTGCAAAGTCCATAAGACCGCTGTTGCAGTAGTATACGGCGGGCTTGCCGGTACGGCTCGCCTCTTCTCCGCCGCGGAGGTCGCACTGGTTGCAGCGGTCTGCGCCTGTCCGTGATTTGCGGGTAAGGTTCATGCAGAAATCCGTGAAATTGCTTCCCTCAGTAACAGGACCGTTCTTGTCGGTCGCAATCGCCGCCATTCCGGTGGCAGCCGCAAAGGCGTCCTGAATGCCCTGGAGGGTATGTCTGTCGATAACGTCGAGAAGTGTTATGTTGTTTAAGTCCATGATAATAGGCTCCTTTTTTGGATTTTATAATGCCTTTGAGCATACGATCTGCATTTAATATTATACAATATTTTCAAAAATAAATCAAGGGGGTTTTCGGTAAAAAACAGCAAAGGGGACCTAATTTCAGGTGAAAGATTTGTGAAATATCAACATAAAAGTCAAGTGTGTAACATTTCCTGAGGAATTATCCGGACAAGTGCCGCATATTCTGTGACAGCAGCTTGAAGGGGTGACGGTATGAGAAGAAAAAAGAGAAATTCACGTCTGCTGCCTTTCGGGGCGGGACTTGCCGCGGGCTACATAGTTACGGCGGCCGCGGCGGCAGCGGGCGCGCTGATAATGTGGATAACCGGCGCGGACAGCGGGCTTTCGTGGCTTGCGGCGGTTCCGGCGGCGGCGCTCGGGAGCTTTGTATGCGGGCGCACCGCCGGGAAAATGCGCAGGCGCGGCGGGCTCAGGACCGGGCTGTTCTGCGGGGCGGTGTATTGCCTGCCGCTGATATTGCTGGGGCTTATTTTCGGGACTGTGCAGGGAGGCATGCTCCCGGTGAAGCTGGCGCTGTGCATGGGCTTCGGCGCGGCAGGGGGAGTATCCGGCGTGAACTCCCCGGAGGACGTATGAGCTCCCGCGCAGAGCCGCGCCGCAAACAATTCCTGACGTTCAGGCGGGGATTCCTGGCGGCGGCGCTTGTATGCGCGGCGGCTGGGATACTGCTGTTCCCGGCGGAGCTTTCCAGGGCGGTGAAAGCCTCGCTGGAGGGCTGCCTGGAGGTAGTCATTCCGGCGCTGTTTGCGTTTACTGTGCTGGCGGTATATATGCAGCAGAGCGGTCTGTACACACTCGCGCTGAAGCCGCTGACGCTCCCGCTTTCAAAGCTCCTGGGAATACCGGGGGAGCTGTGCGCGGTGTTCGTCCTCGCGAATATCGGCGGTTATCCGGTCGGGGCGCGGCTGCTCTCCGGGCTGGTCAGGGAGGGCAGGCTCTCCCGCAGGGACGCCGGGAGAATGCTGTGCTGCTGCTACGGAAGCGGTCCGTCATTCGTGATAGGCACGGCGGGAATGCGGGTATTCGGCAGCGCCGCGGCAGGGGGGATAATATTCGCGGCGTGCTTCCTGAGCTCGCTCATGATCGCCGTGATAGTCTGCCGGACGGGCGAAAAAATCACGCTGGAAAGCGGAAACACGCGCTGCGACCTTTCTGCTGAGTGCTTTGTGCGCTCGGTGGACAGCGGCGCCAGGGTCATGTACACTATCTGCATAATGGCGGCGCTTTTCGCGGCGGTGACTGCGCTCCTGGACTGCTCGGGAGTCTCCGGGCTTACGGGCGCGCTTCTGGAGAAGCTGGGCGCGGGGAGCAATTCCGCGCGGATATTTCCGGCGTTCCTGGAGGTAACGCGCGTGCGCGATATGCTTCCGGGAGGCGCGGCGGCTCCGGTCTGCGCGGGGCTTCTGTCGTTCGGGGGAGTGTGCGTGCTGATGCAGGTCACGGCGGTCTCCGGAGGAAACGTCCCGGTGAAGCCGCTGGTGCTGTCGCGAATCCCGGCGGCTCTGCTGAGCGCGGCGCTTGCAGTCCCTGCGGGAATGATGACAGCCAAGGCGCAGGAGGCATACTCGGAAGCCGCCGTGCACGGGGAGCTTTTCTCAGTGAACGCCGGTCTTTCCGTATGCGTTATGGCTATGGCGGGCATACTGATCCTGTCCGTGGAAAAGGCGGGGCGGAAAAGCGGCTGAAAATCCTTTCCGCGGCGGTATTTTTCCCGCCGAATGATTGACAACCGCGCGGAAATATAGTATAATAACATATTGAGATACTATATCAAAAATCCCGTGAAAGGACTACAAAAAAATGGGTTATGATTTTACCGCCATTGAAAATAAGTGGCAGAAATACTGGGACGAGCACAAGACGTTCCATGCAGAAAACGACTATACCAAGCCGAAGTTCTACGCGCTGGTAGAGTTCCCGTATCCCTCCGGTCAGGGACTCCACATCGGTCACCCGCGCCCCTACACCGCAATGGACATCGTGTCCAGGAAGCGCAGGCTCCAGGGCTATAACGTACTGTTCCCCATGGGCTGGGACGCTTTCGGTCTGCCCACCGAGAACTTCGCTATCAAGAACAAGATACACCCCGCTATCGTTACGAAGAACAATGTTGCGCGCTTCAAGGCGCAGCTCAAGTCCCTCGGTCTTTCCTTTGACTGGGACAGGGAGATAAACACCACCGACCCCGACTACTTCAAGTGGACGCAGTGGATATTCCTGAAGCTGTTCAAGGCGGGTCTGGCATACAAGAAGGAAATGAACGTAAACTGGTGCACCTCCTGCAAGGTCGTACTGGCTAACGAGGAAGTCGTTAACGGCGTGTGCGAGCGCTGCGGCGGCGAGGTAGTCCACAAGGTAAAGAGCCAGTGGATGCTCAAGATCACCGAGTACGCACAGAAGCTCATTGACGACCTCGACAGCGTTGACTACTTCGAGAAGATAAAGACTGCCCAGAAGAACTGGATTGGCCGCTCCACGGGCGCAGAGGTGGAATTCTCCACCACCGCCGGCGATACGCTGACGATCTACACCACACGCCCCGACACGCTGTTCGGCGCGACATATATGGTAATCTCCCCGGAGCACCCCATTATCGAGAAGTGGGCTGACAAGCTCCAGAATATGGACGCTATCCGAGAGTACCAGGCTGCCGCTGCGCGCAAGTCCGACTTCGACCGCACCGAGATGAACAAGGACAAGACCGGCGTAAAGCTGGAGGGCGTCCGCGCGATAAATCCGGTGAACGGCACTGAGATCCCGATATTCATTTCAGACTACGTTCTGATGACCTACGGCACCGGCGCTATCATGGCGGTTCCTGCGCACGACACCCGCGACTGGGAGTTCGCAAAGGTATTCAACCTGCCGATAATTGAGGTAGTAAAGGGCGGCGAGGACGTCCAGAAGGCTGCGTTCACCGACTGCGCTACCGGCGTTATGGTCAACTCCGGGTTCCTGGACGGGCTGTCCGTTGAGGAAGCAAAGGTAAAGATGAAGGAGTGGCTGACCGCAAACGGCAAGGGTCGTGAGAAAGTCAACTACAAGCTCCGCGACTGGGTATTCTCCCGCCAGAGATACTGGGGCGAGCCTATCCCTGTCGTTAACTGCGAGAAGTGCGGCTGGGTAGCGCTCCCTGAGAGCGAGCTCCCGCTGAAGCTCCCGGACGTTGAGAGCTATATGCCGACAGACACCGGCGAAAGCCCGCTGTCCACACTGGAGAGCTTCATCAACACGACCTGCCCCTGCTGCGGAGGCCCTGCAAAGCGCGAGACCGACACCATGCCCCAGTGGGCTGGCTCAAGCTGGTATTTCCTGCGTTACTGCGACCCGCACAACGACAAGGAGCTTGCCTCCAAGGAAGCGCTCAAGTACTGGATGCCGGTCGACTGGTACAACGGCGGTATGGAGCACACAACGCTCCACCTGCTGTACAGCCGCTTCTGGCATAAGTTCCTGTACGACCAGGGCATAGTTCCCTGCAAGGAGCCGTACATGAAGCGCACCTCTCACGGAATGATCCTCGGCAAGGACCCCGAGCGCCCCGGCGAGTTCACAAAGATGTCAAAGTCCAAGGGCAACGTTGTAAATCCTGACGATGTAGTCAGGGAGTACGGCGCTGACACTCTCCGCCTGTACGAGATGTTCGTCGGCGACTTCGAAAAGGCTGCTCCGTGGCAGGAAAACGGCATAAAGGGCTGCAAGCGCTTCCTCGACAGAGTATGGGCTCTTCAGGAAAAGGTAGTTCCCGGCGACGAGTACAGCGACAAGCTCCGCGCTTCCATGCACAAGACCATAAAGAAGGTCAGCGAGGACATCGAGACCCTGAAGTTCAACACCGCCATTGCAACTATGATGGGACTTCTCAACGAGATAGACGCGGCAGGCTCCCTGACCCGTGCAGATTACAGGACCCTGCTGATACTCCTCAATCCGTTCGCTCCGCACATCACCGAGGAGCTGTATCAGGTTATGGGCTACGAGGGCGTGCTCAACGAGCAGAAGTGGGTAGAGTACGATGAGAAGCTCTGCGTTGAGGACAGCGTTGAGATAGTCGTTCAGATAAACGGTAAGGTAAAGGCGCGCTTCAGCGCCCCTGTTGACTGCGCTAAGGAGGAGCTTGAAAAGCTCGCACTCGATCTGCCGGAGGTAAAGTCCTTCACGGACGGAAAGACGATCGTCAAGAAGATCGCAGTTCCGAACAAGCTCGTCAACATCGTTGTAAAGTAAGCGCCTGAATGAGGAGAGCCATGAAAAGTATCATAGCCATGATTGCGGCGGTCGGCATACTTGCCGGCTGCGCAGGCAGGAATGTTCCGGAGGTGTCCGAGGTGGTTTCGCAGGCGGTGTCCTCCGTTGAGGAGCACCAGTCAGCCGAAACCGGGCAGCCCGGCTCCGCTGAGGGCACGAAGCCTTCCGGAGGCAGAACGGAGGAATCAGACATGAGCGAAGAGGTCAAGTACATCGCGCTGACTTTCGATGACGGTCCCAACACGACCACCACGAATGAAGTCCTTGATATGCTGGAGAAGCACGAAATAATCGCGTCCTTCTTCCTGATAGGGAACAACATCAACGATGAGAGCGCCAAGGCCGTTAAGCGCGCCTACGACATGGGCTGCGAGATAAACGACCACAGCCAGACTCACAGCAACATGACTGAGTTCACGGAGGAGCAGATAAAGTCCGAGATACAGACCACCGAGGACAAGATATTTGAGATAACCGGCGAGCACAGCAAGTTTTTCCGTCCGCCGTACATTTCCGTGAACGATACCATGTTCGACAGCATAGATATGCCGTTTATTGCGGGTATCGGTGCGAACGACTGGGAGGACAGGGTCACCGCTGAGATGCGCGCGAGAATGATACTCCGTCAGGCAAAGGACGGCGATATAATCCTCCTGCATGACGCGCAGGGAAATTCCAAGACCGTTGAGGCGCTCGACACGATAATCCCCGAGCTGAAAAAGCAGGGATATAAGTTCGTGACGGTTTCCGAGCTGTTCAGGGTAAAGGGAATCGAGCCTGATATGACGAAGGTATACACCAACGTTATGCAGAAAAACATGTATAACTGATAAAATTTCCCCCGGGGGCGTAATCCCGGGGGATTTTTCTATGGAACAAACCGTATATGCAGGGGAGTGGCAATTTACAGAACATGATAAAAAACTCCCTGATAATCGCTGTCAGGGAGTTTGGTTATATTCAGCGTTTCACCGTTTTCCCGGGTTACTTTTTCTGCTGAGGCTGTGCCTGCTGCTGGGGAGCCGCCTGAGCCTGCTGCTGCGGATGTCCGGGCTGCTGGAGCTGGTTTCCGCTCGTGAGGGTCTTTCTCGCGATGCGTATTTCGTTCACGTCCTTGACCATGAGCTCCTCAACGCGGGAGAGCATCTTGTCGGTGAAATCCTGCGTGTAATTGCGGATGACATTGGAGCGCTGCTGGGCGTTGTTTATTTCCTCGGTAGCGCGGCGGCGCGCTTCCTGGAGGATAACGTTGGAGTTTATGAGCTCCTCGCGCTGTTTTTCAGCGGTGCTGATTATCTTTTCGGCTTCCTTCTTTGCCTCGCTGATTATGCGGTTCTTGTCGGCAACGATATTCTGCGCCTGCTGAATCTCGCGGGGCAGTACAAGGCGCATTTCCGTCGCTATCTCGTCTATCTGGGAAGCGTCAACAAGGCTCTTTTTGCTCAGCGGAACAGGAGCCGCTTTCCTCACGATATCGTCAAGCATTGAAATAAGATCTAACAGACTGTACTCCATGATATAAAATTCCTTTCTGAAATTATGATCCGATCATTTCTGATATTTCTTTTTCGCAAGCTCCTTTGCTGCGTCGAAGTCCTGCGTCAGCCGGGTGCGTATCTTTTCGTGTATGCAGGCGGGAACGTATTTGCTGAGGTCGCCTGAGAACATCGCCACCTGCTTCACCATGCTTGATGAAACGAACGTGGTTTTCAGGCTCGCCGGTATGAACACCGTTTCGGCGCGCGGGTTGAGATCCTTGTTGGTGTGCGCCATCTGGAACTCATACTCGAAGTCTGATGTAGCGCGGAGCCCCTTTACGATAACGTCCACGTCCTGCCGCTGATTGAAGTAGTCCGCGAGAAGTCCCTCGAAGCTTGCCACCTCGACGTTCGGGATATCCTTTGTTACTTCCTTGAGGAACTCGCAGCGCTCCTTCATGCTGAAGCTGTATGTTTTCAGCGGGTTTATAAGTACAACGACCACCAGCTTGTCGAACATCTTCGAGGCGCGCTGGATTATGTCAAGATGACCGTTTGTCACCGGGTCAAAACTGCCCGGATAAATGGCTGTTTTCATTCCTCGGGCTCCTCCTCTTCGGGCTTCGGGCGGTAGATCGTGACTGAGGTGCGCGAGTGCCTGAGCTGCTTTGCTATCTGGAATCTGCCTATCTCCCGCGGGAGTACGCATTCCTTTTCGTGCTCGCAGATTATCACGCCGTTTTCGGACATTTTCTCCACGAGATTCGGGAGCGCTTTCTGTATTATCTTGTAGTTATACGGCGGGTCAAGAAGCGCGATGTCGAACACTGCGCGGGTGCTTTTCAGGAACGCGGAGAACGGCATATTGACTACCCGCGCGTTTTCCTCCAGCCCGGTGGACTTCAGGTTGTCGCGCACCGCCTTAATGGATACCGCCGCGCTGTCAACGAAATACGCTTCCTTTGCGCCGCGGCTGAGCGCCTCGATGCCGAGCTGACCGCTCCCTGCGAACAGGTCGAGCACCGTCCTGCCCTCTATTTCAAATTGGATCGCGCTGAAAATTGCTTCCTTAACGCCGTCAGTCGTAGGGCGGACTACCTCCGTGCCCTCTACTGTGACCAGCTTTCTTCCGCGCGCTGTTCCGGTGATTACTCTCATAAAAACTCCTGTAACAGGGCTCAGAATCTCTCCTGAATGAAGTCGTAGAGCTCCTGCGCCTTTTCTATGCTTATCTTAGCCGCCGTCCGGAGTTCCTCCGGGGAGGCGTTCTTCATTTCCTGCTTTGTCTTGAACGCTTTCATCAGCGCCTGCGCCTTTGCCGTGCCTATTCCCGGGACTTCCGTGAGCTCCAGCTCATAGGTCTTCTGCTTGTGCTTTACCCGTTGGAACGTGATAGAGTAGCGGTGCACCTCGTCCTGGATATTCGTCAGCAGCTTGAAAAGCGGCTTGTTGGCGCTTATCTGTATCTCGCCGCCCTCCTTCGCTATCGCGCGGGTGCGGTGCTTGCTGTCTTTGACAAGTCCGAACAGCGGGACGTTTATCCCCATTTCATCGAACACCTGAGCCACAGCCGCCACATGACCCTCTCCGCCGTCAAGGAGTATCAGGTCCGGCAGCGGGGAGAATCCCTCGTCTCCGTCAAGGTAGCGCTGCATTCTGCGGCGGAGAACCTCCTGCATGCTCGCGTAGTCGTTAATTCCTACAACGTCCTTGATGTTGAAGCGCCGGTAGCCCGGCTTGAACGGACGTCCGTTGCGGTAGACTATCATGCCGCCTACGCGCCCGGTCTCTCCGAAGTTGGACATATCGTAGCTCTCGATTATGAGCGGTATCTTGTCCAGGTGAAGCAGGTCGCGGAGATCCTCAAGCGAGTTTATCTCCTTTGCAGTCCTGCCCACGCGCAGCGCGAGGTACTCGCTGGCGTTGTTCTTTGCGAGGACTATCTGCGAGAGACCGTTTCCGCGCTGGGGAACGACGAATTTCAGGGCGTGCCCCGCCTTTTCCCGCAGGAGCTGGGTCACAAGCTCCATGTCCTCGAATTCCTCGTCGATGTATATTTCCTTCGGGATATCCTCCCGGTCGGGATAGTAGCTGAGCAGGAAATCCCGCCGCATTGCGCCGGGGTCGTACTCGTCGCCGATAAAGAAATTCTCCTTGTCGATTAGCCTGCCGCCGCGGTATTTCACTACCGCAACGCTGGCAAGGCTGACGCTCTGCGCGAGCGCCACTATATCGTAGTCCTCGGTCTTGTAGTCGAATATCTTCTGCGAGTTTTTCAGCCGCGCTATCGCCTGAATGCGGTCGCGGAGCTTCGCGGCTTTCTCGAATTCGAGATTTTCCGCCGCCTCGTTCATTTCCTCGGTGAGCTGCTCGACTGACTTCTGGCTGCCGGTTTTAAGGTACTCCAGCGCCTCGTCAATTATCTTGCGGTATTCCTCGGAGGAGATCTTTCCGCGGCACACGCCCATGCACTTCTTGATGTGCATGTTCAGGCAGGGACGCTCCTTGCCTATATCCATAGGGAACCGGCGGTTGCAGGTGGGCAGCATGAATATGGTGTTTGCCTCCTCGACTGCCTGCTTCACGGTGAACCCGCTGGTGAACGGACCGATATAATCCGCGTTGGGGTCGCTGGTATTCAGGGCGTAGGAGATACGGGGATACGCGCCCTTTGATATCTTGATGTAGTTGTAGCCCTTGTCGTCCTTGAGCAGAATATTGTATTTCGGCTTGTGGAGCTTTATCAGGCTGCATTCCAGCACGAGTGCGTCAAGCTCGCTGGGGCAGACGATGAAGTCAAAATCCGCGATGTTGTCAATGAGCTTCAGCGTTTTCGCGTTGTGGTTGGAATCGTGCCGGAAGTAGGAGGTAACGCGGTTTTTCAGCGCCTTTGCCTTGCCGACATAGATTATCTTTCCGGTGCTGTCCTTCATCAGGTACACGCCGGGACTGAGCGAAAGACGGTTCGCCTTGTCGCGCAGATATTCTATATTCTTGTTCATGGCTCGCCTCCTGCTTATACATTAACTATTGTATCATTTTTTCGCCGAAAATACAAGTACTGAGGGAAACTTTTTTACAAAGCGCGGAAATTTCCTGAAAAAAGCGGATAAAAAGCCTGGCAGTGCGGCATAATACCTCCAGAAAAGGATGCAAGGAGGTACGATATGTCGTTTTATGGCAGACTTACCGGCGGGCTTATGGCGCTGACCCTGCTGGGCGGGGGCGCGGCTTATGTGGCTTCGGCGGCGGGAAACGTCCTGAATGCGGCGGAGCAGACAGCCGCGGAGCTTTCCTGCTATGTCGTCAGGGAATACAACGGCGGAGCGGCGCTCTTTAAGGACGGCAGCGACGAGCCGCTGGCGGTGTACTCGCTCCCGGCGGAAGCGCTCAACCCCGCGGATATGGAGCTCCTGCGCGAGGGAATACGCCTGCGCGGGCTGTCTGAGGTCAGCAGGCTTCTGGAGGACTTAGGGATAGAATAAGCCAAAAGGAGGGTCACACCCTCCTTTTGTTCAAATTAACCAGTTTTTGTGCCTGATTCTTGTTTTTAAAGTAAAATTCCCAAACAAAAAAATATGTTATCGTTTTCAGCCCTTGTAATTCTTCCGGTAATATTGTATACTAATAACGAGCGGCTCTATACTTTCCGTTCAGCGGGAAGTACGCCGGAATACATCATGTGAGGGAGCAGCTCCCTCAGCTCTTCTGAGCGCACAAGGAAGGACGGTCTTTAATGAAATTCGGTCATTTTGACGACAAAAACCGCGAGTATGTGATAACCTCTCCGCGCACCCCGTATCCGTGGATAAACTACCTCGGAACACAGGGCTTCTTTTCTCTGATATCAAATACCGCAGGCGGATACAGCTTCTACAAGGACGCGCGTCTGCGCCGTATCACACGTTACCGCTATAACAATGTCCCGATCGACATGGGCGGCAGATATTTCTACATAAAGGATGGCGACACAATCTGGAACCCCGGCTGGTCCCCTGTAAAGACAGAGCTCGACAGCTACGAGTGCCGCCACGGCATGGGCTATACCATAATCACCGGCAAGAAGAACGGACTCAAGGCTGAGGCTACCTTCTTCGTTCCGCAGAACTACGACGGCGAGGTTCAGCAGCTTGTTCTCACAAACGAGAGCGGCTCCGCAAAGACCTTCAAGCTGTGGTCCTTTGCAGAGTGGTGCCTCTGGGACGCCCAGGACGACTGCACCAACTTCCAGAGAAACTTCTCCACCGGCCGTGTTGAGGTAGTCGGCTCCACTATCTACCACAAGACCGAGTACCGCGACAGACGCGACCACTTCGCATTCTACACCGTAAACGATACTATCGATGGCTATGATACCGACCGTGACGCATTCATCGGTCTGTACAACGGATTCCACAATCCGCAGGCTGTGCTGGACGGCAAGGCAACCAACTCCTTTGCTGACGGCTGGTCTCCTATCGCTTCCCACTACAAGGAGATCACCCTTGCAGCAGGCGAAAGCAAGACCCTCGTATTCATCCTCGGCTATGTTGAGATGCCCGCTGCTGAGAAGTTCGAGGCTGACGGCAAGACGATCAACAAGGTAAAGAGCAACGCAATGATCGAGAAGTACAACACTCCCGAGAAGGTTGCCGCAGGACTTGCTGAGCTGAGGGAGACATGGGACAAGCTGCTCGGTATCCTCAATGTTGACACGCCTGACGATAAGGTAAACCGCATGGTCAACATCTGGAACCAGTATCAGTGCATGGTTACATTCAACCTTTCACGTTCCGCTTCCTACTTCGAGAGCGGTATCGGACGCGGCATGGGCTTCCGTGATTCCAACCAGGATGTCCTCGGCTTCGTTCACCAGATCCCCGACAGGGCAAGAGAGAGGATCATCGACATTGCTTCCACACAGTTCCCGGACGGCGGCTGCTATCACCAGTACCAGCCCCTTACCAAGAAGGGCAACGCGGATATCGGCGGCGACTTCTCCGATGACCCGCTGTGGCTCATTCTCTCCGTTTCCGCATACATCAAGGAAACAGGCGACTGGAGCATTCTCGACGAGATGGTTCCCTATGACAACGATATGTCCGTTGCACAGCCCATGCTCGACCACCTGAAGGTTTCCTTCTACCACATCGTGAACAACCTCGGTCCGCACGGCCTGCCGCTCGCAATGCGCGCAGACTGGAACGACTGCATCAACCTCTCCTGCTACTCCGATACTCCCGGTGAGTCCTTCCAGACCTACACCAACCCGAAGTTCAAGGCAGAGGGCGGCTATTCCAAGGTTGCTGAGTCCGCGTTTGTCGGCGCTCTGTTCACCTACGCAGGTCCGAACTACGTTCAGATACTCAATCACCTCGGCAGGAGCGACGAGGCTGCAAAGGCTCAGGCTGAGATCGACAAGATGAAGAAGGCTATGATGGATTCCGCATGGGACGGCGACTGGTTCCTCAGAGCGTATGACGCAGAGGGCAAGAAGATGGGCTCCAAGGAGTGCGAGGAAGGTCAGATCTTCATCGAGCCGCAGGGATTCGCTATCATGTCCGATATCGACGCTGAGGCTTCCAAGAAGACCCTCAAGGCTATTGACGAGAGACTGAACACCCAGTATGGTCTGGTGCTCAATAATCCTGCATTCACCAAGTACTATATCCAGTACGGCGAGATCTCCACATATCCGGGCGGATACAAGGAGAACGCTGGTATCTTCACACACAATAATGCATGGATCATCTGCGCTGCCGCGTATGCAGGCGAGGGCGATCAGGCGTTCAAGTACTACTCTGAGATCGCTCCGGCATTCACCGAGGAGACCTCCGATATCCACAAGACCGAGCCTTACGTTTACGGTCAGATGATCGGCGGCAAGGACGCAGGCGCTGATATCGGCAAGCAGGGCGACAACTTCGGTCAGGGCAAGAACAGCTGGCTGACCGGTACAGCTGCATGGAACATGGTGGCTATCTCCCAGTACATCCTTGGTATTGCGGCAGACTTCGATGGTCTGAAGATTGACCCCTCCATTCCTCACGAGTGGGACGGCATGAAGGCTACACGTCAGTTCCGCGGCGCTACCTACGACATCACAGTAAAGAACCCGAACCACGTCTGCAAGGGCGTTAAGAGCATGACAGTTGACGGCAAGCCCGTTGACGGCAATGTTATCCCTGTAATGGACGGCGGCGAGCACACTGTTGAGGTAGTTCTCGGCTGATTTCAGGATCAACGGCACAATAATAAAGCTCCGGGATTTATTCCCGGAGCTTTTTGAAATTTGAAAGGAGAGGCTATGTTCAGGGGAAAAATACTGCTGATAGACCGCTTTGACAGCATGAATACGCTGATAAGCGGCTACCTTTCGGCTTCCGGCTTTGAGGTGTTCACCCTGCGCGATGTGGAGCACCTGACTGAGCAGCATCTGTCCACGGTTCACCTGGTACTTCTGGACATAGAAACAGCAGGCGAGGCGCTGAGCTCCGTGCTGGCAAGGATAAATGCCGCCGGAGTCCCGGCGATAGTTTTGACCTCCGAAAACGACATCATTGGCAGGCTGACCGCCTTTGAAATGGGCGCGGCTGACGCTGTTAGCCGTCCGCTCGATATGGCGGAGCTCACCGCCCGCGTCAGGGCGGCGCAGACAAAGACCCTGCTGACCTCTCCGTTTGCGAACCGCCCTCCGGTGAGCTTCGGCGGGCTCACCGCGGATATCACGACCTACCGCGCAACGCTTGACGGCGAGCCTGTGGATATCGCGCCGAGGCAGGTCGCGCTGCTGTATCTGTTCATCAGCAGCCCCGACCGCGTTTTCACCCGGGAGGAGCTTTCCCGGCAGCTTTGCAGCGACAGTATCTGCGCGGACAAAACGGTGAACGTCCACGTAAGCCAGCTGAAAAAGGCGCTCGGGCGCTATTCCGGGAATATTGTCACGGTGCGCGGAGTAGGTTACAAATTCAGCGGGAAAGAGCCTGATCGTCCTCAACTGTAAATTTTATTTCCGGGGAGGGGTTCAGTACGGCTTCGAAAAGATTCTTCGGGAAAACCGGCATATCAGGTTTTCGGGAGGTATCAAGCCACACGAGCCGTATGTCCGCGCCGTCGCAATGGATAGCGTCATAATTTATCGCGGATATATCAAAGTGCTTTATCAGGAACAGGAATTCCAGCTCGTGATAGCGTATTCCGTCCAGCGTGAAGAATTTTTCGTTGATAGAGTACAGCCGGTCTATCTCGGCGGAAACTCCAAGCTCCTCGCGAATTTCGCGCAGCACGGCGGCCTCGGCGGTTTCACCGAACTTTACGCGGCCGCCGATTACCGTGTAGAAGTCGGCGCGGCTTTCCTTGCCAACTAGTACGCGTGCGCCGTCCGTTATCACGGCTCCTACCCGCAGGTTGAATTTGCCCTCCGGCGTTATGAATGTGCAGTCCATAAATTACCTCCTTAATTTTTGATGGAAGCTAATTATAACATATAAATGAACGTATGTCAATGCAGATTTTTATATATAATTTCTGCATTTCCTGTTGAAATTTTTCGTCGGTTATGCTATAATGACAGTGAAATAACTCTGGATTAGTTAAGATTTTTAGGTAATTCAGGCGGAATTTATAACTGACTTAACTTACTTTAAGGAGAACCCGAACATGGAAAACAAATTTTTAGGGCTGACCCCGCCTATGGGGTGGAATTCCTGGAACACCTTTACCTGGGAGATCAACGACAAGCTCATCAAAGAGGCGGCTGACGCAATGGCGTCCGAGCTCAAGGACGCAGGCTATGAGTACATAGTCATCGACGACTGCTGGAGCGAGAAGCAGCGCGACAAGAACGGCAGGCTCGTGCCCGACCACTGGAAGTTTCCGGACGGAATCAAGCCGGTAGCTGACTACGTTCACAGCAAGGGTCTGAAGTTCGGTATGTATTCCTGCGCAGGAACGCACACCTGCGGCGGACATCCCGGCAGCTTCGAGCATGAGTTCGATGACGCAGAGACCTTCGCCGAGTGGGGCGTTGACTACCTGAAGTACGACTACTGCTACAAGCCCGACCACATTCCCGGCGAGATACTCTACAAGAGAATGAGCACCGCGCTTCGCAACTGCGGCAGGGACATCATGTTCTCCGCGTGCAACTGGGGCAACGATGACGTTTACAAGTGGATAAGGGAATCCGGCGCGCACCTTTTCCGTTCCACCGGCGATATCCAGGACAACTGGGAGTCCATAAAGCGCCTTGCGCTCTCCCAGATAGGAAACGAGTGCTACGGCGGAAACTTCTGCCACAACGACATTGATATGCTGGTTGTAGGAATGCACGGCGGCAGCAACAACGAGTGGATAAACTCCACTGAAGCCGGCGTAAACGTTATCGCTGACAGCGGCGAGACAGCCCCGAAGCTCGGCGGCTGCACCGACGAGGAGTACCGCACGCATTTCAGCCTGTGGGCTATCATGAACTCCCCGCTGATGATAGGCTGCGATATCCGTCACATGACCCCAGCAACCAAGGAGATACTCACCAACAAGGACGTTATCGCTATCAATCAGGATATCGAGTGCCGTGGTCCGTACTGCATAAAGCAGTGGAACAACCCGGACAACGTGTTCTCCCTGGTCAAGCCGCTTTCCAACGGCGATTACGCTATCGGCATGTTCAACTTCGGCGACCGTGCGGGCGAGATGAGCCTCCAGTTCTGGGATATCGGTCTCACCACAGCGTCCGGCAGGGGACTTTCCGTTTACGACTGCTGGAAGCACGAGGAGCTCGGCACCTTTACAGAGCGCTTCTGCACTACTGTTGAGCCCCACGGCTGCATGGTGCTCCGCGCAAAGGTGGTAAAGGTCTGAATGGGCAACTATTCCACCTGCAAGAAATGCGGTGCGAAGCTCGGCTCCGACGACATCGCGATACATCAGAAGCTGGTATCGCGGAACGACACTGAATTTTTCTGCATTGACTGCCTCGCGGAGTATTACCGCACCACCCGCGGGGTGATCCAGCAGCGCATAGACTATTACAGGAAAAGCGGTAAATGTACATTGTTCAGATAAGGATACAAAATGAAGAAGTTTCTTTCAATAATGCTTGCAGCGGCAATGGCGCTCACGCTGACCGCCTGCAACAATTCCAGCACAAGCAGCTCCGCCCCTGAGAGCACGTCAGGCTCTGAGGCTGAGACCCCCGCGCAGAGCGGCACGGCACAGGCGGCTTCCACGGCGGAGGCTCAGGAGCCCGACAGCGGCGAAAAGCCGGTGCTCTCCAACCCCGTGAAGCTCAATGCGGACGGCGACATCGACATGGATACCGCGCTCGCATACCAGACGGACTTTGACGCGCTCAAGGCTTCCTTTGAGGCAAAGGAGGTAGACCCGTCCAAGCCGGTTTCCGAGAATGCGCAGAACAACGAAAAGACCATGGAGGTATGGAACTACCTCAGAAGCGTTTACGGCAAGCAGATACTCACCTGCCAGCAGATGATGGGAAGCGAGTGCTACGAGGACCTCGTATTCTACAACGCGACCGGCGACCTTACAGCGATGAAGGGCTACGATTTCATCTTCTGCACAGGAAGCTACCAGAGCGATGACATGATAGACGAGGCGATAGAGTGGGCGCACGAATCCGGCGGACTGTGCACCTTTACATGGCACTGGAACGTTCCCAAGGATATCGACAATCCTGACGGCGGCTACGCATTCTACACCGAGGAGATCACGAATTTCAGCCAGATAAATGCGGTAACTCCCGGCACCAAGGAGTACGAAAGAGTTATCCACGACATCGACCTTATCGCGACAAAGCTCCAGAGACTGGAGAGCGAGGGCGTGACCGTGCTGTTCCGTCCGCTGCACGAGGCAAGCGGTTCATGGTTCTGGTGGGGAGTTCAGGGCAAGGACACCGTAAAGAACGAGGTGTTCCAGAAGCTGTGGTACATGATCTACGACCGTATGGAGAACTACCACAAGCTGTCCAACATCATCTGGCTGTGGAACGGTCAGAGCAACCACTGCGTTGTAAGCCCGAATTCCTTTGATATCGAGGGCATAGACAAGTATTATTCCGGCACTGACCTTTCCGCTGATTCTCTCACGGAGTACTATTACAGCGCATACCACGAGCTCCAGGGCTACGACAAGAAGTGCGCAGAGCTCGCCGGAATGGACGCTGAATCCACCGGAAAGATGCTCACACTCTCCGAGTGCGGCAATATCCCCGACCCGCAGGGAATGGTCGATACCGGTGCAATGTGGCTGTACTACATGATCTGGAACGGCGACTTCATCTACCAGACAGACGTGGCAGGCAAGGCGAAGGTAGACCTCAACGGAACCCCATATCCCAACGAGGAGAAGGGCGTTACCAAGGAGCGCCTTATCGAGGTATTCGGCAGCGATACCTACATCACACACAGCAAGCTTCCGGAGTTCAGCTTCGGCACCAAGGATATCCCCCAGCAGATAAAGAACTGGGAGTACTTCAAGATAGGATAAAAGAATCCCCCGTTCCGGCAGGAACGGGGGATTTTAGTCTGTTGAAAAAGTACCTTTTGCCAGCGAAGCGGGCTTTTATAATCCATTTGTGTTATATTAGTTTCCGGCCATTATCTTTCCGAGTCTGTCGCGGAGGATAACCGTTACGATAGTCGCGCAGACGATCTTTATCGCGTCGCCGATGAGGAACGGAACAACGCAGGAAGCAAGAGCGACCTCAAGCGTAACGCCGCGTGCGATAACGAACCATAAGGTTCCGAGGGCGTAGAGGACGATCGTTCCGGCGATCATGCCGACCGGGATAGACCATGCGCCGTTAATGAACGGATTCCTGGACTTCGCCTTCTTGTAGAACAGGTCAACGAACAGTCCGCCGATAAGTACGCAGGGGATATAGCCAACGATGTAGCCGCCGGTAACTCCGAACAGCTTTGCGAATCCGCCCGCACCGCCTGAGAACACCGGAAGTCCGACTGCACCGAGGAGCACATATATCAGCACTGCAAGCGTGCCCTTCTTCCAGCCGAGTATACCTCCTGTGATGTAGATAACGAATGTCGCCAGGGATATCGGAACAAGTCCGGGCATGGGAACTGAGAACGGTGCTGCAACGCATATCAGCGCCGCCATCACCGCGATGAACGCCATGTTCCTTACGGTCAGCAGCTTGTTCTGCTTTACAGCGCCTGCGCCGTTCTGGTCGATAATTTCTTTCATTGTTTACCTTCTCCTGTCTTTTAGTTTACAAATGAGCCTTGTACATTATAGCACATCCATGTAAACTTGTCAAGAGGTTTCGGTTTACAATGATGCTTTCCGCAGGTAAAATTCCGCGAGCTTTGCGGCTTCCGCGGTTATATCGTAGCCTGCGGCGGCGGTTTCTGAGGAAAGGTCGCGGCGCTTCAGTCCGGCGAGGTTTATTGCGGCGAAAGCCCAGTCGTGCGGCGGGGTTTTAAGCGACAGGAACTGAGCGTTCGGCGTGATCCTGACCTCCGGGGGAACGCGGTCCGAGAACAGGCAGTGCAGTCCGGAGCACTGGGCTTCTATTCCCGCCATTCCAAGACCCTCGTAGTTAGACGGCAGAATGAAGCAGTCCATTGCGCAGTACAGCGCGTCTATATCAGAGCGCTGACCTGCGAATATCACCCGGTCCGAAAGCCCTGCGGCGATTACGCGGGCTTTTATGACTTCCATATCCTTTCCCACGCCCGCCATGACGAGAGCGGAATTTTTGTGCTGCTTTGCGATCTCCGTAAACACGTCTATCAGGAAATGCTGATTTTTCTGCGGGCAGAATCTTCCGACATTGCCGAAAAGCAGGGTGCCGGGTTTTACGCCAAGCGCTTTCCGGGTCTGGGTGCGCTTTTTATCGCTGAACCGGAACTGCTCAGTATCTATTGCGTTGCGCATGATCATCGCGGCGTTCTTCGGGGCTTTTTCGTCCATGGAACACACGGGCACATGACCGTACATCCAGCGTGCCGCATGCTCGGAGCAGGCGAAATAATCGGTGGCGAACATGCGCGCAAGCGGCTTCAGCAGGAACTTTGCAATATTGCGGTGCCATTCCCGCGCTCCGCCGGAGGTGCTGTGGTTGTGCAGTATCCGCACCCTGACTCCCGCCTGCTTTCCGGCAAGCAGTGGCAGGAACGACAGAGTACTCAGGTGGCAGTGCATTATCTCGTACTTGTTTTCTGTGAGCAGCCTGCGCAGGGTCTTCAGGTATTTCAGCGGGTGCCTGAATGTCGGGAGAACGAACAGCCTGCCGCCCATCGCCTTTATTTCCTCCACGGGGACGTACTTCGAGCCCTTGAAAAGATAGAAGTCGAACTGTACCTTTTCGCGGTCAGACGCCTTGTAGTAGTTCATGACGACCTGTTCAGCACCGCCGCCGTTCATCTTGCCTAATATCTGAGCTACTCGTATCATTGGTTCTCCTTAAAATAACAGGGCGATGAAAGACACCGCCCTGAAAAATTTGTCCCTGCCTTAGTTCCCCAGCTCGTAAGCGCGCTTGGTGCAGGCTTCGCAGGCTCTCCGGACATCGCCGGTGAGGTCGCCCTCGTACAGCTTGTCAAGTCCTGCAAGGGTGGTTCCTCCGGGGGAGGATACCTGCTTTATCAGCTCGTCAACGGTCATTCCGGACTCGGTGAGCATCTTTGCGGAGCCGATGAGGCTCTGTGCGAACAGGCGGAGCGCCGCTTCCTTGTCTATGCCCACGGAATCAGCGTAGTCAACGAATCCCTTTGCGTACAGGTATATGAACGCCGGGGAGCTTCCGTTGATTGCGATGACTTCCTTCATCTTGTCGGTGGGGACTACCTCTGTGATACCGCAGCTTCCGATTATCTTGCGGGCAAACGCGAATTCCTCCTCGCTCACCTTGTCGTCGTGGGACATTGCGGAGGCTCCGAAGCCCAGCATCATGGGAGTGTTTGGCATAACGAGGACTACCTTTGCATTAGGGATAGTGCGCTCGCGGATATATTCGGCGGAAATTCCCGCGCATATTGAGATGAATACGGTCTCCGGCTTTACGCTGTCCTTTATTTCCGCGAGGACCTCGCCGAGGTGCTGGGGCTTTACGGCAAGCAGGATATAGTCGCACTTTTCAGCGATCTCCCTGGCGCTGCTGGCTGCGGTTGCTCCGAGCAGAGTGAGGTCTGCGAGCTTGTCCTTGTTTGCGTCGAATGCGAAAACCGCCGTATTTCCGAGCTTTCCGCCGATTCCTTTGAGGATAGCGCCGCCCATGTTGCCGACGCCGATGAATCCGAGCTTTGTCATATCAATACACCTTTCTGAGCCGCAGGCTCTGTCAGACGTGCTGTTTGTGGTTCCTGAACACCGCCGTGTACGCTGCCTTTATCGGGAACAGCGCCAGCAGGAGAATGAATACCTCAATGGGCAGCATAGTGGCATTCTTGATTATGCGGGTGCCTATCTTTACCCAGAATGTCTCCGGGACTATGCCGTAGCCCATTATCATCATAAACAGCGTATTCATAAATACGTTGCACACAAGATTTATCGTGAATTTAGCGCCGACAATGCGCAGCACGGACGGAACATTGGACCGTATGCCATTCCAGAAGCCCCTGGCTGATGTCAGGTCGGGCTTTACCGGGTCAAAGCCATACAGAAAAATGCCATATATCACGCCGCCTGTTACCTCCACCAGCGTGAACAGCGGAGAAAATCCCTGCTGCTGGTTGGATATGAGATAACCGATGACGTCCGTTGCAACGCAGGAAAGCCCCGCCACCGTGGGACCGTAGAGCATCCCTATCGAAGCTATCGCGATAAACGAGAAGCCGATTTTAAGCGTAGGCAGCGGCTGGATAGTGAGCATTTTAAGTACGCACGCAAGCGCGATGAGCACTGCCGTAACCACCAGGCACCGAATGCTTTTCAGCTCCTGTGCAGATTTTTTGAAGTTAAGAAAAAAAGCCATGACTTTATCCTCCGTAACTTCGCCATATACAAACAGAATAAAGCCTCATGGCTTCATATTCAATTTATGTACAGCGAGATGCGAAGAACGTACCGCAGGCGTCAGCCTTTCGTCCGCACGGCAACTCTCCGTCCGCGCAGCACTTAACGCACGTTCTTCTACTCTGTGTTGTAGTATTATAGTTATATCCGCGCTCCGGCGGGGAATAAGGCACTGTGCCTTTTAGAAGCTGATGTCGTTTGCGATGTCGTAGAGACGCTTGTCAAACGGCTTCTTCATACTGAGGGCTTCCTGGATATCCACATCGTAGATCTTGCCGTCCTTCATGCCTACAACGCGGTTGCCGATGCCCTTTTCGAGCAGCTCAACTGCATAGTAGCCCATTTCGGAAGCAACGACTCTGTCGCGTACCGTGGGGCTGCCGCCTCTCTGGACGTGACCGAGGATAGTAGCTCTGGATTCAATGCCAGTTTCCTCGAAGATCTTCTTGGAGATCTCCTCTGTGTGGCCGACGCCCTCTGCAACGATGACGATGAACTGCTCCTTGCCGTTTGCGCGTGCGTCTCTGATCTTCTTGATAACGTCCTCGATGTTGAATTCGATCTCAGGAACGAGGATAGCGGTAGCGCCGCAGGCAACGCCGGTGTTCAGCGCGATGTGGCCTGCATTTCTGCCCATTACCTCAACGACAGCGCATCTCTCGTGGGAGTGTGAAGTGTCGCGGAGCTTGTCTACCAGCTCCATAACGGTGTTCATTGCTGTATCGTAGCCGATGGTGTACTCGGAGCACTGGATATCGTTGTCGATAGTTCCGGGCAGACCAACGCAGGGAATACCAGCCTTGGAAAGGTCAGCAGCGCCTCTGAAGGAGCCGTCGCCGCCGATTACAACGATACCTGCGAAGTTGTCTCTCTCGCAGATGTCCTTAGCCTTGAGAACGTATTCCCACTCTCTGAATTCCTTGCAGCGTGCGGTGAATATCTCTGTGCCGCCCCTCTGGATTATATCAGCAACATCTCTTGTGGTGAGCTCGACCATATCATTGTTGAGCAGACCGTTGTAGCCGCGGCGGATACCAACGACCCTGAATCCCTTCTTGATAGCAGCTCTGGTGACAGCGCGGACTGCGGCATTCATGCCGGGTGCGTCGCCGCCGCTTGTAAGTACGCCGATCGTCTTCTGCATAATTAATTATCTCCTGTTTCATATTTTTAGACTGAGCCTATACTCAATCCTATACATTTATATTCTACTACAAACCGACCAAAATAGTCAAGTCTTTTTTCAAAATCCGACAAAGAACTTAATGAAATAGTACCTTTTGTACAAAAAAGACATAAAGACGCGCATAAAACTGTGCAAATTCAGACAATATATATTATAAATGTGTAAACGGAGATGTCAGCATTTTGACGAAATTGCCACTGGACAAACCTGGCAAAATGGTATATAATATAGCTGCGGAGCATTCCGCGCGTAAAAAAATCAACCTGAATGGAGGAGATAAAATGGCAGTACTGACCATAACAAAGGATAACTTCAAGACCGAGGTGGTCGAGAGCACGAAGCCTGTGCTCCTGGATTTCTGGGCTTCCTGGTGCGGACCGTGCATGATGCAGTCCCCGATAGTTGACGAGCTCGCCGAGGAGCACACCGAAATAAAGGTGGGCAAGGTGAACGTTGACGAGCAGCCGGAGCTTGCCTCCGCATTCGGTGTGGAGAGCATTCCCACGCTGGTAGTGATAAAGGACGGCATAACCAAGGAGATACTGGTAGGTCTGCACAGAAAAGAGCAGATACTCGAGCAGTTCAGGTAATTCCGCCTGAGTTCTCCTGAATAAAAAGATCCCCCGCCGAAATCCGGCGGGGGTTCGAGTTATTCCCGATAATTAATTATGAAAAGGAGAAAAACAACTAATAGTCAAAGGTCAATCGTAATCTGCGATGTCGATCCAGGTGAGCAGGAGCTCGCGCTCTTCAGGGCGCTTGAACTTCAGCTGTGCGGCAGCCACAATGGGGAGCCAGTCCTGAACGTACTTCACAGCGGTGCCTGTCTTCTTGCAGTACAGCTTGAGATATTTCTCAGCGTACTCGGTGTGGTGGTGCAGGCAGAACCACAGATATGTCTTGGCTACATCAGCGGAGGCGTTGCCCTGCTTAGCCTTGAGCCAGTCAACTACGAAAACTCCGTTTTCATTTATGATGATATTGTCCGGAGTGAACTCGCCGTGGCAGAGCTTAACATGCTTCGGCATGGATTCGAGACGTGTGAGCAGCTCGTACTTCTTTACGTCGTCAATGCAGTCCAGACCCTCGATGGAGCGCTTGAGGTAATCCTTGAGGCGGCTGATCTTCGGGGAGTGCTGGGAGTTGATCTCGATCTGGAGATCTACCATCTGCTCCAGGTATTCGTCAGCCTTCTTGGGATCCTTCTTCATAAGATCAGAAAGGGTATCGCCCTTGATAAAATCGTAGGAAATAGCCCACTTGCCGTCTATCTTAGTAACCTCCTCGAGTGCGGGGATACGGCTGTAACCGGTCTCCTCAACCCTGGAGTGTGTGAGTGCTTCGTAAAGAACGACGCTCTTGGGTTCATTGGGATCCTTGAAGACCTTGACAGCCTTGCCGTCAACCTCAAAAACCTGAACCTTCTCGCCATCGGATATCATATTCTTCAGTGTCATAAATCATCTGTCCTTTCCGCGGGTCTTTCCTCTGCGTTGAGAAGTCCGATCCGTTTTTCGTTGTTTTCATTATAGCACTTATGTAATCGTTTGTAAAGTGGTTTTTATCAAATTTGAATAGTATGTTGGAATTTTCAAAATATTTTTTGTGCACTTTCACGATATTGTCATGATAAAAGGGAGAGCGGCGAGCTCTCCCTTCAGTCTGTCGAAAAAGTACCTTCTGCCCGCGAAGCGGGCTTTTGAAATCCATTTTTTGACCCAGCTCTGCCGGGTCAAAAAACACTTCTATCCGCGCAAGTGTCTAAGCGACGGTCTCAGGGGAGAGCGGTGAGCTCTCCCTTTTTTATTATATATTCCTCTCTGCGATCATCGGCTGTATCTGCACGCCGTCAAGCGCCGCCTCTATCGTCTGCGGTATCATCGTGAAATCCGCGACCATTGAGAACGGCTTTCCTACCGGGTCGTCCTGGCGGAGCGGCACGAAATAGAAGTGCTTGTAGTTCCGCAGTATGCCTATGTTCTTTGAAGCCCCGGCGAGCGCGTCATTCGTGGACACCGCGATGACTACCGGACGCTGGCTGCGCAGATGGCTCTTTACAGCCATGCAGACCGGCGTATCTATTATTCCTGCCGCCAGCTTTGCGAGGGTATTCCCTGTGCAGGGCGCGACAAGAAGCACATCGAACATCTTTTTTGGACCTATCGGCTCGGTGGTGGTTATTTCGTGGAGCACCGTCTTTCCGGTGATGTCGAACAGCCGCGCCGCGTGCTCCTGAGCCCTGCCGAAGCGCGTGTCGGTGGTATAGGCGCACTCCGACATTATCGGAGTGACATCGCAGCCCGCAGCCGTGAGATCTTCCAGCGCCCTGAACGCCCGCGAGAACGTGCAGAACGAGCCGCACACAGCAGCGCCCACACGCAGTCCCGCCAGCTTTGAAATATCTGTCATATATAGTTACCGCCGTGTTTCAGGCGGAATCCTCCTTTCGTGGTCATACGGAAGCCGCTGATATTATCGCCTGCGCGACAGCCTCCCCCGCAGTCTTCGCCGAGAATTTCCCCGGCAGCCCGGAAGCCATGACGTGCTTTACTCCCGCCTTTTCAGCCCAGAGCTTCTCCGGCGCGGCGGGCTTTGAGGCGAGCTCCATGTAAACGGCGCCGGGGCGCATTCTCCCGAAGCATTCTTCCGTCAGCAGCTGCGCCGGAGCCGTGTTTATCACGAAATCCGCTCCCGCCGCCGCAAGCTCCGACAGGTCAGCGGGGAGCGTGCACATTCCGTCCAGCAGAGCCCTTTCGCGCTGGACGGAGCTCCTTGCCGCCACGGTCACGCGGCAGCGCATATCCCGCAGCATCCGCGCCAGATATCCGCCTATCCTGCCGTAGCCGATGATCAGCGCCGCCGACCCGAAAAGCGCCGTGTCGGAACTGCTTATCAGCAGGGAAACTGCGCCCTCTGCGGTGAGTACGGCGTTTTTCAGCGTGAGCTCCTCTCCTGTAAAATAGTCCGCGAGCTTCAGCCCGTTTTCCGCGCAGAGCGCCTCAAGCTCCGGGGAAGTCCCGCCGGACAGCACCAGCGCCCCCGGCGCGGCGTATTCCGTGATAAGCGAAAGCGGCAGCGGATTTTCGGAAAGCGGCGCGTTTATCGTCATTCCGTCCCGGGAAAACGGGAGAGGCAGCACTATCCGTGAATATCTGCCCTCCGGCGGCGCGAACTCCCCGCACAGTCCCTCGGCGCACACCGCGCCGCTCTGCGCCATGAGTTCCGCCGCATAGATTATTCGCCTGTCGCCGCCGAGAAACAGATATTCTTCCATTGCACACCTCCGCCGTATTTCCCCGGGTCATTTCCGGTCACTACTATAATATGCCGCAGACGCGATACAGTGACGGAAAACTCTCATAAACTACTTGAAATGGCGCTGAAAAAGATGTATAATGAACTTACCAAAAGGTCACCTCTAAAAACCTTGTTTGAGTGAAAATGTGTATAGCACACCGCCTGCTTCAGAAAACCTCCTCGTAAGGCATACAGCCTTACTTCGTCGGCTTTCATCGCATTCGGCGCACTCTACCCATTTTCCCTTTTCAAACCGGTTTTTAGAGGTTCCCAAAATTTAAAAAGGAGACTACCGACATGAATATATGGCATGACATAAACCCCGACCGCATAACCCCGAACGATTTCATCGCAGTTATCGAGATCGAAAAGGGCAGCAAGAAAAAGTATGAGCTGGACAAGCAGACTGGTCTTATAATCCTCGACCGAATCCTGTATACCTCCACGCACTACCCCGCAAATTACGGATTTATCCCGCGCACGCTTGCGGATGACGGCGACCCGCTGGACGTACTGGTGCTCTGCAACGAGCCTATCGACCCGCTTGTGCTGGTGCAGTGCTATCCTATCGGAGTGATCACCATGCTGGACAACGGCAAGAACGATGAGAAGATCATCGCCATTCCGTTCGAGGATCCCACCTACAACGCATACCGCGGAATAGAAGCGCTCCCCAGCCACCTGTTCGAGGAAATGCGCCACTTCTTCTCCGTTTACAAGCAGCTTGAGGGCAAGTCCACGGCAGTAAACGAGGTAATGGGTCAGAAGCAGGCGGTAGAGGTTATCAAGCAGTGCATCAAGAACTACAATGACATTTACGGCGCACAGCACCCCTACAACGCCGAGCACAAGGCAAAGGGCAAGAAGTGATGATACTTGCAAGTCAGTCGCCGCGCCGCAGGGAGCTCCTGGCGCTTATAACCCCGGATTTTGAGGTAGTCCCGGCGCAGGGAGAGGAAAAGCTCCCGGCGGGGATAGCCCCGGACGAAGCAGTGCTGATGCTTTCACAGCAGAAAGCAGCGGAGGTGTCCGCGCGGAAATTCCCGGGCGGGGACGTTACGGACACGATAATCGCCGCGGACACGGTAGTCGCGATAGACGGAGACATCCTCGGCAAGCCGCACAGCCGCGAAAACGCGGTGGAAATGCTCCGCAGGCTTTCCGGCAGGAAGCACGGCGTTTTCACCGGAGTCACGGTCATCACCCCGGACAAGACTGTCAGCTTCGTGGAGGAGACCACTGTGGAATTCTTCCCGCTGACCGAATCGGAGATAGAGGCTTACGCTGCCACGGGCGAACCCATGGACAAGGCGGGAGCCTACGGCATACAGGGCAGGGGCGCGCTCCTGGTGAAGCGTATCGAGGGCGATTATTACAATGTCATGGGGCTTCCGGTCGGCGAGCTGTACAGAAGGCTGGGTCAATTCGGAATAAACGCATAAGCAAAACGGGTCTGCTCAAAAAGCAGACCCGTTCAGACCGTCGAAAAAGTCACTAAAGTGACTTTTCCGCCGAACATCCGCCCTGCGCGCACGGTTTGTCGGCGTTGCCGACAAACCGCACACTTGTGCGGATAGAAGTGTTTTTTGCCCCGGGAAACCCGGAGCAAAAAACGGATTACAAAAGCCCGCTTCGCGGGCAAATTCGATTTTTTCGACAAGCTAAACGGGTCTGCTCAAAAAGCAGACCCGTTGATTATTTTATTGTTTCTTACTTATTCAGCAGTGCCTCAACGCTTGCGAGCTTTACGCATACGCAGAAGACTTCCATAGCCTGACGGAGCTCATCGACTGACGGGAATGTCGGTGCGATACGGATATTGCTGTCCTTGGGATCCTTACCGTAGGGGAATGTAGCGCCGGCGCCGGTCATTACAACGCCTGCCTCCTTGGCGAGGGAAACGATCCTCTTTGCGCAGCCGGGGAGCGCGTTAAAGGAAATGAAGTAGCCGCCGTTCGGCTTGTTCCACTTGCCGATTCCGATGGGCTCGATCTCCTTGTCGAGCATGTAGAGAACTACGTCGAACTTCGGACGGATAATTGCGGCATGGTGCTTCATGTGCTCGCTTATGCTCTCGAAGTTCTTGAAGTACTTCGCATGGCGGAGCTGGTTGAGCTTGTCGAAGCCGATCGTCTGGTAGGTCATCTGGCTCTTGATAAAGTCGATGTTCTCCTTGCTTGCCGCAACTACTGCAAGGCCGCCGCCCGGGAAGGATATCTTGGAGGTAGAGGTGAACTCGAATACCATGTTCGGGTTGCCTGCCTTCTTGCACTCCTCGATGATGTTGAGCAGGTGGTCGTGATTATCGGAGAGGTGGTGTACGCAGTATGCGTTATCCCAGAAAATGCGGAAGTCCTTTGCCTTGGGTTTGAGGTTTGCGAAGCGTCTTACCACTTCGTCAGAATATGTGATTCCTGTCGGGTTGGAGTACATAGGAACGCACCATATTCCCTTTATCTCCTCGTCCTCGGCTACCAGCTTCTCAACGGCGTCCATGTCGGGGCCGTCTTCAAGGTAGTCAACGTTGATCATTTCAATGCCGAGAGCCTGGCAGATAGCGAAGTGTCTGTCGTATCCGGGGGCGGGGCAGAGGAATTTAACGTGATCGTACTTGCACCAGGGCTTCTCGCTGCCGAGCACGCCGAGCTGCATTGCGCGGATAATGGTGTCGTACATCATCTGGAGGCTGGAGTTGCCGCCCACGATGACCTCGTCAGAGGAAACGCCGAGCATTTCCTGGAAAAGAGCCTTCGCCTCGGGAATGCCGTCGAGCACGCCGTAATTGCGGCAGTCGATGCCGTTGCTGGACTTGTAGTCCCCGTCAAGGCAGTGCAGCAGCATATCCAGTGAAAGATTGAGCTGCTCGGGCGCGGGTTTTCCTCTGGACATATCCAGCTTCAGACCCTTTGCCTTGTAGTCTGCGTACTGCTTTTCGAGCTCCGCCTTTTCTGCCTGGAGCTGTTCCTTGCTCATCTGTGAATAAAGCATTGTTGTGACCTCTCTGTATTCATGTTGTGGTAACCTTTAAAAACCGGGACACGAGCAGATTTCGTATATGACTTATATCAGATGCTAGGCACCAAACCGCAGCGTTTTCCGCCGCAGGCGGATAATGCGTTTACTGTATGTATTTCAAGGTTTGGTAACGCAGCAGATGATATAAGGAATAGAAATCTGTCGTGAAGGAGGTTTTTAGAGGTTACCATGTGATAGATGTACCTGTTTTCCAGCACATCGGTTTGTTTTCATTATAACATAGTATCATTTTTTTTGCAAGCCCTTTTTCGCAATCCTGCAAAAAAATATCCGGTACATTTCTGCACCGGATATGATATTATTTCTTGCCTGCCCTGCTGAAATCCGGGACCTCTATGCCCTTTTCCCTGACGAGCGTGCTGAGATAGCGGCGCTGGTCGTACAGCTCGATGATGTTGTTTATGCGGCGTCGCACGAAGCGTATGTTGAACGGCTTCGCGATGACGTCGGCGGCGCCGAGGTCATACGCCCTTGACAGCGACTTGTCCGAGGTATCCGCGCTGATGATGAACACCGGGATATCGTCTATGTATTTGTTCTCAACGAGATATTCCAGCACGCCGAATCCGTCCATGACCGGCATCATTATGTCCAGCAGGACAGCACAGAGCTTCCCTTGGTTGCGCTCGAACTCCTCAATGGCACGCTTGCCGTTCTCGGCCTCTATCACCTGACGGTCGCTGAAAGTGTCGCTCAGCATGAGCCTGTTGAACTCGAAATCATCAACTATCAGCAGAGTATTGCGTTCCTCCATGTGAAATATCCCCTCCGTTTTTTCTGTATAGTGCGTTATAAAACTTTTGTTACACGATATTATTATATAATACTCCGGCACAAAAGTCAATAGGAGATTTTACAATAGATTACAGCAAATATCCGGTATTTTTAGAGTATTTGTAAAATCCCGGTTCAATCCTCCGCGCCGTATACTATCTGCTTTATCATTCTCAGCGGACGTCCGCCGAGACCGCCGCAGCGCTGCACGAAATACATGAACGTATAGCCGTTCTTCGGATCGTTCGCCCAGTAGCAGCCGAGCCAGCCGTCCCAGCTGTACTCGCCCTCGCGGGTGGCTATGCCCGCCTTGCGCTCGTCTGTTGCAACGTGCATGAGATTTCCGTAGCCGCAGCCAACATGCTGCTCCCAGTTGAGGGGTTCGAGCTGCTTTTCGGTGAGCTGGTTCATGGTCATGTATCTCACGGCGTTGCGGCTGAGGATCCGCCTGCCGTTGTATACGCCCTCGTTGAGGAGCATTTCGGCGAAAGCCGCGTAGTCGTCCATTGTGGAGCAAAGCCCCGCGCCGCCGGACTGGAACTCCGGGGGCTTCCTGCACAGGTAGGTGAGACCCAGGTGCTGCCACAGGCAGGGCACGAGCTTTCCATCACGCTCCTCGTAGTTTTCTGCGAATCTGCCGAGCTTTTCCTCGGGTACCCAGAAATCGGTGTCCACCATGCCGAGCGGCTCAAACAGCTCGTTGCGGAGGAAATCGCCGAACTTCTTCCCGGAGACCGCCTCGATGACCGCGCCCAGCACGTCCGCAGAGCTGCCGTACATCCATTTTTCTCCCGGCTGGAACGCGAGCGGCTGCTGACCTATGCGGTTGGCGTAGCCCATGGTGTCGGTGGGATGTCCCGCTGCGATTTCCTCGCATATCTTGTCGTAGAGATCCTGCATGACTGCTCCGGCGGGGTAACTGCGGTCGGGGTAGGCGAGCCCGGAGGTCATATCAAGCAGGTCCTTTATGCAGACCTCATTGCGGACGGGCTCCCTGCCGTTCTCGTTGAGCACGGTCTGATTCCGGAAGCCGGGGATGTACCAGCTCACCTTGTCGAAAAGGTCGAGCTGTCCGCGGTCGAGGAGTATCATTGCCGCGGCGGCTGTCACGGGCTTTGTCATGGAATACAGCCTTACTATGGTGTCGTTCGTCCACTTTATGCCGCGGGCGGCGTCAGCCATTCCGGCGTTGGCGCGGTAGATGGGGCGGCCGTGCCTGAGCACATAGGCGGAGCAGCCGACAGCCGCGCCGCTCTCCACCTGGGAGTGTAGCATATCTGAGATACGCTCTAATTTTACGATATCCATGCGTTCACCTTACTTTATCTTTCTTGCTTCGCAGTAGAAGCGCTTGTCGTGCGCGTGTCCCATTGAGAAGGTCTTTCTGGGGAGCGCGCCGTCCTTGATAACGGTCGGGAAAAGCTCCTCCTTTTTCATGGAGGGGAGCAGGAAGCCTATGCTGCCTGCCGCGGCGGAGAGGTTCTCAACAACGTCCTCGCCGTGTATGTAGTCTATCTTTCCGGCGTTCTCGGAGAGCCACTTGTCAAGGAAGCTCTGGAGGCTTCCTACCGTGAGGTTGGCGGTGGGCTTTCCTATGGAATACTGCTTTCTTTCGCCGTTCAGCAGCACGGTGAAGCTCTGACCTGCGGCACCCTCTGTGAGCTCCAGCGCGGAGGTCATGTCAGCCATGAGCTTTGCGGCGTCGGTCTCTGTGATCACCCTGTGGATGGCCTCGAATTCGAGCGCTTCGCTGTGGAGGTTTACGACCTCGGCGAGAGCGTAGCGTGCAAGCGCAGCCTCGGGAGCTCCCTCGCGCTTCTTCTGCTCGTAGCACTCCTTTGCGGTGGCAAGCGAGTGGTTGCCGTCGCCCATGGCGTAGAGGAGCACCTCCTCGCCGGTAAGGCCGTAGCGGCGGTTGAAGTCCTCCTTGTCAGCGAGCCTGTCCAGCGCTGCGAAAACCTCCTCCGCGTGCTCGCCGTCCACCAGCCAGCCCTCAAGGTGTCCGCCGTTCTGCATAAGGTCGAAATCGTACAGCTTGGTGAGGGAACCGCGCTTTGCCTCCAGCGGCTCGATGACGGTGCGCTTCACATCGTCAATGAGTATCATTATGTGCGGGAGCTCCAGCGCGGCGTCGCGGCGTATCTTCACGCGCGGCGGTATACGGGAGGCAACGGTCGCCTCGGTTGCGCGCACCTGGGACTTGCTGCCCTTGTTGTAGTCGTACTGCTCGAGGTCTATCGCTCCGACAAGACCGGTGCGCACCTTTCCGTCCGCCTGGGTGCGGCGGGTCAGTATCAGGGAGGAGATGAACTCCTTGAAAAGTCCCTGGTCGAGATACTTCTGCATTGCGGCGTTGATGTCCTTTATGCGCTTGTCCGCGTCCGGCTGCTCAAGGTAAACCTCCGGGAAGATGAGGTTCAGCGTGGAGGGCGCTCCGGCTGCTATCTCGGCGGTCTTTGCCCAGTATTCTGGCTCGCTTGTGTACTGGTCGCAGGCTACTACGGACCACTTGCTCATTCCGTCTGCGGCGAGCTTCGGGAGGAGTATATCGGCTGATGTAAATGCTGTCATGGCTTTTATTCCTTTCGTTTCCCCTGCGGGGAGAATTTATCATTTTCATTATAACACAATTTACTGCTCCTGACAACAGATTTTTTCCTGCGGGCAGGAATTTTTGCGCGCCGCTGTTTTTTGTGGAATACCGCTTGATTTTTGAGCCGTATTATGGTATAATATCAATGTGACTGCTAGTCACGGGACTTCATTATATGACCGCGGGGCTGGAAACAGCCATGAGGAAAGTCCGAGCATCACAGAGCAGGGTAGCTGATAACGTCAGCCGAGGGCGACCTTAGGGCTAGTGCAACAGAGATATACCGCAGCGAAAGCTGTAAGGGTGGAAAGGCGAGGTAAGAGCTCACCGGGGCGGCAGAGATGCCGCTGCCATGTAAACCCTATCCGATGCAACACCGATTGGTGCGGGGAGTAACGCGTCTGCTCGGCGCGCTCCGTTTAAGGTGGCTTGAGCACAGCGGCGACGCTGTGCCTAGATAGATGGTCATACGCGACAGAACTCGGCTTACCGATGGAGTCCCTTACTTTATAGACCCGGCCGTTCCCGCTGCACAGCGCGGGGCGGTCATGTTATATACGGATATGGTGTATTTTTCCGGAAAGGCTGCACAATATAGCTTCATCAGCCATTAAATTCCATGCTGGAGATACGCTGGGAAAGGAAAGCAAATGGACGTTCCATCTTATCACCTCAATTTCGTCACGGAAGAGTATGACGAAAACGGTATCCTGAAAAAGTTCGGGATAAAGTACCCGGACAACTTCAACTATGCATACGACATCATCGACAAATACGGCGAAATGGAGCCGGACCGCCGTGCGCTCATGTGGGTGGACCTCCAGGGCAATGAGAAGCTGCTGACCTACGGCGACCTTTCCCGTCTTTCCACGCAGGCGGCCAATATGTACCGTGCGTGGGGCATCAAGAAGGGCGACAAGGTAATGCTGGTGCTCAAGCGCAACTACCAGTACTGGTACGCTATCCTGGGACTGATGAAGATAGGCGCGATAGCTATTCCGGCAACGCACATGCTCACCGTAAAGGATTTCGAGTACCGCTTCATGGCGGCGGACGTTTCCGCAGTTATCGCGACCGCCCATGCTGACGTGGCGCACTACATTGACGAGGCTGACGAGCTCCTGGGCGACAGACGCCTGCGCGTAAAGGCGATAGTAAACGGCACTCACGAGGGCTGGCACCAGTTCGACATGGAGATCGAACAGTATCCCGACACCATGGAGCGTGTTCCCACAAAGGCGGACGAGCTTCACCTGATGTACTTCACCTCCGGAACCACGGGGTACCCGAAGATGGTCGTGCACGACCACGCATACGGTCTGGCGCATATCCAGACGGCAAAGCACTGGCAGAACGTAGATCCAAACGGAATACACCTCACCATAAGCGACACCGGCTGGGCAAAGGCGGCGTGGGGCAAGCTGTATGGTCAGATGGCGATGGGCACCTGCGTGTTCGTATATGATTTCGACAAGTTCATTCCGGAGAATATGCTGAAGATAATGGAGAAGTACAGGATAACAACTTTCTGCGCGCCTCCGACCATGTTCAGGTTCTTTATCAAGGAGGGTATCGGAAAGTACGACCTCTCCAGCCTCAAATACTGCACTATTGCAGGCGAGGCTCTCAATCCCGAGGTGTTCAACAAGTGGTATGAATACACGGGCATAAAGCTTATGGAGGGCTTCGGTCAGACTGAATCCACCGCGATTCTCGCGAACATCACCGGAATGGAGCCCAAGCCAGGAAGCATGGGCAAGCCCTCCCCGCTGTACGACGTTGACCTTGTGGACGCGGACGGAAATTCCGTGCCTGTCGGCGAGGTCGGCGAGATAGTCGTCCGCGGCGAATACTGCCATACGCCCGGACTTTTCCGCGGCTACTACAACAGCAAGGAGCTGACGGACGAGGCATGGCATGACGGAATGTACCACACCGGCGACACTGCCTACCGCGATGAGGACGGCTATTACTGGTACGTCAGCCGTAACGATGACGTCATCAAATCCAGCGGCTACCGCGTAGGTCCGTTCGAGGTCGAGAGCGTGCTGATGATGCACCCGGCAGTGCTGGAGTGCGCCGTTACCGGCGTTCCTGACCCGATAAGAGGTCAGCTGGTCAAGGCGACTGTGGTGCTGACAAAGGCGTACACCGCCTCCGAAGACCTCGCCGAGGAGCTGAAGAATTTCGTAAAGCGCAACACCGCTCCCTACAAGTATCCGAGGACGATAGAGTTCGTCACCGAGCTCCCCAAGACCGTCAGCGGAAAGATAATGCGCGCTGAGATACGCCGCAGGGATATGATGAAGTATAAGGGTTGATTCCGCATAATCAGGGATAACACTGACAGGGCAGATTTTTCTGCCCTGTTTAGACCGTCGAAAAATCCCCTAAAGGGGCTTTTCCGCCGAGCAATCCCTGGACTTTGGGCTTTGCCCAAGTCCCCAGCTTCGCTTCCGCGCGCACTCATTGTCGGCAAAGCCGACAATTCTGCGTAAGGCGAAGCCGTCGCTTAGACACTTGCTGGGATAGAAGTGTTTTTTGACCCGGCAGAGCTGGGTCAAAAAATGGATTTCAAATGCCCGCTTCGCGGGCAAATTTTACTTTTTTGACAAGCTGGACAGGGCAGATTTTTCTGCCCTGTTTTTTGCGACCTTTTTGAGATATCTCCGTCTATATTGTTGAAGCGCTTCATAGAAAAGTGAGGTGGTACTGTGACTGATGAAGAAATAATCCGGCTTCTGCACTCCCGGGACGAATCGGGACTGAATGCCCTGCGGGAGAAATACGGCAGGCTGCTGAAAAGCGTTGCCTACGGAATACTCCGCAGCGAGCAGGACGCGGAGGAATGCGAGAGCGAGGCGCTCCTGCGGGCATGGAACAGCATTCCGCCCGCCAGACCGGAGCGGCTTGCCGGATACCTCTGCCAGATAGCGCGCCGTGCGGCTCTGGACAGGTACGACTACAACAACGCGGCAAAGCGCAGCGGGGAATCCCTCCCGCTGGACGAGCTTGCGGAATACATAGGCAGCGGAAACGCGGCGGAGCGCCTCAGCGAAAACGAGCTGACCCGCCTTCTTAACGGCTTCCTTATGGCACAGGACCGCGATACGCGGGTGATATTCATGCGGAGATACTGGTTCGGCGATACCACCGCGGAAACAGCAAAGCGGCTCCACGTCAGCCAGAGCATGGTGAAGTCGCGCTTGTCCCGCACGCTGAAAAAGCTGCGGGAATACCTCAGAAAGGAGGGCTACGACCTGTGAAAAGAAAACTCAACGGCGCGCTGACCGATATCGACCAGCGTTTTATAGAAGAAGCCGCGCTTTCCGGAGGACTTCGGCGCCGGGCTCCGGTCTGGCTCAGAATCGCACTGCCTGCGGCGGGAGCGGCTGCCGCGGCGTTCTGCATATTCGCGGCGGGCACCGCCCGGAACAAGGGCGTTGACCTGATAGAGCGGACGTCCGGCGATACGTCGGTTTCTTATGTGGAGGCGCTGCCGTCTGATTCGGCGGACTCCTCGGAATACAACGCTGAAGCGGAGAAATTCCCGGAAGCTATGGTGCTCATACAGCCCGGAAAGCCGCTCCACGCGCTTGTCATGGATTCGGACAAACCCCAGATACTCTACGCGGACGAAAATACCGTGCTGTTCACGGCGCTTGGCAGGTGCGTTTATCTCTACGATTTCCGGGAGGGAAAAATAACTCAGCACGCGGACGCTTACGCGACCCTGAAATACCAGCTCGGAAACGGGGCGATAGCATACCAGAAAGGTAACAACATCTCCTTCGGGGCTATGCCGGACGGCACGCCGATAGTACGGTACAAGCTGGAAAACGGCGCCGTGACATACGCTATTGACGAATACTGGAGCTCATTCAAGCGCATTGACGGAGATTATGAGCTGTTCAGACCGGAAAAACTGAGCGATGATATCATCGTGCGGGAAAAAACCATTTTCAGCCCGAAGTATGTAAAGCTCAGCGATGGAAGCTGCATAACCGTGACCCACTCCGACCCTACGATAGGGGACGATGGTGAAAACGGTCTGGCACCTGTCACCCTGTCGAAATTCACGCTGGACGGCGGCGAGGTGAATTATTCCGGGCATATCCAGCCGTTCACGGAGGAATATCTGAGCGGCATTACGGATTCCGGAATGATAACATCATACAGGTTTTTCGGCGCTTATCTGGACTTCGATATGCAGAACAAAACGTTCGAGCTGTGGACCCCGGACCCTGTGGATTTCACGCCCTGCGGTACCTTTGCGGTTTCCGGTGACGCGGCAGCGCTCACATTCGAAGATGGAATGAAATGCACCGGGAAATTTACCGAAGGTGACGGCTGCACCGGGATCCTTTTCAGCTTTGACGAGGGCGACCATGTTTCGGAGCAGATCGCCGCTTCGTGCAGAAGCGTCAAGGAATTCACCGAGGTGCCCACACAAATGCTGTTCCTGCGTGACGACAGCGTTAACGGCGGTCTTGTGGAGCTGAGCGAAAGCGATTCCAACCGGGCAATGGAAATCAGAAACCCGGACGGATTTGATTCTTACCTTGAGGAATACATCACCAGCAGAATGGAAGTCCTCGGCGAGGAATACGATGAGCAGGCGGCTGATTCAATGACAGAGAGCGGCGCAATGCTCCTCGATACGGAATACATGCAGCTCTGCGGGCTTAAGGACGCCGAGCCGCGCTCCAACATTCACCGCGGCACCGACCTGTGGAGCCTGACAGATGATTCCGCCGGGACAGTCGGGGCGAACGTGTACGCATTCCAGGGCGGCACGGTAATTCTGGCGCTTGACAATGCGGGAGAAAACAGCATAGGGAACTACATCGTGATAGACCACGGAAATGGTCTTGCGACAGTCTACGCAAGCCTTGGCGAGATCCTGGTAACTGAGGGTCAGACGGTCGAAAAGGGCGAGGTTGTCGCCAAAACCGGCATTTCCGGCTGGAGCACGGGCGAGCACCTGCACTTTGAGATACGCAGAAACGGAAAGCTCGCAGAGCCTATCCTGACCCGCGCGGAACCTATCCTGTTGGAAGAAGTCTTTGACTCCATGATATGGCCTGTCGGCGGTGACGGCGGCGTTATAACGGAGCTCATGGGAGGTCACGGGGGCTATGACGCACACACGGGAATAGACATTTCCGCGCCGCTTGGGACTGCGGTTTATGCCGCTGCGCCGGGGAAGGTCATTGATCTGCATTACAATGGCAATTTTGGATTCGCTGCGCTTATTGACCACGGCGGGATCCTCACGCAGTACGCTCATCTTGACAACATAAACGTTGTGGAGGGACAGACGGTTTCCGCCGGGGATACGATCGGCGAAATCGGCACTACCGGTGCTGTTGCCGAGTCGGTGCTCCATTTCGAGGTCATTCGCGGAAGCGAGGACGGCGAAAAGCTGAACCCCATGGACTTCTTCCCGGAACGTCAGTAATTCCGGAATACATAAAAACAAGGCGCTGTGAGCTTTCACAGCGCCTTAAGGCAATACCGCACAAAGATTGTGCGTGTATTGCGCAGGTAGATTAGCCAATAATACGCTTCGCTGATTGGCTAATCTCGATTTTTCGTCAGATAGTACAATGAGGAGTTGTTGACGGAAGCGATAGCGTATTCAAGTCAACAACTAACGACGCAAGGCTGACGCCTTGCTAGGACGAATTGTGCAAGATGCAAGTTTGGCGCAACACAGAACATATCCGTTGAGCAATCATGTGATTTTTTGCGCCAAACTAGAAATATGCAAGCAAGACACGTGCAAAATCCAATAAATGGTCTTTGTGCGGTGTTGCCTTAAAATTATCCTTCAGCCGTTTCTGACGCCACGGCATAGTCCGACATGATCACCGCACTTCCGGTCATGCTGTCAGAGCCGGTCAGGGTCACGCGGTTTATCATATACCACGCTGATGTGGAGTTGTGGTCGTCCAGCGAATCATAGAGCTGGATCGTTACATATCCGTCATCGCTGTTCTGCACTGCTATATTGGCGGGAGCATAATCCCCGGGATTGTTCGCCTTATAATAGCGCATTGCGATCTGCCCCAGCTCCTCGTTGCTGTAAAAATTGAAGCCCTCCGCGTCATCTGATACGAATACGAACTTCTCCTCCGTGCCGTCCTCCCATGTGAGGGTAACGCTTTCCTCTAAGATATCCGAGGGGACTGCGGCAGTATTGTTGTCAGCCGAACCCATGTGGAACACTATGTTCCCATCGCCGTATTCGTATTCAAAGGGAACGCCGATCCCATACTCAAAATCACGGGTCGCTCCGCCGGTTCCGTCAGCGTAGAACAGGAAATATTCATTGCTTCCGCGCCATGCTCCGGGCTTGAATACCGTGGCGTCAGCATTTGTGGAAGCCTCCAGTGTGGGAGCCTCAGCGGCAGGCTGGGCGCTGGAAACGGCAGGTTCTTCAGTGGGAGTGCTTTCAGCCGAGGTATCAGCAGGAACGGTCGTCTGCTCCACGGAGGAAGCAGCGCCGGAGCTTTCCTCCTCCGGGGAGCTGACCTTATCCGACTGACATCCGGTCAGGAGCAGCGCAGCTGCTGCGATCATCGCAAAATATCTTTTCATGTTGTATCCTTTCTTACGCAATAGCATTTGTCTGTGTTCAAAAATATTCTTTAAGTGTACAGTAACATTGTGTAAATAATGTGTCTAAATTGTGAACAATATGTGATATAGAATAAATCTCCCCCGCCGTTTCCGGGGATATCATAAAGGGAGATTTTTTACAGGCTGCAAGCGAAGCGGCAAAAGCACATTCTTCCAGTTTGTCACGCCATGTTCATAAAAATGTGATATAATTTTATTGAGGAAATTTAGGATTTGATGTAGTATTTGCTGCTAAAAACGTAGTATATAGTTGAAGCCGGAAAGGAGGCGATAAGATGATAGAAGATGAAAAAATCGTTGAATTGTTTTTCGAAAGGTCAGAACAAGCAATACAGGAGCTTGGCAATAAATACGGCAAAGCCTGCCACAAGCTGTCATACAACATTGTGAACAACAGGCAGGACGCTGAGGAATGTGTAAACGACGCTTATCTTGGTGCTTGGAACGCGATTCCTCCGGAAAAGCCTGATCCGTTGCTGACCTACCTTTTCAAAATCGTTCGGAACATTTCTCTGAAAATGTATTACAGAAAAGAAGCCGCCAAGCGAAGCAGCACTTACACGATCGCTATGGAGGAGATCGAAGCCTGCATAGCAGCACCGAACACGGTAGAAACCGAATTTGAAGCAAGAGAGCTGGCGCGGGTCATCGAAAGTTTTCTGGATACGCTGACCATCGAAAATCGCGTTATCTTCATGCGGCGGTATTGGTTTTCTGACAGCTGTAAGGATATAGCCGGGCTTGTAGGGCTTACAGAGAAAAATATTACAGTCCGGCTGACGCGCATACGTCAGAAAATGAAAAAGTATTTGATTGAAAAGGGGGTATTTATATGAACTCGAAGAAATTTACCGAAGCTATGAGCGAAATCGACAGCAAGTATATTGGTGAAGCAATTTCTTACAGCAAAACCCGTTTGGTGAAAAAAAGGTTAAAAAGAATTGCAGTTTTAATTGCTGCTGCCATAGCCGTATTAGGTCTTTGCGGGTTCGCTGCATATGAAATTGGTTTATTTGACCCGTGGCTGCAAAAACCATCTGCCGAGGCAATAGAAACCGTCCGGAGTGCGATCGAAGGTCAGGCTGACAAGGAATATACAATAGCCCTGCGAATTGAGGAAATAAAGGTCGATGAAGATGAAACAGCGCGTGTTAAAGCTATGTACTCCGGCAGTGAACTTGCAGAAGCAAGAGGGTGGACAGATGAATATCTTAAGGAACACTTTATTGTCGTATGGGCGAAATATTATACGGAGTACGACCATACAAAGACATTTTTAGATGATGGTTATACTGAACAGTATTTTTACCTGACCCAAGATACAAAATCCGGTGAATGGACAATTATCGATAATACATCTCCAAACACAAGTTCAAAATAACAGAGTAAACATTATCACAATGACATTCTACTTTATGGCTCTCTTTATTTTGTACCTATGGGGAACAAAGGAAACGGACATGACAAAGAAGAAAAGCCCGAAACAACCGAGTGAACGGTCATTTCGGACTTTTGCGTGATAATATATCCCACAGAATCTCCCCCCGTTAGCGGGGGAGATATTATATGCGCCGGATTACATTTCGATAACGATGTCGTTCTCAGCCTTCAGGATAGAGTCAAGAATGAGCTTGCCCTCGATCTTCTCGCCGTTTACTGTAACGGACTTCACGCCGTGCTCGGAACCGTTCGGGTTCTTTACAGTAACGTGGAGCTTCTTGCCGCGGAAGGTCTTGTCCATGGTGTATTCCTTCCACTCGGAGGGGATAGACGGGTCGATAACGATACCCTTTGTCTCGGGGTTCAGACCGAGGATACCCTCTGTTGTACCTACCATAACGGTGGAAGCGGTACCTGTCAGCCAGTGAACGTGTGCGCGTCCTGCGAACGGGCTGTCCTTGCCCTCAACGAACTGACCGTATACGTACGGCTCAAGAACTCTGTGCTCTGCGTTGTCGTTGTAGGTAGCGGGAGCTGCCTCTGTCCAGTACTTGTATGCGCGGTTGCCGTGGCCCAGCTTGGATTCAGCCAGGATCAGCCAGCCCTGCGGCTGAGAGAAGATACCTGCGTTCTCCTTGGTGCACTTGTTGAAGCACTGCATGAGCGCTCCGGGGAAGCCGTGCTTTACATAAGGCGGGTACATAACCATTGCGCCGTAGGGAGTGTTAAGCTCGCGCTCAACGCTGTCCATAGCCTTCTCGCCCTGCTCCTTGGTTGCAAAGCCGGAGATAACGGACCAGCTCTGCGGGTTGAGCCACATGGAAGCCTCGGGATCGGTGCGCTGACCGATAACGGTGCCGTCCTCCTTATAGCCGCGGATCCATCTGTCCTCGTTCCAGCAAGCGGAGAGGATAGTGTCGAGCTTAGCCTTTATCTCATCGAGGTACTTTACGTACTCTGTATCGTTCTTTTCAACGGCGTAGGTGCGCAGGATCTTTACTGCGTATACGAGCTGGAATGCAACGAAGGTGGACTCGCCCTGCTTGCCGAGGCGGAGGCAGTCGTTCCAGTCGGCGTGCAGACCTGCGGGCATGCCGTGGTTGCCGAGGTGGTTCATGGAGAAGTCGATGGCTCTCTTGAGGTGGTCGTAAACGGTGCCCTTCTCGCCATCGTTAGCATAGAAGATCTCCTCGTCGAGGAATGCGGAGTCGCCGCTCTCGGAAACATACTTGTAAACGGTCGGGAACAGCCAGAGAGCGTCGTCTGCGCGGTAGCTGGGGTGACCAGTCTGCTTTGCATATACGGAGTTCTCGTCGTTCTCGTCGGGGTGGTTCTCCTGACCAGCCTTGTGGTCGTACTTAACGAGCGGAAGACCTGCGCCGTTTGTTACCTGTGCGGAGAGCATGAACTCGATCTGCTTCTTTGCCATTTCAGGAGCGAGGTGGATAACGCCCTGGATATCCTGAACGGTATCGCGGTAGCCGAAGCCGTTTCTCAGACCGCAGTACTGGAAGGAAGCCGCTCTGGACCAGATGAATGTGATGAAGCAGTTGTATGCGTTCCAGGTGTTGACCATGTTGTTGAAGTTTGCATCAGGGGTGTGTACCTGGAGGTTGTTGAGCTTGCTGTGCCAGTAGTTCTTGAGCTGTGCGAGCTCTGCGTCAACAGTGCCGGACTTCTCGTACTTTGCGATGATCTCAGTGATCTCAGCCTCTGTCTTCTGACCGCCGAGAACGTAGGTCAGCTCCTTGGTCTCGCCGGGCTGGAGAACGATGTCGCTCTCGAGTGCGCCGCAGGAGTTGGTGTTGTAGTTGAGGTCTCCCTTGAGGCCCTCCTCGATGCCCTTCGGGTTAGCGTAGCTTCTGTAAGAGCCAACGAAGGAATCGCGGTCGCCGCAGTAAGCGTCAACCTTTGCAGCTGCAAGACCGAGGAAGCGTCCGCTGTTGGGATTGTAGATCTCGTTCTGCATCTGGTGGATATAGTTGCCCTTGAAGTAGGTGCGTGTGATGAACAGTGTGTACTGGAGGTTTACCTGATCCTGCTCGTAGTTCGGGTCGTTTACGAACTCGCAGTAGCCGGTAACAGCCAGCTTCTTGGGCTTGTCGGAGGTGTTGGTGATCTTTGCAGCCCATACCTCGTATGTAGCGCCCTGGGGAACATAGTATGTCACCTCGGACTTAACGCCCTTGTACTCAGAGGTGATAATGGTGTATGCGGTACCGTGGCGGCACTCGCTCTTGAACTGGTCGAGGGGCTTGCATACAGGCGCCCAGGAAGCGGACCAGTACTCGTTGGTATCCTGATCGCGCAGATAGATGTAACGGCCGGGGGTGTCGTTTGCAACGCCGTTGAAGCGGTAGCGGATAACACGTCCGTTAGCGCCGCTCTTTACGAAGCTGTAACCGCCTGCGTTGTTGGAAATGATAGCGCCGTACTCGGGGTCGCCGAGGTAGTTAGCCCATGCGGACGGTGTGTCCGGACGGGTGATGACATACTCCTTGTTGAGTTCGTCGAAATGTCCGTAGTTCATTGGTATTCCTCCATTTTATTCCTGCCGCCCGTGCGCGGCTCATTTACGGTTTTCCGGGACTATTCCCGGCTGCCTGAAGGCAATGCCGCGCAAAGAACGGTGTTGCCTTAACTACATTATATCAGTAAATCGTTTACATTTCAAGGGCGGTGATTTGCACAAATTTTTCCGAAGTTTTTTGTGCAGACTTCACATATACCCGAAAATACCGCCGCAGAGACAGCTCCGCGGCGGAGATTTTATTCAGGATTCAGCGTCATTCCTCTGGAACGAGAACTGCGTAGTTGCCCTCGTCGCGCTTGTAAACTACGTTTACTGCGCCGGTATCGGCATTCTTGAACATAAAGAAAGTGTGATCCAGCAGGTTCATCTGGAGGATAGCCTCGTCAACGGACATCGGGCGGAGGTGGAACTTCTTCTCGCGGATTACCTCGTAATTGTTCTCCTCGGGCTCGGGGGCAAGACCCTCGAACGCGCCGGTGCGCAGGTTCTTTTCAACCTTGGTCTTCTGCTTTCTTATCTGGCGGATAACGCGGTCAACAGTTACATCGAGAGCGTCGTTCTTGTCCTTTGCGGACTGCTCTGCACGGTAGATGATTCCGTTATATTTTACCGTAAGCTCAAGAATGATCAGGTCGCGGCGCTCCTCAAGAGTGATCTTTGCCTCTGCCTCCTCGGGGAAGAAGCGGTCGAGCTTTGCGTTCAGCTTCTGTGTAGCGTAGTCTGTGAAGGACTGGTTGATCGTGAGCTTCTTAGCGGTGATAGTAACTTTCATTCAAATCATTCCTTTCGGGATTTTTATGAGATAGACCCGCGTGGACTTTATGTAATCGACCCGCGTAGGATTTATCTATAGGTCACCTCTAAAAGCCTCCTTCACGGCAGATTTCTATGCCAAAGGGAAACGCTGAATAAAACAAAATCGACACGTTCAAACGCGAAACTCACGCGTCTGATTTTGTTACGCTTCGCTATATTCAGCGTATCCCGTATCATCTGCGTCGTTGTCAAACCTTGTAATACATACAGTATACGCATTATCGCTTCGCGAAAACGCTGCGGTTTGACTCCTAGCATCTGATATAAGTTATTGACGAAATCTGCTCGTGTCCCGGCTTTTAAAGGTTCCCTGTATACATTGTAACATATTTATTGCAATTATACAAGTACCTTTAGAAAATTTCAGCTGTTTTACACATTTTGCACAAATGATTATGTAAACTATGACGAAAATTTACACTGCATTGCTATCGTGATAAAGCGGCAGGTAGGTCCCCTCGACAATATCAGACCAGTGGTCAAGCATGGCTTTGGCGATATCCGGGTCGTACATCAGCCCGGAGTTTTTCTCTATCTCCTCGCGGACGCGGGGAAGCGGCATTGCATTCCTGTACGCGCGGTTCGACGCCATGGCGTCAATGGAGTCGCACACCGCTATTATCCGTGCGCCGAGCGGTATCTCCTCGCCCCTTGCGCCGAATGGGTAGCCCTTTCCGTCAAATCGCTCGTGGTGGTGCAGGATTATCGCGCCTATCCTGTCGAATTTATGCGAGCCCGCGAGTATTTCGGCGCCTATGCGCGGATGCTGCTTCATCATTTCCCATTCCTCGTCATTGAGCCTGCCCGGCTTCATCAGCACGCGGTCGGGAATGCCTATCTTTCCTATATCGTGGAGGTGTCCGGCTATGTGTATTTCCCGGGTCGTCTCCGCAGAGAGCCCGAGCGCATGGCACAGCTCGCACGCCATGTCGCTTACCCGGCGGGAATGGTTCCCGGTGTAGGTGTCGCGGGCGTCCAGCGCGGAGGTTATGCAGTCCACAAGGTCGTGCTCCTCAAATCCTGTTTCACAATCACAATGCATATATCTCACTCCTTTAATTAGTGCAAGCTAACATCATGCTAATGGTAACCTCTAAAAACCGGGACACGAGCAGATTTCGTACATGACTTATATCAGATGCTAGGCGTCAAACCGCAGT
>CAKSLI010000002.1 GCA_934466475.1 uncultured Oscillospiraceae bacterium
CTTGCTTCGTCCTCATTGTACAATCTGACGAAAAATCTGACTGCGCAATACACGCACAATCTTTGTGCGGTGTTGCCTTAAAACAGCACTCTCCCCGCCGTCTGCATTCCGCGCAGCGGCGGGGATTTTTTTGTCCTGCGGGAAAATACGATGTGTAGTGTAAACAAATAAACACGGCTGTTATTGTATACAATACCTATTGAAAAAAAGGCGATTTTATTATACAATAAAATAATACGGCACAAATCAGGACTGAGAGGTATGACAATGGATATCCTTCAGGAAATAATAGCGATAGACAAGGCGGCTGCTGACCGCGTTGAGGCGCTCCGTGCGGAGCAGGCAAAGCGCCTGACAGACTCCGGCAGGGCCGCAGCAGATGAAAACGAGCAGCTCATCGCCGCAGAAAAGGAAAAGCTGGAAGCCCTCCGCGCCCGGCAGGAAAAGTCGCTGGAGGAAAAAAAGCAGAGCTGCGCCCAGGCGCAGAGCTCCGAAATACAGCGCCTGGACAGCATTTTCGCCCGGAATCAGGAAAAGTGGCTGTCCGAGATGCTCGACAGGATAACGGGTGCGTGATATGTCGTTTTCATCAAATTCCGTTACCGCAAGGGCGCGCGCCGTTTTCGGCAGAGCCCTCACCGCGCAGGAGCTTACCGAGCTCAGCGAAAAGCGCTCCGTTTCAGAGGCGGCGGCTTTCCTTAAGGGAACTCAGCGCTACGGCGCGGCGCTGCGGGACATAGAGCCCGCTTCGATACACCGCGGACAGCTCGAAACGCTGCTCAGCAAGACCGTGTTCGATATACTCGGCAGCTTCCGCAGGTTTGATTTCACGGAGAGCAAGTGGTTCTTCAGGCAGGTAGTCACCAGGCTGGAGGCTGAGCAGGTCCTCTACGCGACAGAAAGCGTTGCGGACGGCTCCACATACGGCTATATAGCGGCGCTTCCCGAGTTCCTCATCAAGGAATCCCGCCTTGACCTGCTGGAGCTCGGCAGGGCGAAAAGCTTCGCCGATATCAGCGAAAGGCTCGCCGGAACTGATTTCGGCAGAGTGCTGGAGCCGCTCCTCAGAGAAGCCCAGTCCGCTGGGAAAATCAATATCCGCGAATGCGAAAGGCGGCTGTATACCCACTACTACCTCACCTGCATGAAAACCGTGAACCGGCTGTTCAGGGGGGCAAAGAAAGACGAACTCCGCCGCGCGATACTGAAAAGCATCGACATGAAGAATGTCGTCACCTGCTGCCGTATGCGCGCATTCGGCTATGACGCGGATTCCGCCGGGGAAAAGCTGCTGCCGTTCAGGTACCGGCTCAGCCCGGAGGCGGTCTCGCGGCTGATGCAGGAGCAGGACATCTCCCGGATAGAATCGCGCCTGGCAGAGCTCGGCTACCGCACGGACGGCAGCGCCCGTTTCCAGACGGTGGAGCAGCTCACGGACAAAATAAGCCTTGACTTCTTCCGCAGGACGCTCAGGATATCGCAGAACTCCTCAACGGTGTACTTCTGCCTTATCGAGTGCCTTGAAACGGAACTCCAGAACGTCAAGACCATAACCGAGGGAATACGCTACGGCATTCCCTCCGCAGAAATACGCGAAATGCTGGTGCTGTGAGCACCATGATCATATTAGGAAAGGCGGTGGAATGATTGGGTATCGAAAAGATGTCGCTGGTGACTGTCGAGGGCAGGATAAGCCAGCTTGACGACGCGCTCGCCCTGTGCTGCCGGAGCGGTGACTTCCAGATGAAGGACACCTCCGCCGGAAACAGCGCCGCGGGGCAGAACCCATATTCCGCGATTTATCAGCGGATACGCGGGATAGCGGCTTCGCTGGGCATATCCCCGGAATTTCGCAGTTACACGGACGTAAAGCAGGGCTCCTGCGGGGAGCTTACTGCCTGGGCGGACGGCATTGAAGCCGAAATAAAACAGAAGCAGCAGGAGCTCGCCGACCTTCGGGAATCCATAAGGGAGCTCCAGCAGACGGACGCCTGCGTAAGGCACCTGCTGGGTCTGGACGTAAAGTTCAAGGACCTGATGAACATGAAATACACCCGCTTCCGCGTGGGCAGACTTCCGGCGGAAAACCTGAACAAGCTGGACTACATCGCCAACCGGTGTATCCACTTTATTCCGTTTGAAAAGGGGAGCAGCTACGTCTGGGGAATATACGTCACCCCGGCGGATTACGCGGAATTTGCGGATTCAATGATGAAGTCCCTCTACTTTGAGCGGATAGAGCTCCCGGACTACCTTGACGAAAACGCGGACACCTCAGATAAGCTGCTGAGCAAGGCAATATCCGATGAAACCGAGCTCGAAAAACAGCTCGCACAGGACCTGAAAAAATTCCGGGACTCCCGCCGTGATGAGATACTCGCGGTGATGTGCCGCGCGAAATTCCTCGCGGAATGCCACGAGCTGCGAAAGCTGGCGCTTGTCTCCGCAGGCAGGTTCTCGTTCTCCGGCTACTGCCCGACAAAGACGGCGGACTCCCTCGCCGCAGGGCTGGAAGAGCTTGACGGCGTGCAGACCGTAAAGCTCCCGATAAAGCGGAAGGACGCCCCCGCGGACGTCCCCGTAAAGCTCCGGAACAACGCGGTCGTAAAGCCGTTCGAGATGTTCGTGAAGATGTACGGGCTGCCCGCCTACGGAAGCTTCGACCCTACGCCGTATGTCGCGTTCACCTACTGCCTGATGTTCGGCATAATGTTCGGCGATCTCGGTCAGGGACTCCTGGTGTCGCTGCTCGGGCTTGTGCTGAGTAAGTTCACAAAGAACGGGCTTGCCCCGATAATGACCCGGATAGGGTTATTCTCCGCAGCGTTCGGAGTGCTGTACGGCTCGGTGTTCGGCATTGAAACGCTTATAACTCCGTTCTTCCACCGGGAGAACGTGTGGCGGTTCCTCGGCTACAAGCAGCAGCCGGAAAGCATCTTCCAGGTGGCGACCACCCTGCTCATCGCGGCGCTGATGATAGGCATAGTGCTGATAATGCTCTCAATGCTGTTCAACACGGTGCTGAACTTCCGGAAAAGGAACCTCGGCGAGGCGCTGTTCGGCGTAAACGGCGTGGCTGGACTGGTGTTCTACATCTCCATTGTAGCCGCCGCTGCCGGTACTTTCATGTTCGGAGCCGATATGTTCAGCCCCGTATATGTGATATTCCTGATAGTGCTGCCGCTGGTGCTGATTTTCTTCAAGCACCCGCTGTCTAACCTCGTCATGCACACAAAGCCCGCAGAAAAGACCTCTGTCGGTAACTTTATAATCGAGAACTTCATTGAGCTGTTTGAGGCGGCGCTGAGCTTCCTCTCCAACACGATGTCCTACCTCAGAATAGGCGGCTTCGTGCTCAGCCACGCCGGAATGATGCTGGTGGTTGCGCAGCTTGCCGGCACAAACACCCCAGGCGCAGAAATAACCGTCGGCACCGTGATAATCTACATCATCGGCAACTTATTTGTAATGGGTATCGAGGGACTGCTGGTCGGCATTCAGGTGCTCCGTCTGGAGTTCTACGAGATATTCAACCGCTTCTACGATGGCAGCGGACAGCCGTTCCGCCCCGTTGAAATAAACTACGGCGAATAATTTTTGGAGGATATTAACCATGAAATACGTTATGCTCTTCGCGCTGCCGCTCATCATCGTTGCAGCAATAATGCTCCCGCTCTTCCTGAGCCTGAAGCGCTCAAAGAAAAACGGATCCGCGAACAGAAAGCGCGCTATAATCGCGAACGCCGCTTCCTTCATCGGAGTTATGGCGCTGATGACCGTGCTCCCGCTGACCGGAGCCTTCGCTGAAACGGCAGGCGCGGCAGAAGCGGCGGCAGCCTCCACGGACGGCTTCATGCAGGGCATGAAGTACATCGGCGCGGCGCTCTCCACCGGCCTTGCAACGATAGGAACCGGAATCGCGGTAGGCGGCGCGGCTCCCGCGGCTATCGGCGCAGTAAGCGAGAACGACAAGGCGTTCACCAAGGCGCTTATCTTCGTTGCCCTTGGCGAGGGCGTGGCTATCTACGGCCTGCTCATCTCTATCCTTATCCTGTTCGGCTGAGCCATGAGATTCTACCTTATCAGCGATAATATCGACACACAGATGGGCATGAGGCTCGCCGGGATAGAGGGCGTTGTCGCACATACCGAGCAGGAGGTAAGCTCCGCACTGGAGACCGCTTTCGCAGACGAGGACATCGCCGTTGTGCTGATGACCGAGAAGCTTGTGACCCTGTGCCGCGAGAAAGTGTACGACCTGAAGCTCACCCGCACCCGACCGCTTATAGTCGAGATACCCGACCGCCACGGAAACTCCGGTGTGTCCGAGGCTATCAGCCGCTATGTCGGCGAGGCTGTCGGCATAAAGCTGTGACGCTTTGAAAGGAGCAGCCAGAATGGATAACAATACAGCCCGGCTGGAATTATTCCGGCAGGCAATAAATACTCAGGCGGACGCGGAAGCCGCCGGGATCGTCCGCGAAGCTGACGAGAAATGCGAAGCGCTCAGCCGCGAAAAATCCGAACGCTCCCGCAGCGCAGCGCTGGATGAGATTCGCGCCGAACAGGCGAAAACCTCCGCGAAATACCGCCGGGAGCTCTCCCGCTGCGACTTTGAGATGAAGAAAGCAGTGCTCTCCCACAGAAACGCGCTTATCGAGGATCTCTTCGCGAGGGCGCAGGAACGGCTCATGGAATTCACAGGCACCCCGGAATATGAGGAATACCTGAAAAAATCCGCTGAAAAAGCCGTGGAAACGCTCGGCCCTGACGCGGTGATAAACGCGCGCCCGCAGGACGCTGAGGCAGTGAGGTCCGCAACAAAGCTTGCCGTAAGACCTGACAGCTCCATAATTATCGGTGGCATAAGCGCCCAGAATGAGACCAGGGGGCTTTTCGCGGACTTTACCCTCGACAGCAGGCTGCGCGCTGAAAAGGCGGCGTTTGCCGATAAATCCGAGCTGCGGCTCTGAAAGGACTGAACACGCTTGAATACGATACACGCGATAAACGGCCCCGTAGTCAGGGTGGCTGATACCAAGGACTTCTCCATGCTTGAAATGGTGTATGTCGGCGACCGCCGCCTCATCGGGGAGGTCATAGGCGTCAGCAGCGACAGCACCACCATTCAGGTGTACGAGAATACCTCCGGGCTGCGGATAGGCGAGCCTGTCGTGCCGTCAGGGGCACCGGTCTGCGCCGCTCTCGGTCCAGGCATAATCTCAAATATCTTTGACGGGATCGAGCGCCCGCTGCGGGACATGACAAAAACCGCAGGAGCTTTCGTTGCTGAGGGCAGCGCTATCCCCTCCCTTGACGAGGAGCGGGAATTTGACGTGACCGTTACCGTAAAATCCGGCGACAGGCTCTCAGGAGGCGCGGTATACTGCACCTGCCCGGAAACTCCGCTGATAACCCACAAATGCATGGTACCGCCCGATATCTCCGGCGAGGTCGTCTGGACTGCGCCAAATGGAAAGCACAGGGTAAACGATGTGATAATAAAGCTGCGGCTCCCTGACGGCTCGGAAAAGCCGTTCTCCATGGTACAGCGCTGGCCCATAAAGACTCCGCGCCCCGTGTCCCGCAGGCTGCCGATATCCCGGCCGCTGATCACCGGGCAGAGGATAATCGACACGATAATCCCTATCGCAAAGGGCGGGGCCGCCGCTATCCCCGGGGGCTTCGGCACCGGAAAGACCATGACGCAGCACCAGCTCGCAAAATGGTGCGACGCGGATATAATCGTCTACATCGGCTGCGGAGAGCGCGGCAACGAAATGACCCAGGTGCTTGAGGAATTCTCCGAGCTTATCGACCCTAAATCCGGCAGACCGCTGACCGACAGGACGGTGCTAATCGCGAACACCTCAAATATGCCAGTAGCAGCGCGGGAGGCCTCCATTTACACCGGCATAACCCTCGCGGAATACTACCGCGACATGGGCTATGATATCGCAATAATGGCGGATTCCACCTCGCGCTGGGCGGAGGCTCTCCGCGAAATATCTGGCAGACTGGAGGAAATGCCCGCCGAAGAGGGCTTCCCCGCTTACCTGCCGTCAAGGCTGTCGGAATTCTACGAGCGCGCTGGCTGCTGCGAATCCCTGAACGGAAGCAGCGGAAGCGTGACGATAATCGGCGCGGTTTCGCCGCAGGGCTCCGATTTCTCTGAGCCGGTGACGCAGAACACCAAGCGCTTCGTGCGGTGCTTCTGGGCGCTGGATAAATCCCTCGCCTACGCGCGGCACTACCCTGCAATCGACTGGAACAGCAGTTACAGCGAATACGTTGACGACCTTGCTGAATACTACAACGAAAACTGCGGCGCGGACTTCCTGAAGCTGCGCCAGGAAATATCCGGCATACTCACCGAGGAAAACAAGCTCATGGAGATAGTAAAGCTCATAGGCGCGGACGTTCTCCCGGACGACCAGAAGCTGGTCATAGAGACCGCAAGGGCTGTCCGCGTGGGATTCCTCCAGCAGAACGCCTACCACAAGGACGACACCTATGTCCCGCTTGAAAAGCAGAAGCTGATGATGAAAGCGATAACCGAGCTGTATCACCACGCGCTCAGCGCAATAAGGAGAGGCGCGCCGTTCTCCGCAGTGATGAAGCTGGGGTTCTTCGACCGCGTTTCCAAGATAAAATTCGAGATACCGAACGACAGGCTGTCCATGTTCGATGATTATTTCAGAGAGCTTGAAGAAGCCTTCGCCGCACTGTGAGGTACGCCATGGATAACAATACAAGCATTCAATACCTCGGGCTGAGCGACATCAACGGTCCCCTGATAGCCCTTGATGGCGTCAGCGGAGTCTCATACGACGAGATAGCGACCATACGCCTTGACGATGGAACAGAGCGCACCGGGCGGGTCGTCCAGATGGAAGGCGACAAGGTAATTCTCCAGGTTTTTGAGGGAACCAATGGTATCTCCCTCAGAAACACCCGCACCGTATTCTCCGGCAGACCGCTTGAAATGCCGCTCGCGCCTGAGATCCTGGGACGCGTGTTCAGCGGCGCAGGAAAGCCGGTGGACGGTCTTGGACCGGTGTTCCCGGAGAAAATGGCAGACGTGAACGGTCAGGCGCTCAACCCCGTTGCCCGCCAGTATCCGCGGAACTATATCCACACTGGGATCTCCTCGATAGACGCGCTCATGACGCTTATCCGCGGACAGAAGCTGCCGATATTCTCCGGCTCGGGTCTTTCGCACAACAAGCTTGCCGTGCAGATAGTAAAGCAGGCAAAGATAGCAGACGAGAGCGGTCAGGGCTTCGCTGTGGTTTTCGCAGCGATGGGAGTACAAAACGATGTCGCAGACTACTTCCGCAGGAGCTTTGAGGAAAACGGCGCGATAGAGCGCGTTGCCATGTTCATGAACCTCTCCAGCGACCCGATAATCGAGCGCCTGCTCACACCGCTGTGCGCGCTCACGGCGGCTGAATACCTCGCTTATGAGAAGAACATGCATATCCTCGTCATTATGACGGATATGACCGCCTACGCTGAGGCGCTGCGCGAGTTCTCCTCCTCCAAGGGCGAGATACCCGGCAGAAAGGGATACCCCGGATATCTGTACTCGAACCTTGCCTCGCTGTATGAGCGCGCCGGGGTGATCGAGGGCAGCACTGGCTCTGTTACCCAGATACCGATACTCACCATGCCCAACGACGATATCACACACCCTATCCCCGACCTCACCGCGTACATCACAGAGGGGCAGATAGTATTCGACCGCGAGCTGGAGCAGAAGGGCATCTACCCGGCGCTTTCGGTGCTGCTTTCCCTGTCGCGTCTGATGAAGGACGGTATCGGAGAGGGCTGCACAAGGGCTGACCACTCCGCGGTGGCAAACCAGCTGTTCGCAGCATACGCAAAGGTACAGGACGCCCGCTCGCTCGCCTCGGTCATCGGCGAAGACGAGCTCTCGGAAACCGACCGCGCCTATATGAGCTTCGGCAGGCTTTTTGAGGAGAACTTCCTGAACCAGGGCTTTGATGAGAACCGCTCCATGGACGAGACCCTCGACCTCGGCTGGGACCTGCTCTGCGCCCTCCCGAAGTCAGAGCTGGACAGAATAGACGACAAGCTGCTTGAAAGGGAATACGACCCGGCGCGGGCGGCGCGTTTCTCCGCAGAATAGCCCGGAGGTGAGATGATTGGCTGAACAGATATTCCCCACAAAGGGCAATCTGATAAAAATGAAGCGCTCGCTGAGACAGGCGCAGCTTGGCTACGAGCTCATGGACAGAAAGCGCAATATCCTTATACGGGAAATGGTCAGCCTCACCGATGAGGCAAAGGAGCTCCGCAGCTCCATTGACGAGACCTACAAGACCGCTTACAAGGCGCTCCAGCGGGCGAACGTCTCGATGGGCGTGGTAAGCGAGGAGGCCTCCGCGATACCAGTGGACGACTCCATTGAAATGAGCGTGCGCAGCGTCATGGGCGTGGAGCTGCCGAGGCTCTCCGCAAAGGAGCTCGACCTGCGGGATATCCCGTACAGCATGGAGCGCACTAATTCCAGCTTTGACAATGCGTATATCTGCTTCAACCGGGTCAAGGCGATAACCGTCCGCCTGGCGGAGATAGAAAACAGCATTTACCGCCTTGCCGTGTCGATAAAGCGCACGCAGAAACGCGCAAACGCCCTCAAGAACATAATGATACCGAGATTCCGCGAGAACGTGCGGTATATCTCCAACGCCCTGGAGGAAAAGGAGCGCGAGGAATTCTCACGGCAGAAAGTGATCAAAAAGGGCAAGCTGAAGAAATAAAACAGGCACCGCACAGCTGTTTGCCGTGCGGTGCCTTTCGTTATACTGCAAGATATTTCTTCGCGAGGTCGTCGTTCAGTTCCCCGATAGCTCCCTGCGCAACTATGGAGCCTTTCTGGAGGATAATGAAGTCCTCCGCGATACGCTTCGCGAACTTTATGTTCTGCTCCACAAGGATAATGCTGAGGTACATCTCCTTTGAGATACGGTTCAGCGTTGTGGCTATCTCGGAAACTACGTTAGGCTGGATACCCTCCGTGGGCTCGTCCAGAACCACTATCGAGGGTCTGCCCATGAGACAGCGCCCTATCGCGAGCTGCTGCTGCTGACCGCCGGAGAGCACGCCGCCCTTGCGGTTCATGTGCTCCTTGAGCGCCGGGAAGTAGTCCAGCACGATGTCGAACTGCTCCTTGAAGCTGACCGAGCTGTGCCCCAGGCAGCCGAGCTCCAGGTTCTCGCGCACGGTGAAATCCGGGATTATCTCGCGCCCCTGCGGAACATATCCTATGCCCATCTGGTTGTGCATATAGGCGGGCATTTTCGTGATGTTCTTGTTTTCCAGCGTGAGAGTTCCCTTTCCCTCCACCGGGAGAAGCCCCATGATACATTTCATCAGCGTGGTCTTGCCTACGCCGTTGCGCCCCAGAACCACAAGCTTCCTGCCGCGGTTAAGTGTGAATGATACGTCCGTTATTACGCGGCTCTTGCCGTAATTCACGTTGACGTGCGATACCTCCAGCATTTCTCACGCCTCCTTTGCTTCTTCGTCTGAATCGTCCTTGAGGTATACCTGTATTACACGTGGGTCCTTCTCGACCTCGTCGAATGTTCCCTCTGCCAGCAGCTGACCGTGGTGCAGCACCGTGACGGTCTGCGCCACCTGCTTTACGAAATCCATGTCGTGCTCGACTACCATTACGGTGTGGTCTGCAAGCAGCTCCTTTATCATCTCGCCGGTCTTGTAGGTCTCGGCGGCGGTCATGCCGGCGGTCGGCTCGTCAAGAATGATGAGCTTCGGGTCCTGGGCTATGACCATGCCTATCTCCAGCCACTGGCGCTCGCCGTGGGAGAGGGAGGAAGCAATTATGTTCCGCTTTTCGCTGAGCTTTATCATCTCCAGCACGCGGTCTATCTTCTCCCTTACCTCCGCCGTGCGCCGGAATGCCAGCGCCTTGAACACCGTATTGTAACCCCGCAGAGCCACCTCTATGTTCTCATAGACCGTCAGCATATTGAAGATGTTCGGGTTCTGGAACTTGCGACCTATACCGTATTTCGCCGATATATCGTAGGGCTCCTTGCCGGTGATGTCCACGCCGTCAAAGAAGACCTTGCCGGAGGTAGGCTTCGTCCTGCCGCATATCAGGTCCATCAGCGTGGATTTTCCCGCGCCGTTAGGACCTATGACCACCCGCACCTCGCCCTTGTTGACGGTAAGGTTCACATCGGTCAGCGCCTTGAATTTCTTGAATTCTACGCTCAGGTGTTCCACCCTGAGCAGCGGCTGTACTTCACCCATGATTCTCTTCCTCCTTTGCCGAGAGCTTTTCGAGGGTCCTTCGCGCGGAAATGTTGTACTGTATCTCCTTCAGCTTGCCAATGATACCTGTCGGGATAAGGAATATTACCGCCAGGATAAGCGCGCCGAGAACCAGCGGCCAGATATCCGCGGAGTATTCGGAAAGCAGCGTCTGGAGCCAGTTTATCAGCACCGTTCCGAGCATTGCGCCGGTGAGGTTTCCTCTGCCGCCGACTGCTATCCAGATGAGCACCATTGTGGAAAGGGAGATACCGAGCTCGGTCGGGGAGATCATTCCGTTGAACGGAACGAACAGCATTCCGGAAAGACCCGCCAGCATGCCGGACAGCGCGTAAACCGCGATCTTGAAGCGCGCGGGGTTATAGCCGATAAAGGAGAGCCTGCGCTCGTCCTCGCGCACGGACATCAGCACCTTGCCGAACCGGGAATTCGTCAGCCACAGGCACAGCAGGTAAACCAGTATCACAATGCCTATCGTGAGGTAGTAGAACGGCTTTACTTTCAGCTCGATGCCGAAGAAGCTGCGCGGCAGTCCGCCAAGTCCGCTTGTGCCGTTCGTATAGGCGGACTGATTTGCGAAGAAGGTCTCGAATATCTGCGCCAGTGCCATCGTTATCAGCGAGAAGAATATACCGCTGACCTTGCTGGAGAATATGAAGTATCCGAGGAACGCTGCGAACGCTCCGGGGATTATCAGCCCCAGCAGAGAGGCAACAATGTTGTTTTCAAGTATCTTCAGGAACCAGGGGAGCTCCTCAACGCCCATTCTTGCCATGAACGAGGGAATGCCGTCCTGAATGGAGAACGAAAGTCCGACAATGTAGCCTCCAAGTCCGAACAGAGCCGCGTGACCAAAGCTCATCAGCCCGGTGTAGCCCCACAGCAGGTCAAGGGAAAGCGCGAAGATCATGTAGGCTGCGGTCTTCCCCATGAAGCCTGTACGGTAATCGTTGAAGATAAGCGGGAAGATCAGCAGAAAGATGAAGAGTGCGATGTCTACCCATCTGTTGACGGGCATTTTTTTAATGCGTTCCAGCATATTATCTCTTCTCCTTTCTGAAAAGTCCGTCCGGACGGAACCGGATAAGTACCACTACTATCAGGAATACAAGTATCTTTGCGTCTACCTCGTTCCAGAAGCCGCCGAGGATAGAAGTGGATTCGCCGATGAGCAGCGAAGAAAGCGTTGTGCCTATCATGGACTGGAGTCCGCCTACGCAGACGTTGATGAACGAGTCGGTAATGTAGGAGGCTCCCATGAACGGCGATACGCCGCGTATCGGAGCGAGTACCGCGCCCGCAAGTCCCGCAAGACCTACGCCGAACGCGAACGTCAGGGAATCCACCGCGTGTGCGTTTATTCCGAGGCATTCAGTCATCGGGCGGTTGCTGGTGACGGCTCTCATCTTGGTTCCGAACGGGGTCTTGTAGAAGATTATCCATGTTACCAGCAGGATGACCGCCGCAAACAGGATAATGAAGATGTTGTAGTACGGGATAGTCACGCCGCCGATGTCCAGGTGACCCTCAAAGGGTATCGCGATGTATTTCAGCTCCGAGCCGCATATCAGGTTTATCAGCTGCTTCACGATGAGCGACAGCGCGTAGGTCGCGAGCAGCGTTTCTGCGGTCTTTCCGTAGAGCTTCCGTATGACCAGACGTTCTATCAGCAGCCCGAACAAAGCCGTCACAACGAACGACATTATCAGCGCCACGAAGAACGGCGCGCCCGCAACGGTGTTGATATAGTAGCAGACGTAGGCTCCGAGCATGATACATTCGCCGTGCGCCATGTTGACCACGTTCATGTGACCCATGATCACGACAACGCCGAGGGAATATATCAGCAGAAGCGCAGACGCCGATATACCGTTTATCAGCTGAGCAGCGATAAACATAAAATGCACCTCATTTCGGTAAATGGAGCGACAGCCTCTGCCGCTCCATTTCTTTTGGAATAGTGGATACTGTTTTTACTTTGTGGGATCCGGCTTGATGAGCTCAGGGGATTCGTAAACTACCTCAAACTTGCCCTCATCGCTTACCTTTGCGATCCTGCCTCTGAGATAGAGGTGGTTGGTCTCCGGGTCGAACTTTACCTGACCCTCGGGAACGTCCAGTGTGATGCCGTCCATTGCCTTGATGATAGAAGCGGAGGAATAGTCGTCAGTCTTCTTCAGCGCCTCTGCCAGCAGCTTTACGGAAACGTAGGTCTCCTCGCCGACAACGGTCATCTCAGCGTCATCGCCGAACTTCTCGTGGTACTTCTTCAGGAACTCGTTGTTTGCCTCAGTGTCGAGCGTGCTTACATAGTTAATGGAGGTGTAGTGTCCGGCGGCTGTTTCAGCGCCGAGAGCCGCAACTGTGGATTCGTCCAGCAGGTAGGAAGCTACCGGCATTGTGGAAGCGTCCAGACCGTACTGCTTGTACTGCTTGAAGAATGCAACTCCGGAGTCGCCGTTGAGGTTTACGAACAGCACGTCCGGGTCAGCCTCCTTGATCTTTGTGATGATTGAGGAGAAGTCGTTGTGAGCGTTCGGAACGTATTCCTCGCCGACTACCTCGCCGCCGCACTCCTCAAGGCTTGCGCGGCACTGGGAGTTGATGAGCTGAGCGTAAACCGTATCAGTTCCCAGCAGGAAGAACTTCTTGCCGACATTTTCCACCAGCCACGGTACGAAGATATCGCCCTGCTGGTTCGGAACGGCGCCTGTATAGACCACGTTCTTGGACGGCTCCTCGCCCTCGTAGAATGTGGGGTAGATAAGCAGCGAATCATTGTCCTCGACTACCGGCTCGCAGGCGATACGCGAAGCGGAGGTGTAGCAGCCTACTGTTGCGATGACCTCGTCCTGCATGATGAGCTTCTTTATCTTCTCTGCGGCTGTTGCGGCGTCCGTCGCGTAGTCCTCAAGGACGTATGTGATTTTCTTGCCGTTGATGCCTCCTGCGTCGTTCACCTCGTCGATCGCCATCTGCGCGGCGTTTATCATACATTCCTCAGTAATGGCGGTCGCGCCGGTCTTTGAAAACAGCAGACCGATTTTGATTTCATCGGACGAGCCGCTTTCGCAGCCGGTCATTCCGGTAACAAGTCCTGCGCAGGTCGTTACCGCCAGGGCTGTGGATAAAAGCTTCTTTAAAAGTCGTGATCTCATTGTTGTTTCCTCCTTGTTATGCCTTTTTTCTTTTTAGGTAACCTCTAAAAACCGGGACACGAGCAGATTTCATACATGACTTATATCAGATGCTAGGCGTCAAACCGCAGCGTTTTCCGCCGTAGGCGGATAATGCGTTTACTGTATGTATTACAAGGTTTGACAACGACGCAGATGATACGGGATACGCTGAATATAGCGAAGCGTAACAAAATCAGACGCGTGAGTTTCGCGTTTGAACGTGTCGATTTTGTTTTATTCAGCGTTTCCCTTTGTCATAGAAATCTGCCGTGAAGGAGGTTTTTAGAGGTTACCTTTATTAATAGAGCGTAACCACTGCGGGGGCGCGCTTCATAATTACCTTGCCGTTCTTAACCGAATAAAGCACATCCTTTAAGTACTGTACCGCCTCGAAATCGTTCTCTGCGTCAATTATGAGGAAGTCTGCCGGCTTGCCCTCGCTGATTCCGTAGCGGTCGGTGAGGTGCATCGTCTTTGCGCCGTTTTCCGTGATGAGGTCGAGGCTGTTTGAGATCTCATCGTAGCCCATGTAGTGGCATACGTGAAGCCCGAATTCAAGCACCCACAGCATATTTCCGGTGCCGAGCGGGTACCACGGGTCGGAAATGGAATCCTGACCGAACGAAACGTTCAGCCCCGCGTCAAGCAGCTCCTTTACCCTTGTGACGCCGCGGCGCTTGGGATAAGCGTCAGCCCTGCCCTGGAGGTGCGTGTTCTCATGCGGACATACCGCGAAGTTTATCTTTGATTTCTTCAGGATATTGAACAGCTTCATGCAGTAGGCGTTGTTGTAGGAGTGCATAGCCACCGTGTGGCTTGCCGTCACCTTGTCGGTGAGCCCGCTCTCGTATGCGAGCGTTGCGGCAACCTCCAGGAACCTTGAAGCCTCGTCGTCTATCTCATCGCAGTGGATATCAATGAGCCTGTCGTATTTCTCCGCGAGCTCGAAGGTCTTTTCCACTGACTTCACGCCGTATTCCCGTGTGTACTCGAAGTGCGGGATCCCGCCAACGCAGTCGCAGCCGAGCTTTACAGCCTCCTCAAGGAGCTCCGCGCCCTTCTTGTAGGTATAGATGCCGTCCTGCGGGAATGCGACCAGCTGAATGTCCACCTTGTCCTTGTATTCCTCTTTCAGCTCCAGCAGTGTGTTGACTCCGAGCATTTTCTCATCGCCGGTATCAACGTGGGAGCGGACGTGCTGAACTCCGTAGGACATCATCAGGTCGAGGGTCTTTTTGGCGTTCTCCCTTATGTATTCCCTGGTGAGCGGAACCTGCTCCTTGTGTTCAGCCCATATCTGGATACCCTCGAATAATGTTCCGCTGAGATTGTGGTGTGGAACTCCGGCGGTCATCGCATAGTCAAGATGAACGTGGGAATCGCAGTACGGAGGAATGACCAGCTTTCCAGCCGCGTCAATGGTCTCCGGGTCTGCGCCGCCCTCTCCGGCGGGAACTATCTTCTCAAACTTTCCGCCGCTTACCGTGATGTCGTAAAGTCCGTCTTTCTTTCTGAGCTTGGCATTTTTTACCAGCATTTCAGTTACCTCCTGACGATCAATAATAAAAAGGCGCAGCCCTGACGGAGCTTTGATTCTCCATCAGGACTGCGCTGTCCTTTTTGCTTGTTTGTATTTTAGCACAATATTCGCAAAATTTCGATGTACAGTTTGCACAGTATTGCAATTTATTTTTGTTCTTCCTGCATATTCAAATACTTATAGCAGTAAATCGAGCATTCGACCGCGAATCTTTTTTCGGGATCAGAGCAGTCGTGACCCAGGATATCAAATATCAGCCGCAGACGGTTGTTCATGGTGTTGCGGTGGATATACAGCTTGTCTGCGGCGCGGCTGGCGTTGCAGTTTTCCTCAAAGAAGCGCTCCAGGGTCATCAGGAGTTCCGCGTTGTGCTTTTTATCGTAGTCGATTATTCCGCCAAGCTCCTGCGAAAAGCAGCTTCTTATAAATTCATGGTCGTCTGTCCGGAAAAGCATTCTGATTATTGCAGGCAATTCCGCATAATTCCTGCATTTTCTTGAAATTGGATATACTTTTATAGCTCTCACGGTGTTTACCGCGTCGCGATAGCTGGATTTTATGTTGTTCCTGGAGGTTATCTGGCTGCCAAGCGCGAAATACATATTTCTCAGCCCGTATTTCTCCGAAGCAAGCGATACCAGCCTTTCGCCCGCCTCCATAAGGGAATGCACGGAATTCTGGTCGTCAGTTCCGGTGAGCGCCACTATGCGGTTCTTCTGGATATACGCCACGGGCGTATTGAGCACACTGCACACATCCGTCAGGATATGCTGTGTGTCTGTCATTTCATACAGCGCCCCGTCCGAAGTGCGCATGACCGCCACGAACGACCTTTTTCTCAGCTTATATCCGGCACGCTCGATAGTATTGAAATGGCTCCGCTCGTCCTCGTCATAGCCGTAGATTATATCGCGCAGCGCTTCTCCGCCCCGCCGCATGGAGTGCCTCTCCGAGAACATCATGTATGCGACCGCCTTTGTGACGGTACCTATCGGTATCGAAGCCGGCATGGTGATTATCGGCACGTCCAGCTTGTCCGCCTCGTCCAGCATTTCTGCGGGGAGCTCCAGGAAATAGTGCCCTATCAGCACCAGTATCGCAGAGATCTGGCGCTCGGCGCATATCTCCACCATGCGCACAAGGTTCGCGGTGTCGCGCTTGACGCCCGATCCGTAAAGTATCATAAGCTCGCGCCCCTGCACCCAGGGGGCTATCTCGTTCTCCTGGCAGATGTAGAACCAGCTTACCGTCTTTCCGAGACCTCCGGCTCCCGCCAGGACCTTCCAGTCCCTGGCGATATCGAGATTCAGTATATCCTCCACAGTGACGTAATACACAAAAACACTCCCTCCGCTGTCGTAGTCCCGGGTCACATACCCGCCAGGAACAACAGAACTATCCTGGTCAGCGCCGCCGCTAATGCGGCGCTCATAGGCAGTCCGGCAAAAACGGTAGTCAGCGCGTTCACATCGAACACCCTGCCGTCCCTTGCAAGACACAGCCTTACCGCCCTGTCCGGTCTGTATATTCTGTCCCTCAGCACGAATTCCGCCGGAAAAGCATTCGTGTGTTCCGCGCCGTCTATCAGGTAGACAGCCGCCTCAAAGCGCCTGCCCCGGCGGAATCCGCAGAAATAACCCTTTTTTCTGCTGCCGCGCAGTATGGTCACAAGGCATACGGCAAAGAATCCCGCCGTAAACACCGCCGCCAGCGATATCAGCGCAAGCACTCCCAGCAGGATATAAACGATGTCCACGCCGGCAAGAGCCAGCAGAAATATGATAACGACCGCTCCCAGAATGAATTCCATATATTACCTCGCTATTAAAAAGAGGCAAGCTTCCGCCTGCCCCTTTGCCTGAGATACGCCGGACGCCCCGGGCGCGCATTGCGAAACGCCGCGCCGTTCGTCCGTTTATTACTTGTTCATTTCCCAGTGGGCGAGCGTTATGGTCTCAAAGCCCTTCGGTGAAAGGATAGGCCTTGCGATACGCTTCCTGGTTTCCTCTGAGAGAGCGCGGTTCTGCGCGAATTCTGCGCCCGCTTTCTTTATGTCTGCAAGGTAGCCCTCACGCTGGCGCTTTGCCTTTTCCGCGATAAAGAGCTCGCCCTCGGGACATAGGATAGCCGTGTAGTGACCATCGCCCGCGATGAGGTCAAGCTGCTTCAGCAGCGCAGGGTACATCGGATTTGCGTCGACATAGCCGCAGGTGGTGATGACCACAAGGCGCTTTTCGTGCATGGATTCATCGCGCAGCTCATGGAAGCTTGCATTCTTGTCCTCCACGAGATTGCCCATATAAGGAAGCATGAAAGGGAGGCAGCGGTCTGTCATCGCCTTCATCTGCGAGGGCATTCCGAAGAAATACAGCGGGAAGCTCTCGATAACGATATCCGCAGCCTTTATCTTCTCGTAAATGGACTGCATATCGTCCTTTATAACGCACTGTCCGGGCGTCCTGCTCCAGCATGAGAAGCAGCCGCAGCAGGGCTTGATGTTCATTTTGTAGATATCTACCTGCTCGACCTCGGTGTCCTCCGGGAAGCCGGAAAGAAACGCCTTTGTTATATTCAGCGTATTGCTCCGCCCCGCCTTGGGGCTGCCGTTCAATACTAATACTTTCATTTGATCTCCTTATTCTCCCTGCTCAGGCAGGCTTATGCTGTAATAATACCGCTTTCCGCAGCTTGTGATGATACCGCCGGCAAAACTCCCAGGAGCGGGAACATCGTCATGCCCGCAGCGCTTGTAGTAGCTCTCCCGCTTCGTCCACGCCCGGAAGAAATCGTCCGCGCGGGTACTGCTCCGCAGAAAGCCGTTTAGCTCGCTCTGGCTCATGAATGTGCGCGCCAGTTCTTCCATGCGCTCGCGGCTGTAATTCCGTGCAAACTGTATATCCGCGCCAACGGAGGCGTCCGCGCCTGTCGCAATGCAGCACAGCGCCGCTCCCTCCGAGTGAGAAACGCTGAAATCAAGGTCGTTGCGGTTTATCACGCAGGGTCTTCCCTCGGAATTACGCGCGATAGCAAGGCTCATGCGGTCAATCCCGTGCTTTTTCAGGAGATTATCCAGCAGGATAACGCCGCAGGCGCTCTCCCTGAACGCCTCAATGTGCCTTGCGTATTTTCCTGTTATGTAATCGAAGTACTCCCCGCACATCGGCGAATATTCGCCCCGGAGAGTCTCAACACGCTTTAAAAGCTCGCTTCCGCCCGAAACGATGCAGGCGGAGAAATCATACGTCAGCTCAGCCATAAACAGCGCTCTTATCCATTGCAGTGAACAGCATACTGCCCTTTGCCTTTACTGCTCCGTCGCAGGAGATCACAGCAGAGAACTCAGCCGCAGCCGCGGATATCATCTCAGCCTTTACGGAGATCTCCAGCCTGTCGCCCGGAATTACCGGCTTCAGGAACTTGAAGTCCTTTACCTTTAACAGCACATACAGCTTGCTGTCGTCCTCTGCGGCTCCATCGGGAGCTATAACGAGGCTGCAAAGCTGCGCGGCGCTCTCTATCAGCAGCACGCCGGGCATTATCGGAGCGTCCGGGAAATGTCCCATAAAGTAGGGCTCGTTCACGGAAACGCACTTTATCCCCTTTGCGGATTCGTTCGGCACAAGCTCCGTCACACGCTCTATCATCTGGAACGGCGGACGCTGCTTTATGCGCGCGTTTATCTCCATAAGATTCATCATAAGCTCAGACCTCCGTCAAGTACGATTACCTGTCCGGTCACATAGGCGAACGCGTCGGAGCACAGCTGAGCAACAACGTCGGCAACCTCGGAAGCCTTGCCCAGCCTGTGCATCGGGATAGCCTTCAGGTACTCCTCCTTCTTGTCCTCCGGGATAGCGTCCAGCATTTCGGTCTCGATGAAGCCCGGAGCCACAGCGTTAACGCGTATGCCGCGCGGAGCAAGCTCCTTTGCGAGGGTAGCCGTCATGGAATTCACCGCGCCCTTGGTCGCGCTGTAAACGCCCTGTCCCTCCACCGCAAGCACGGAGCTCACGGAAGAAACGTTGATGATGACGCCCTGCTTCTTGCTCATCATTTTGAGCGCCGCCTGCTGTGCGCAGTGGAAATAGCCCTTGATGTTGATGTCAAGGCTTCTTGCAAGGGAATCCTCGTTTATCATCAGCAGATAGGCGTCATCGACAACGCCGGCGTTGTTAACGAGGACGTCCAGCCTGCCGAATGCCTTGTGAGCCTCGCGGAACATATTCTGAACTTCCTTCAGATCGGCGGTGTTCGCCTTGATCGCGACAGCCTTCTGCCCGAGCGCCTCTATCGCGGAAACCACTTCCTGCGCCTTTGCCTCGTTTGAGTTATAGTTCACCACTATATCATAGCCGCATTCCGCAAGTCTCAGCGCGCACGCCTTGCCTATCCCGCGGGAAGCGCCCGTAACCAGTGCAACCTTCTCCAAGATTATCCTCCTAAAATTAACCCGGGACACGGAATACCGCATCCCGGATAATACATTATGCCTTTTTAAGTACTACTGCGGAATAAGACCCGCCTGCGCCCCATGCGGCCGCCAGGATATATCTGTATCCAGAAACATCCACATCAGAAGCCTTGCCGCCGACGTAAGCCCTGGCGGTGCTTCCGAGCCTGCCTGCCAGCAGCTTTGCCGCATACGCAGCCTGCTCTGCGCCCGCAGCGGCTCTTGCCTCGCCGATGCTCTCCCTTACGGCGAATACCGGGATATCCCTGCCAAATACCTGCTTGTACGCAGAAAGCTCCAGACTGTCGATATCCTTATGACCGTCAGCGAAGCCGCTCACTGCGTCTATCTCTGCGGGAGTGATGCCTGCGTCCGCGCACGCCTGCTCAACAGCCTTTACCAGCGCGTCGCCGGAACCTGCGATAGTGCCGTATTCAACGGCGTGGTGAGTCATTGCGCAGCCTGCTACCTCGGCGTATTTCTCAACACCGCGCTTTGCCGCGGAGCTCTCCTTCTCGATAATAAGGGAAACGGAGCCCTCGCCGAGCACGAAGCCGGGCTTATCAAGTGAATAGGGCTTTGTCTCAGCCAGCAGACCGAGCTTTCCGTAGAGCTCTGCGTCTACGTCGGTGTTCTCGTCAGTGCCGCTTGCCACCATAATGTCCTCGCTGCCGCTGTGCAGGACATCCGCAGCGTAGCATACGCTCTGGAGTCCCGCCTGAACGCTGTTCGCAACGGTAACGTTGTAGCCCTTTATTCCTGCGAAAATGCTGAAATATCCGCCTGCCGCATTATACACGGTGTTCGGGAATGAGAACGCACTGCCGTTGGCGGTGCCGCCCTCAACGACTGCCTTCTGGAAGCCTACGATCTCGGTCATGGGTCCGTCAGAGGTTCCCACAACTATGCCGATATCGTTCTCGTTGCTCTCGTCAACGGTGATCTTTCCGTCTGCAAGAGCCCTCATGCCGCTTATGAGCTGTATCTGGCTGAAGCGGTCCAGCTTGCGGTAGAACGCCATTTTTATGCCGTGCTCCTTATAATCATCAGAGCTGAGCTGCGCACGGATACCCTTGCCGTCCTCCTCGGTGCTGCCGACTACTTCGCCGATACCGGTGATGTAGAGCTTCTCCCTGTTGGTGTTGTCGGGGATCTCATGCGGGTTCTTCGCGAATACGATACTTGCGTTGTTTCCGCCGAATGCAAAGGAGTTGGAAACCGCATAGTTCACGGTCTTCTCTCTCTTTGTGTCCGGAACGAAGTCTATCTCGCCGGCCTTTTCCTTAAGAACCGCGAGGTCCTCGTCAGAATAACCGATAGTCGGAGGAACGGTGTCCTCGCATACCGCCTTGACGGTGAGCACAGCCTCAATGGAGCCCGCCGCGCCCAGGCAATGTCCGGTCATGGACTTGGTGGAGCTTACGGAGAGGTGCTTGTTCTCGTCAAACAGGGTGTGCAGAGAAAGGAACTCCGCCTCGTCGTTCTTTGCTGTGCCTGTGCCGTGGGCATTGATGTAGTCGATGTCCGTGAACTCCAGACCGGAGTTCTTGACAGCACGGCGGATAGCGCTCATCTGTCCCTGTCCGTCCGGGCGGGGAGCCGTGATGTGGTGCGCGTCAGAGCTTACGCCGGAACCGAGTATCTCGCAGTATATCTTTGCGCCGCGAGCCTTTGCGTGCTCGTAGCTCTCAACGATGAGGATACCTGCGCCCTCGCCGAGGGTGATTCCGTTGCTGTGATTGAACGGCGAGCAGGCATTCTCAGCCAGCGCGTGAAGCGCGTGGAATCCTGCATAGGCAAGCGAAGAAAAGCTGTCGGAGCCGCCCGCAACGAATGCGTCAGCCTTGCCCGCGCGGATAAGGTCGCACGCATAGGAAAGACTCATCGTGCCTGCGGCGCAGGCGTTAACGATGTTCGCGGTCGCGCCGTTGAGCCCGAAGTGCTTCGCAACGTTGTTGGCGATAGCGGCAGCGGGCATCTTCAGGATATCGGAGGGCTTTGCGGAGCCCGTTTTGAATTCGTCCGTGTAGTACTTGTCAATGCTTGCGGCGCCGCCAACGCAGTTGCCCACGATAACGCCGATACGGTCGGAATTATCCGCATTCACGCTGTAACCGGCGTCCGCGAGAGCCTCGCCTGCCGCCTTAATGCAAAGCAGCGAGCTGCGGTCGTAGTCCTCGCCGGAAAGTTCCGCGGAGCTCTCAGCGACCTCTGCGCCCTTGTGCGCATAGCAGCCCTCAGTCGAGAAGGTCTTTACGTCCCGGATACCTGTGACCCCGCCGGAAGCCGCGCTCCAGCACTTATCAGTGCCATCGCCCAGTGCGCAGATAAGTCCCAGACCGGTGACAACGCATCTAGTTTCGTTTCCCATGAATTATTCTCCCATGTGCTCCTCAACGTACTTGGTGAGGGTCTCGATAGACTGGAAATTCTCTCTTGCAGCGCCTGTCATCTGTACGCCGAACAGGTTGTCGATACCTGCAATGATCTCAATGGAGTCAATGGAGTCAAGTCCGATATCATCGCCGAACAGCTCGCTTGTGTACTCCAGCTCGTCAGCGGGGATACGAAGGTTCTCTACCAGCATGTTCTTGATCTTTTCTGCGATTTCTGTGTTCATTGTTATTACCTCTCAAAAAATAATTCTCTGCGGCTGTGCCGCGTGTTTACTGTGTTACTTCGGAACCTGCGGGAGCATAGCTCTCGGTGTAGGTGTCCGTCTTGCCGTACTTCTGTTCCAGGATCCCGTAAAGTCTCTTGGTCTCTTCCTCGGCCTGCTTCATGAGCTGCTTTGCGTACTGCGAGTGGCGCATATTCTCCGGGCAATGGCTCTCGATCGGGCTGCCGACAAGCATTCTCTGCCGTCTGCCGAATACCGAATGATAACCGCCGTAAATTGCCGCCGGGACAACGCACGCGCCTGTCGAGGCGCACACCAGCGCCGCTCCTGGCTTGAATTTCTCTATCTTTCCCTCACGGGCAATGCCGCCCTCCGGAAAGATTATCAGCGAGCCGTTGCGGTGGATTATCTCCTCCGCGGTGGAGTACCAGCTTGCGTCCGCGCCGTCAAGGTCTATCGGGAAGCATCTGCACCAGCCTATCATCGTGCCGACGCCCTTCTTGTCGAACCAGCTCTTCTTCACGAGGACATACGGCTTGTACCGCCCCAGTACAGCCCCGGTGAACGCTCCGTCAAAGTGATGCGTGTGGTTGAACACAAATACTGCGGGCTTGCCCTTCAGCTGTTTCTTCACGGACTTATCGACCCATTCAACCTTGGGTCTGAACAGAAAGTAGACTATCCAGGTTATAAGCGTCTGATAAAATCTGCCCCACAATGACTGATTCAGGGGGCTTTTTTTCTCATTACTCATTCCCACGCTCCTTCCGGTATCAGTCAGTTACAACCGACCACCAACTATAATTATATACGGTTTTCCGCCTTTTTTCAATGGACATTATGCGGCAGTATAGCCCATAAGGGACACATTGTTGCATTTCTGTTGCTCAAAAAAATCCCCCGGAGCTTTTTCTGCGAAATCACCAAAAATCCCGCAGTGCCCCGGGAGAGCTTTAGACAAATTGATATAAGCCGTACCCGTCGAACGGATACGCCGTTATATTTTCACATTACTGAATAGCTTCAGTAGTGTTGTTCTTTAACCGCTCAAACAGCTCGTTCACCTTGTCTCCGTCCACCTTGGTGCAGAGAGATACGATGATAACAGCCGCCAGAGCTATACCGAACGCCGGGAGCAGTGAGTAGATACCGGTAGCCGCAGAGAGCGTTGCTCCGGAAACTATCGGGACCATTTCCCAGATGACCACCGCCGCGCCGCCGGAAATGATGCCGGCAACAGCGCCGCTCATGGTCATTCTCTTCCAGAACAGCGAAAGGAGCATAGCCGGGCCGAACGCCGCGCCGAGACCTGCCCACGCATAGGAAACCAGTCCCATAACGGAGCTGTTCGGGTCAAGAGCGATGAAGTACGCGATTACAGCGACCGCGATAACGGTTCCGCGGCTTATCCACATCAGGGTCTTGTCCTTTGCGTCCTTCTTGAACAGCTTGAACATATCGTTGGTGACGGAAGAAGCAGTTACCAGGAGCTGGGAATCCGCTGTGCTCATAATTGCCGCGAGTATAGCCGCGAGAACTATTCCGGCGATGATGCCCGGCAGGAGGTTGCTGCTGAGGAACATGAATATCTTCTCCGTATCGCCGAGCGCCGTGAATTCGGCAAGGTAAGCCTCGTTGCCCGCGGAGTGCAGGAATATGTAGCCGAAAATTCCGACAAGAACAGCCGCGCCGAGGGTGATGAATACCCAGATAGTCGCGATTATTCTGGACTTCTTGATAAGGTCGCTGGACTTTATTGCCATGAAGCGAACGAGAATGTGCGGCATACCGAAGTAGCCGAGACCCCATGCAAGTCCGGAGAGGATAGTAGTCCAGGCTATGGAACCGTCAACGCCCTCGAACAGGTTGAGGTAATTTGAGATCTCAGCGCCCGCGGTATCCAGGAACTGTACTGCGCTGACGTCAGGAGTGCGGAAAATGCACACCAGCGGAACAATGACAAGAGCCGCAAACATCAGCAGACCCTGAATGAGGTCGGTCCAGCAGACCGCGAAGAATCCTCCGAGGAACGTATAGGAGATTATAATGAGTGCACCGATGGTGAGCGAGAGTGTGTAATCCGTGCCGAATATGTAGTTGAACAGCTTGGCGCCGCCGCTGAATGCGGAAGCAGTATACACCAGGAAGAACACGAAAATTATCGCCGCGCATGCAAAGCGGATAACCGGATTCTTTGTGAAGAAGCGCTTCTGGAAGTACTCAGGAATAGTAATGGCGTCGCCTGCCGCGTATGACATTCTGCGCAGCCTTGAAGCGAGGATGCGCCAGTTAAGATAAGTTCCGATGAACAGACCGATCGCGATCCAGCTCTCTGTAAGTCCGCGGGCGAATATCGCTCCGGGAAGTCCCATGAGCAGCCAGCCGCTCATATCAGAAGCCTGCGCTGAAATTGCGGTCGTCCAGCTGCCGAGCTGTCTGCCGCCGATAAAATAGTCGTTCATGCTCTTGGACTTTTTGTAGGAAATTATACCAATTGCAAGAATAACGAGTGCATAAATCACAAATGCGATAATTACATAAATATCTCCCATTTGCGTCCTCCTTTTTATTTTTTGTTACTGTGCGTTCCGTGCGCAGCATATAAAATTATTGTAGCATTTTTTGATGTAAAATGCAATAGCAAAAGTGAATTTTTCCTATTTTTTTGTTGCAAATCCTTTTTTTTAAGGATTTATTTCTCAGAAACACAAAAAACGAGGGAGACCAGAATCTCCCCCGCATTGTGTTATTTTGTTCAGGACTGCTCAGGCAGAATGTACTTCTCCTTGTAATCGTTGAATTCGTCCATAAATTCTGAGCGGTCGAGTTTCTTCAGCTCCACCATGTACTCGTGGGTATCCATGCTGTTGTCGTTTATCTGGATGATATACACCGCGATATTCGAGCAGTGGTCGGACACCCGCTCAAAGTTCGTCAGCAGATCCTGGAGGATAAATCCGAGCTCAATAGTGCACTTGCCGTTGCGCAGACGCTCAATGTGGCGCGTTTTCAGCTCATTGCGGAGCTGATCGATAACGTCCTCCAGCGGCTCGACATTCTTCGCCATGGTGACATCGGATTCAATGAATGCGTTTATCGACATATCAAGTATCTCGCTGACCGCATTGATTATCACCGGTATCTCCCTGAGCGCCTGTTCGGAGAACTTTATTTTCTTATCGTGCATTTCCTCGGCGGCCTCAACTATGTTGACCGCGTGGTCGGAGATCCGCTCCAGATCGCCTATCGTGTGGAGCATGCTCGAAACTATCTTGCTGTCGTTCTCTGAAAGGTCCTTCGAGCTGATCTTCAGGATATACGAGCCTATCTTATCCTCATAGATATCTATGGTGTTTTCGTTTTCTATCACCGTCTGGCACTTGCGCTGATCGAAGCTTGTCACAGCCTCAAGCGACATTTTGAGTGTCTCCTGGGTGAGTCTCGCCATGCGGATGCATACGTTGCGGCACTGCTCGATAGCAACGGAAGGAGTGTTCAGCAGACGCTCGTCAAGCAGCATAGGAGAAGCGTTCTGCTTGTCCCTCTCGTCATCGCGGACAGTAAGGCAGGCGAGCTTTTCAAGCTGCTTCGTGAACGGCAGGAACAGCGCGGTAGCAAGCACGTTGAATCCCGTGTGAATCACCGCGATCCCGACAGCGCTCAGGGATTCCTCCATAAACGGCAGATCAACGAACGCATTTATCAGGTAGAATACCGAAAGGAACACGATAGTTCCGATAACGTTGAAATAAAGGTGAACGAACGCAACACGCTTCGCGGGCTTGTTGGCTCCGACAGAAGAGATGAGCGCGGTCACGCAGGAACCGATGTTCTGTCCCAGAAGAAGCGGAAGCGCAACGGAATATGTGACCTTTCCCGTGGAAATCGCAATGGACTGCAGAATACCTATCGAAGCCGACGAGGACTGGAGCACTGCCGTGAGCACCGCTCCCGCGATAACGCCGAGCACCGGATTTGAGAACATCATCAGGATATTGCAGAACGTCTCGTTCTCCGAAAGGCCTTCGGTGGCGGAGGACATGGCGTTCATGCCGAACATCAGCACCGCAAATCCTGCCAGTATCATGCCTATTGTCTTTTTCCGGTCGGACTTGGTGAACATTATAAGTACCACGCCAATGACCGCAAGAACCGGCGTGAATGTGGTGGGCTTCAGTATATTCAGGAAGCTGAATCCCTCGGATCCGCCTATCGACTGGAGGCTGAGCAGCCAGCTGGTGGCGGTGGTGCCTATATTCGCGCCCATGATAACTCCGATAGCCTGCGACAGCTTCATCAGTCCGGAGTTAACAAAGCCGATTATCATAACTGTGGTCGCCGCTGAGGACTGTATTACCGCGGTGATTATCGCACCGAGTAATACGCCCTTGATAGGGCGGGAGGTCGCTTTTTCAAGCCAGGTTTCGAGCTTTCCGCCCGCGAGCTTTTCCAGTGAAGCGCTGAGCGTGTGCATTCCGAATAGGAACAGCGCAATACCGCCGAGCAGATTCAGTACGTCATAGACATTCATTACAAGTTTCTCCTGTTTTTACAACAATTTTTCTTTATTGCCGTTTTTATTAACCCTTTTTAACATTGTACGTTATTATTATACATGATTTTTCGGGAATTGTACAGAGATTTATCGAATTTTTTATGAAAATTTGATTTTTTGTTTATAAACCACAAACGCGGTGCACCTGCACCGACGGTTCTGTGACATTATATTTATGTGTTTTATAATTTGCGGAATAAATGGAAATATTCTGGCTAAACTATGGGCGAAGCCAAAATCACAGGGCAGCACAAATATACTCCAGAGAAAGGAAACTCACCATGAGAAAAGACAGGAACAAGAAGTCACTGAATACCAAAGCATTTGCGGCAGCGACAGTGCTCGGAGCCGCCGCGATAGCCGTGGCAGGCATCGCAGCATACAACAGGACGCTCGACACGCTCACTCCCACCACGAGCGGGAGCACCACCAGCACATGGACGTTCAGCTCCCCGGAAAGCACACCCGTTAATGCGGAGCAGTCCGGCGTTGAACGCGAGGAAAATTCGTCCGCAGCAGACGAAGACAAGAGCCAGCCCGCCGCCGAAGCCGCTTCCGAGGCGACCGCAGAGGTCGAGGAGGTAAACAAGCCCGTCCAGAGCGAGGCGCGCAACATCATGCCTGTATCCGGGGAGGTATCCCACCCGTTCAGCAACGGGGAGCTTGTGAAGTCCGAGACGCTCGGCGTCTGGAAGACCCATGACGGCTGCGACATACTCTGTCCTATCGGCACGGAGGTACGCTCCATGTCGGCGGGCACCGTGACCGAGATACGCGAGGACCCACTGTGGGGAGTCTGCGTGACAGTTGAGCAGAATAACGGGCTTACCGTGGAGTACTGCGGTCTGGCAAAGGAGCTCAGCGTAAAGACCGGTCAGGAGATCGAAGAGGGCGCCGCAATCGGAAAGACAAGCGACACCTGCCAGATAGAAATAGTTCAGGAGCCTCACCTCCACCTCGGCGTAAAGCAGGGCGGAAAGTGGATAGACCCCATGTCTGTAATTACGAATTAAAAAACAATACGCATGATATAAAAATGGGAGGGCTTACGCCCTCCCGCATTTTTTATTGCTCCGAAATCAGAAATCAATATCGTTGACCGCTGAATTAGCCAGCTGAAGCTCCTTCTTAGGAACTCTCTTTAAAGGTGAGTATACGAACTTCTTGCAGGAATCGTAAGCCTTCACCTCGCCCATCTTTGAGCACATGATCTTGTCGCCCCCGGCGGCAGTGCCCAGCTCGCAGTATTTGCAGGAGGGCTTTATGTTATTTCCGAACAGCTTTTTCTTTGCCATATATATTTCCTCCAGTCAGTTCATGTAATGCAGGCATAGCGCCTATCTATACATATTATATCACACTGTGCAAAAATTGTCTACCACAATTTCAGCGGAGTTTTTTAGCGATTATGCACAAAAGGGGCTGCGTTGCCGCAGCCCCTCATATAATTTACGTCCAGGAATCAATTAAGCCTTGTTCAGGCGAGCCTCGATCTTGTCGAGCTCATCATACAGAGCCTGAGGAATGTTGCCGCCCTTAGCCTTGATATCATCGTTGTAATATCTGCGCATTTCAGCGATCTCCTTCTTCCAGAGGTCGATGTCAACTACAAGCAGCTTGTCCTCAACTTCGGAAGTAACCTCGTCCTCGATGCCCTTGAGGTTGATGTCGCCCTTCTTAGGCAGATAGCCGATAGGAGTCTCAACAGCGTCAACCTTGCCCTCGCATCTCTTGATGATCCAGTCGAGGACACGCATGTTGTCGCCGAAGCCCGGCCACATGAAGTTGCCGTTCTCGTCCTGCTTGAACCAGTTAACGTTGAAGATCTTAGGAGCCTTGTCGCCGAGCTTCTCGCCCATCTCAAGCCAGTGTGCCCAGTAGTCGCCTACGTTGTAACCGATGAACGGCTTCATAGCCATAGGATCGTGACGCAGAACGCCGACAGCACCAGTAGCAGCAGCTGTTGTCTCAGAAGAAACAGCGGAGCCCATATATGTGCCGTGTACCCAGTCGAAGGACTGATATACCAGCGGAGTTGTGGAAGCGCGTCTGCCGCCGAAGATGATAGCGCTTACAGGAACGCCGTCCGGGTTGTTGAACTCAGGAGATACGCACGGGCAGTTGATCGCCGGAGCAGTGAATCTGGAGTTCGGGTGAGCAAGCTTCTTGTTCTTGCCGGTAGCGGGGTCGATCTCGGAGGTGAACTCGGGACCGTTTACCTTAGCGCCCTTCCACTCTGTTGCGTCAACAGGCGGGTTCTTGTCGAGACCCTCCCACCAAACGGTGTTGTCTGCATTGTTCAGTGCAACGTTGGTGAAGATGGTGTTCTTCATTGTGGAAGCAAGTGCGTTGTAGTTGGACTTAGCGTTTGTACCAGGAGCTACGCCGAAGAAGCCGTTCTCAGGGTTGATAGCGTAGAGTCTGCCGTCCTTACCGGGCTTCATCCATGCGATATCATCGCCTACGGTGAATACCTGGTAGCCCTGCTCCTTGTAAACTGCAGGAGGAATAAGCATTGCGAGGTTTGTCTTACCGCAAGCGGAGGGGAATGCAGCGGTGATATACTTCATCTCGCCATCGGGCTTCTTAACGCCGAGGATAAGCATGTGCTCAGCCATCCAGCCCTCGTTCTTGCCCTGGTAGGAAGCGATACGCAGTGCGAAGCACTTCTTGCCCAGCAGAACGTTTCCGCCGTATGCAGAGTTGATAGACCAGATCGTGTTCTCCTCAGGGAACTGAACGATATATCTCTTCTCGGGATCAACGTCAGCCTTGCTGTGCAGACCGCGAACGAAATCGTCAGAGGTGTCGCCGAGGTTCTTGAAAGCTTCAGCGCCCATTCTGGTCATGATGTTCATGTTCAGAACAACGTAGATGGAGTCAGTCAGCTCAACGCCTACCTTAGCGAGGGAGGAGCCGATCGGGCCCATGGAGTACGGGATAACGTACATTGTTCTGCCCTTCATAACGCCGTCGTACATGGGGGTGAGCATTGCCTTCATGTCCTTGGGATCCATCCAGTTGTTGGTAGGGCCAGCGTCCTTCTTCTCACGGCAGCAGATGAAAGTTCTGTCCTCAACTCTTGCAACATCGTTGGGGAGAGTTCTGTGATACAGGCAGCCGGGGAGCTTCTCCGGGTTCAGTCTGTACATCTTGTCCTTATTGCCATCGGGCAGGGAGCAAACCTCATCAGTCAGCTCGTCGAGCTGCTCCTTGGAACCGTCGATCCAGATGACCTGATCCGGCTTTGTGAGAGCAACCATTTCATCAACCCACTTGATAACGTTGGGGTTTTTGGTTAATACGCCAGGATTTCTTGCCATAATTGTTATCTCCTTCTGAAATTTTAATGGAATGAGAAAGCTGCGGCTTCAGAACTGCTGCATACACTTCCTCCACAAATAACATTATACCCGATAATCTGCAATAAGTCAAGACGAAATCCTTGATTTTTGAGAATTATTTAACAATTTCACAGATATTTCACCTATTAAAGTTACAGTGGCATTTAAAAAAATACAGGGAAGAAACATATCCCTCCCTGTATATTGAATTTAACGATCAGCCCGAAGCCAGCAGCGCTTCCTCGTCGCCGGAGAGCTCCGGCGCGGCGGCAGCGGACGTATCCGCCTCGGTTCTGTGAGTTCTTCCCTCGTTCCAGTCGACCAGCTCCATAAGCCGCTTGTCCATGAGCGTGTAGCCGTGGCGGTAGAGCTCCATTATCTTGCGGCTGTCCTGCTCGAACTTGGATATCGTAGGTATCTGCGGACGGATGACGAACGCCTTTCCCTCCGCCTGGAGCCTGTTCATAAGCTCGGTGGTCCTGTTGTAGTTCTCCACGCGCTCCATGCAGGCGTCTATGAAATTCGGGTAATCCTTGTACATGTGCGATATGACCTTGCGGAACTTCGCATAATTTGTCGGCGGGACATTGGTGTCCGGCTTTGTCAGGACTATAACGACCTTATCGCAGCCCATGTCCAGCGCATGCTGTATCGGTATGGAATCCGCAATGCTGCCGTCAAGATAGTGTTTTCTGCCGAGCTCTACGGGGTCGCACAGCATCGGAACCGAGCAGGTAGCCTTGACTATGCTCAGCAGACGGTTCTGGTCGTGCTTCTCGGAAAAGAACTCTGCCTTGCCGGTCTCGCAGCAGGTGCAGGTGTATTCCACCTCGATATCGCTGTTGAAGTATGTATCGAAATCGAACGGAAACTGCTTGTACGGATACTCAAATGCCATTTTGTCGAGGTTGATTATCTTGTGGACCTCAACGAACTGCCTGAACCCGAAATATGATTCGGATTTCGGGGCGTTTATCTGCCGTGCCGTTCTGCCTATCTGCCGGGAAACATAACTCATAGCGTTTCCGCCGCCCGCGGAAACTCCCACAACATAGGGATAGTATATCCCGTTCTCCATAAGTCTGTCAAGTACGCCCGCCGTGAATATTCCCCTCACTGCACCGCCTTCAAGTATAAGTCCTGTTTTCATATTTTCACCACCGTTGTTCTTTATCTTAATTGTAATGTAATTACACTGGTAACTCATGCTACAATAATAACACCCGAAAATCAATTTTTCGTTAACTTTCCCAAGAAGTAAGTCCACAAATATAACAAAAACAGACTTATATTTCCATTTTTTTATGGGTAAAATATAAAATCCATGCGGACTCAGAAAAGCATTACCATACAGAAACGGAGGCGCAGTATAACGCCTCCGTCCGTGTTATTCAGCGGTAATGCTCTCGACCGTGTAGTCCAGACCCATGACGGTCTGTCGGATGATGAGCTCCGGAAGCGGCTCCGCCGAGCGCACCAGCGCCTCGCCGTCCTTCCAGCTTACCTCTGCGAAAACGCCGTCCTGCCGGTTGAACGCAGTGGCTATCCGGCTGGCGCACTTGTCGCAGTGCATTCCGCCGATCTTCACGCGGTAGACGTGGGTGAAGCCGGACGTATCCTTGACTATCTTTTCCTCGATGTCACCGCCGCCGGCTCCGCAGCAGCCCTTATTCGCGCGCTTGATTATGCTCAGCACCGCGATAACGCATATTACGGCAAGAACTGCTATTATCAGTATTGTTGGCAGATATTCAGGCATTTACAGCATCTCCTAATGCGAATTTCACGAGCTGGTCAACGGTTTTTTCGGACACCTGCGCCACTATCTTCACGGCGTCGCTGTCCGCCTCCTGCTCAGGTATCCCCACCTTCTGCTTCAGGAAATCACAGATAACAAGGCTGCTGGCAAACAGCGTTGAGGCCTCCTTTATGCCGGATTCCGTGAGCGATATCTTTCCGTAGGGCTCCTTCTGGATATATCCGTCATCGCTGAGCCTCTGGGTCATCTTTACAGTGCTCGCCTTGGTCACGCCCACCAGCCGCGATACGTCCGAGGAGCTTATCGCTTCACCGTTGATACCAAGCCTGTATATTGCGAAAAGGTATTTTTTCTGTGCGTAGGTCATTGCGTCCTCCGTTAGTTACTTTTTGTTTCCCGGGGCGGCTCCGTGAGCGGAGCAGGCATTGCAGCCGGAGCAGTTCCCCTTGCAGGCTCCGCATGCACCGCAGTTTCCGCCGCAGGTGAATTTGCCCGCCTTTCTGTCCTTTACCAGCTTCACGATGATGAGCACCACCACAGCAAGCACCACAGCCCCTACAACAAGGCTGCCCCAGTTGTTCTGAAGAAATTCCAGCATATCAGGCACCTCCCGAAAACAGCGGGCGGCTGAGTTCCCCCGACCGCCCGCAAAATGATTCGATCAAACTGCTATTAAACCTTTACTTTCTTTGTGAGCTTTGTGGACTCCTTGTATGGTCTAACCAGCATATAAACCAGACCTGCGAGGAGGGCTACCGCAAAGATAAGGCTGATGATGTTGCAGACAGCACCGGAGCCTGCGGTCATCAGTGTGCCGGTGAACAGGTTGCCGAGCTGGTTTACGATGAGGGCGATGACATATGCGAAGCCGCACTCATAACCTATTGCAAACCAGAACCACTTTGTGTTGTTCATCTCACGCTTGATTGCGCCCATTGCTGCGAAGCACGGTGCGCACAGCAGGTTGAAGATAAGGAACGACATACCGCTTACGCCTGTGAATGCAGCGCCCATTGCTGCGTATACGGACTGGTCTCCGCCGCCGTAAAGCACGCCCAGCGTACCAACGATGTTCTCCTTGGCAACAAGACCCGTAACCGCCGCAACGGTAGCCTGCCAGTTGCCCCAGCCAAGAGGAGCGAATATCCAGCAGATAGCGTTGCCTATCGCTGCGAGGATAGAATACTGCATCTGGCTCTCGTCCAGCATCTGGAACGCGCCGTCAACAAATCCGAAGTAGGATGTGAACCATACGAATATGGTAGAAAGCGTGATGATCGTACCGGCCTTCTTGATGAAGGACCAGCCGCGCTCCCACATGGAGCGGAGAACGTTGCCGACTGTCGGCAGGTGGTATGCAGGGAGCTCCATAACGAACGGAGCAGGATCGCCCGCGAACATCTTTGTCTTCTTCAGTATAATACCGGAAATGATGATCGCTGCGATACCGATGAAGTAAGCGCCGGTGGAAACCCAGGGAGAGCCGCCGAAGATAGCGCCCGCGATCATCGCGATGAACGGAACCTTAGCGCCGCAGGGAATAAATGTAGTGGTCATAACGGTCATGCGGCGGTCGCGCTCGTTCTCAATGGTACGTGAAGCCATGATACCGGGGATACCGCAGCCTGTACCGATAAGGATCGGGATAAAGGACTTACCGGAAAGACCGAACTTTCTGAATACACGGTCGAGCACGAATGCAACACGCGCCATGTAACCGCAAGCCTCAAGGAATGCAAGGAAGATGAACAGTACCAGCATCTGCGGAACGAATCCGAGTACTGCGCCCACGCCGGCTACGATACCGTCAAGGATAAGACCCTTCAGCCAGTCAACGCAGTTGACAGCGTCAAGACCGTTCTCAACAAGAACCGGAATACCGGGCACCCATGGGCCGTAATCAGCAGGGTCAGGCTCGTCAAAGCCGTTCTCAGCGAAGTAGGAAACTGCGTCGGCATAAGTTGTGCCGAGGGTTTCTTCCTCGTCTGCGTCAGCGGGGATCTCGGAGGCGTAAACAGTGATCTCGCTTACTGCGAGGGTCTCCTCGTCCTCTACCTCGTAGGGAACGGATTCCTCGGCAGGAGTGAACGCCTGAATGTCAGCAAGCGCAGCGTCAGCGTCGAACTCCTCGTCCTCAAGGTCGGGAGCCACGCCGAATGCGTCAAGGGCGCTCATTGCGTCCCCGTATTCCTCGGAAGCCTCGTCATAAGCACCTCTGCCTATTCCGAGAGCGAACCAGCCATCGCCGAACAGACCATCGTTAGCCCAGTCGGTAGCGTTTGCGCCGACCGTTACCATGGAAACGTAGTAAACCAGCCACATTACGACCGCGAATATCGGGAGACCCAGCCAGCGGTTGGTGACGATCTTATCGATCTTATCGGATACTGTCAGACCGCCCTTGTTCTTCTTGGTAAGGCAGCCCTTGATTATCGTGGATATGTAGACATAACGCTCGTTTGTGATGATGGATTCTGCGTCGTCGTCAAGCTCTGTCTCGGCAGCCTTGATATCGTTCTCGATGTGCTCCATCGTTTCCTTCGGGATCTTGATCATCTCGAGGACCTTTTCATCACGCTCGAATATCTTGATAGCGTACCATCTCTGCTGAGCCTCGGGCAGGTCGTGGAGTGCAGCCTCCTCAATGTGGGCAATGGCGTGCTCCACAACTCCGCTGAATGTGTGCTGCGGAACCATCTTTTCCTTTGCCTGGGCAGCCTTTATCGCCTTGTCAGCAGCTTCGGTGATTCCAGTGCCCTTGAGCGCGGATATCTCACAGACCTCGCAGCCGAGCTCCTTAGCGAGCTGTGCGGTGTTGATCTTGTCGCCGTTCTTCTTTACGACATCCATCATGTTGACCGCTGCAACTACCGGGATACCAAGCTCAACGAGCTGTGTGGTGAGATAGAGGTTACGCTCCAGGTTCGTGCCATCGATGATGTTGAGTATCGCGTCGGGACGCTCGCCTACGAGGTAATTTCTCGCAACGACTTCCTCAAGTGTGTAAGGGGAAAGCGAGTAGATACCGGGAAGGTCGGTGATTATTACATCCTTTCTTCCCTTGAGCTTACCTTCCTTTTTCTCGACCGTAACGCCCGGCCAGTTACCTACGAACTGGTTGGAGCCGGTCAGCGCATTAAAGAGCGTGGTCTTACCGCAGTTAGGGTTGCCCGCCAGCGCTATTCTGATGTCCATGTTGACTTCTCTCCTTTACTGTTATGTACAGCTAACTATATTAGATTTACCTAACCATTGTGCCGAAAAAAGAGACGGAGCTTATATCTCGACCATCTCTGCGTCGGCCTTGCGCAGTGAAAGTTCATAGCCTCTTACAGTGACCTCGACCGGGTCGCCCAGCGGAGCCACCTTGCGGATATAGATCTCAGTTCCCTTGGTGATACCCATATCCATGATACGGCGCTTTATTGCACCCTCGCCGGTGAGCTTCTTGACTGTGACAGTCTGTCCCACCTTAGCTTCCTTCAGTGTCATATTCCTTCCTCCTCATATAAATGTATGAACAGCCTGATGTGACTCAGACCATTATCTTGGCTGCCATCTCCTTGGAAACGGCAACTCTTGATTCCTTGACGTTCACGATAACGTTGCCGGAGATCTCGCTGACAACTGTCACGAGCCCACCTGCGACAAATCCCAGGCTTTCCAGGAACTTGCGCGTTTCAGGGCTTCCGCCGACTTTCTTTATCATGTTCTCTTCGCCGACTGCGGCTAATGTAAGCGGCATCATGCATGTACCCCCTTGCTGCCCCGCATTAGCTGTTGCTAATCACGAGTCCAAAGTAAAAGTTAGATATTTCTAACCGAGTTATATGATACTACTTTGAAGCTGATTTGTCAAGTGTTTTTTTTGCGTCTGACGAAAAAGTCAGAGTTTTTTGTGACTAATACAGTTAGGCATGCCAAACTCAGCCCCTAGATTTGTGCAAAACCTACAAAATCGCTTAGCGCGCGTACTGCTCCAGCACGGATTTCAGGGCGTTTACGCTTGCGTTGTGGATACGCGCTACGGGGATCCCGTGCTTTTCGGACTTCTGGTTCACCGAGTTCACCATTTTATGGGAGCAGGTGTTTGTAAACACTACCATAAGATCAGGCGTGCCGAGCTTTGCGGAAAAATCCGCGGGCATCTGTGTGAAAACCTTTGCCTTACAGCGGTAGCTCTCGCATATATCCTTGTACCTGGAAGCCATCCTGTCGTTTCCGCCTATTACTACTACGCTCATGTTTGATCTCCTTTTAACACGTTAGCTTTAACTAACCAATTTCTCAAAAAAATCAGCAGATATCCTGCCGTACATTATTAATAGAAGCGCAGAATTCGCAAGTTATTCTACGCTAACTGAATTGTACCATATAATAGAGGAGTTTGTCAAGAGGTTTCCGGGAAATAATACTCCGCAGAAAAAGATTTTTGAAAAATGTGTGAAATTTTATTAATCTCGCTTGACAAATTAATAATCGTGTGGTAAAATGTTAATTGTAAGGAGGTGGCAGATACGGAAAAGAGTATATACAGTCTGGTGCTGTCAGACGATGTGGTCGAGGCAGTTGACAGGCTCGCAAGGAGCTCGGGGCTGAGCCGTTCGGCTATGGTCAACCAGCTTCTGGCGGAGCGCGTATGCTGCGTCACGCCGGAAATGCGGCTGAAAAGCATAACCTCCGCTATCCGGAGCGCTGTCGGGGACGAGTTCTATCTTATGGAGCAGCCCTCAGCGGCGACTGTCGCCTGCAAGACGGCGCTGAAATACCGGTACAAGCCCACCCTGCGGTATTCCGTGGAGGTCTACGGCGCCGGGAACAAGCGCGCCGGGGAACTGCGCGTGACGGTACGCACCCAGAGCGAACAGCTCTACTCGGATCTCAGCGGATTCTTCCGGTGCTGGACGGCGCTGGAGCAGAAGTACATTGCCGACAGGCTTTCGCAGGACATCATGTTCGCGATAGAGCCCGGGCGGTTCACACGGACGCTCAACATGCCGCCGCAGGGCATATCCGATGAGGAGCTTGGCCAGGCTGTCGCCGACTACATGGCGGCGCTTGACGAGGCAATGAAGCACTATTTCTCCAAACTGCCCGATATAGAGCACGCACAGACGGCTGCCAAGAGCAGCTACCGGGCTTCAATAGTAAGGCAGAAAGTCATCATATAAAGGAGGTAATTTTATGAATCCTAACAAGTACACGAAAAAATCCCTTGAGGCTGTTCAGTCCGCGCAGGATATCTCGATAAGCTATCAGAACAACTGCGTTGAGCAGGAGCACCTGCTGTACGCCCTGCTTTCGCAGGAGGGCAGCCTGACTTCCCAGGTGCTCACAAAAATGAATATAGACGCGAATGCCGTTGAGCAGGCCGCGCTGCACTTCATTGAGGGAATGCCGAGAGTTTCCGGCAGCGGCAGGGAGGCCGGCAAGATATATGTTTCCCCTGACCTTGACAAGGCATTCACCGAGGCCGAAGCTCAGGCGGATCGCATGAAGGACGAGTACGTCAGCGTTGAGCATCTGCTCCTTGCGCTGGCTGAGAAGCCCTCCAGCGGAGTTGCGGGCATATTCCGCAGCTTCGGCATTACCAGGGATAAGCTGCTCAAGGCGATATCCGAGATACGCGGCAATGCGCGAGTTACTTCCCAGGAGCCGGAGGAGACCTACGACGTGCTGAACAAGTACGGTCAGGATCTTGTCGAACTCGCCCGCCAGAACAAGCTCGACCCGGTCATCGGCAGAGACAACGAGATAAGAAGCGTTATCCGCATACTCTCCCGTAAGACGAAGAACAACCCCTGCCTTATCGGTGAGCCGGGCGTCGGCAAGACCGCTATCGTTGAAGGCCTCGCGCTGAGAATCGTCCGCGGAGATGTTCCCTCCAACCTTAAGGACAGAAAGCTGTTCTCGCTGGATATGGGTGCGCTTATCGCGGGCGCAAAGTACCAGGGCGAATTTGAGGAGCGTCTGAAAGCCGTCCTGAATGAGGTCAAGAAGAGCGAGGGCAAGATACTGCTGTTCATTGATGAGATACACCTTATCGTCGGCGCCGGAAAGAACGGCGGCGCAATGGACGCAGGCAACCTGCTGAAGCCTATGCTGGCGCGCGGCGAGCTCCACTGCATCGGCGCGACTACGCTTGACGAGTACAGCAAGTACATCGAAAAGGATCCCGCGCTGGAGCGCCGTTTCCAGACGGTAATGGCTGACGAGCCCTCCGTTGAGGACACCATCTCTATCCTGAGAGGTCTGAAGGAGCGCTACGAGGTATTCCACGGCGTACAGATCCACGACAGCGCGATAATCGCAGCGGCTACGCTCTCCAACAGGTATATCACCGACAGATTCCTGCCGGATAAGGCGATAGACCTTATTGATGAAGCCTGCGCGATGATACGCACCGAAATGGACAGTATGCCGCAGGAGCTTGATGAGATAAGCCGTTCCATCATGCAGGACGAGATAGAGGAGGCGGCTCTTAAAAAGGAGACAGACCAGCTTTCCAAGGAGCACCTTGCCGATATCCAGAAGGAGCTTGCCGAGAAGCGCGAGAAGTTCAACGCCATGAAAGCTAAATGGCAGAACGAAAAGAACGCCATCACAAGGGTCCAGGATCTTCGTAAGGAGATAGAGAACACCAACGGCGAGATAGAAAAGGCAAAGCGCGAATACAACCTTAACAAGGCGGCTGAGCTCCAGTATGGAAAGCTGCCGAAGCTCCAGCAGGAGCTGGCAAAGGAGGAGGAGCTCGCCGAGCAGGCAAAGAGCGATTCTCTCCTGCGCGACAAGGTCGGCGAGGACGAGATCGCGCGTATCGTATCCCGCTGGACAGGTATCCCTGTTTCGAAGCTTGTCGAGGGCGAGCGTGAGAAGATACTTGCTCTGGGCGATACGCTCCACAAGAGGGTCATCGGTCAGGACGAGGCAGTTGACCGCGTGACTGAGGCTATCATGCGCTCCCGTGCGGGAATCAACGACCCGAAGAAGCCGCTTGGCTCGTTCCTGTTCCTTGGTCCTACCGGCGTGGGCAAGACGGAGCTTGCCAAGGCTCTGGCAGAGGCTCTGTTCGATGACGAGCACAGCATAGTCCGTCTCGACATGAGCGAATATATGGAGAAATACAGCGTGTCCAGACTGATAGGCGCGCCTCCAGGATATGTCGGCTATGAGGAGGGCGGTCAGCTCACCGAGGCAGTGCGCAGGAAGCCCTATTCCGTTGTACTGTTCGATGAGGTCGAAAAGGCTCACCCTGACGTATTCAACGTACTTCTCCAGGTTCTTGACGACGGCCGTATCACCGACGGTCAGGGACGTACCGTGGATTTCCGCAACACCATCATAATCCTGACCTCCAACCTCGGCTCCCAGTATATCCTCGAGGGTATAAACGACAAGGGCGAGATCTCCGAGGAAGCAAGGAAGTCCGTTGACGCACTGCTCAAGCAGTCGTTCAGACCGGAGTTCCTGAACCGTCTTGATGAGATCGTGTTCTACAAGCCGCTTCGCAAGGAGGAAATATTCAAGATCATCGATCTGCTGGCAGCCTCGCTCAAGAGCCGCCTGAAGGACAAGCAGATCTCCCTTGAGATCACCGACAAGGCAAAGCAGCTCATCGTTGACAGCAGTTATGATCCGAGCTTCGGTGCGCGTCCTCTCAAGAGGTATATCCAGCGCAACCTTGAAACCATGGTCGCTAAGGAAATACTCCGTGACGAGGTACACCAGGGCGATACGATCTCGGTAGACGAGCAGAACGGCGAGCTTACCGCGGTAGTTATAAAGAAATAATTGCACAATGCTGTGGGGCAGTCAAAACGACTGCCCCATTTTTCTGAACATAAAAAGCTCCCCGCGAATCACAGGGAGCTTCAAGTTTGTCGAAAAAAGTATCTATCCCAGACTGTTGAGAAAGGTGCAGATGCTAGGAAGCGCTATTTCGGCTAGGCTTTGTGCCTGCCGAAATGGCGCTGACAACGCAGATGTACCTTTATCGACAGTCTGAAAGCTCCCCGCGAATTGCGGGGAGCTTATGTTGTTATTCCGGAATTACTCAGCGTCAGCTGCGTTGTCTTCCATAAGAGCCTTGATAGAGAGGGAAACTCTGTTCTTCTCTGTATCGATGTCGATGATCTTAGCCTCAACTTCCTGACCAACGGAGAGAACATTGTTGATGTTTGTAACTCTCTCAGTGGAGATCTGGGAAATGTGGATAAGGCCGTCAACACCAGGAATGATCTGTGCGAATGCACCGAACTCTGTGATGCTTACGATAGTAGCCTTGATAACATCACCGATCTGGTACTCCTCAACGAACTTGGTCCAGGGGTTCTCGTCAGGATCCTTAGCGGAGAGGGAAACTCTCTTCTTCTCAGGATCGAAGGACTTAACGATAACAGTGATCTTGTCGCCTTCCTTAACGATATCCTTGGGGTGGCCGACTCTGTTCCATGTCAGCTCGCTTGTGCGAACCAGGCCGTCAACCGGACCGATGTCAACAAATACGCCGTAGTCTTCGATGGAGCGAACCTCGCCCTCAAACTTCTGGCCAACCTGAATGGTCTCCCAGAACTTAGCTCTCTCAGCGTCGCGTACCTCTCTGGTAGCCTGTCTGATAGAACCAACGACTCTGTTGCGCTGCTCGTTGATCTCGATAACCTTGAACTGTACAGTCTTCTTGACCAGATCCTCGAGCTTGCCGCTTCTCGGAACACCAGTCTGAGATGCAGGAATAAATACTCTTGTGCCGTTGGTTACAACGATAACGCCGCCCTTAACCGCCTGAGTAACTACGCCCTCAAGAGTCTCGTTTGCTTCCTTGCTTGCTGCGATCTTCTCCATGCCAAGTGCGGAATCTACCTTCTTCTTGGACAGGAAAACAACGCCCTGAGAATCGTCTACCTTTGTAACGATAGCGTCGATCTCATCGCCTACCTTAACGATGTCCTCAACCTTAGCGTTGGGGTCGTTGGTGAGCTCGTCCAGGGGTATGTAGCCCGTGTGCTTTGTGCCCAGCTCAACTACTGCCTCGTTCGGCTTAACGCTTACAACTGTTGCCTTGACTCTAGCGCCGTTATATAATCTTCTGCTCTCGGACTGCTCGAACAGTGCAGCAAAGCTCTCCTCATTTTCATTGTTGTTGATAATCTCGCTCATTTTTAAATGAACCTCCTTTATTGTATAGGCTGGAGTCGAAGCTCCGGCCGTTATTCCGATAATACTATCGGAGCGCAGACCTGCTATGATCTGCTGGGAAAGCTCTGAGGCACTCTCGATGAACACTGTGCGGCAATATCTCGAACAGATTTCAGCTAACTTTCCTGTGTTTGAGCTGTGCCTTCCTCCGACAACCAGCATAAGGTCAGCCCGTTGTGCAAGCTCCCCGGCGTTGCGCTGTCGCTCCGAGGTGGCGTTGCAGATTGTGTCGTATATCTTCACGCAGCAATATTGTTCCCTGATTTTTGCCGAATATTCCAAAAATCTGCTGCGGTCGAAGGTGGTCTGAACAACGAGAGCCGCGCTCCCGCCGGAAGCCTCGCATTCGTCTAGCACCCTGCGGACTTCGTCAAACTCCATGCACGCGTAAGCCTTGCAGCCTGCGTGACCCATTATCCCCATGACCTCCGGGTGCTTCCCGTCGCCGAGAATCACCACCGTGCCCTCCGGGGGCTGCTCCGAAACTATCTTGTGGATACGCTTTACAAAAGGACATGTCGCGTCCAGCAGCACGGAGCATTTCGCCGCTGCGCCGTCCTCGGTATCCCTGCCGACACCGTGGGAGCGGATAACAAGCGGTTTCCCTGCTGCCTCCTCCACGTCTGCGGCTATATGAACTCCCCTTTTTTCAAGGGAATCGGTAACTATCTTGTTGTGTATCAGCGGACCCAGCGTATATATCTCGCCGTATTCATCCGCCGCCTTTTCGGTGAGCCTTATCGCCCTCTCAACGCCGAAGCAGAAGCCGGAGCCCTCCGCTATCTCAATCAACATCAGGCATACTCTCCCCGAGTCTTGCTATTTCGTCCATTATCGTAACGCTCACCTGTTTGAGCACCTTTCTGTCGGTGTAATCCACGTCGAAATGCTCAGCGGGGATCTCCTTTCCGATAGAAATGCAGATATTCCGGCGGAACTTCTTGCGTCCGTACCTGATGAACACAGGCACCACGGGCACCTTGGCCTGCGCCGCGATAAGCGTTACGCCGCTTTTGGCGTGTCCCAGCTTCCCGTCCTTGGAACGTGTTCCCTCCGGGAAGATAACGAAGATACGCCCGTCCTTCAGGCTGTCCAGCGCCTTTTCGATCGCGGAGTTATCCTTCGCGCCGCGCTTCACCGGGAATGCGCCCAGACAGCTTATCAGCCATGTGAAGACCGGGTTTATCTCGAAAAGCTCCTGCTTTGCCATGAAGGTATATTTACCTTTGAAGGTAATGCCCACCACTGGCGGGTCGTTGTTGGAAACATGATTGCTCGCGATGATGTAGCCGCCCTTTTCCTTCGGGATATTCTCCCCGCCGATCACAGTTATGTGATAGACGATTATGTAGAACAGCCTTGCGCAGTTGCGGAGAAACGAATAAAACATCAGAGCTTCTCCTTTATTATGCTGCACACCAGCTCGCAGGACTGCTCAAAATCAAGCCCCGAGGTATCCGCGAGCACCGCGTCATCCGCCTGCTTCAGCGGAGCCACAGCCCTGTGCGAGTCGTCATAGTCGCGCTTGTTCAGATCAGCGAGGACTTCCTCAAAGGTCGCCTGAACTCCCTTTGCGCAAAGCTCATCATAGCGGCGCTTTGCCCTTATCTCAGGAGAGGCGGTGAGAAAGATCTTGACCTGCGCGTCAGGCAGCACCACCGTGCCGATATCCCTGCCGTCCATGATGACGTTATTCTGTGCTGCGACAGCCCTCTGCATATCGAGGAGCGCAGCCCTGACCTCCGGCACAGCTGAAACGGCGGAAGCCGCCATTGAGATCTCCGGCAGCCTTATCTCCTCCGAAACATCTTCGCCATTGAGATAGATATGCTGCACGCCATCGCACAGCCGTATCTCCGGCTTTATCTCCGGGAGCCTTGAAGCGATATCCGCAGCCGAGGACATATCCGCGCCGCTTCTGCGGCAATACAGCCCGACCGCCCTGTAAAGAGCACCGGTATCGACATATATGAATCCCAGCCGCTGAGCCGCAGTTCTTGCAATGCTGCTTTTTCCTGCGCCGACTGGTCCGTCAATGGCTGCTGCGATATACTTTCCGGGCATGAACATCACCTGAGTTAGTCACTGTGAACAAGTAACTTAAATTTGGAAAAATGCAAAAAGGTAAAACTACCCCTTTATATTTATCCAATTTATTATAACATACAGAACGCGAAATTTCAAGTGTTTTTTTGCATTTTCTTTAAATTTTCACCGAAAACACAATAATTAATGTGATATGTGCCGAAAAACGGGCAGAATTACGGCGAATATTGTCACATCAGGAAATATCACACATTCTGAGAAGCCGCCAGCGCTGCGGAATACGCCGTTGAAAACGCTATCTGGAGGTTGAATCCTCCGGTATAGGCGTCACAGTCGATTATCTCCCCGGCGAAATACAGCCCCGGACACAGCCGGCTTTCCATGGTGTTGGGGTTTATCTCCTTTACGGAGACGCCGCCGCGGGTGATTATAGCCTCCTCCACAGGGCGGAAGCGACTTATGTGCAGCGTGAGCCGCTTCAGGAGCTGTCCGAGCGCGCGGCGCTGTTCCTTTGTCACCTCGTCCACCTTTGTATCAGCCGGAATGCCCGAAAGCTCCGCGATCACCGGAGCCAGCTGAGCCGGAAGCAGTCCCCGAAGGCTGTCCGCAAAGCGCATTCCCCGGCGTTCGCCGAAATCCCGGAGAATACGCGCGTCAAGCTGCTTTTCGGAAAGCGCGGGCTTCAGGTCTATCTCGACCATGTACTTTCCGGGTTCCATCGCCGGGATATGCGCCGAAGCGCTCAGCACAGTGGGGCCGCCTATTCCGTATGCAGTGAACATAAGCTCCCCGAAGTCCTCGTAAACCGCCTTGCCGCCGCACATAAGCCTCATGGAGATATTGCGCAGGTCAAGTCCAGCCGCCTCTGCCGTCCAGTTTTCCTCGGTCTCCATCGGGATAAGCGAGGGACCGCACGGAGTTATTGTATGCCCCGCCTGCTCCGCCAGCGAATATCCGGAACCGTCCGAGCCTGTCAGCGGATAAGAGAGCCCTCCGGTAGCGAGGACAACGGCTTTCGCCATTATGCGCCTGCCGGAAACGACCGCGCCGACGCATCTTCCGCCATCGATCATGAGCTCCGTGCAGTTCCCCCTGATAAAATCAACGTTGAGCCGCTTCATCTGCTTTTCCAGGGCGTTCACCACGTCCCCCGCCCTGTCGGAGACCGGAAAAACGCGCTGTCCGCGTTCGGTCTTGAGAGGGACCCCGAGCCGCTCGAAATAGTCCATAACGTCCGCCGGGGCGTACTTTGAAAGCGCGCTGTACATGAACCGCGGGTTCCTTGGTATGTTCTTCATCACGGTGTCGGAGTCGCAGTTGTTGGTGACGTTGCAGCGCCCCTTTCCGGTGATTCCGAGCTTCCGCCCGAAGGACTTTCCGTGCTCGGCTATCGCGGCGTTTAGCCCCATTTCAGCAGCATGGGCGGCACAGAACATACCTGCTGCGCCGCCTCCGATTATCAGTATATCAAACATCTTTCTTATAAACGTCGTTGTTGTCCCAGAGTGTTTCCAGCTTGCGGAAGGTCTGTTCAACACGGCAGCGGTTCCGGTTGGAAACTGCCACGATAAGCGCGTTCAGCAGGCTCATGGGAGCCACGATGCTGTCCACGAAGCTCACCATGTCGGAATACGCGCAGAGCGTTGTGTGCGCATACTGCGCGATCGGGGAGTTCTCGCTGTCGGTTATCGCGATTATCTGGGAACCGCAGTCGTGCGCGAACTTGCAGGCGTTGATTGTGCTCTTGGCGTATCTCGGGAACGACATAGCGATGAACACATCGCCCTCTCCAATGTGTATCATCTGCTGATAGATCTCGCTGGTGGCAACGGAGCCTATCAGGGTCACCTTATCAAATATCAGGCGCAGGTAGTAGTGCATGAAGCTCGCGAGGATCCCGGAGCTCATTGCGCCCTGAATATAGATGCGGCGCGCGTCCACAATGGTGTTTACAGCGGTGTCGAAGTGCTCGCGGTTGACAGATTCCATGGTGCGGCGTATCTTGTCCATATCCTGGTTCAGGACGCCCTCCACCGGATCGAGGTCGCCGATACGGCTCCTGGTCACGTCCATTCTCTGGATAGACGTGAGCTTGTTCTTGATGTGGTTCTGGAGGGAGCGCTGGAGCTGCGGGTAGCCCTCGAAGCCGAGCTCTATCGCGAAGCGGACAACGGTGGATTCGCTGACGTTGACGGCATTTCCAAGCTTGAGCGCGGTCATGTACGCGGCTTTCTCGTAGTGATTGAGGATATAGTTAGCTATCAGCTTCTGACTCTTGGAAAAAGTGGGCAGAAGCTCCTCTATTCTCTGTAACAGATCGTCTTTCATTTCTTACCTCTTTCAAAATAATAAATCGCGGCATCTGCCGCGGATAGTATTCTCTTACTATATCATACACCATTTGAATCAATTTTGCAAGTGGTTTTGCAGAAACTTTTATAATCTGTTCCAAAAATGGTGCGTTTTTTACCATTTAATGCAAAAGCGGCGCAGAAAAGCTCCGCGCCGCTGAATGTTGGTATATATACAAACTTCAGAAATTCACCCGATATACTCCCCTGCTATCCTTACCATCATATCGTTCAGCTTCTCCACATCATAGCTTCCGATAGTGGGCTCCGTATGACTGTAACCTATCCCGCTGTCGTCTGTGAGGAACGTATAGGTGCCGCCCGTCATTATTGCCATGCTGCGCAGGAGGTACTCGCAGGATTTGTCAACGCCGCTCGCGGCAACCGGGACGATCCGTATTCCCTTTTCAGCCGCCGTGCGGGTATGCTTTATCACCTGGTCGATTATCTGGGCGTCCTCATGGGGAGGTGCGTCCAGCACAAGGAACATCACCTTAACGGAGTCCTCGTCCCAGTCGTGGGAGTTCACCGCGCTGTCAAGGGCTGTGTGCACCGCCTCGGGAGTGTCCCCGCCGCCGTCCGCACTCTGCTCCGAAATGGCTCTGACAGCCGCGTCAAGGTCGGACGTGAACGGAAATTCCCGGACAACGTACTCATCGCCCTCGTCACGGTAGAAATTCACACTTATGCGCACCGGGATATTTGCGTTTTCCTGCTTTATGCGGGTAACTACGTCCTCCAGCTCTGCCTTGAGGTACTCCAGTTCATCACCCATGGAGCCAGTGGCGTCGCACATTATCATAAGGTCGAGGGTCTTTGAGGCGGGCTTTGCCTCTCCGTCCAGCGTGAACGTGAACTCGCTGTCGCCGCTCACCGTCCCGCTGAAGGTCTGCGAACCTCCGTCGTATGCCACCGCAAAGTCTGACGGACCGTCAGCAAGCTGCGAATCCTTGCAGAACAGATAAGCCCTGCCCTCGTTGTCGGTCACTGCGGAATAGCCCATTCCATGGATCTCAGCGCCGGAAACAGGAGCCCCGGAGCTGTCCTTTACCGTCACCACAACGCGGTTGTCAAGCCCGGTGCGCCATTCCTCGCGGTAGCCGCTCCAGTCAACGCCGTAGTTATTGCTGGAATACAGCCCCTGCCAGAAGTCCCAGTGCTCGTTATCGTTCCACTCGCCGCCGGTCAGCAGTCCCGCTTCGGGAAGTATCTCCGGCTCCACTTCCCACGTGTACGGGAACGGCTCGGGGCATTCCACATAACCGTAACCAGGCTCCATTGCGCCGCCTGCCGCGTCAGCGGCGGCAGCCTCGGCAAAGAATCCGTCCACTTCCGGCATTGTCTCTGCGGCGTCATAGATGTAATCGTCAGTTTTCCCTGTTCCGCCGATGTCGATCCCCTTATAATCCTCGCCGACCGGGTCGGAGTGCTCAGGAGCCCTGGTCGTTATGGGAGCAGTGGTCTTTTCCGGCGCGGACGCGTCCCCGGATGCCGCCGGCTTTGAAGCGGACGTTGTGGGAGTATCCGCAGAAGAGGTTCCGGGCTCGGAAGCCGCCGTCGCACTAACGGAGGTATCAGGCGCGTGATCCGGCGTTTCCTCCGCCGGGGAGCTTCCCTCGCGTGCGGCAGATGTCCCCGCAGAAGTACGGTCAGCCGCGGAGGTGCCGGGTTCCGCCGAAACGCCCGGAGCCGTTCCGACTGTGGAGGGCTCCGCCGGTGGAACCACTCCGGTGTTCTGCGAAGCGCACCCGGTGAGCATTACCGCGGCGCAGAGTATCGCTGTGAATGATGTCCTTTTCATATAAAAACGCCCCTTTCATCAGGTCTTTTGTACATAAAACCGGGCATATCACAAAAAGGTTGCAAAAAAATCCTCCCGTCGAAGCGGGAGGATACAGTCTGTTGAAAAAGTGAATTTTGCCCGCGAAGCGGGCATTTGAAATCCTTTTTTGCCTCAGCTTTGCCGAGGCAAAAAACACTTCTATCCGCGCAAGTGTCTAAGCGACGACCTGCGGTCTTACGCAGAATTGTCGGCATAGCCGACAAGCCGTGCGCGTGGAAGCGAAGCGGGGGACTTGGGCAAAGCCCAAAGTCCAGGGATTGTTCGGCGGAAAAGTCACTTTAGTGACTTTTTCGACGGTCTCAAATCCTCCCGTCGAAGCGGGAGGATAAAAATTATCAGTATTCCACGCACCATGCCGCGCGTCTGTGCCACGGCAGGTAATTTATGGGGTTGACCTTCTGACCATTCTGTCCGTTCAGTCTTACCTCGAAATGGCAGTGGTTGGCAGTGGACTGTCCTGTGGAACCAACATCCGCAATGAGCTCGCCCATTGTCACCTGCTGACCCGCGTAAACGTGCAGGTAGCTTGCGTGTCCGTAGACCGTCACCATACCGTTCGCGTGTTGTATCATTACGCAGTTTCCGTAGCCGTAGTACCACTGCGCCAGGATTACCGTACCGGACTCCGCCGCGTAGATAGGCGTTCCGTAGGGCGCGGTGATGTCTATGCCGCTGTGCCCGTAATATCCGCCGTAGCCGTACATCATCTCGGAAATCTGTCCGCCGTCGCCGCCTACCGGCCACAGGAACTGTCCTACCGGCATATTCTCCGGAATGGATACGGTCACGTTCTTCGGTATCTCCTTGGTTCCCTGGGCGATAACCTCGTTAACAGGTTCGGAGACAGTCACGCGGGAAAGTACCTTGCGGCGCACCTCCACGCCATTTATGTAGGACACGTTCGCAGTCACCTGCTCGGTTCCCTTTTCGCCGTCCTGTATTATCGTGGAGGAACCCTGATATCTGGTCGGATCCTCGGTGTATTCAGTGTCGTACGGCGTGGACTGCTCGTAGACCTCTTTTCTCGTCACCGTTACAGCAAGGAACGGCTCCTCCTGGTTTATCAGTATCTTGTCGCCGATGAACAGGGAGGATTCCAGCGAGAAGTCCGGGTTGAGCTTTGCCAGCTCGTCCTCGGTCATGCCGAGCTTTGTGAGTATTCCATAGGGAGAGTCGCCGTCCACAACGGTGTAGTATGCGGCAACGCTCTTCTTGGAGGTTATCAGCCTGATTATCGAATCCTCGCTGACTATACTCTCAGTGAGGTAAAGTCCGGGCTCGTAGCTGATGTCGCTCTCAAACTCGACCGTTTCCTCGCCGCCCTCGCGGTATACGTCAAGGAGATCCTCCAGGGTCTGGTCGACCCTGTCCTTGCTTTCAAGCGCCCCGTAGAACGAATTTCCTATGTACAGACCGTAGGCGTAGGTTATCTCCGCGCCCATGGACTGGAGCATTTTATCCGCAAGCTGATATTTCGTCAGCGTGGAGCCGTAGCCCACCATTTCCACGGAATAGCTGCTGTCAAAGCTGAGGAGCTCCTTATTGCTGTCGAGATAGGTGATACGCTGCTGTACTATGTTTTCCGCGTCATTGAACACGGATTCATCGCTGACATATCCCATGAAATCGCCGTTTACCGTGAGCTTCAGCGCGTAGCTCATGCTGTTGGCGTAGGTCACGATGTTAAACAGGAAAACGCAGCTCACGACCGGCAGAGCCCAGTTGCACAGCGTGACGAAAAGTCCGCGTTTGCCGAGGAGTATCCTCCCCAGCATATTCACACCCGCCCTGCATGCGGGGAGCACGCCGTCCTCGCGGGCGCGGCGTATGTCGCTGTATCCCATGCGGAATGCCTTTGCGTAGCGCTGGAATGGCAGAGCTATCTTTCCGCCGAGAATTTTCAGCCCGGACGAGAGCTTTCCCCACAGCCAGCCGAAACGCCGGTCCGCCGCCGCAAACAGCCTTGAGATACCCCTGCCGACCGCCGCCAGCATGACCACGAGCACCGAGAAAAGGTACTCGCCAGTTTCGGATATCCTGTCGTAAGGGGAGCGTACTGTTCCTTTCGTTGTATTTTCTGAATCCATTATAATATCTCCGTTGTTTTGACTAAAAAGTCCAAGTCATTTTCTACATATATATTACAGTATACCACACTTCACGAATTTTTGCAACCTTTTGTAACCGATTTGTAACAATTTCACGCACTTTTCAGGTAAAAAACGACCGCTCTGTGCAACTTTTTATTGCTCAGGGCGGTTCAGCTTGTTGAAAAAGTATCATTTGCCCGCGAAGCGGGCATTTGAAATCCATTTTTTGCCCCAGCTCTGCCGGGGCAAAAAATACTTCTATCCCAGCAAGTGTGCGGGTTGGCGGCTATGCCGCCAAGACGTGCGCGCGGCTGGGATGTTCGGCGAAAAAGCCCCTTCAGGGGATTTTTCGACGGTCTCGACCGCCCTGTGCAACTTTTTATTGCTCAGGGCGGTTTTATTTATGGTAACCTCTAAAAACCGGGACACGAGCAGATTTCGTACATGACTTATATCAGATGCTAGGCATCAAACCGCAGTAATACTGTATGTATTTCAAGGTTTGACAACGAAGCAGATGATATAAGTCATAGAAATCTGCCGTGAAGGAGGTTTTTAGAGGTTACCTTATTGTGATCACTCGGCAGGCTTTTCGCCGGGCTTCCAGATAACATCGACAGGATTCGGGATATCGGTTATCTGATTCGCTTCTGTGACGTCTATCCGCATGACGAGCGAAAGCTCCTCGCCGGAGGCGGTCACTACATCCGCATTTTCGGTGAAGCGTGTGATAATGCCGTCCGAGCCGACTTCCAGCTTTGTTGTGAGGCACTCGAACCGGGATATCTCCTCCGCTATGCCGGGAATGGAAGCCGCGTTCAGCTTGTCCGGGTCGTAGACGTAGGTTATGGAGAGCGGACCGTCATCGCTGTCAATAATCCCCACGTCGCTCACTGCCTCGCCTGCAAGGAAGAATATCCGTCCCTCGGCGTAGGGATAGCGGTACTCGCGGTTGTAGATGTTGTAGACATAGTTCTCGTCCGATGAGCTGATGACCGTCCACTTTTCATCGCCATCCTCCTTGTAGAAGAACTCCGCGCCGTCACTGTAAGCCTGCTGGGTCTTTCCGTCCCAGTTGTCCCGGTAGCTGAACACCATTTCGCCGTTGGCGTTGATGTAAAAGCAGAACTCCATTATCTCCGTATCGCTGTTGATATCCGTCATGGTGACCCTGGCGCTGTCCAGCTTCTCGTAGTTCTCGCGAGCCTTCACGAACTGGTCGTAACCGGCAGGGAGCTTCGCGCTGCACCCCGCAAGGAATATCATGGCAGCCGCTGCCGCCGCAGAAATGAATCGCTTCATGGCGCCTCCGTATCATACGCGGGAGCCGCGCAGCTCCCTGAAAACAAATCAGGGCAGAAGCCGGAACCCCGGTTCTGCCCCTGAAAAATCCTGAAATAATATCATGCGGCGTGCCGCACTGCTTCCGCCGAATTACTCGGAGAAACCGCCCTCTACCAGCTTAACAAGACCGTCAACTGCGAGCTGCTCATCGCTGCCGTCAGCGATAATTCGGATCTTTGCGCCGCCAACGATACCGAGGGAAAGGATACCGAGAAGGCTCTTTGCGTTTACTCTGCGCTCTTCCTTCTCAACCCAGATGGAAGACTTGTACTCGTTAGCCTTCTGGATGAAGAATGTAGCGGGTCTTGCGTGAAGACCAACCTGGTTCTTTACTTCAACGTCTTTCATGCACATAGTTTGAAACCTCCATTAATATAAATTGAGTTTTGCCGTACCTTCGGAAGCTCCGCTTCCGCTGTGTTCTTTCTTTTGTGTTCTGCACTTTTGTTCTAGCTGAGATGGTGTCTGTATTTATATCTCATCTCTTGCTTATAGTATATCCAAAAAAATTTATGCCGTCAACAGAAAAAATCAAATTTAACCTTTTTATCACTGAATTTCAGTTTTTTGCAGAATAAATCAAATTCATTTTACTGTTTGATTGTGTAAATTAGACAAAAAAGTTTCAACAAAATAATCAACATAAACATGAGTTTTCAACCGTATGCAGGATTTCTGCATAAACGGACATCTTTGCGGTCGTTTGTACGGCGCGCATTGCGCGGATAACGCAGGATATTATGTGCAATTTACACAATAGCCAGTCTGAAAACTCCGCCCGCATTTTTTCGAAAAGGCATTTTTCTGTTAATTTTCACAATGCGGTTATCTATTAATATTGAAATCTGCCGGAGAATGTGGTATACTATAAAATGTATATGTATCAGTGCGATACTTTTTTTCGCTGAAAGGAACAACAAATGTCGAGATTTGACAACAAGACCTGCCCCGTATGCAAAACGCCGCTCACAGACAAGTCAGACGTTGTAGTCTGCCCTATATGCGGTGCCCCGCACCACAGGGCTTGTTATATGAAGTACAACAAATGCGGTCTGGAGAGCTACCATGCTTCCGGATTCGTGTGGAACGGCTATCTCCCGTGGGAACAGCCCGAGGAAAAGCCGCAGGAGCAGCCATCCGACCCGCATGCCGGGGAATATCCGCAGGATACCCCGCAGTTCATCAACGCCGAGACCGGCGAGCCAGTTGACCTTGACATCAACGACTTTATAGACCGGCTGAAGCGCCAGTCCATGGACGATTCCCGCGGCGCTGACGGCGTCAGCCAGCACGAGCTCACCTGCTTTGTCGGCAGGTCGGTAATGCACTACAACCAGGCGTTCAGCATGTTCCGCGCTCCTGTGAAGCCCGGTCAAAAGCCGCGCCGCGTGTTCTTCAACTTCTGCGCCGGGATATTCCGGCCGATACATCAGTTCTACCGCCGCATGGACGGGATCGGGCTGATACTGCTCCTGGTGGAGCTCACCTACTACGTTCCGACTGCCCTTTCCGTTGCGGGATTAGGCAGCACCGCCGTGCTCGGGAATATCCAGATGCTCACCAGCATGCTGAATTTCGCAGCAATGGTGGGCATGAGCCTGTTCGGAGACTACCTTTACTACCGGTTCTGTGTGCGGCGCATAAAGAAAATACGCGAACGCTTTGACGATGGAAAGGCTCCGGGCTATTACGAGGCACTCAGCGAAAAGGGAACACCTTCATGGCTGCGCGCGATCGCCGCGACCCTCGCCGTCTATCTGACGGAGTTGTGCGTTATTCTCTACCTGATGCGGTTCAACAGCGGCACACCATTGTAAATCTCGTTAAAAGGTTCCCTTACGGGAACCTTTTAACCGGACGCCCCTGCTTAACGCGCTTACAGCCGGCTGCGCCGGCTATTCGCACGCTTGCCCGGGCGGTTCAGCCATTACGGCGATGTATACTATTATAAAATCACAAAAGAAAAGGAAGAAAAACCAATGAAGCTCATTATCCAGATACCCTGCTACAATGAAGCAGAAACGCTTGACGTAACAATCCGCGACCTGCCGCGGCACATAGACGGCATTGACGAGATCGAATACCTGATAATAAACGACGGCAGCACCGACAGGACCGTTGAGCGCGCAAAGGAGCTCGGCGTACACCATATCGTAAGCTTCGTGCACAACCGCGGTCTTGCAAAGGGCTTTATGGCAGGAATAGACGCCTGCCTGCGCCTCGGTGCGGATATAATCGTCAACACTGACGCCGACAACCAGTACGCCGGCGCGGACATCGAAAAGCTCGTCCGCCCGCTGCTTGAGGGAAAGGCTACCATGGTCATCGGAAACCGCCGCACGGATTCCATTGAGCACTTCTCACCGCTGAAAAAGAAGCTCCAGAAGCTCGGCAGCGGAGTAGTCCGCAAGGCAAGCGGCACCGATGTCATAGATACTACCAGCGGCTTCCGCTCCTACACAAGAGAGGCTGCGCTCAGGCTCAACGTGCTCTCCGACTACACCTACACCCTTGAGACCATAATCACCGCAGGCGCTGACCGCACCAAGATAATGTCCGTGGACATCGACACCAACCCGGAGCTGCGCAAAAGCCGCCTGTTCAAATCCATGTGGGGATACATCAAGCGCTCCAGCGGCACGATAATCCGCAACTATGTGATGAGAAAGCCGCTCAAGACCTTCCTCTCCATTGCCGGGATATTTGTCCTCGCGGCGCTGATACTCGGCGTGAGATTCATCGTTTATCTCTGCCTCGGCGAGGGCGGCGGACACATACAGTCCCTGGTGCTTATGGCGGTACTCGCTATCGTAGGCTTCCAGATAGGAATTTTCGGTCTTGTGGCGGACGCTATTTCCGGCTGCCGCAAGGTAATGGACGAGACGCTCTTCCATGTGAAGCGCATAGAGTACAACAACACAAACAGCAACTACTCAAACTACAATCTGTGCAGCTATTCTAAAGAGGAAATCAAGAAATAATGATACAGGTGCTGAAACGCTTCTACAATAATTTCGGCGACCGGGGAGTAATGTTCGTGATGTTCGCGGCGTTTGTCGTTGCACACTCCCTTATGGCGCTGTATATGGAGCTCCCCGCAGTAAACCCCGATGAAATAGGCACGGCGAGCGTTGCCGCATTCTATTCCGGCAGGGACTGGTCCGCGCTTATGGGACCTATAAGCTATTACTACGGCTATGTTCAGGCAATATTCTACGCGCCGCTGTTCATGCTGTTCAATAATCCATACGCACTGTACAAGGCATGCCTTGTTATGAACGGCGTCATGGTGAGCCTTATCCCCGTGATAGCCTATCATGCGGCGCTGAAGCTCGGCGTTGAAAAGGTATGGCAGAGGCTCGCGGTCGCCATAAGCTGCGGCTGCTACATAACCTACATCGCGCACTCAAAATTCATCTGGAACGAATCAATATGCAGCCTGCTTCCGTGGGTCCTGCTGTGGGTGATGCTGATGTCCATGGACTGCGGAGCCAGGGAGGGCGCACGTATAGGCTGGTCCGTGACTGCGGGGATCCTTCTTGCAGTGTGCTACGGAGCGCACTCGCGGCTTATTGCAGTGGTCATCGCATTCGTGCTGACCGTGCTTATCGTGCGTATCTTCATGAACCGCAGGATATTCAATCTCCCGGTGTTTTTCCTGACCGGCATTGCCGCATTTATCGGGGAGCACTTCGCGCGCAGCGCCATACAGGCAGCCGTCTGGAACGGCAACGCCAGCGGAAACACAATGGAATCCGAATCGGGCAGAATAATGGGTCTCTTTGAGGAGGGCGGACTAGGCAGGTTCATATCCGCGCTTTTCGGACATCTCTACACCTTCGCGACCTCCACAGCCGGATTCGGCGCACTTGCATTCGTTGTGTTCTTCCTGCTGATATTCGTCAGGATAGGCGAATGGCGCAAAAACCGCGGCGGCACAGTAATAGACGGCGTAAAGGTCTACGAGCCGCTGTCCATAAAGCACACATACAGCGCCCGCGTCACCACTGTCGGGATATACGCGTTTTTCGCCGTCGGCGGCTCAATGCTGCTTTCGGTGCTGTTCAAATTCAATTCCGGTCAGATAGGTCAGATAAAGGATCTGACCATGTTCGGGCGATACACTGATAATGTCGCACCGCTCGCGGTATTCCTGGTGCTGGTATATATGTTCCGCTATAAGCTGACGCTCAAAAACGTTGGCTGGGGCGCGATAGTCTACGCATATATATGCTTCGGATTCTTCACCGTTTCGTGGCAGATGCTGAGTGAGGCAAAGGGCTATCGCGAATCACCGATTCTCGGTCTTATGCCGTGGCGTATCGGAGAGGACTACACAAAGACCTTCACCCCGGAAAGCTTCATCATAATGACCTCCGTGACATTCACGGTGCTGGCGCTTATCGCCGTGTTCTCCGGCTGCGCCCGCAAAAACCTCACGAAGCTGGTTTCGGTGCTGAGCTGCGGACTGTTCATTTATACGGCGGTGTTCGCCGGAACGGTATATATCCCCGACAGGGCCGAGGAAAACGTCAGGAAGACAGAGCCGGCAAGGCTGGTCTCCACGCTGATATACGACGAGGCAGCCTCCCCGCTGATAGTTGCGTACAACATAGGATCGCGCAGCGCCGGACTGATACAGTTTCTGAACCTTAACACCCGCGTGGCGCTGATACGCAAGGAAAAGAACATACCGGAAAACTGCATAATCATCGCAGACGAAGAAAATCAGCTCAGCTTCCCGCCGGACAGCTACGACTATATCGGCACCGAGGGCGGGCTTTCAGTCTACGCCCGGGGCGAAACGGCGCGCGACTACATGAAGTACAAGCGCTCCGCGGACATCACGGAGCTTTCGGCGGAAAACGAAACTATCCAGCCGGAGGAGCTATCTCACTGACAGGAGGTCTGAATCATGTCTGAAGATATCATAGATAACATTCCGGAGCCGGTACAGGAGCCTAAAGCCCCGGAAGCCGCTCCCGCAAAGAAAAAAAGCATAGTCCTGAACGACTGGTTCATCATGCTGGCGCTGTATGTCGTGACGCTCGTTCTGCACATACTCATGACGCAGGTCACGTCAATGTTCAACCTTACGCCGGATGAATACGCGGTCACTGCCGTGGCAGCCTGGTTCAACGGCTACGACTGGTCTCCGACTGTTTCCGCCGGCGGATATTACGGCTATTTCCAGAGCCTGCTGTACATCCCGGTTTTCAAAATGTTCAGCGACCCGTGGACGCAGTACCGCGCAATGATAATCGAAAACGGCATTATAATGAGCTTTGCGCCGGTAATAGTATACTATCTCTCACGCCGCTGGTTTAACGTGCGGAAGCTCTCCAGCACTTTTATCGCCGTCATCTGCGGGCTTTATCCCTGCTATATGCTGCTCACAAAATACACCTGGAATGAAACGCTGTGCTGTATTCTTCCGTGGGTATTTGCGCTGCTGATGTACAAGTCGCTGAAAAGCCACAAGGACGCCTCGCACAGTGCAAGAGCAGTGTTCATGCAGCAGCTCTGGGCTGTCCTCGCTGGACTCACGCTCATCGCCTCATACGCCACCCACGGCAGAATGCTGGCGCTTGTCGCCGCGGGAGCCGTGCTGGAGCTCGTGGTGCTCATATCCATGCGCCGCAGGCTGTTCTCGCTTATCGGATTCTACGGCTCTATGATACTCGGTTTCTTCGGAGACAGGGCGCTCAAGAAGTTCTTCCAGTCGGTGCTGTGGCTCAAGGACGGCTCCGGAAAGGCTTCCGTGAACACCATTGAGAACATGTTCGGCCGTCTCGGCGGTATTGATTCTGAAAAGCTCATGCACTTCCCGCAGACCCTAGCAGGGCATTTCTTCTACTTTATAAGCTCCACCTGGGGCTTCGGCGCTATCTGCATGGTGCTGATAATCTCCGGAATCATAATGTACTACGTTTCCCGGAACCGCGCAAAAAAAGGCTTTTCCGTGGAGCTTTCTGACTCCGGCAGGGCAAAGACCTACATCAGCAGCAATCTTGCGATATTCTGCTGGTACGCCCTGCTCGCCATGGGCGCGATATTCGTTGTCAGCGTGGCGTTCAAAGCTACCTCGACTGTATACGACACCCGCGCGGATACCACTATATTCGGACGCTATATCGAAACCTTCTTCCCCCTCGCTATCTTCCCTGCGCTGATAATGATATACCGCAGGCGCTTCACGGCGGCTCACTGCATAGCCTCGCTGTTCACCGCGGCAGGAATATTCCTGCTGACGGAGTGGCTGACGGTGCCGGTGGTCGTAGGCGACGGCGAGACCACAAAGAGCATCGTAGGAGCAATGATCCTCGGCATAACTCCGCTGCGCATAGGCGAGGGACTGAAGGACCCGTTCACGGCGCAGACCTTCTTCAAGATAATCGCAGTAGTGACTGTGCTCCTGCTGGCTGTGCTGATAGTCCGCCTGATAAAGAAAAAGGGCGAATCAATGTTCAACTGCATAGCTATCCCGCTGGCGGCACTGCTGATGTACACCTCGCTCTACTGCTTTGACGGCTACACCATCGAGCAGGGAAAAAACGCGCAGTACGGCGCTGATTATGTCAGCGAAGCCCTTGATATGATAAAGGACTGCGAATACAACGATGTCGCCGCGTTCTCCCTGAAGCCGGAGCGCTACGTCAAGGCGCAGTTCCTGTATCCGGACATGACGATACGCGTTGCCTCCACCATGAAAAAGCTGAGCGCCCTCGAAAAGCGCCCGGATTTCATCATTTCAGACCGCGAAGACAACCTAAACATCTGGATAAACGATGTTTACCTCGTGGGAGATATCAACCACAACATCCACCTCTACGCCTGCTCGAACAACGCCCAAAAATGGTGCCGCGACCAGGGTCTGACCCTGACGGAGCCGGGCTCCATAGAGTACACCGGCGAAAATATCCCGGCGACAAACTCCGTAAGCAAGAGCACTGACGGCGCAATGCTGCCCGAGGGCTCGGCAGTGTACACGAATTACTTCGTGCTGTATGCTTCCGGGAACTACACCGCGACAGTACGCGGCGACGATGTTGACAAGCTTTCCGTTGCGCTCACCTCCGACAAAAAGGCAAACAACATAAACTACGAGGTACTTTCCTCCGACAGCGGGGAGACTGTCATCAGCTTCTCCGTTTCAAAGGCAAAGACCGAGAATGTTCAGCTGAAGCTCACCAACAAGAGCGGCTCCGCAGTGACAGTATCCGGGCTGTCCATCGAGCGCGTGAACAAAGCTCCTCTGGCGACCCTGCCGGGCGTTTCCGGACTTACGGTCAACATCTCCTGATATGCCTGTAATACGCAGACAGGCAAAACCGATGCAGCCCGCCCGGACGCTCTGCCTCGGATTCCTGATAATCATTCTGGCGGGAGCGCTGCTGCTGTTCCTGCCGTTCGCCTCAAAGCGCGCCGGGAGCACGCCGTTCTTCGACTGCCTTTTTACCGCAGTGTCTGCGACCTGCGTTACCGGTCTCATCACCGTTGATACGTTCAGCAACTGGACGATATTCGGTCAGGCGGTGATAATGCTTCTTATCCAGATAGGCGGATTGGGGTTCGTCACGATAATCACGTTCTTCAACGTTGCCGCCGGCAAAAAGCTGGGATTCCGCACCGTTGCAAACGCCTCGGACGGTCTGACAGAAAGCACCTTCCAGGGCGGACGGCGCATTTTCATCAGCATTATGAAGTACTCCCTGATAATCGAGGGGATCGGCGCGGTTCTGCTGAGTATCGCGTTCGTGCCGCAGCACGGCGGCTTCGGCGTGTGGATGGGCGTGTTCACCAGCGTGACCGCATTCTGCAACGCGGGCTTCGACCTGTGCGGAATAGAGGGCGCATTCTCCAGCCTGACGAATCACCAGGGCGACCCGCTGGTGCTCATCACCGTGGCTCTGCTTATAATGATAGGAGGTCTTGGATTCATCGTCTGGGAAAACTTCCTGAACCTCCGGAAAGTGAAAAAGCTCAGCCTGCACACCAAATGCGTGCTGATAATGACGGCTCTGCTGACTGTCGGCGGAACGATGCTATACCTGTTCGCGGAGTGGGACAATCCCGCGACCCTCGGCAATATGGGCTTCGGAGAAAAGCTGCTGAACGCGTTCTTCTCCAGCGTGACCGCCCGTACAGCCGGGTACAACTCCATTCCCATGGACGGAATGTCGGATTTCACGCTGCTTGGCAGCTGCATACTCATGTTCATCGGAGCCTGCCCAGCCTCCACGGGCGGCGGTATCAAGGCAACCACACTGCTTGTGCTGATTATGACAGTGGTGTCCTATCTCCGCAGCAAGAACGATGTTGAGATACTACATCACAAGATAGACAAGCTGGCGGTCTACCGCACGCTGACCGTGACTATACTTTCACTGACGGCTGTGATAATCTGCTTCTCGGTGCTGTATTTCACGCTCCCGGACGAAGTGAGCGGCGTCAGCTGCCTGTTTGAAGCGGTTTCCGCGTTCTCAACCGCTGGTCTATCCGTGGGAGTGACCGCGTTATCCGGCACCGCCGGTAAGATCCTGCTTATGGTAACAATGTATATCGGCAGGGTCGGACCGGTTTCGCTTGTGCTGTCAATGCTGATGAATGCCTCTAAAAGAAAGAACCTTGTCGTGCCCGAGGGTCAGATAATCGTCGGGTAAGGCTGAAAGGAATCGGTATATTATATGGAACCAGAAATATTCTCCCTAGGTCCGCTGACGATGTACGTCTCGCAGGATCACCGCTTCGGCACGGACGCTTTCCTGCTCGCCTACTACGCCAACGTAAAACCGGACAGCGTTGTGTGCGACCTGTGCACCGGCTGTGGCATAATCCCGCTGATATTCTGCAAGAACGTGAAGCCGCGCCTGATCTACGCAGTGGATATCCAGCCGGAGGCGATAGATCTGCTGAAAATGTCCGTGGAGAAAAACGGACTCCAGAACAATCTCCAGCCCATTCTCGGCGACCTGCGGGAGCTCGACCAGTCGCAGATATGCTTCGAGACCGTGGATATCGTCACCGTCAATCCGCCCTATATGACCAGCGGCTCCGGATTTGAAAAGCTCGCAAAGCCGCAGGCTATCGCCCGGCACGAGCTGATGTGCACAGTCGATGACGTGTGCCGCGCCGCCGGAAAACTTCTGAAATACGGCGGTCTGCTGAGAATGTGCCACCGCCCCGAGCGCCTTTCGGACGTGATAAACTCCATGCGCGACAATAAAATAGAGCCGAAGAGCATAACATTCGTGTTCAACAGCATTCTCGACAAGCCGTGGCTGTTCCTCATAACCGGAAAAAAGGGCGCAAAATCCGGAATGATCGTTGAGAAGCCCATGATACTTCGCAACGATGACAAATCCTATACGGAGGAGTACACAAGACTTTATGACTGACGCAGGAAAGCTGTACGTTGTGGGTACGCCTATCGGCAATCTCTCGGACTTCTCCCCGCGCGGGATAGAAACGCTGGAAAGCGTGGACTACATCGCCGCCGAGGACACCCGGGTAACGCTCCGGCTGCTCACCCACTTCGGAATAAAAAAGCCGCTGCTGAGCTACTACAAGCCCCACGAAGCGGAAAAAAGCGCCCGGATACTGGAGCTCCTGCACGACGGGAACTCCGTTGCGCTGGTAAGCGACGCAGGAATGCCGTGCATTTCCGACCCGGGAGTGTACCTCGTCCAGCGCTGCTATGAGCAGGGCGTCCCGGTGGAATCCGTCCCCTGCTGCAACGCCGCGATAGCCGCAGTCGCGATAAGCGGCATAGATACCGCGCGCTTTGCATTCGAGGGGTTCCTGCCGGTGAACAAAAAGGAACGCCAGGAGCGACTGGCAGATACCGCGAAGCTCCCGCACACGCTGATATACTACGAGGCTCCGCACAAGCTGCGGCAGACCCTCGCAGACCTCGCGAAATCGCTCGGCGGGGGGCGCAATGCCGCGCTCTGCCGGGAGCTCACCAAGCTCCACGAAGAGGTGATACGCGGCACCCTTGACGAGCTGAACGCCCTCTACGAGCAGACGGAGCCCCGCGGGGAATACGTCATCGTCATTGAGGGAGCCGCTCCCGAGCAGGCCGAGGGAATGTCCCTTGAACAGGCGGCAGAGCTCGCACGCGGCTACGCGGACGGCGGAATGAAGCTCTCGGAAGCCTGCAAGACCGCCGCCCAGGCGGCAGGAGTTTCCCGCAAGGAATTGTATAAATTACTTTCAGGCGAATAACGACACTTTATTACAGAAAGGAACGTAATTCTATGAAAACCATTCACGAAAGAGTACAGAAGAAGATAGGTCCGACCGCAAAGGTGGTCATTCCGATAATCAGCGCAGTTATCGTTGTGGCAGGCGCAGTTGCGTACATCTGCCTCAAGCTCGCTGACGAAATGCGCTACAACGAGAAGTGGAAGGACTATGACGAATGCGGCTTGCACTGAATGCTGACTGCGGGCAGATTGAGGAATTCCTAGGGCAGTATTCGCACTTCGGCGCGCCGGTAACGGATCTGTCCAGATTCGCGGGGCTCTGCCATGCGCTGGGCGACCCGCAGGACAGGCTGAAGTATATCCACATCGTCGGCACCAACGGCAAGGGCTCCGTGGCGGAATTCTGCGCGGCTTCGCTGACAGCGGCGGGATTCATCGCGGGGAAATTCACCTCTCCGTATGTCCGCAGCGTGTGCGAGCGTATCTCCATAGGCTACCCGGACGGGCTTTTCGAGATATCCTGTGCCGACCTCTCACGCCTGCTGAATACCGCAGCAGACGCCGCTGACAGATTCCCGGAGCTGGAATTCTCGCAGTTTGAGATACTCAACGCGGCTGCTTTCCTGTACTATGCGGAAAAGCGCGTGGACTACGTTGTGCTTGAAGCCGGGATAGGCGGCACGCTGGACTCCACAAACGTGATAAAACAGCCGGAATGCGCCGTGATCACCTCCATAGGACTTGACCACACGAAGATACTCGGCGGCACCGTGGAGGAGATAGCCCGCTCAAAATGCGGCGTTATCAAGGGCGGAAAGGCTGTTGCAGCCTACGGCATACCAGACGGCGCAATGGACGTGATACGCAGCCGGTGCAGCTCCGTGGGGGCTGAGCTTATCGTCCCGGAAATGGACAGCGTAGAGCTCTTGGATAAGCCCGGGCTGTCGGGAAGCAGATTTGTCTACAAGGGTCAGGAATACCGACTGCACCTGGGCGGAGCCTATCAGGTCGGCAACGCGCTGACCGCGATAGAGGCTCTCACGGCTGTCGGCATAGCTCCGGAGCATATAGCAATGGGATTAGGACGCGCCCGGATTCCCGCCAGAATGGAGCTTTTCCCGGGGAATATTCTGCTTGACGGCGGGCACAACCCGCAGGCGGCACAGGCGGTGCGCTCCGCGCTGGAGGGTTCCGGATTCACGCACAGGACCGCGTTCATCGGCATGATGAACACCAAGGACTACCGCTCGTTTCTGGACGTAATACTCCCCTGCTTTGATAAGGTGTTTTTCTGCGATGGATTCTCAGACGGGGACGTTCCGGCAGAGGAGCTCAGGCAGGCGGCGGGGATCGCCGCAGAGGTTCTCCACGACCCGCATGCGGCGCTGAAATACGCGCGCTCCCTATCCGCAGATCCGCAGAGGCTCTGCTATTTCGGAGGTTCGTTCTATTTCGCAGCGGCGGTAAGAAAGTATCTTGTATAACAATAAGGGAGAGCAGGCGCTCTCCCTTTTGATTTTATCTGATTTCCGCCAAAGTAACACTGTGCGGTGCGGCAGTCACCGTTCCCTCCACCGAATAAAGCGGCTCCGCAGAGGCCTTTCTGCTGTCCGCAAGGATATCGGCTTTCCCGGAGATCCGGCGCTCCAGCGGCTCGTCACCCGGGTTCACCAGCAGGAGCAGGTTCCCTATATGCGCGATGACTGCGCCGTTTTCTGCTGGTTCATAGCTCAGCTTTTCACGGATCTCGTCCCCGGTGCGGAGCCGGAGCACGGGGTAATTCTTCCTTATCGCGATGAGTCCCTTGTAGTATTCCATGACGCTCCGGTGTATCGTGACATCGTTCCACTTAATGCTGTTCACGCTGTCCGGGGAGTTGTAGCTGTCGTGCACGAAGCCTCCGTCCGGATCCGGCTTGCTGCGCAGAAGCTCCTGCCCAGCCTGCATGAACGGAATCCCCTGCGACAGGAATACAAGCGCCGCCGCCATTTTATCCGCCGCGATGAGCTCCTCCTCAGCCGCGGACGGCATTGATACCCTCAGCTTGTCGAACAGCGTAAGATTATCGTGCGCCTCAACGTAGTTCACGGTCTGCTGCGGAGCGTCCGTCCAGCATTCGGACTGCGGACGCTCCACGTCACTGCGGAAAACTCCGCCGGAAATAAAGGACTTTATCAGGTCGGACTGCCCCTGTCCGCCGTTAACGTAACCGCAGCCTTCGTCATCAAATACGGAGCCCTTCACGCCGTCCCGGAAATCATCAGAGAACATTGCGAACTGCGGGAGCTTCACTGCATTGCGCTTCATGGCGCGCTTCTTTTCGGAGAGCGGGGATTTTCCACCCGTCCAGCCCTCGCCGTAGAGAATGATGTCCGGGTTTATTTTCCGGAGCTTTTCAGCGCAGAGGTTGAGCGTTTTTATGTCCAGGAGACCCATAAGGTCAAAGCGGAAGCCGTCAAGGCGGTATTCCTCCGCAAGGTAGCACAGGCTGTCCTGAATGAATTTCGACGCCATTGCCCGGTCGCTTGCGAACTCATTTCCGCAGGCGGAGCCGTTGGAGAGCGTGCCGTCAGCGTTGTGCCGGTAATAGTACTCCGGAAACGTCTTGGTGAACGGAGAATCCGCAGTGCTGTATGTGTGATTGTACACCACGTCCATGATTATTCCGATACCGCGGTCGTGAGCCGCCTTTATCAGCTCCTTGAACTCACGGACGCGGGCGGTGCCGTTGTCCGGGTCGGTGGTGTAGCTTCCCTCCGGGATATTGTAGTTCAGCGGGTCGTAGCCCCAGTTAAAGCCGGCTTCCGGGTCGGCCTCGTCAACGGTCTGGTAGTCGAACACCGGGAGCAGGTGTATGTGCGTTACACCCAGCTTCGCGATGTAATCCAGCCCTATCACATCGGAAAACGCGTTCGTCACATTCTTCTCGCAGAATGCCCCGAATTTCCCGCGGAGCCTGAAATTTCCGCTTTCGTCCGATGAGAAATCCCTGACATGGAGCTCATATAAAACCGCGTCCGTATAGCTTTCCAGCCTTACCGGTCGGGAATCCTCCCAGCCGTCGGGGTCGGTGCGGGAGAGGTCCGTGACCATTCCGCGTATGCCGTTTGCCCCGGCTGAACGCGCGTAGATGTCTATGGTTTCGCGGGAATCTATCTCGTATGTGTAGAATACGCCGTGCAGGTCGCCGGAGACCTCCGCGCGCCACACGCCGCCTTTTTTCTCCATGGGAATACGGTCGTACGGCTTCGGCTCGGACGGAGAATGATACAGCCTCAGGAACGCCTGCCCCGCCAGCGGAGCCCACACCCGGAACAGCGTGCGCCCGGCGGAATAGATCGCACCAAGCTCGCCGTCAAAGTAGAACTCCTTGTCTATTGCTTTAAAATCAGGCAGCTTCATAATTACCTCCGTAGATCAGTTGTCGGACAGAACGGCTATGCTGAACGGCGGCATTACAAGCCCGCCGTCAGCGGTGACCTCCTGCGAAGCGGAAACGGTGAGATACCCGCGCAGCTCCTTTCCGGGAAAATCCTCAATGGTTTTTTCCTCACCGGAGTAGTTGTATACTATGATAACCCCAGAGCCGTTCCATTCCCTGCGGACAGCCGCGATATCCTGACCCTGCATGTTCAGGACCTCGGTTTTGCCGCGGGCTATGCAGGGATTTTCATTGCGTATGCGCAGTGCGCGCTTGTAGTAGTTCAGTATGGAATCCGGGTCGGAGAGCTGGGTCTGCACGTCCGCGAAACGGTTCTCCTGCGGTTCCATATTTGGCGGACCGTAGGTCTGCCCAGAACCCTCTGCGTCCCATATCATCGGGGCGCGCTTATTTTCGTCCCTGCCGCTTCCGGTAAGACCGATCTCATCGCCATAGTACACGAACGGAGACCCCGACATCGTGAGCAGAAGCCCTGCCGCCGCCTTTATCTTAGCCTGGTCGTAGCTGAATATCCCGGCACCGCGGTTGGTGTCGTGATTTCCGATGAACGACGCGTCAATGGCGGTATCGCTGTACTCAGCAAGCTTTTCCTCCACAGTGACCATAGCCTGCGCAAAGGACTTCACGGAATTTGCGGAGCCGGACATATTTATGGTCTTTGCGATCTTTCCGTCCTCCTCAGCCATGGTGAAGCCAAAAACGCTGTCTATCCCGGATTTGTAGTACTTCGTGTAGGATGTGAAGCTCTCCCAGACCTCGCCGACAATATAGCATTCCGGATCAAGGCTTTTACAGTAGTCCACGAACCATTTCAGCACCTCGATGTTCTTGTCGGGGTTTCCGCTGAAGTATTCCTTTACCGCGTCCAGCCGGAAGCCGCCCGCGCCCTTTTCCAGCCAGAACCTGGCTATATTCTCGAATTCCGCGCGGACGGCGGGGTTGTCAAGCTGGAGCTCCGGCATATCCTCGGAGAACACTGCCTCGTACCAGTGGCTTCCGGTCGGATAATAGTTATTCGAGCCCGTGGGCTTTTCGTCATAGAAATAGTAGTAATCAATATACGGATCATGGACCGGGCAGATATTTCCGTTAAGACAGGGTTCATCCTCTGCGGCGCCGCACGGCTCTGAGCGCAGGCTCTCAGCGGCATGCAGGAACCATTCGTGCTCCTTTGAGGAATGGTTCATCACCAGGTCGATGAGCAGCTTTATGCCGCGCTTTTCGCACTCGGCGGCGAGATTTTCGAAATCCTCCATGGTGCCGTACTGCGGGTCTACCGCGAGGTAGTCCTTAACGCTGTACTTGTGGTAAGAGGCGGACGGCATTATCGGCGAGAGCCATATCCCGTTGAAGCCCATTTCCTGAATGTAGTCCAGCTTTGAGGTCACGCCGTTAAGGTCGCCTATTCCATCGCCGTTGCTGTCGCAGAAAGAATACACGAATACCTGATAGTAATTGCGGTAATTGTCGTCAATTATATTCAGCTCCTGCTCGTATCTGTACTCCGGGAGCTTTTCTTCTGTGGAAACGTTCATATTATCCTGTGAGCCGGGGGCAGAGCACCCGGAGAAAAAAACAGCCGCCGCCGAAACCACGGCTGCGGCTGAAAGTCTTATTCTATCTGATCTCATTTGTCCTCTTTCGGGAGTTCCCGTACTTCTATCGTGCGGACGGATTCGCGCTCGATGAACTCCGGGCGGAGCTTCACGGAGGCTACCTCTATGCCGCTTTTCATCTGCTGTATCATAAAGAATGCGGTCTTTCCGATATGTATGCGGTTCTGGTACATGGTGGTTATGCGCGGCTGTGAATACTCGGACGGAGGCAGGTTGTCGTAGCCTGTAACGCTGATGTCCCCGGGGACGCTCAGTCCCATTTTTATGAGCTCGCGCACCGCTGTGCAGGCGAGAAGGTCGCTTATGCAGACTATCGCGGTAACGCCGGTTCCGGCTATCTCATGGACGAGCTTTTTCGTCCCCTTGCCGGAGAAGTGACCGCATTTCACTGCGGCGGGATCCTCTTGAAGCCCCAGCTCATGCAGAGCCGCGGAGTATGCCTCCATGCGCTCTATCGTGACTATCGAATCCGCCTCGCCGCCGAGGAAGCCTATTTTATCATGCCCCTTTGACCAGAGGTAGCGGACTATCTGGCGTATTCCCCCGGAATTATCGCAGCCGACGCGGGCAACAAGCGGGTAGTCGATGTAGTTATCCAGCACCACCATCGGGATGTCCATGCTGCGGATATTCTCGATGAACACCGGGTGCGGCTTGAATCCGAGGAACACACAGCCCTCATAGTCACTGCCGGTGAGCGAGGTGTAGTAGAGTCCGTTTTTCAGCTCCTCATCGTTTATGGCGGACACCCGCACGCCTATGCCCTGCTCTGCGGCGGCCGCCTGTATTCCGAGGATTATCTCATATCCGAACTGATCCACCTTGTCGAAGTGTATGCTACCGTAGATGAACACCACTATCGTCCTGGAGTATGCCGCACGGTTGGTCTTTACCTGATAGCCCATCTCGCTGGCACAGCCGAGCACTCTCTCGCGGGTCTTTTCGCTGATATCCGTTGCGCCGGAAAGCGCCTTGGAAACGGTGCTCTTTGCCATGCCGAGCCTGTCGGCTATATCCTGTATGGTAACGCTTTTGACTGCCATACGGTCACGCTCCTTAGCTGTTTGCTCAGACTGCTGATAAAGGCACATCTGCTGCTTTCTTGCATCTGCACCTTTCCCAACGGTCTTGTGAAGATCGATTTTGTTGTATTATCCCTTAACTGCGCCGCCGGTAACTCCGCCGACATAGTACTTCTGCATCATGATGAACAGCGCGCCTATCGGGATAGAAACGAGCACTGCCGCCGCTGCGAACTGGGTGTAATAGGTTCCGATGAACTCTCTTTCAAGCATCTTGAACATACCGAGAGCCACCGTATACTGGTCGTAATTTGCGCCGCAAATCATGCTCGGGAAGATGTAATCCACCCACGGAGCCATGAACGTGGTCAGCACCGTATACACGATTATCGGCTTTGACAGAGGCACGGTTATCTTGAAGAAAACCTGAGCCTTTGTCGCGCCGTCAAGATACGCCGATTCATCCAGTGACTTCGGTATCGTGTCGAAAAAGCCCTTGGCGATGTAGTAGGTAAGTCCCGAGCCGCATATATACACGAGCGTCAGGCATACCAGCGGGTTCTCTGTAAGTCCCAGACCCTTGAGGATGTAGTAGATAGCCACCATGGACATGAATCCAGGGAACATTCCGAGAATGAGCGCAATGTTCATCATCGGCTTTCTCATCTTGAATCTGAGGCGGCTCAGCGCGTAGGAAACGGCGAGCACGATAAACGTTGAGCCTATGCAGGAAATTATCGCCACTATCAGCGTGTTGAAGAACCACTGCGAGAACTTGAACTGCTGATCCTCGAATATCAGCTTTGTGTAGTTATCCAGAGTGAAGCCCTTGGGCCAGAAATAGCTGGTGTAGGAGCCAGGCTCCGCGCGGAAGGACGTCAGGATTATCCACATCAGCGGAAGTATCCACATAAGTCCGAGCACGAGGAGCACTATTTCAATGACGATGTTCAGCGTCCGCTGTCTGCGGTAGTAGTTCTGGGAAACGAATCTGTCTTCTTTCATTACTGGAACGCCTCCTCATTCTTGTAGGACGCCGATCTGCGGAATGTTATCAGCGAGAGCAGCGAGCAGATGATGAATACCAGAATGCCTATCGTTGCAGCATAGCTGAAATCACGCGAGTTTACGGTGAGCTTATACAGCCACGTTACAAGAAGGTCGGTCTTTCCTGCCTGGTAGTAGTCCAGCGTTGCCGGAGTACCTCCCGTGAGGAAGTAGATGACGTTGAAGTTGTTGATGTTGCCGACAAGCTGTGTGATGAGGTACGGGGTAGTTACGAACAGAACATACGGCATCGTTATCTTGGTGAACATCACGAACGGAGACGCGCCGTCTATCCTTGCCGCCTCGTAGAGGTCCTCCGGAATATTCATAAGAATACCCGATACTATCAGCATGGTGTAGGGTATGCCTATCCAGAGGTCAACCATGATCACCGTCACCCGCGCCCACATGGGGTCGGTGAAGAACGGCAGCGGGGTGGTTATCCAGCCAAGCTCCTGAAGAAGCACGTTGACGGGACCTGCCTCGGCGAATACGTTCTTCATTACCAGCAGTGAAACGAACTGCGGAACTGCGATCGCAAGCACGAAGAGCGTTCTGTAAAAGCTCTTGAATCTTACGCCCTTCTTGTTGATGAGCATTGCAAGAATAATTCCGAGGAAGTAGTTCAGGAATGTTGCGAGCACTGCCCACACCAGCGTCCACGCGAGCACCGGCCAGAATGTATGGCCAATCGTGGAATCGCTGCCCATGATTACCTTGAAATTATCAAAGCCTATCCATGTGAACAGGTTTGCGGGAACCTGGTGGTTCTTGTCGTAGTTTGTGAACGCCAGGGAGATCATGTATACCAGCGGAACTATCGTGAACACGACAATGCCGGATACCGGGATAAACAGAAGCGTCTTGTGGAACTGTCCGTCAAGCAGCTCCCTGATGTCGTCTATGAAGCCCGGGAGCTTCTTTCCTGCCTTTTTGAGCTGTTCTGCCGTCTGCGCGGATTTTATGTTCTGCACCCACAGGAACAGGAACACCACAACAACGAACAGCGTTGCGATTCCGTAGAGCAGTATCAGCATCGAGTTATCGCCGGTGTCGCGCATAACGTCAATGCCGAGTTCCTCATCGAAGTACCAGCCGCGCTGTACCGTACCGAGCGTGCGGAGCCCAGCGAGGTTAGAAGCGCCGGAATATACCATGAATCCGATGAACGCGACCTCCGCCGCGAGATATGTCAGACCCTTGATGATCTGTCCGCGGAAAAGGCTTCCCGCGCCCATGATGATGTACGAGAGCTTTGTGAGCGGTCCTCCATGGGCGAATGTGCGCCCCAGCCATGCGAAGTCGTTTCCTATCTTCTTGAATAACCGCGCCAGCGCACCGGGAATACCAGTGATGAAATCCGCGATCCCCTTTCCTATGGCAACGAAAAATCCTGCTATCTTAACAAGTATTTTTTTGTACCACGGGAGAACATAATAATCAAGACTTGTCATTGCAGTTACCTCCTTTTGGGTTGTTGATGAACGCTTTGTGCAGTTTCAGTGCAGCTTGCCCGGCGGTAAATGCCCTATTATTATAGCACTAAATCCCTGCTGCTGTCAAGAAGCATTGAAACTGCATAAAGCTGATTTCATTAATGCGGGCGGTCTGCTTTCCGCCCGCACAATGAAACCGGTTGGGAGAAACCTACTTTTTATAGTAAATGGTGGAGTTTTTATCAACCAGGCGCTGTGAAAACTGTCCCTGCAAGGAGATTTTTCAACTCAGCGCCGCGGTTATGGATTTATCCGAGAGTCTGTCAACCGAGGGTTGCGAGAACGGATTCAACGTAAGCGTCAAGCTTTTCCTGGAGATTATCCTTGGTGCAGGTGCCTGCGATGATCTCCTGACCGAATGCCTCTGCCGGAGTCCAGAAGTTCTGGCACTGGGGGATAGATGTCTGAACTGTCGCGTACTGTGCCTGCTGTGCGAGGGCGCCTACTGCAAGGTTGGAGTTCATTGTCTCGGAATCGTTTGCCAGCTCCTTGTTTGTGGGAGCGAAGGAGCGCTTCTCAAATCTCAGCTTCTGGTTGTCCTTGTTGGTGAGCCACTCAGCGAGAGCCATAGCGTCAAGCGGGTTCTTGGTCTCGGAGTTTACGCCCATGATCTTGAAGTTTGCCATGCTGCCCATCTGAACTGTCTCGCCGTTGGAAAGCGTGAACTCAGGGAGCTTTGTAGTTGCAAAGTTATCGCCGAGGGAAGCCTGGATCTCTGCCGCATTCCATGTGCCGGAAACAGCCGCTGCGAGAGTTCCGTCCGCAAAACCGGCCTTTACCAGGGAATCGTCAAAGTTAGCGCCGTACTTGGAGTTTGCAACGAGGTCGATGAGGTATTCGCCGACCATGTAGCCGCGCTCGTTGTTGAAATCGCACTGTGTGGGGTCTGTGCCGTCGTCGCCGAACAGCTTGCAGCCCGCGCCGAAGAAGAACGCTGTCTGATACCAGCCGTTATCGGTATCGAATGCGAAGTTTGTGGTAACTCCCTCGATATCCTTGCTCATGATGCCCTCGATGGACTTTACGTCGTCCTCGCTGAGCTTGGACTTGTCGTAGTACATGAAGTAAGTATCGGAAACGTAGGGATAGCCGTAAAGCTCGCCGTCAATGGAAGCAGCGGAAATGGAAGCCTCGGTGTTTGCGTCAATGATCTGATCCTTGTTCTTGGTCACTCTGTAAAGCGCGCCGCCGTCAACAAGCGTAGCCGTCTGGTCGGAAGCGAACGCGAATACGTCTGCTGCCGCGGAGATATCCTTCAGCACTTCCTTCTGTGCGTCAGCCTCGCTGACTACGCCGTAAGTAAAGGTGTACTTCTTGTCGGTGTTTGCAGCGGCAAATTCATCGCACATCTGCTTCAGGATCTCCTGATCCTCCTGCGAACCCCATACGGTGAGGTTGATCACCTCATCGGAAGAGCCTGCGCCGTTGTCCGCTGCGCTGCTGCCGCCCTCAGCGGAAGAGCTGCCTGTGGAAGAGTTGCCTGTGGAAGAGTTGCCGCTGGAGCTTGCGCATCCGGTGAACATTACGCCAGCCATTGCGATTGAAGCAAGCGCGGTCATGAGCTTTCTGATCTTCATAATTCATTTCCTCCTGAATATGACGTTGTTTATAAATTTCTCCATTTCGAAACTTTCATTATGTTTCGAAACAGCAGCCTTTTAAATTTGACCCGCAGGCTGTCTGAACGTTCTGCGAGTTTTGGTCTGTGTTTCGAAATCAATTTACTTGATTCGAAATTTCTGATTTTATTATAACAGAAATATTGGTTTTGTCAAGCGAAATTGCACAAGTTTTTTTAAAAAAAGCAAAAACTATTGTAAATTCGGCACGATAAACAAAACAGGGTATCATGCTTTTGTGAATAATGGCAACGTTTCCGGTGAAACTCTGTTACACCTGCCACGGACTGCATTACCATAAGGGAACCTCTAAAAACCGGTTTGAAAAGGGAAAATGGGTAGAGTGCGCCGAATGCGATGAAAGCCGACGAAGTAAGGCTGTATGCCTTACGAGGAGGTTTGAAGAAGCATGCGGTGTGCTATACACATTTTCACTCAAACAAGGTTTTTAGAGGTGACCATAATAGAACAGGGGCGGACACCGCCGCCCCAATTCATAAATCCTGCGGAAAAACTGATTCTATTATACCTTGCTGATGTGCCAGATATCCTTGGCATATTCTGCAATAGTGCGGTCGGAGCTGAACTTGCCTGCGCTGCATATATTCAGCCAGCACTTCTTTGCGAACGCAATTTCGTCCTTGTAGTCACGATTTGCTGCGAGCTTTGCCTTAACATAGCTGTCGAGGTCGCCGAGCAGGTAATAGTGATCCGGAACATGCCAGCTTGCGCCCTCCATAAGTGCGAAATACAGCTCCCTGAATGCGCCTGTGCCGCCGTCGGAAACGGTACCATCGATAAGGGAGGATACAACGCGCTTTATCTTAGGATCGCTCTCGGTGATGTCGCGGGGAACATAGTTCGGCATGATCTTTTCGAGCTCCTCAACGGTCGCGCCGAAGATGTACTCGTTCTCTGCGCCGGCTTCCTCGGCGATCTCAACGTTTGCGCCATCGAGTGTTCCGAGGGTCACTGCGCCGTTGAGCATGAGCTTCATGTTGCCGGTGCCGGAAGCCTCCGTGCCTGCTGTTGAGATCTGCTCGGATATATCAGCGGCAGCAACCAGCTTCTCCGCATAGGATACGCGGTAGTTGCTTACGAAAACAACATCCAGCAGACCCTTTGTAGCGGGATCGGAGTTTACAAGCTTTGCAACCTCGTTGATATACTTGATGATTCCCTTTGCGCGGTAGTAGCCCGGAGCGGACTTCGCGCCGAAAATGAACGTGGTGGGTGTGAAATCCTTGATGCTGCCGTCCTTTATCTCATAGTAGAGGTAAAGGATCGAGAATGCGTTGAGAAGCTGGCGCTTGTATTCGTGCAGGCGCTTGATCTGGATATCGTAGATTGACTTGGGGTCTATCCTGATCCCCTCGGACTTCTCGATGTAATCGGCAAGCTGCTGCTTCTTGGTGTGCTTGATGTCGATGAAGCGGCGGAGCACGCTCTCATCATCGGCGTACTTCTTCAGCTCGCTGAGCTTGTCGAGGTCTGTTACCCAGCTGTCGGAGCCGAGGAGCTCGGTAATGAGCGCGGAGAGCTCCTGGTTGCATAGAGCCAGCCAGCGGCGCTGTGTGATACCGTTGGTCTTGTTCTGGAAGCGCTCGGGGTACAGCTCGTACCAATCCCTGAGCACGGTGGATTTCAGCAGCTCAGTGTGGATAGCGGCAACGCCGTTAACATAGGATGAGCCGAACACTGCAATGTTCGCCATGTGAACGGTGCCGTTCTTGATAAGGCGCATAACGGCGCGCTTTTCCTGCGGAACGTTCAGGCGGTGCATTTCGGATTCAAACGCCTCGTTGAGCATTATCATAACGCTGTAAACATCGGGCACTACTCGCTCGATAAGGCGGCTGTCCCACTTCTCGAGCGCTTCCTGCATGATAGTGTGGTTGGTGTAATTGAACACCTTCTTTGCAACGCCGAAAGCCTTGTCGAAGCTCCAGCCCTCGGACTTCATCGCAACGCGGATAAATTCCGGCAGGGCGATAACGGGGTGAGTGTCGTTCATCTGAATGCTGTTGTAATCGGCGAAGTTATCCATTGTGCCGAAAATCGCCTTATGCTTCCTGATGAGGTCGGCAACTGCGGCTGCGGAGAAGAAATATTCCTGCTTCAGGCGGAGTATCTTTCCTGCCTCTGTTTCGTCATTAGGATAAAGAACGCGGGAGATATCCTCAGCGGCGCGCTTCTTTTCGCCTGCCTCGGTGAATTTGCTCTGATTGAAGAGGTCGAAGTCGAATTCGTCATCGGTCTCAGCCTGCCACAGACGGAGGGTGCCAACATTCTCAGTGCCGCAGCCGATCACGGGGTAATCATAGGGGACTGCGTTCACATCGCCGTCGGCGTAGTGCACAACAACAGTCTCCTGCTCGCGGCGTATGCTCCACGGGTCGCCGTATCTCTGCCAGTCGTCAGCAGTCTCGGTCTGGAAGCCGTCCTTTATGCCCTGCTTGAACAGACCGTACTTGTAGCGTATACCGTAGCCGTCCAGCGGCAGGTCAAGGGAAGCCGCACTGTCAAGGAAGCATGCGGCAAGTCTGCCAAGGCCGCCGTTTCCGAGGGCTGCGTCCTCTACCTCCTCAAATTCGGAGATGTCAGCGCCGAGCTCCTTCAGCTCCTTTGCGGTGTCGCCGAGGATTCCGAGGCACAGCAGGTTGTTGTAAACTGCGCGTCCAACCAGGAACTCCATGGAAAGGTAGCTTGCCTTGCGCGCGTGGTCGTGCTTGTCGCGGCTCTTGTCCCATGCGGGGGTGAGTTCCTCCATAACAAGCCTGGAAACTGCGCAGTGGAGCTGATTCGGGGTGAGCTCCTTCGGCTGAGCGCGGTATTCCTTTTCACAGATGGAAACGAGCTTTTCCTTGAAATTTTCGATCTTCATGATGATTCTCCTTTCAATATCAGTTCTTCCCGCGCTTCTTTGCGGCGGGGACTTTTCGGTTGCAAATTTCGGTCATGCGGTCGAGGTAAGCCGCATTCTCAGCGGTGAAATCCTCCTCAAGAGTTCTCCAGCGCCAGTTATTGCCGACTGTGGAGGGCACGTTTATGCGCGCCTCGGTGCTGAATCCGCACAGCTCCTGAATGGTGGTCATAGCCATGTCAGCGGTGCTCTTCCATGCGAGGTCGATGAAAGCCCGCGGCAGTTCGGAAGCCCTGCGTATGCCGAGATATTCCTTCGTGAACTTCTTTGTGGCGCGGTCGAGTGTATTGTACCAGCCCAGCGCGGTGTCGCTGTCATGCGTGGAAGTATAGACAACGCAGTTCTGCGAGGTGTAGTTCTGCGGGAGATATTCGCTCTTTCCGGTTGGATCGAACGCGAACTGGAGCACCTTCATACCGGGGTAGGCCGCCTGCTTCAGCAGTCTGCGCACGGAGGGGGTGATTATTCCAAGGTCCTCGGCGATAATGCCGTCCTTTCCGGTCTGCTCCTTGATAACGCGGAACAGGTCGTATTTCGGGCCCTCGCGCCATTCGCCGCCGTGGGCTGTCTTGTTCCCGAACGGAATAGCGTAGTAGCTGTTGAAGCCGATGAAGTGGTCGATACGAACGATATCATACAGCTTCTTTGCGAAGCTCATTCTGCCGACCCACCAGCGGTAGTTTTCCTGCTTCATCCTGTCCCAGTCGTAGATAGGATTGCCCCACAGCTGACCGTCCGCGGAGAAAGCGTCCGGCGGGAAGCCTGCGACAACTGTCGGCACGCGGTTTTCATCAAGCTGGAACAGCTCCGGCTCGCACCATACGTCCGCGCTGTCGAGGGCGCAGTATATCGGGATATCGCCGATTATCTGAATGCCGTTAGCGTTTGCGTATTCCTTGAGCTTTGTCCACTGCTGGAAGAACTTGTACTGCAAGAATGCGTAGAAATCCATTTCAGTGGCGTACCGCTTCTCAGCCTTTGCAACCGCCTGCGGTTCTCTCAGGCGGATCGGCTTTTCCCACTCGCTCCAGCTCTTGCCGCCGTGGGCGTCTTTCAAAGCCATGAAGAGTGTGTAGTTCTTCAGCCAGGCGTTTTCTTCAAGGAATGCCCTGTATTCTCCGGAAACGTTACCATTTTCAGACAGAACGAACCGCTTGTATGCGACTCTCATGACCTTGTAGAAATTCTCGTACATGGTGGCGTAGTCGATGTATCTGAGATTTTCGCACCATTTGATGTCCGCATAGTCCGAGTGCTCCAGCAGACCCTCCTCCTCGAGAGTTTCAAGGCTGATGAAATAAGGGTTCCCGGCGAATATTGAGAAGCTCTGATAGGGCGAATCGCCGTAGCTTGTCTGTGACAGGGGCAGTATCTGCCAGAGGCTCTGACCGGCGCTTTTCAGCCAGTCCACGAAATTATAAGCCTCTCTGCCCATGGTGCCTATGCCGTATTTATTCGGCAGTGAGGCAATGTGCAGTAAAATGCCGCTTTTTCTCATTGTTTCCTCCAAAATGTTCTGTTTAGCTGTATTTCAAAGCCGTCCGGCCGTGAAGTCATATCCTGCTGACGGAATCGCCGGGCTTGTACTGTGCCTTTAAGGTCACATGACCGGCCTCCGCGCCGCTTTCTATCATGTTCACCAGCATTCTGACCGAAAGGCTGGAGATCTGGTGGAGCGGCTGTGCAAACGTGGAAATACGCGGGTTGGTGAACTCCGAGATATCAATGCCGTCGAAGCCTATCACCGAAATGTCCTGCGGAACGCGCAGCCCTATGTCGAGCAGCGCCCGGACAGCTCCCACCGCGATGATATCGGACATCGCGAATACTGCGGTCATGCCGCGGCATTCATGGTAGAGCGCCATTGCCGCCTCATACGCGGAGCTGAACGTATAGGAGCACAGCTCGCACACAGGATCCTTTACGCCATGTTCCTCGCATGCAGCTTTTACGCCGCTGTACCGGAGCCCTGACGGACCGTCCGAATTGAGGTCGCCGCCGAGTATGCCTATGTTCTTATGCCCGAGGGAGAACAGCTGTTCCATAGCCGCCCTGCCGCCGGCAAAGTCGTCAATGCTTACGGACGAAAGGTTTTTGAAGCCGAGCTCTGCGGCGCGTGCAGTACTCAGCACGCAGGGCACCGTGATGTTCGGAAAGCTCCTGCTGAAATTGCGTATGTCGCCGCCGAGAAAAATTATCCCGGAGGGCTTCTGCTCGGTGCAGAGCTGCTGTGCGCAGAGCACCTCGTCGTCCTGCTCGTCGATGTAGTTCACCGCCACCTGGAATCCCGAGGCTGCCGCCGTAGTCTGCATCTGCTCGATGAGCGGCGAAAAGAACAGGTTGCTGCTGCCGTTCACTATGATCAGAATGGTTTTCGCCGCGGTCTGCCGCATTCTGCGGGCGTTGCCGTTGGGCGTATAGTTGTACTGCCTGATTACCTCGTTTATCCGTGCGCGTGTAGCCTCGCTTATTTCATCGCTGCCGTTGAGGGCGCGGGACACTGTGCTCACTCCGCACCCGGCGAGCTTTGCGATATCCTTTATAGTCAATTTTTCACCTTATGTCCGGAAATATACTCCCGGTCTGTCCGGGCGCATTCCGGTCGTCTGATTTTTCCGAAAACGTTTCCGTTATTGATTTTAACACAAATCCGCGCTTTTTTCAAGGGGTTAGGAAAATTTTATGTTTTGCACAAATAATCACAGACCGCTTCGGTAATAAACACAACGAATCACGCATACAGCTGAAAAAACAAGGGAGGGTAATCCCCTCCCCGCAGTATTAAAAACTTCACGCCGCTTCGGAAATATTACCGAAGTCCTTTTCCCGCAGCATTTTCCGGAAGCCCGCCACAAAGTAGATAATCTCGGCAATCGCCGTTATGGTCCAGGAGAAGCTGTACAGCAGGTAAAGCGATGGTATAGTCTGAAAATATGCGAATATCGTATACACCCATATCACACGGAACACGCAGGAGCCAATAACAACTATAACGGTCGGGGCTATGCTCTTTCCTATCCCTCGGGAAGCGGCTATCGTGCAGTCCATGAACGGCGCTATCATATACGACCAGCCCATTATCCCAAGGCGCTGCATTCCGGCTTCGATAACCTCCGTATCGTTCGCGAAAAGCGACAGGAACTGCCTGCCAAACACCAGCAGAAGCCCGCCGAGGAGCGCACCTGCGGCCAACGAGTACACAAGGCTTATTATGAAGCTTTTCTTCATGCGGTCGGTATTGCCGGCGCCGCGGTTGCAGCTCACGAAGCTCGCGCACGCCGTGTAGAAGGCCGCCATTACATTGAATATTATGGTATCCGCGTTTGCCGCGGCGGAGTTTCCCGATACCATTATAGCGTCAAAATGGTTCACTCCCGCCTGAACGAACAGGTTCGCCACCGCAAATATCGCGTTCTGTATTCCCGAGGGGATGCCAAGCATCAGCACGTCCGCGCAGGCGCGGCGTTCAAAGTATTTCCTGGTGAAGCGAAGCCCGCAGCAGTCCTTCCTGCGGAAAAGGTGCACCAGTATCAGCGCCGCCGAAAGGTACTGCGCGATAACGCTCGCCAGCGCAACGCCCTCCGCCGCCATTCCGCACACGATGACGAAGAACAGGTTGAGCGCAACATTCAGCACTCCGGCTATCGTGAGGTAGAGAAGCGGGCGCTTGGTCTCGCCGCAGGCGCTGAGCACTCCGCTGCCGAAGTTGTAGACCGCCATTGCGGGCATTCCCAGCGCGTAAATTCTGAGGTAAAGCACCGCCTGTTCCATGAATTCCGGCTTAGTCCCCAGGAGCGCCAGCACCGGCTGCGCACTGAAGCTGCACAGCAGACATATTACCACTCCGATGATGGAACACACCAGCAGGGAGGAGTGAACCGTTTTCGCTGCGCCCTCGCTGTCGGAGCTCCCGAGCTTGTGCGCCGTCCGGACGTTAACGCCGGCTCCCATTCCTATCAGGAATCCGGTGAACAGCGACACCAGCAGCGTTGTGGAGCCCACTGCTCCCAGCGCGATATAGTCCGCGAATTTTCCCACCACAGCAACATCGCTGAGGTTGAACAGCACCTCTAAAATCTGCGACATGACCAGCGGCAGGCTGAAAAGTAAGATATTCTTCCACAGCGAGCCTGTCGTCATCTGTATCTGATGCTTCTGACCTGTTCTGTTTTTCATTGTATGCCCTACGGAGTCGCCGTTGACCCCGCCTTTCGATTCGTCATTGAATTCCGGCTTTTTGCCGCCAGAATATGATAACACTTTGACCGTACAATGTCAATATGGCGGGGGAATATTTTTTTGTGCAGCTTCACAAATCCCGGCATTCGGCTTGGTTGAGCCAAACGCCGTAGAGACCTCCGCGCCGGGAGCCGCTGTGCCTGCGCACACAGATTTTGTTCCGCAGCATAAATCGCTGTAACCGGGCTGTAATCTCTTGTAATCAGACTGTAATCACACTGTAACCGAATTTTAATTGACTTGTTGGAATTTATCGGCTATAATTGAACCAACAAACACAAGGGAGGTAATCACATGAAAAGAATGATTTCTATATTACTGTGCGCGCTGGTATTTTTTGCGCTGTCCGTCAGCGCGTTTGCGGACTGCGGTCCGAAGCCGTCGCTCAGGGTAACGCTAAAGGGAAGCCAGGGAGAGCACTTTTATGCAACGCTGATAAGCGAAGAATCAAAGCTCCCGCCGATGCACATTAAAACAGAACTGACCGACGAGGACTACGCGCAGGCAGAAAACGACCCCGAGGCTGCGGCGTTCGTAAAATTCGCGGAATACAGCGACGGGGACGATTTCGTATTTTTCGGGAACGTATGGGACAGCGAGAAAACCCGCACGATACACATGGGCTACTACCCGCCGGACGTTTTCAAGGTGCTGGTGTGGTACCCGGACAGCGACAGCATGATCTCCACCGGGGAATACAACTGCTACGCGTTTTCAAGCTATTTCACGGTAGACCTTGACAATATAGACAGCTTCGATATAAAAGCCGCTCCGAGCTACGAGTATATCCGGGAGGGAATAGCTCTTCTGCTCAGAATGGCTCTGACCATAGCGGTGGAGCTGTTGGTTGCCCTTGCCTTCGGCTACCGCGGAAAGAAGGCTATGCTGTTCCTGGCGGCAATAAACGCCATGACCCAGGTACTGCTGAATATCGTGCTTTCAGTAGAGACTTTCCGGAACGGCTTTACCGGATTCTTCATCGCCTATATACCGATGGAACTTATCGTGTTCACTATCGAGATGATAATATACATTTTCCATCTTGGGAAGTACGACAAATACAGCGGCAGGACCGGAAAAATCGTTGCATACACCATGACCGCGAACTTCCTTTCACTCCTGCTGGGATTCATTATTCAGTTTGTGACTGAAATGGGCTGGTCAACGCTGTAACTACCTTATGGGTCTGCTGGCTGAAACTGCGGCTCTGCGACCTCCGGGAGCTGCGCCGTGAACGCCGCGCAGGCCTCCCTGCCGTCCGCGGTTATGCGGAAGCTGCCGGAATATTTCTTTGCGATGTTATCCACTATGGTCAGCCCGTTTCCGTGATTGTCTCCGTGCTTCGTGCTCTTAGGGGCGGCCGTGAACTGCTTTGCCGTGGAGTTACGCACCTCCAGGAAAAGCATTCCTATTTCGCTGTGGCAGCTTACGGAAATATGCGGGGAATCTGTTGTCTTTGCCTCGCGGATAGCGTTATCCAGCAGATTTGCAAAAACGGAACAGGCGTCCGCATTTTCCAGGGGTATCTCCTCCGTGCGGGACATGATCAGCGTGAATTCTATGCCCTTCTCTGCGCATTTGCGGCGCTTCTCCCAGATAACCGCGCTGACGATAGGGTTCGCGCAGTACACCGGGATATCCAGGTCATCGGCGCGGTTTTTCAGGTCGCTCAGCATCGAAAGACCCTCCTCCTGCGAACCGGAGCGCATTGTGATCTCAGCCGCCGCGACAAGGTTCCTGATATCGTGACGGTACTCGCGTATCTTGGCGTACTGTTTCGTCACATTCTCGTAATACAGCGTCTGCATTTCCGTTTCGTGCTCCATATCCCTCAGCTGCGCCCGGAGTTCCTCGGTCCTGGCGTTATCCCGCAGGGCAATAAGCATGAATATATCCGAGAATATGTACATCACAAGCGAAATATACGCGAACGGATTCGTATACGGCTCGCCGACATCCGTATTCATCGGGGAAACATAATAGTACCCGGAAATGCTTATCGCCTGGCTCAGCGGAAAGATGATGAACAGGCTCATTGTTTTCAGAGGATAGCGGCTGACTTTTTTCCTCCAGAAATACAGTATCGTAAAGTAGTACGCCGCCGACAATGAATCAATGACGATTATCTGGAGAATGCAGTCCCAGGTCTTGACGGGCGTCTGCGCTGAAACGAATCCGAAAAGCCGTAAGCATATATGGGTAAGGACAAGATCAAGAAGGGTAGTTGCTCCAAACAGTATTGAAGCGCAGAGCAGCTTTTTCTTGATAGTGTCGGAAAACAGAAAAACCGCCTCGCCAAAAACAAGCGCCAGCTGTATCACCATTCTGAGGGCCCAGGGCAGATATCCGGTGTGGACGTAGGAAGCAAGCTGCACCATCATCGCAAGCGGGACGACATACCGCGCTGGGAACCTCGGTGTAAGCGCATTGTAATAGAACACTATTATAAAGCCGCAGTTGAACGACTGATAAAGCACAAAAAACAGAACGTCTATAATTGTCTGCTCAGTCAATGGAAAGTCCCCCGTTTCTGGAATATTCCGCGGTCACGGCGTTTCTGGCGCTTTCCTGATAGAGCTTGCCAACCGGTATCACATCGCCGTTCTGCATTTCAAAGCTGTTCCAGCCCCTTACGCGGCGTATGCGGCGCATATTTATGAAATAGCTTCGGTGGCAGCGGCAGAAATAGTCCGGCAGTTTCTCCGAGATATCGTCCATTCTGCCGTAGCTCACCAGCTCCCCGCCGTCCGTGATGAACTGGAGCTGCCTGCGGTCGCTCACTATGTACAGCAGCTCGGCGCAGTTCACATATTCAGTGCGGCGGTTTATGGTAACGGGTATAAAATCCTGCTTTCTGGTAGAGGAAGCATGTATTTTCGCAAGGGCGTTCTTCAGGTATTCCTCCTGCACCGGCTTTGAGAGGTACGCCAGAGGCTCGTTTCCCGGCTCGCACCGGAATATGTCCTGCGAGAACTCCGCGGCATGGCTGGTGACGAACACCAGCTTCGCCAGTGGCTTCAGCCTGTTCAGGGTCTGCGCGAAGTCTATACCGCTGCCGTCCGCGTTCATTATGTCCAGGAATACGGCGTCTATCTCCTCTCTGTCGCCGAGCGCGAACCTCAGCGCAGCCAGAGTCGAAAAAAGCCTGATCTCACATTCAGGCTCAAGGGCTAGTATTTTTCTTTCGAGGTCTTTTGCAAAAATTTCATTATCATCGCATATATAATATCTCATTCTGCCGCCTCCATTATTAACTTTACCATTCTATTATATATCGAATACTATGAATTGTCAATTTGTTCATTACACGAACCTTCATTTTTGTTACATCAGTTAATATTTAGAGTATACAATTTGTGCAATTTGACTTATCCATGCAACAACATCTTGTGACAAAATACAATATATGGTAACCTCTAAAAACCGGGACACGAGCAGATTTCGTACATGACTTATATCAGATGCTAGGCGTCAAACCGCAGTAATACTGTATGTATTTCAAGGTTTGACAACGAAGCAGATGATACGGGATACGCTGAATATAGCGAAGCGTAACAAAATCAGACGCGTGAGTTTCGCGTTTGAACGTGTCGATTTTGTTTTATTCAGCGTTTCCCTTTGGCATAGAAATCTGCCGTGAAGGAGGTTTTTAGAGGTTACCATATTGTAAAAGATGTCCTGTAACCTTTCCGGCAGAGATCTGTTATATATAATGAACGGAGGTATTTATATGAAAAAATCCAGAATAACAGCCGCGCTCGCTGCATGCCTTATGCTGAGCGCCTGCGTATCACGCGAAACCGAGCTCACGCAGAGCTCCTATCCCGAAACGTCAAGGACAGAAGTCACCAGGGAAAGCTCCACGGAAGCCGACTCACCCGCGGCAACAGAGGAAACCCCGCCGGAAGCCGAACAGTCCGCTGAGGAATTCATGGAAGCTTTCGGAGCGGACAAGGTGTTCTCATACATGGCAGGAGACGAGAGCTGCGCAGTACTGTACGCCGCCGGAACAGAGGAGCAGGAAAACGGCACATTCCGGTGCGAAACGCTGAACATCGGGCTTTATTCCTACGGACAGGCGGAGGATTCTCAGCTGATCGGCACCGACATGGAAATAAACCCCGCTGAAAGCGGCATACACTTTTACGAGCTGTGGGGAGGAACGCTGTATATCCCGTATTACTCAGACAGCGCCGGAGTTTCAGCGCAGTTCTGGTCGGCAAAGGGCAGTAAGCTGACGCTTTTCACCGGGGACTACTCCTATGTTGGCAGGGAACTGTACCAGACCGTGGAGCTCCCGGAATTCACCGGAGCGGATCACGAACACGATTCCCTCACGGATTCAGACGGAAATATCTGGCGGTTTGATTTCACAGCCGGAAAATACTTTGTTTTCCCGGAGGAAAGACCGCAGGGGCTCCCGCCTGTGCAGTACAACGCGGCTTACAGCTATTCCACCTGCCCCGTGGTCATGTCCTGTGAGCCTGACACCGCCGGAATGACGGAGGAGCAGGCGGTGCAGTCCGCGCTTGATATCCTCGCGGAGAAATACCTCCAGAGCATGATGGACGAATCCTATTACCGGGAATTCCGTATACTGGAATACAAAGACCTCACGACTGAAATTTTCGGCAGGACGGACGAGGTATACACCACGCACCTTGAAGATTACAGGCAATCGGACGTGTACAGCATCTGGAAGTCCCTTGAAAACTGGGAGATATCCGAAAACTCATGGCTGGTGGATTTCAGCGCGAAATACCGTGTGGAAGGGCGCATAAGCGAGTACACGTTCACCGCTGATACGGACGAATGGTACGACACTCCCACTGACGGAGCCCCTCCTGCCTGCTACATGCTGTGCAGGAACGGGGATATATGGTATCTCTGGTCAAGGGCGGCGTATCGTTATTTCCCGTCCGGGGATCATATCGCCGGAATGGACGGCTGAAACTGTATCAGATAACGGCTTGACACTCCGGGGAGAACGTGATATAATTCTTAAGGCAATACCGGAAAGTAACGGTTGGCACAATCGCACGACAATAATTATGCGGTGTTGCCTTAAATGTATTCTTTCCCCGGAGGTCTGGCATTGGATTATTTACCCTGGATAGGTCTGGCGGTAATCGCCGCACTGATATTGATCTGGATATACATAAGGCTCCACGAGAAGCTCCCGTATATCATGAACGAGACGATACTCACCGAGCGCGAGCGGGCATTCTACCGCATTCTGAAGCCGGTCGCGGACAGGCTGGAGCTCCAGATATGTCCGAAGGTGCGCGTTGCGGACATCGTTTCGATAAAAAAGGGCACCAAGGACTGGCAGAAGTGGTTCAACAAGATAAAATCGAAACATGTTGACTTCCTGCTGTGCGACTACGACATGAACATAGTACTGCTGATAGAGCTTGACGACCGCAGCCACGAAACTGAACGCGCCCAGAAGAACGACCGCCTGAAAAACGCGATTTTCGGCGACAGGCTGGTGCGTATACGTTCCCTAAAAGAGGACGTGGAGGCGGTCATTACCGCCGCGCTGAAAAAAGTGCAATAAAATTCAGGGAGAGCCAAAAGCTCTCCCTGCTATATTTTCAGTTTCTGGGGTGGCGCTTGTGTTTCGCCTTGTCGGAATACATCAGCCTGTCGGCAAGCTCGATAAGCCCGTCTATTGAATCCACGCCGGAAAGCGAGGCCGAATACACTCCAAAGCCGACCTGTACCTGATATTTCTTTCCGGAAGCCGCGTTTATCTCCGCCAGCTTTTCCTCGAAGCCCCTGCGGTACTTCTCCGCCTGCTCCGCCGCGTCGCCTAAGCATATCTTCGCCACAACGAACTCATCTCCGCCGAACCGCGAACAGATGACACCGCCGCCGGCGCTCTCGGAGGCTCCGCTCAGCGCCCGCGCTATCATGCACAAAGCCTCATCGCCCTCCGCATGACCGAAGTTGTCGTTGATGTACTTCATATCGTTCATATCGACCGATACGATAAACACATCGCAGTCCTCGCAGAAGCGCGCCTCATATTCTTCCCGGAAGCCCTGATAGAATCCGTAGCGGTTGTATATCTGCGTCAGCTGATCATGCGTGAACATGAACTCCAGCCGGCGGTTCAGCGCCCTCATATGCTCGTGAGTGCGCATATTCTCAAGGCAGCGGTTAAGGCTGTTGCAGAATGTGTACAGCCGCTCGCTGTGGTGCTCGTCCCGGACATACGGCGACACGAAATATCCGTGCACGTTGTTCTGGAAGAACAGCGGGATAAGGAACACCATTCTGTCCTCTGACATCACTGATTCGAACTGCGGCATTATCCGCGAAGCCGGGAATACCGTGCCGGTAAAGTTCTTCCTGCCGTCAGTGTTGGTGCAGGCGAAGACATGCATCTCCCCGAACCTGCTGAACTCCGGCAGGGGCTCTCGTCGCTCCGCGCCCAGGAACCGGCAAAATTCGTCCGTCAGGCAAACCAGCGAATTTCCGCAGCAGTACTTCTCCACCGCTTTCCGGATATTATCCGGGACAGGGTCTGCGGCCGCGGTGTTCTCCATGATGTTGATATATTCCTCATAATTGAGCGAATAGGAATAGCTCCTGACGTACTCCGCAAGCTGCGCGTTGGAGCTTGCCTCGTCCCGGCAGGCACAGCCGCAGCTCTCGCTGAACACGGGCTCAAACGGAAATTCCACCGTGTACGGCACAAGACCCCTGTCCGCGTATACCTTGTCCACGATCTCCAGCAGAGTGCGGGCAAGCTGCGCGTCATTTCGCGCGGCGGTTGTAAGGCGCGGTCTGTGGTATTTCTCTATTGCTATTCCGTCAAATCCGGTAACAATAACATCGTCCGGGACCTTTATGCCGTGCTCGCTCAGCTTCAGGCACACTGCCATAGCCATGGTATCGTTGCAGCAGACGAATGCGTCCGGAAGCTCCTCGCCGCTCTCAAAGAACCTGTCCATTACCTCATAAGTGGGGTTGTCCCAGAAATCACCGTAATATACGTCCCCATCACCGAGGGTCAGACCATGCTGCTGCATGATGTCACGGCAGCTCTTTATGCGGGTTTCTGAGAAAGGATTACCCTTGTAGCCGGCTATAAGCTTTATCCGGCGGCAGTCATGCCTGGATATAACATGTTCCACTATCTGACCGAACGCCTCGCCATAGCCGAATGAAATGCAGAACGCCCCCGGAAGCGGGATATCGACAGATATCAGCGGCACCATGCATTCACGGCAGTCGCTGACTATACGTTCGATCACGGAACGCTCGTGGATAGACGCGGGAATTATTATCATCGCGTCCAGCATATCGTAATTTATCAGGCTGAATATAGAGGACTCGCCGTCATTGCTTCCCGAACTGTAATACATGTCCCCGAAGCACTGAAATACCAGCATTCTGTATTTTCCGTCAGACTTAACGATATCCGCAAGGCTGTCAAGCACGGATTTGCTGATGTCCTTGTTGGCCGCCGCGCAGCATACTCCCACAGTTATAACGCTGTTTAGCAAATTCTGCACCTCCCTCAAACGGAACATAACTTATGACTTTAGGCAACACCGCACAAAGATCATTTATTGGATTTTGCACGTGTCTTGCTTGCATCTTTCTAGTTTGGCGCAAAAAATTACATGATTGCTCAACGGATATGTTCTGTGTTGCGCCAAACTTGCATCTTGCACAATTCGTCCTAGCAAGGCGACAGCCTTGCGTCGCTAGTTGTTGACTTGAAAACGCTATCGCTTCCGTCAACAACTCCTCATTGTGCAATCTGACGAAAAATCGAGTATTGCCAATAAGCGAAGCGTAATATTGGCAATACTAACTGCGCAATACACGCACAATCTTTGTGCGGTATTGCCTTTATTTTAACATAAACTGCATAAAAATTCAAGAGACCGCGGACAACTCGCAGGCTCCTTTTTGTCTATTTCTGACGATCCCTGTCGCGCAGCCGCTTCTCAAACCAGCCGTAGGTGAACGATATCGCAAGCAGCGTCACGCCGAAGCCAATGAACATAAGCGTTCTTCCCACTGCGTCCATTCCGGAGAAATCAAACAGGAACAGCTTCGCCGAGGAAAACAGCGCCAGCGCCAGTCCGAACCGCCGCAGCAGCGCGTTCCTTTTTGCAAAGCCTATTCCGATCCATGCGGCGGCGGTCAGCAGGTAGGCTATGCTGATGATACAGCTTGTGAACGCCGCCCAGCCGTTGACTCCCAGCACCACCGTCAGGGTCATCATACCGTAGAACGAGGTCACCAGTCCCACTGCCCGCGCGAATTTCGGAGCAAGCGACTTTATCCGCAGAGCCATATCCAGCGCCGACAGCACCGAGGCGATATTCACCGCGCAGTAAACTATCACGGCGATGATCCCGCCGCTGCGCTTTACCGTAAAGTTCGCCGCGAGAAGCATACACATTCCGAAGGAGTACAGCGCAAGCGCCGCTCCCGCAGAAGCGCCCTTTCGCAGGAACTTAAGCTTCCCCGCCGCAAAGCCGAGAAGCATCCACATTGCCGCGACAAGAAGATATTCATAAAGCCTGTCTGCCGAGGTATCCAGCGCCGGAATAAGCTTTTCCGCGATCATATACACGCCGAAGAATCCCGTGTTGAACAGCACTCCAACGGAATAAAGCTGGAATCCGACTCCGCGCCTGCCTTTCAGTGCGAACGCCGCCAGCAGAGCCGCCCACAGCACCGCATTCAGCACAAACGCTGCCGTGCGCACTCCCGAATGTCCCCACTGCGTCACCCTGTCAAACAGGAACAGCAGCTCCGCAAATATAAGCGCGCCATAACCCCAGCCAATCAGGAGCTTCCTGCCGGAAAACAGCCCGGCGGCAGCGACAGCCGCCGCGAACACATGGAATATCATGTACGACCACACCGCCGGGAACAGCCGCAGAATTGACAGCGCCAGCGCAGTCAGGAGCAGGTTTATCAGCACCCCGCACGCGCGGCTGCGGCTGTCAGTCCTGTTCGCGAAGAACATAATGCAGACCACATAGACCGCCGCCAGCAGCAGCGAGGAAACTCCCGCCTCAACGCGCACGGACATCAGGAAAAACGTGGGCATAAGCAGCGCCACGCTCTCCGGAATGACCAGCAGGGCGGTCTGCGCCCCGGTCATACGTCCGTCTGCTTCGAGGCTGTCGAGGAGCGCTCCGCCTGCGTAGACGGCACCCGCTGCAATGATGAACACCGTCGAATATATCCCGGAAAGTTCGTCTATAAAGATGTAGATCCCCATGCCCCTGTCCACAGTGCAGAGGTATATTCCCTCGTAGAATATCAGACCGGCAGCCACAAACTGCGGCGAGTAAAAACCGAATTTCCGGCAGACCAGCGCATTCCCGGCGTGGAGCGCCACCAGCAGCACTCCGCTGAGCAGATATCCCACCTGGGAAGCTGCAGTCATCATCGTCAGCATTGCTCCGACCGCCGTGATTATCAGCAGCGTGCGCGACCTGTGCCGCACCGCCAGAAGAAGCCCGCCAAGCGCGGTAAGTCCGCCTATCAGCAGCGCCCAGTCTCCGGTGCAGCGCAGTCCGAACCTCCCCGACATCATTGAGATGAACAGCTCAGCTACGCCGCCGAATATCAGCGTATTGCCGAACACCAGCGAGCCCTTTCCCCGGAACACCTCACCTAGGAACACCATCACAGCGCCAAGCGCGAGTATCATAACCAGCCGCAGCCATTCCGCGATAACTCCGCCGGATACAGCCGAAAACGCGATAACTCCGATAATTATAAAGATAACGCCTATCTTGCTGAGGACGTTCAGTCCCACGAACATCTCGCCGCCGGATGGCGAGCTGTTCTGTTTCTGAGGGTGATTTTCGCTCATACCAAAACTCCCTTCCAAACCATTATCTACTCAAAAAACGCTGAATAAGCGTGTGCTTTATTCAGCGTTCAGTGATTATTTGCTTTTAAACATACTCGTAGCCGTAGCTGAACGGGTCTACTGCCGTACCGTTCACACGGGTCTCAAAGTGCAGGTGGTTTCCCGTTGACCAGCCCGTGGTGCCGACATAGCCTATAACATCGCCCTTGTTCACCGTCTGACCTACCGTCACGGTGACTCCGCTGCAGTGCGCGTATACCGTGGACAGTCCGCCGCCGTGGTCTATGATGATGTAATTTCCGAAACCGCCGTGCCATCCGCCATCGCCGTAAGCAGTGATTATGGTGCCGCCCTGTGCCGCATAGATGTTCTTGCCGCCTATGCCCGCATTTCCGACGTCAATGCCATAGTGCGTCCTGTTCATGGGCGCGTCCCAGCCGAAATAGGTCGTTATGTACTGGAGGTTGCTGTCAAGCGGCCATCTGAATCCGTCCGAGCTGTAAACCGGGGCGCCGCTGTTCTCGCGCTGCTTCTCCCGGATAAGCTCCTTGATAGCCTCGTTTATCGCCTCAACGTCCTCATTGGAGGCGTTGATCTCGCTCTGTATCTGGTTAACCTGATTCTGGAGGCTCTGGCTCTTGCTTGCGATATCCGCGATATCCTGGGTGCGCGCCTGCGCGATTCCCTGGACCTCGGTCTTTTTGGTCTCAAGGTCGCTGAGCTCCTGCTCAAGCGCTTCCTTTTTGTCAAGGAGATCCGCCTTGTCGCTGTTGAGCTTCGCGATATCCGATTCAAGACCTGTAATAAGATCCTGCTGATGATGTATGTCGTCCAGCAGACCGTTCATAAAATCCAGGTTCTGGCTGCTTATGTTCTGGATAACGTCAACATAGGTAAAGAAGTTGTACCAGTCGTCCGAACCCTCCAGCAGCGGGAGCGTATCGGAGGTGTTATTCATGTACAGCGCGCGTATCAGCTTGGAGAACTTCTGGAGATTTACCTTGTTCTGTGCCTCCAGCTCCTCTATGTCGCCCTGAGTTTTTTCAATCTCCGCTTCCTTTTCCGCGATATCCTGTTCAACGAGATATATTTCGTTTTCCTTGGCGTCCACCTTTTCCTGCTGAGTGGTTATCAGCTTGCCATAGGTGCTTATTTCATCGTTTATGCCGACAAGCTGCTGCTCCAGCAGGTTCTGCTGATATTCATTCGCCTCAACGATATCGCTGAGATCCCCTATCTGCTGCTGGCGCTCCTCGTTCTGTTCCTTTATGCGCTCTGCCTTTCGCTCCAGCTCTGCTATCTCCTGGTCGTAGTCCTTGGTATCCGCGAAGGCTCCTCCGCCGCTCACCGTGACCGGAGCCGCTGCCGCAGCTATCGCCGTCATCACTGCGCATGCCCTGCGCAGTATTCCTTTCATCAGCTTATTCCCCATGAGTAAAACCCCTTTGCCGTTTGAACATCTGCCATTTTCTATTCGCCGAAAAAACGGCGCTTTTTAATAATTATACACCATTCCGGTATATTCTGTCAAGCGCCGCATTATGGAAAACCGGCGTTTTCACATTTTTTTCATACCGCCGGAAACGGTATTCGTGAAAACGCCGGTCTTATCAGTCTGAGGTAATAATACTGATCACGCTTCCCTTGTCGGGACTCTTTTTCACCTCGATGCGGTTGTCGCTGAACCGCTGTTTCATCGCTTCGATATGCGACACTATTCCTATCGTGCGGTTACTGCTTATCTGGCTTATAACGTTGGCGGCAGTGGAGGCATTGCCAGGGTCGAGGGAGCTGAAGCCCTCGTCAACGAACAGCATATCTGAGGTATGCCCCGCGCAGTTGCCCAGCGTGTACTCCGAGAAGCCCATTGCCAGCGCAAACGAAGCCTGGAATCGCTCTCCGCCGGACAGCGAGCTGACAGCGCGCCGGAAAGACCGTCCCATATCATTGTCGCATACGTCAAGGTCAAGCCCGGAGAAATCGCGCGCGCCCGCCGCCCTGGTATGCAGCGCAAGTGAGTACTTCCCGTCCGTCAGCTTCTCGAAGCATTCGTTCGCCTTGCGGATAACGCCCTGGAATATGTTCATCTGGACGTATATTTCAAGCGTCTGGTTCTCCTTTGTTTCGCTTTCCTTGTCGATAACGGCGCCGGCTATCTTTTCGATAATCTCCATCCTGCGCTTATTCGAGGAATACTGGCTGAGGATATCGTTAACGCTTTTCTCTTCCTGTGCAAAACTGCTGACCTTCGTGACGCATTCATCCCTTTCCTCGCCGAGCGTCTTAAGTTTTTCCTCTATATCAGCATTTCTGGCGTCAAAATCGTCAAGCTTCTGCTTTTCGCGGCTGCCGCTTATCTTCTGAGCCCTGTCCCTTTCGACTGCCGCAGCCCGGTCAAGGTCGGAGCGCCATTTCTTTATCTGCTCGTCCCGCAGGTTGATCTCATCCTCTACATGGAATGAAGCGGCAAGCTCGCTGACGTTTGTGAAGCCCCTTTCCAGGAGTTTCTGATTCAGCTCGGACTCAGCAGCCGCAAGGCTCTTCTCAAGCTCGGAGCACCGCGCTTTCTTCTCTTTTTCCGCATTCCCGGCAGCGGAGCTGCGGTCAACTGCCGCGGTGTACTGCTCGTCTGCCTTGAGCTTTGCTGCCGCGATGCTTTCAGCTGCCGCGGTTTTTTCAGCAATGCTTCCGGTTATGTCCTTTTCTGTGCGGTCGCCGACATCTCTGCCCTTTTCCTGCTCCAGCGCCTTTGCGTAAACCAGCTTTTCTCCAAGCGCACGCAGCTTTTCGTTGATCTCCGCAATAGCTGCGTCCAGCTGACCGATCATTTCCTCCGCCGCGGATTTCTGCTCTCTGATACCGTCAAGGCTGTTACGCGCCTCCGTGCACTTTTCCAGCTGAACCTGAGCCCTGCTTATATTCTCTTTCAGCTGAGCGAGCTTCGCGCTGACCGCATCCTCCGCGCCGCTCTCCGGAAGCTCTCCGCCGATCACCGCGCCGAATTTCTCGGAAACCACGCTGCGGAGCGAATCAAACTCCGTCTCCTTTTTCACCGCATTGGAATTAAGGTCGTTGTAATTCTTTCTGGCGATGTCCAGCCGCTTCTGAGCCTCCTCTACATGGGACCATTCCGTAATGCTGCCGGGCTCTTCCCAGGCGATATGACCTATCTTCTGGTGGCAGACCGGGCATACATCGCCGTCATGGAGATCTTTTGCAAGGATAAGCGCGGCGTCATGGTGGTACGCCAGCAGCTTTCTCTTGTGGGATATCTCCGCGGCAGAGAATTCCTGTTCGGCAATGCGGGTTTTCTTTCTCAGAGAGACGAGCTCCGCATTGAGCCCGTCAAGCTTTTTAAGGTCGTTCAGCAGACCAAGGGCGTTTTTCTGCTTCCCGGTCAGGGATTCAAGCTCTCCCTGCGCAGCTTCCAGCCTGCCGGAAAGCTCCTGACAGCTCTCCAGGCTGTCAGCGAGTGCGCCGAGCTTATCATGCTGAGCCGTCCTTTCCCTGCTATTTGCGGAAAGCTCCCCATTAAGCGCAGTCTGACCTGCATTGAGCGTTTTTATTTCATCGCGTATCTGCTGGACCTCCCTTACCTTCGGGAGTATCATTTTAAGCTCATGTACCTCATTCAGCAGAGCTTCTCGCTCGCCGTCGCGGGAATCCGCCAGGTTCTTTGCCTCCAGCGCCTTTGCCGCTGCCTCCGCGGCGGAAACTGCTTCCCTTGCCGCAATAACAGCCGCAGAATCCGCCTGCTTCTTGTCGCTGCTGAGCTGTTTCCAGGCGCTGTATTCCGGACGTATCTTTTCTGCGTCCCTCCAGCGCGAGAGCTCCGCTTCAAGCTGTTTCATCTGCTCTGTACGCTGATTCAGCTGTTCGAGCTCCTTGCGGGCTTTTTCCCAGTCCTCAATGTCCTTGTTGGCGCGTATCACATCGTTGCGTGCCTTTTCGTTATCGTCATGGAGCTGGTTGAGTTCCTTCACCTCAGACTTTATTCCCTCAATGCGGAGCTTTTTTTCATCAGCAAGCTCATTTATCCTGCCGATGAGCTCCTGAGCATTACTCAGCTGATATGAGCCTGGTATTTCAAGTCTCTCCGCAATATCCCCCACCGCATCATTCTGGGTTTTGTTCTGCATTCTGAGGCCGTTTCTCCAGGTGCGTATCACGTCCTCGTAGTCCTGATATATCTTTGTGCCGAAAATCGGGCGCAGGGTCTCGCGGCGCTGCTTGGTGTTCTCGTTGAGGAACCTGTCGAACTCTCCCTGTGCCAGCATAGAGACCTGCCTGAAATTTGCGGCGTCAAAGCCGATGAGCTTGGTTATATTATTTCCTACATCTGTCTTTCCGGTAAATTCAACATGCCATGTATCACCGACCTGCTTGCAGAGCAGCGTGCTCGCCTTTCCGACATCCAGCCATGGATTCACATACTCTGTCTGCTTTGAAGACTTGGAGCCCCTTGCGGCGCGGGTCTTTTTTCCCGCGTCAGGGCTGTCGGAAGTTCCATTGAATGCGTCCGGAACACGCTGAACAAAGTACCTCTCCGTTGTTTTGCCGTTATTCACTGTAAAGGTCATCTGTACGTAGCTGGGATCGTTGGGCTTTGCGTTCTGGTTGCGGAGAGTGCCGCCGTTCTCCTGCCTGAGCGAACCGCATGCCTCTCCGAAAAGCGCAAAGCATATCGCGTCAAATATGGTGGTCTTGCCTGCGCCGGTATCGCCCGAGATGAGGAACACCTTTCCCCGGAGCTTCCGGAAATCCACGCTCTGCTCTTCTCTGTACGGTCCGAATGCGCACATTCTGAGTTCTTCAACTGTCATTTGGAACCTCCTTTATTTTTTGCGGCTGCATCTGCCTTTACCTTTACCTTTTCCTCTTCGCTGAGAATGGGCACACCCGCCTTGAGCTGCGCCAAACTGCCATTGTTTGACGCCTCTTTGGTCAGCTCAAATATGAAATCCGCCGCCGAGAGAACATCGTCATCAGGCGCCTCTCCTGTCCTCTGCTCGAAAAACCGCGCGAAATCCTCACGGAAGCTGTTCAGGCGTATCTCACCGCCGAGCTGTTTTTCTTCCCTTGTGTTCCTGAGCGATTCATCTAATCTCACCGAAAGCATAAGCGGGAATTTGTCACGCAGCAGCGCATTCATACCCTCCGGAATGTCCTCGCTGGTGAGAAGGAAATAGTAGTAATCCTTGTCGGTCTCCCTGGTGCTGAAATACGACATTATGTCGCTGTACGCGCCCCTGACCGTGACAACCCGGTGAAGCGGGACAAGCGCGGTCTGACTGACCGTAACGTTTCCATCGTCGTCAACGTCTATTATATCCACAGTCTTTTCGGTCACGCTGACGGATATTTTACCGCCGTTGGGAGTCTCCCGCGAACATTCCTCGGATTCGAGGTTCCTTTTGGCCTCATTGAGCGAATAGCAGAGCGGCGAGCCACAGTACCGCACGTTTTCCACTCCTGCGGGATTGCCCGCGCTGTGGAAATGTCCCAGCGCCGTATAGGTGAAATCGCTGAACACGGACGGCGATATAATCTGCTGGCTTCCCGCCTCCTTTCCTACGGACGAGCCGACAGCCTGGTGCGCCACAAGGATATGCGGTCTGCCCTTTGCGGCGGGTTCCTCCCACACCTTGTCAAGAACGTACCTTACGGCCTGCTGCGTGTTCCTTACCGTGTCCTTCGTTTCCTTGAACGCTGACTTTACGTCCACCATGGAGATATACGGCAGCATTACCACGTCAACATCGTCGAAGCTTTCAATGCGGTACGGTGTTTCCCCGGAAAACGGCTGCGAAATATACACGCCGCCTAACTGTAAAAAACCATGATGAGCCGATATATGGAGCGAGTTGTCGTGATTTCCGCTGGTGCAGAACACCTTTACTTTCTTTTTTATGCTGACTTTTGTGAGGAACTCTCCGAAAAGGGCCTCCGCCTCCGCGCTGGGAGAGCCGCGGTCGAATACGTCCCCGGCAATTATCAGCCCGTCCACGGGCTTGTCCTTTGAAGCCTCGTCAATTATCCTGCCGGCTATCTCGTCTATCAGGATATGCCTGATATCATCCATGAGGTCTGCTCCGCAGAGCGTTATCCCGATATGCAGATCGGAAATGTGAATAAATCTCTTGCTCATATAACTATCCCCTTTCACCAATTTACGGACAAATTTGAGATTAAATCCCCGTCAGCGACATCGCCCGTTTGTCATGTGCGCTGTTTCAGGGTATATTTTTGCCCCAGCTGTGCCGGGGCAGAAATATAGGGCAACACCGCACAAAGATTGTGCGTGTATTGCGCAGGTAGATTAGCCAATAATACGCTTCGCTGATTGCCTAATCTCGATTTTTCGTCAGATAGTACAATGAGGAGTTGTTGACGGAAGCGATAGCGTATTCAAGTCAACAACTAGCGAAGCAAGGCTGGTCTTTCGGTCAGCCCCTCCGGCACTTCGTGCCACCTCCCCCGCAGGGGGAGACACGCCTTGCTAGGACGAATTGTGCAAGGTGACGGAAAATATGCAAGCAAGACACGTGCAAAATCCAATAAATGGTCTTTGTGCGGTGTTGCCATAGTTTTACTTGGTCTGTTTTGCAGCCTTTACAAGCGCCTTGATATAGGTAGGGTACTCCCACTTGAGAGTATCGCGGTGTATCATGCCGAAAATCTCGTTGCCATAGCCGTAAGCGTTGTTATCCCACAGGAACACCGGTATACCGTTGTCGCCGAACACCTTCGGGAAGTACTTTGCCCAGTTCAGCCTGTCGCTGAGATTGTTCTTGTTGACTGTACCGCATTCTCCGATTATCGCGCCGACTCCCTTGCTGATGAACCTGTCGTACAGCGTGTCGGAGAGCCACTTCAGCTCCCTTGTGCTGTCGCTGCTGTTTTCATCGAATTTGGTGGTGCCGTTCTCGTTCATAGCAAAATTGTAGGGAGAGTACGCGTGTATCGACACGATAAGGCTCTTGTCGTCCGGAACCGTGAATCCTTCAAGTGCGGAGGAGCTTGCCGCGTATGTCGGTATCATCAGCGCACGGTAACGGTTGTTTCCGCCGGTAGCACGTACCGTCTCCACAAAGCACTTGTTGTACTCATTGACAACGCTCCTGCCCTCGGAGTTTCCGCCGTTCCACTCGTAATTCGTATTCTTCCAGCGCGGCTCGTTCATTCCCTCGAATATAAGGCGCTCGCCATAGTCCTCAAAGCGCTCCGCTATCTGCGTCCACAGCTTCTTTATCTTCTTCTTTACGTCTTTCAGAGTGTCCTGATATGGGTCGTTCCAGTTCTCGTGATGTACGTTCAGGATAACGTACATGCCCTCGTCATAGGAGTAGTCCACGACCTCCTGTACCCTGTCGAACCACGCGCTGTCAACGTTGAAATTGCTGTCAACGTGGTTGAACCATGTCGTCGGGATACGCACGGCGTCAAAGCCCGCGTCCTTTACCGCAAGGATGAGCTCCTTTGTTGCCTTCGGATTGCCCCAGCTCGTTTCGCTGTTTATTCCGGAGCCTGTCGCGTCCAGCGTGTTGCCGAGATTCCAGCCGATGGTTATATCCTTGCAGAGCTGAACGGAATCGACAGGGGCAGTGAGCACCTCGCTGTCCTTTACTTCCTCGGAAACACCTGAATCATTCCGGCTGGTAAGACCGAGCTGCTTCTCAGCGTCAGCCGCCTGCGGTCCTGTGAGAAGTGTAACGGTAGTTAAAAGCGCTATCGCCTTTGTCAGTATATTTATCATTGTCTTTGTCCTTTTCTTTAAATGTTATGCTGCGGAGGCTTCGTCCGCCGTCCCGCCGGAAGCTCCCTTCATCATGCCCTCAAGCAGGACCGGATATCTCACCTGATTCAGCTGCCTGTCGAACAGACCGAACGTTTCTCCGCTCAGGAATGCGCCGTTGTCCCACCAGAAGCAGGGAATGCCGATAGCCTTGAACTTTGCGAAATAGTACTCCGCCCACTGCGCGCGGTATTCCTCGTTGTCGCGGTTCATCGCGCCGCACTCGCCGATGATGACTGCCTGCCCCTTGCTGATGAACAGCCTGTCCAGGACCTCCGCAAGCGTGTCAATGTCGGAGGTGCACCCCGGCTTGGAGGCCAGCCACTTGTCACTTCCCGGATTCTGGAGCGCGAAGCCGTATGGTATGTATGCGTGTACGGAAACTATCAGACGGTCATCGTCCGGTATCTCCAGCGCCGCAAGCGCGGGCTCAGTGGAATTCGCCGCATAGGGGCACACCATCAGGAAGCGGTACTGATTGTTCCCGCCGGTGGCTCTCACTGCGTCAACGAACACCTGATTCAGATGGTTAACCACCGTCCTGCCCTCTTCGTTGCCGCTGTTCCACTCGAAGTCAGTGTTCTTCCAGCGGGGCTCGTTCATGCCCTCGAAAATAAGGCGCTGGTCGTAATCTTTGAACGCCTCCGCTATCTGCGTCCAGCTGCTGGTCATCTTCGCGGAGATCTCCTCTTCCTTGTCCGCATAGGGCTGGTACCATTCCTCGTGGTGCATGTTCAGGATAACGTACATGCCGATATCGTATGCGTAGTCTACTATCTCCTTTACGCGAGCCATCCACTCAGGGCTGATATTTCCGTTGTCGTCCATCTGGCGCTCCCATGTTGTCGGGATACGCACGGCGTTGAAGCCCGCGTCCTTTACTGCCTGGATGAGCTCCGGCGTGGTGGTTTTATTGCCCCAGCTCGTCTCCTGAGACAGTCCGCTGCCTCCGGTGGCGTCCAGCGTATTTCCTAGGTTCCACCCTATTTTTATGTCCGCAGTCAGCTGCATTGCGGTAAGCTCCGTGTCGAATTCATCGGCAGTCTGGACGTTCTCCGTTCCCTGACCGTCCGAACCGCTGTCCTCTGCGGACTTTGAACAGCCCGCAGCAGTCATGCAGAGCGCCGCCGTCAGCACCGCGGCTATCATTTTCCTGAAATTCATTGATCTTCTCCTTGTAGTTTCGCATAAAAACTGAAATTACACCCAGTTAAGGGCGCAATAATATTATACAATATTTATCGTATAACGTCAAGAGAAATTGAGCAATATTTATAATAAAGTGGGAAATATCTGATACAATTTATGAAGATTGACTTTTCAGGCATGCTGTGATACAATATTACATGGTAACCTCTAAAAACCGGGACACGAGCAGATTTCGTACATGACTTATATCAGATGCTAGGCGTCAAACCGCAGTAATACTGTATGTATTTCAAGGTTTGACAACGAAGCAGATGATATAAGTCATAGAAATCTGCCGTGAAGGAGGTTTTTAGAGGTTACCACATATTAATTCCTTCAACACTTGATCGGCGGAGCAGAAAAACGGGAGGCGTGTTCATGCAGAAAAAATGGTTCTTTTTCGGAGGGGCGGCAGTCTGCCTCGCCATATCCGTAACGGCAGCGATACAGCTCATAAATTCCTCTGCGGCGCCGGGAAGCAGCTCGGTGCCGGAATTCGTCATGCCAGCCCGGGTGGAAAGCTCTGAATCCCCCGCACAGACCACCGCGACCGTGCCGGCTCCCGGGGAAACCACCGGCAGTGCGCCGGCTTCTTCACCACAGGAGAAATCAGGTACGGAAAGCGCTCCCTCGGAAATCACTTCCGCTGTTCCCGCCGAAAGCTCAGCGGGATCTGACGCTTCGACAAATTCCACGGCGCAAAGCAGGACTGAACCCCCGGATACTACCACGACCGCCATGGAATCCACCGCCGCGCATACCGCGTCAAATTCGCCGCAGTCGGACGAGCCTCCGGAACCGGAGCCAGTCCCGGTCAATATAATGCTGACCTCCAACGATCCACTTCACCAGCTGCGCTTTGAATTCAGCGGCGGAAGTATATCCTTTACAGGGAATTACAACGACACGGAGATATCAGAGATCGCGGTACTGCGCAGCAAAATTGAAAGCAATGACCTTTCCCTCAGCGGGAGCAGCCTGTCCGGAACCCTGGACGTTTCCATGCTCAAACCCGGGTACTATATAATATCAGTAAAGCTGAAAAACGGCGAACGCATGAACTATGTGTTCGAAATGACGGAAACCGGCGCACAGCCGGTCCCCGTAAACGACATTCCCGCCGAAAGCAACCTGCACGCAGCCGCGAATCCGATAGAGCTGCCGCAGGAAGGCGTGCTCGCCCACATCGCGCCGGGCGGCGATGCGGAAACTGCAAGGCAGCTCATCGCGCAGGTCAGGGAGCTCGCAGACGACGTATGCGCAGGGCTGGATGACGATTACGCCAAGGCGCGGGCGCTCGCACAATGGGTGTCCGAAAACATGTACTACGACCGGGACGCCTCCGAAAACGGCGTGTCCGAGGCGAGTATCTCGCTTGAAGCCGTGCTGGAAACGCACCGCTCCGTATGCTTCGGCTGGTCCAATCTCTATGCCGCACTGTGCGAATCCCAGGGGATAGAGTGCTATGTTGCCTCAGGAAGCGTTGTCACCGGCAGCCGCTGCTTCCCGCAGACCGTGACGGCGGACGAGCGCTCCCACTCATGGAACCTTGTGAGGCTCCCCGACCGGGATATCTGGGTAGACACCGTGTGGGACTCCTCAAACAGCTATGAACGGCGCAGCTACACCAAGGGCGGCACAGATATGCAGTACTTCGACATTTCAAATGACGTACTCGCGCACGACCACCGCGTGACACGCTTTGAACACCGTGATTACTTCGCGCTCCGCTGACCCGCTGAAAGAGCCGCGCACAGGCTCCCTGCCTCGGCCGAGGTGACGTCGGCGCCGATTATCACGCCGTTCTCCACAAGCAGATTCGCGTAAAGGGGCACCGGATCATCGTCCGTGCGGGATATCTCATAGGTGTACTTCTTAACGGAATGCGCCCGGTAGCGCCGCAGATCAAAGCCCTGCTCCCGCTGGAGCTGGTTGTATACCTCGTATGTGTCGTCAAACTCCACCGGAATGCGTATCTCCTGGAGCTCGCAGTGGGTCAGGCCGGGGTCCCAGCCGAAGCTCTCTATGTATTCAATGCGCTGCTGGTTCGTTCCGCCCGGTATTCCGCGGGAGCCGTCCGCGAAATTCCGGCCGAGCACCCATATCCCCGCCGCCGCAAGAAGCGCGATTCCCATTACCAGCGGAAGCCGCGGCTTTTTTGCTTTCTCTCTCATCGCCGTCCTCCTTTGTCTGTGTCTTATGTGGATTTGCACAAAATCCGGCGCGATTTTTTTGTTGTTATTCAGCCGGTTTGTCCTCAGAAATCAATATATGTATATTGTGTGAAAATTATCTCATAGATTTTGTACCCAATTGCACAAAATACGCACGGCTGTTTTGGCACAATCTCCAAAAAAACAGGTTAGCTTATTTCGTTTATGCCGGAAACGGGCGGATTTTTGTGCAATACCACTAGCAAAACCGCGGTATTTTCATGGCGGTTTTGTAGGTCTTGGTTATTATTCATAAACGAATCAAAAAATATTTGTTGACTTAGGCTCTTTTATTTTTCGCCGTATTTTGGTATTATATTAGTAGCGGCAATAGCTGAATAGACCCATTCGGGTTCTATAATAAATCTAGTAATTTCAGGAGGTCATTTCAAATGGCAAGCTTATCACTCAGAGGCATATACAAGCGCTATCCGGGCGGCGTTGTAGCCGTTTCCGATTTCACCATGAATATCAAGGACAAGGAGTTCATCGTACTCGTAGGTCCTTCCGGCTGCGGTAAGTCCACAACACTGCGTATGATCGCAGGCCTTGAGGAAATTTCCGAGGGCGAAATGTTCATCGGCGACCGTCTGGTAAACGACGTTGCTCCTAAGGACAGAGATATCGCGATGGTATTCCAGAACTACGCTCTGTATCCTCACATGACCGTATTCGACAACATGGCATTCGGTCTGAAGCTCCGTAAGGTTCCGAAGGACGAGATCAAGAAGCTCGTTGAAGAGGCTGCTAAGATCCTTGATATCTCTCACCTGCTCGACAGAAAGCCGAAAGCTCTGTCCGGTGGTCAGAGACAGCGTGTAGCGCTCGGCCGTGCTATCGTACGTGATCCTCAGGTCTTCCTGCTTGACGAGCCGCTGTCCAACCTGGATGCAAAGCTCCGTGCACAGATGAGAACCGAGCTCTCCAAGCTCCACAAGAAGCTGGGTACTACATTTATCTACGTAACACATGACCAGACAGAGGCTATGACCATGGGTGACCGTATCGTAGTTATGAAGGACGGTTACATCCAGCAGATCGACTCTCCTATCAACCTCTATGAGAACCCTGTTAACAAGTTCGTTGCAGGCTTCATCGGCTCTCCGCAGATGAACTTCATTCCTGCAAAGCTTCTCCAGGTTAACGGCAAGTACACAGTTGAATTCGGTTCTGAGGACACCAAGACCTCCAGAGGCCGCAAGTTCTATGTTGAGCTTCCCTCCGCTAAGGCTGACAACGAGGCTCTCAAGTACTATGTAGACAAGGAAGTTATCCTCGGTATCCGTCCTGAGAACATCCACGATGAGGAAATGTTCCTCTCCGCTGCTAAGACCGGTATCATTGAGGCTTCCGTTGACGTAACCGAAATGCTCGGTGCTGAGACCTTCCTGTACCTGACATGCGAGGGTATCCCGCTTACTGCTAGAGTATCCCCGAGATGCACCGCTCGTCCTCAGGATGTTGTTAAGCTCGCTCTCGACCCGAACAAGATCCACCTGTTCGACGCTGCTGACGAGCACTCCCTGCTCTCTTAACTGAGAACATAGCTTAATACGCTGACTGCGGCGCAGCTTTCGGGCTGCGCCGTTTTTGCATTCACGCTCCGACATTCAGGAGGTGTACCATGACTAAGCTGAAATTCGCAGGTTTCTGCGCGGCAGGTCTCGGAACTGACCTTGCCTGCGCAGCCGTATCACTGCTCCTGACCGAGATTCTGAATAACTTCTTCAGCATGGGCTTCAGGGATTCCCTGCTGGTATTCATAATAGCCGGGGTAGTTACCTGTATAGGCTCGGGCTTTGCGCACAACGCTTTCCGCAACATCATCAGGGAAAAGCTCCGGATACGCTCGATATGGTATACCGTTGCAGTATTCGGCGTTCCGATGATCCTGGGCGGACTTGGCGTGCCTCTTGCATGGGTGCTCGGTCAGACGATATGGACTGGCTGGGACAAACTTGGCTACGCCATGTCGCTGTTTATCTATTCAATAATCGTATGTTTAACCTCTATTCTCTGCTATATATCCACCAAGTGCGTGGAAGCGCGCTTCGGCTGTGACGAGCCTGCCCCTCCTGAAAAACCGGATAAAACTAAGGACGAAATATGAACAAATGGAAATACGCAGGACTGTCCCTCGCGGGATTCCTGCTCAATATTGCCTGCGCCGCCGCGATCCTGGGAGTACTCCTGCTCACACAGGAGATGATAGGTCTCCTGTTCATCGGCGGTCTGGCGCTCAGCGCGGGAGCCGGCGCACTTTTACGGCTGCTGCGCCGGGTTATCCGCAGCAAGCTCCACGCAAAAACCACAGTGTTTTCGCTGGTATCTATCCTGCTGCCAGTCGTGCTTGGAATAACGGGAACGATACTCGGCTCAAACGGAGCTTTCAGCGCCGTGGTTGATTCGTGGCTCTTCCTCGGAGGCGCGGTGCTGCTGGTTTCCGCGATTTTTGCGGGACTTTTCGGCTCCACATTCGATAAACTGTTTAACAATTGAGGACAGTAAAATGAACAACACAATCGAACAACTCATAAACAACATCGAGCGCGTTATAATCGGAAAGCGCCCGGTGATCGAAAAAGTAGTCTGCGCCATGCTCGCAGGAGGTCACGTCCTCATTGAGGACGTCCCCGGGGTCGGCAAGACACTGCTTGCCGAAACGCTGGCAAAGAGCGTTTCGGGCAGCTTCGGACGTATCCAGTTCACACCGGACCTCATGCCCTCGGACGTAATAGGCTACACCGCCATCGATATAAACAGCGGCAAGGGTGAATACCGCCCGGGCGCGGCAATGTGCAACTTCCTGCTGGCGGACGAGATAAACCGCTCCTCGCCAAAGGTGCAGTCCGCACTGCTGGAGGCAATGGAGGAGCTCCAGATAAGCGTTGACGGCATAACGCACCAGCTCCCCAAACCGTTTATGACCCTCGCAACGCAGAATCCCATCGAAACCTACGGAACCTACCACCTGCCGGAGGCACAGCTCGACCGCTTCCTGATGAAGATTTCAGTGGGCTACCCCGACAGAGCTGCCGAGATGAAAATGCTTGATGTAATGCCGCAGCGGCTTGAAGTTTCCCCTGTTATGACCCTTGACGAGCTTATCGGTCTGAGAAATCAGGCTTCGCAGGTAAAGGTTTCCGACAATGTAAAGGCGTATATTCTCTCGCTGGTTTCCGCCACACGATATATGCCGCAGGTGAAGCTCGGAGCAAGTCCGCGCGCGTCTATCGCAATGTTCCGCGCTTCTCAGGCAATGGCGCTTATGAACGGCAGGGACTACGCGACCCCGGATGACGTAAAGACTGTCGCAGGCGCGGTGCTCTCCCACAGACTGATACTCGCAGCAGGGCAGACCGACTACGGCGCTCCTTACGACATAATTGCCGAGCTTCTCGCGAATACACAGGTGCCGATGTAAGGTTGACATTTCCGGGCTGGAAGTGTATAATAGAGCATAGACTGGAGGACGCATTATGTTCGGATTCCTGAAGAAAACCAGACTTGTTAAGAGCGATGAGGAAAAGCACGCGGAAAGCCTCCCGCGGACAAAAAAAGTGCAGTTCGAGCCGATGAGCGTTTCAGACGCCGAGCAGCAGGTGGATTCCGACCTGCGCGCGGTGCTTGGGTTCACTCCTGTGAACTACTACGCGACAAAGGACAAATACCTGCTCTGCACGTTCTGGTACGAGGAGGACTACTCCGAGGTATTCATGCGGTTCGAGCTGCGCGTGGACGACCTCCCGCGCGGACACAGCAGGATGTACAGGATAGACAAGTTCCTCATGCGTGATATTCTGCGCAAATTCGGTCAAAATATCAATATTGGAGAGTAACTATGACAAACTTCTCGGTGCTGGACTGCCCGATCTATTTCGACAAGACAAATATGCTGGATATGCTTTCACTTTCTGCGGGGCGCGCGATACTCTGCCAGAACCGCATGGGCGAAAGGATAGTTGCCGATAACAGCTGGGGGCTAAATCCCACGGACGGAATCATCCGCTTCGGCGACCAGCAGTTCCGTGCCGGGATCCTCGGAACGGAATCAACAATACAGGGCACATGGCTGTGGAGCTGGGCTCACACGGAGAGCGGGCTCCCTGAAAAGGCAGTCGCCGAATCCCGCCGCGCAAAAAAGAACCTCCCCGAGCTTCCGGAATTCCAGACCGGAAAATTTGAGCTGGACGAGATGCACTCCGGTCACAACCTCGCGATGATAGCCTGTGCAGCAACCCGGGAAAATCTGTGTTATTACCGCTGCCCCTACGATGGGGGAGCCGCATTCGTAACGGTGTCCGGACTTCCGGACGAGATTTTCGCCCCGGCAGACCAGCCGGAATTCCTGCGGCAGTATATTGAAATAATCAGCAGCTTCTACTGCGACCACCGCCTGCTTGCGGCTGGATTCCTGTGGCAGAACGGAACTCCGTTTGTGTCTGACGAAAATTCAGTCACCGCTGATTTCGGGCATATCAAGCTGAGATTCCTGTTTGAGACCACAGAGGACGGGCTGAACAGGGTTCTGGATATTTCTACTGTGGATTAAAAAAGGAGCCGAAAGGCTCCTTTTTTATTATGCCGCCGCAGTTTCAACTCCCGCCTGACGTTTCGCCATCTTCTGCCAGTTGATGAATCCATAGATGTCGTTGGCAAGGAACGCCGTGAAGCACACTGCAACCGGAATATAGCTTGCATTCTCGAACGAAGCCATTGTCCAGAGGACTATCAGCACGACATCGTTCGCCGCGTAGCCAACGGCATACAGCGGGCTTCTGCGGAACACGAAATACACCGCCACAAAGCTTGTCGTAACTGAAATGGTGCTCGGGATCAGGTTTGCGGTGTTAAAGTACTTCAGAATGAAATAAAATACCGCTGTTACCAGAATCGTCAGAATCGCCATGAAGACGTATTCCCTGGCTTTCAGATGATTCACGCGGACCTCGTTCTTGTTATCGGACGGGTGACGTATCCAGGACACCAGCGAAAACGCCGCCATCGGGAGCGACATGAACATATAGGTTATCATCTCGCCGTAATATGCGAATCCCAGTGAAATGATCCCGTACATCACCGCGAAAGCTATCGCCATAGCCTGCGCGGCAGGGTGCCCCTTCGCCGCAAATATCAGCGAAGTGACTCCCACCAGCGAAGCCGCCAGCGTCAGCCAGTTCTGCCGGTCAAATATCAGAAAGGAAACAACCACCGCAAACGTGGAAACAGCCCACAGCGCCAGCTCGCCTTTCGTAAAGTAATCAAGTATTCTCTTCATTCCCCGCTCCTCAAACAAAAAAGCATCCGCTGCGTATCTTCAAAGACCTAACGATACACGCGAATGCTCAGCATTCCTACCCGGTGGCAGACTTATTTACTGATATAGTATAGCATACCCCGCCTGATTTGTCAAGCGGGGTGATTATTTTTTTACCTTTATGCGTAGTTTCCGCTTCCGCGCGCCAGCACGATATCTCCCTCGGAAATACCGTTCAGTATCTCGGTATAGCCGCCGAGACTAACGCCGGTGGTGACCTTCAGCTTATAGCGCTCCGTGCCGTCCACAAGGGTAACAAAGCTCTCCGAGCCTCCGCTCTTTACCGCGGAATCCGGAACTGCAAGCACGTTTTTACGCTCAGTGGTGACGTATACAGTCGCCCAGCCCGCAGAAACCGCCATAGCCGATTCAGTGAGTATCTTCTGCATATTTTCCTCGCCGACATCGAATATCACGCGGCTGGCGGAAGCGCCGTATGCAGTCGCGGGCGCCGAATCCGGAGCCTCCACGACTGTCGCGTCATAGGTGTCGTTGTCAACCTTGATCTTCACCTTCTGCCCGAAGCGGAACTGTGAGGCTCCCGCTCCGTCAAGGTAGATACCTGTCCGGCTTATCTCGGAGACCGCACAGCACAGCGCGTTTTCTTTTATCTCCGTACCCTCGGTGACAGAAGCAGTCTGGGTGATTATGCCGTCAAACGGTGCCCTTATGACGTATTTTTCCTTTTCAGCAAGGAGCATTTCGAGCTTCTCCTGCTCTATCTGATACTGGAGATTATCACCGGCGGCCGCATTGACTATGGTCTGCTGATTGCTGATATCGTAGTCAAGGTCGGAAGAATCAAGTTCCGCCAGTATTTCGCCCTCAGTGACTTCCCTGCCCTTGAGCGCATTGTATGACATAACAAGCGCGTCAGCGGGATATGTAAGGTACACTGCGTATGGATATCCTATCGTCACGCCGGTGCTGGCGGTCTCAGAGAGATCCATGTACTGAGCCTCTGCGACCTCGTACTGCACTTCTTCCGCCGCGCCGTATATTGGGAGCTGTATCTCGCCGCTCGTGTTCTGTCTGCCAGAGCAGCCTGTCAGGAATATTGCTGCGACAAGAAGCGCAGCGCCAGTCTTTTTCATAGGAACCTCACATCATGCCGGAATCATCAGCCGTTTTCAGCCAGTCTGCGCATCATTTCAAGGCACATTCTGCCATTGTGGTAGGGGCACTTCCACGGATCAACCACCGGCTTGAACTCAGCGAACTTCCAGTTGTCGTCAACCTGGGAGTGCCACTCGCCGCCAGGACGCTTGTCAACGATGTGCTCCTGAATGAAGTTCCACACATTGGAGGATATCTCGAAATACTCAGCGCCGCCGTAGTGCTTCTGATAACCGTTCATAAAGCCGATGACCGCCTCAGCCTGTACCCACCAGATACGCCATGTGTTTATCTTGTCCTTGTCACGCTCGTTGAGCAGCGACCCGGAAGCCTTGTCGTATGCGATGTTCGCAATGTTCCTTACGATAGCGCGGTTCATCTCGGCAAACTTTGCGGTGAGCTCCGGCTCGCCAATGACCTCGCAGGCGCGGTCGATGAGCCATGTAGCCTCGATATCATGTCCATAGGAGTGGATATCGCCGATAACGTTCATGTTCTTGTCGAAGAATACCAGCAGCTTGCTTCCCGCCTTGTCGTATATCTTGTCGTAGGTCAGGTCAAGCTGGAACTTCAGCCTTTCAAGTACCTTGGGATTGTGGTCGGCAAGGTAAAGCTCAGTGTAAGCCTCCATCATGTGGAGAGTGGTGTTCATGGTCTTGTCAGCCATAAGTCCGTTCTCGGAAAGCTCATCGTTTGCAAGCTCTGTCTTCCAGTCGCGGGACATCTTTTCAAGGTAAGCGACATCATCGGTAGAATTTTTCTCTACCAGGTCCATTACCTTGTATGCAAGCTCAAGAGCATTCCTGTCGCCGCTCGCGCGGTAGTAGCTGGAAAGCGCATAGATAAAGAACGCCTGGCAGTAGGTGTGCTTGATGTCCTCTTTTACGGTGCCGTCATAGTTCATGCTCCAGTAAACGCCGCCGTATTCCTTGTCAACGCACTTTTCGGTCAGGAATTCATACGCGTGCTTTGCATTGTCCAGCAGTGCAGGATCCTTAAGCTCCATATATGCGTTGGAATAGAACCACAGAATACGGGAGTGCAGGATAACGCCCTTTTCGCCCTTCTTGTCAACGTTCAGCGCACTGTCCATGAAGCCTGTAAAGCCTCCGTTCTCATCATCGCGGAGCTTGTTCCAGAAAGGGATTATATCGCCGGTGAGTTCTTTTACAAATTCTTCTCTTTTCATTTGTTCAAACCTCTTAGAAATGTGTTTTTGAATCTTCTGCTCCTGAAATCGAAGCGAGAAGTGCCTGGATGCTAGGAACGATGACATAGGCTAGGCTGAAGCCTGCCTATGTCATCGTGACGACGCAGACATGCGCTTATCGCTTCAATTTTTATTCATCTTTGCCACAGCAGTTCTTATACTTTTTGCCGCTTCCGCAGGGGCAGGGGTCGTTTCTGCCAATCTTCTGACCGTTGTTCTTGAACGGGGTCTTGGAGCCTGCATTCGGTGCGTCAGGTTGGAGCACCTGCTCACGCTGGAGCGGGCGCTGTATCCTTACCGGAACGGTGAGCACCATTCTTACGGTCTCCTCGCGGATAGCCGCGATCATCTCGTCAAACATTGCGAAGCCCTCGAAACGGTACTCTACGACAGGATCCTTCTGACCGTAGCTTCTGAGGTAAATGCCGCGCTTGAGCTCTTCCATAGCGTCGATGTGATCCATCCAATGGCGGTCTACCGTCTTGAGCAGGCAGATACGCTCTACCTCGCGCATGGTCTCGGAGCCCATGTCAGCCTCTCTGGTCTGATAGATGAGGTTTCCTCTGTCCTTGATGAAGTTCACAATGTCCTTCTTTTCAAGGGTGTTCAGTTCCTCGGTGGTGTAGCGCAGATCGCTGTCCATAAGGTACAGGTTCAGGAAATGCGCGCGCAGACCGTCAAGGTTCCAGTTCTCTGCAACAGGGTCGGAGCAGTACATGTCAACTGTCTCCTCAATGGATTTCTCCATCATGTCGTGGATATTCTTGCTTACATCCTCGCCGTCAAGCACCTTGGTGCGCTGTGAGTATATTGTCATACGCTGCTGCGACATAACGTCGTCGAAGTCCAGGACGTTCTTTCTGATAGAGAAGTTTCTGCCCTCGATCTTCTTCTGCGCGGACTCGATAGCGCTGGAAAGGAAGGAAGCCTCGATAGGCTGATCCTCGTCAAAATTCATGCTCTCCATGAACTTCTGGACTCTGTCGCCACCGAACAGACGCATGAGGTCGTCCTCCAGAGAAATGTAGAAGCGGCTCTCGCCCGGGTCGCCCTGACGTCCTGCACGTCCGCGGAGCTGGTTGTCGATACGGCGGGATTCGTGGCGCTCGGTACCGATAATGAACAGACCGCCGACAGCGCGTACCTCCTCTGCTTCGGGAGCTATCTCCGCGTCGTACTTCTTCATGAGGTCCTGATACTTCTTTCTTGCCTCGAGTATCTCCTCGTTGTCGGTCTCAGCGTAGCCGGTAGCCTCCTGAATGAGCTCCTCAGGGTACTCCTGCTTTCTCATCTCGTGTATAGCAAGGAACTCAGAGTTACCGCCGAGCTTGATATCCGTACCGCGTCCCGCCATGTTGGTGGCGATGGTAACGGCGCCCTTCTTGCCCGCCTGGGCTACTATCTCCGCTTCCTTCTCGTGGTTCTTCGCGTTGAGCACCTGGTGCTTGATTCCGCGAGCCTTGAGCAGCTTGGAAACCAGCTCGGACTTCTCAATGGTTACAGTACCAACGAGAACCGGCTGACCCTTCTTGTGGCATTCCTCCACCTGGTCGCAGACTGCCTTGAACTTTCCGCGCTCGTTCTTGTAGATCTGGTCGTGGTTGTCGATTCTGATGACCGGCTTGTTGGTCGGTATCTCGATAACGTCAAGGCTGTAAATCTGGCGGAACTCAGATTCCTCAGTCATAGCCGTACCGGTCATACCGGACAGCTTGTCATACAGGCGGAAGAAGTTCTGGAATGTAATGGTCGCAAGGGTCTTGCTCTCGCGGTTTACCTTTACTCCCTCCTTTGCCTCGATTGCCTGGTGGAGTCCGTCATTGTAGCGGCGTCCGAACATAAGTCGTCCGGTGAACTCGTCAACGATAACGATCTCGCCGTCCTTGATAACGTAGTCAACGTCCAGCTTCATTATACCGTTTGCGCGGATAGCCTGATTTATATGGTGGAGAAGCGTGGTGTTCTCGGGATCCATGAGGTTCTCAACGCCAAAGTACTTCTCAGCCTTTGCAACGCCGTTCGGCAGGAGGTTGCAGGTCTTTGCCTTTTCGTCGATGAGGTAGTCTCCGTCAAAGTTGCCCTCGTAGTCCTCCTTGTCGTCCAGCTCCGCTATCTTGTTCATGGTGAGGGTCTTGGCGAACTTGTCAGCCTTTTCGTACAGGTCGGTGGACTTGTCGCCGCGGCCGGAAATGATAAGCGGAGTTCTCGCCTCGTCTATGAGGATAGAGTCAACCTCGTCCACAATGGCAAAGTTAGGCGCACGCTGAACCTTATCCTTCTTGTAAATGCACATATTATCGCGCAGGTAGTCGAATCCGAGCTCGTTGTTTGTCGCGTATGTTATATCGCAGGCATAGGCAGCACGGCGCGCGTCGTTGTCCATATCGTGGGAGATAAGTCCTACGGTAAGACCGAGATATCTGTGCACCTTTGCCATAAGCTCGCTGTCGCGCTTTGCGAGGTAGTCGTTAACGGTAACGATGTGAACGCCCTTTCCGGTCAGACCGTTCAGATAGGACGGCAGAGCCGCAACGAAAGTCTTACCTTCACCTGTCTTCATCTCTGCGATACGTCCCTGGTGGAGAACGATGCCGCCGATGATCTGTACAGGATAATGGCGTATGCCGATAACTCTCGTGGAAGCCTCACGGCAGACCGCGAAAGCGTCCGGCAGTATCTGGTCAAGCGTTTCACCGGAAGCCAGCCTGTCTTTGAGTATGCCCGTCTGAGCCTTGAGCTCCTGCTCGCTCATGGCGGAATACTTGTCCGCGAGGTCAAGCACAGCCTGCTTTATCGGTTCGATACGCCTGAGCTCCTTGGTGGAGTAGGTGCCGAACAAAGATTTGAATAAACCCATTTTATTTTATTTCCCTTTCTGTATAAGAAGTTCAAGGTAAAGGTCACCTCTAAAACTCTCCTTTACGGCTTTTAGAGGTTCCCTGAATATAAAAACTCATATTATATTATACTCTTAACCAGGCTTTTTGTCAACCGTTATCCCATATTTTCACGGAGATTTTAAAATCGCCCCGCAATCCAGGGATTCCTGAACGGCAGGGCGCGCAGTATTCTGTCAGCAGCCGGGGACCTCGTTCTCCCAGCCGAGCATATCCGCGAGAGTTATGCGGTCTACCACTCCGTTAACGGCGTTGTTTATCTCCTCGTACAGCCGCACGGTGACACACTGTCCGCGCTTTTCGCAGGGATTCCCCGCGTCAAGGCAGGAGACCGGAGCCAGGCTTCCCTCGGAAAGCCGCAGTATCTCGCCGACCGTGTATTCCTCCGGCGGTCTCGTAAGGAGATACCCTCCCTGGGAGCCGCGGACGCTGCGCACGAATCCCGCCTTGTTCAGCACCGCGACTATCTGTTCCATATACTTCACGGAAACGCCGCTGCGCGCTGCGGAATCCTTTACCTTGACCGGCTCGCCGCTGTCGTGCCGCGCCATGTCAAGCATGAAAAGCAGGGAATACCTGCCCTTTGTCGATATCTTCATCGTATCAGCTCCTGTCGAAAAAATCCCGGAATATCCGGGACAAGCCCTGAATATAAATTATAGGAAGAATAACATTAGGGAACCTCTAAAAACCGGTTTGAAAAGTGAAAATGGGCAGAGTGCGCCGAATGCTATGAAAGCCGACGAAGTAAGGCTGTATGCCTTACGAGGAGGTTTGACGAAGCAGGCAGTGTGCTATACACATTTTCACTCAAACAAGGTTTTTAGAGGTGACCATTATATATCCCGGAGGAAAAAACATCATGGAAAAGAAAAAACTGCTCAGTACCGCGGCCGCCGCGCTGTGCCTCGCCTCCGCTGCCGCCGCGGGGACATCCCCGGCAGCCGTACCCGGAATCGTGTGGGAAGCCGCCCGGCAGACCGCGTTCATTGCGGCGGGCGTTCGCGTTTCTGAAAGCCCCGCGCCGCGCCTGTCGGAACCCTCCCTGCCGCAGGATCCCGGAACATCAGGACCCGCGCCGGAGCCCACCGCCGAGTGCACCGAAGCTTCCCCGGAGCCCGTATTCTCCGCCGAAACGGAGGAGCCGCAGCTGTTCACCGTGGAGCTCCCTGAAACAGCGGAAAACATCACCTCGGAAGCCCCTGCCCCCGCCGCCCGCGTCATAACCCAGAACGTTACGGAATTCAACGACGGCATAGACCGAACCTCCGCCGGCACGAAAAGCGGCGTGATATACCGGAAGCACTACGGCAACTATCAGGGCGATGACTACATAACCCTTCCCGCCGGGGGAATGGTCTGGAACTGCACCGCAGACAGCGCTGAAAAGCTGACCGCCGCCGCGGAAGAACTCCCCGACATACAGATACAGCTGAATTCCCCGGAACCGCAGGTGCTGATCGTGCACACTCACACCACCGAGAGCTACGAGCCGTACCAGCGCAGCTACTACGACAGCAGCTATCCGTTCCGCACACGCGACCCCTCCCGCAATATGATAAGGGTGGGCGATGAGCTCGCACAGAAGCTCGCAGAGCGTGGAATATCCGTCCTGCACGACGGCACGATACACGATTACCCCGCCTACACCGGGGCATACGACCGCAGCGAGGTCACTATCCGGGCGGCGCTCGAAAAATACCCCTCGATAAAGGTGGTAATAGACCTGCACCGGGACGCCATCGCCAGCGCCGACGGCAGCCGCACCGCCCCGGTCGCAGAAATAGACGGCAGGAGCGCCGCACAGTTCATGATAATCTCCGGCTGTGACGACGGGCGCTTCGGCAATATGCCGGAATACCTTGAAAATTTCCGGCTCGCCTGCCTTATCCAGCAGTCCGCCGAAAAGCGCTATCCCGGTCTTGCGCGCCCTATCCTGTTCGATTACCGGAACTACAATCAGCACATCTCGACCGGCTCACTGCTGATAGAAGTCGGCAGCCACGCGAACTCTCTTGACGAAGCCGTGTACACCGGAGAGCTGCTCGGCGAGTGCCTTTCGGACGCCCTCACGGAGCTCTCACCGGAAAATTCCGATATATCCTGACAGGTCCGGACGGTAGTACGCCGCGGTCTCCCGCAGGAGCTCCTGCTCCGGCTCGGAGCTGTCGCAGACGGCGGCCGTAATGAATCCGGCGCGTTTTGCGGTAACAACGGCGTGCAGTGAATCCTCAAACACCGCCGTGCGCTCCGCCGGGGCAAGAGAAGCCGCGAAATAGATATCCGGCTTTTCCTTTCCGCCGTATTCCGCGCAGGTGTATATTCCCGAAAAATACCGCAGTACGCCCAGCCTTTCAAGCGCCGCAGCTGCAAGCCCTTTTTCCCCGGCAGTGGCGGCGGATATTCCGATCCCGCGCTCTGCGAGAATTTCAAGGAGCTCTGCGGCTCCTGGCTTCAGCAGGCATTCCTGGCGGTAGAATCCTGATATCATATCGAGTATTCCCTGCTGGATCTCACCGGAAGTCTGTCCCAGAGGGTAGTTGTCCCGGAGGAATTCGCAGCCCTCCCCAACGCTCATCACCCGGAGGGTCTCAGTCAGACCCGGCGCGGGAGATATTCCGCGGCTGCGGAGGTAGCGCTCCCCGAGCCCGTCCCAGACCACTGAGGAATCAAGCACTGTGCCGTCAAGGTCGAAAACGGCGGCGGAGATGTTGCGCAGCTCCATTACTTTGCGGTGACAGCGGCGATGATATCGCCGGTCTGCTGCGCGGCTTCCTCGGTGTGGTAATACGCCTGGAGAGAGCACAGCTTTCCGTCCAGCTCAAAAATAAATTCCGTCTGACCCAGGAGCAGCACTGAAGCCTCCTCGTCCGTGCAGAGCTCATAATGCGACAGATAGCCGGACTTTCCGCCGATTTCTTCCTCGCCAAAGCTGCTGTTGCGCACGGTGAATCCGCTCGCCTGGTAGGTGAAGACGGCGGTATCATGGTTATTACGGGCGTAGTCTTCGGCAGTGAGCCGCTCCCCGGTGGTTTCGTCCGTAGTTATCTCAACGGTCGTGAGCGACATCACCGCGGACTTATCGGAATTAACGGCGTAAAGCAGGCAGGCGGTGCCGTTATCCTCGTAGCTTTTGCGGAGATCGTCCGCACTGCCGGATTCCCCGCCGTCCTCAAGGAGCTGCTGGTATACAGAGCTGCCGGTGTAAACCGACCAGTCCTCCCCGAAAGGCACGGACATACCGCAGGAATAAACCTCGCTGCCGCTTTCCGTGCGTGATTCCGCGGCGCTCTGCGTGGAATTCCCGGAGCACGCCGCCGCCCCGAGAAATATGATGGCTGCCGCTGCTGCGGCTAAAAATTTCTTCATATTGTTCTCCTGGAATGACTGAATCAACAGCTACATTATACACCATTTTTATAAGAATTGCAACCAGAAGAAAAAAATGAGCAGACTCCAGGTCTGTTCATTGCAGCTTGTCGAAAAAATCTAAGGCAATACCGCACAAAGATTGTGCGTGTATTGCGCAGTTAGTATTGCCAATATTACGCTTCGCTTATTGGCAATACTCGATTTTTCGTCAGATTGTACAATGAGGACGACGCAAGGCTGTCGCCTTGCTAGGACGAATTGTGCAAGATGACGGAAAAGATGCAAGCAAGACACGTGCAAAATCCAATAAATGGTCTTTGTGCGGTGTTGCCCTAAATTTGCCCGCGAAGCGGGGGACTTGGGCAAAGCCCAAAGTCCAGGGATTGTTCGGCGGGAAAGTCACTTTAGCGCCTTTTTCGACGTTCTTTGAGCAGACGCCGGGTCTGCTCATTGCATTTTACAGTGGAACGGCAGGTCAATCCGGCGCCTTTTCCGGAGGTATCGCCGCGAAGCTGCGGTCTATGGTCATGACGCATTCGATATCCGGATGAGTACGGCGCATGAAGCGTTCCGTTTCCCTGCACAGCTCCTTTTCGTCCATCGAGAATCCCGCCGGCACGGCGATGTCGAATATAAGCCTTGTACTGTCGCAGCAGGAAACAACGCGCAGGTCGTGCACGGAAAGCCTCCTGTCGATCAGCTGCACGGCGCTCTGGAGCTCTCCGCGCAGGTCGTGCGTGGAGGAATCGTCCGTCAGAACCGGGTCGAAGTGCACCAGCATATTCATTCCGTCATTGTTGAGGAAATCGCGCTCTATCTGGTCTATTACCGCATGGCTCTGCATGACGTTGCCCTCTGCCGCCATCTCAACGTGGACTGTCGCAAATTTTCTGCCATGACCGTAATCATGCACTATCAGGTCATGCGTTCCGAGGACGCCGGGGTATGAAAGTATCTTCCGGCGTATGCTCTCAACCAGCTCCGGCGAGGGAGCCTTTCCCAGCAGCGGGTCAAGAGTATCGCGGACAAGACCTACTCCGCTGTACAGGATAAAGCAGGCGACTGCGGCAGCCATTATTCCATCGAGCTCCACCGAGGTAAAGTGCGATATCACGGCGGCTGCAAGGACCGCGGCGGTGGAAATGCAGTCGTTGCGGCTGTCAGCGGCGGAGGCGGCAAGCGTGCCGGAATCTATTTTTTTCCCGACGCGGGCGTAAAATATCATCATTCCAAGCTTAACGGCTATGGAAGCCGCAAGGACGATCACCGCAGCCGCAGAAAATTCCACCGGCTGCGGTGTTATCATGCGCTCAATGCCGGTGCGGAGAAGCTCCACGCCGATAACTATGACAAGTATCGCGACAACAAAGCCGGATATATATTCATACCGGGCATGGCCATAAGGGTGCTCGGCGTCCGGGCGCTTTTCGGAAAGCCTGAAGCCTATCAGACTTATCACGCTTGAGGAAGCGTCGGACAGGTTGTTGGCGGCGTCCGCCGTGATGGACATACTCCCGGACAGCAGACCGGTCACAAACTTGCCGACACACAGCAGGACGTTGCAGACTATTCCCACAAGTCCCGCCCGTTTGCCCGCCTGAGCGCGGCGGTGATTCTTTTCAGCTTCCGTACACATATTATCGCCCCCATAAAGTGTTTAACAAGAAGTATATCACATACAGTATTTGTTAGTCAAGATTTACAGATAAAATTATCCGCATTTTCTGAGGAACTGCGGCGAAAAACAGAATTTATAAAAAAATTGCAGAAAACACTTGACAAACCGGAAAGAAAGTGTTATAATAATCTAGCGTTGATGTAAACGTGCGCTTGCGGGTGTAGTTCAATGGTAGAATCCCAGCCTTCCAAGCTGGTCGCGTGGGTTCGATTCCCATCACCCGCTCCAAGTATGCGCCATTAGCTCAGCTGGATAGAGCAACCGCCTTCTAAGCGGTAGGTCGAAGGTTCGAATCCTTCATGGCGTGCCATACATGGTGGGTATGGCTTAGTAGGTTAAAGCGTCGGATTGTGGTCCCGAAGATCGTGGGTTCGACTCCCACTACCCACCCCACATAATAAAAGGCATAGGTTTTATCCTGTGCCTTTTTCATTAATCCTGGGACGTAGCCAAGCGGTAAGGCAAGGGACTTTGACTCCCTCATTCCCTGGGTTCGAATCCCAGCGTTCCAACCAAAGAAATAACCGCCCTGTGGGGCGGTTATTTCTTTGGAGGCGTCATTTTCCCTGTGGAAAACGGAAAATGACGCAGGCCCCCGACAGCGGATAAGCGCCTGTCCGCCATGACTGGGGTCACATATTCGAACTCAGCCGCCTTTAGGCGGTTTTTTCTCATTTTAGAAAGCACAGCAAATTATTACTTGCAAAATTATTAGAAAAGTGATACAATATAAAGGAGCGTATCTTTCCGCAAACACGGAATATCAATATTACAGAGGAGCAATTCTGAAATGAAACTTGGCATGGTAGGTCTGCCGAATGTCGGCAAGAGCACCCTTTTTAACGCACTGACAAATGCGGGCGCAGAATCCGCGAATTACCCGTTCTGCACCATTGAGCCGAATGTCGGCATAGTATCCGTACCGGACGAGCGCCTTGACAAGCTCGCCGAAATGTACAATCCCGAGAAATTCACCCCGGCAACGCTTGAATTCGTTGATATCGCAGGTCTCGTAAAGGGAGCCTCAAAGGGCGAGGGTCTCGGCAACAAGTTCCTGTCCAATATCCGCGAGGTGGACGCTATCGTCCATGTCGTACGCTGCTTCCAGGACGACAACATCATTCACGTTGACGGAAGCATCGGTGCCGCAAGGGATATCGAGACAATAAACCTGGAGCTCATTTTCTCCGACCTTGAGATACTCGACCGCCGTATCGACCGCGCAAAGAAAGCAATGAAGGGCGATAAGTCCCTCCAGAAGGAAGTAGATTTCTTCGAATCACTCAAGGCTCACCTTGAAAACGGCAAATCCGCCCGCAGCTATGACTTCACCGAGGACGAGCGCGCAATGCTGAAAGACACCCCGCTGCTCTCCAACAAGCCTGTTATATATGCGGCTAACCTCTCCGAGGCCGACTTCACCGGAGATATCAACAGCAACCCCGAATACCAGGCAGTATGCGCCATAGCAAAGGAAGAGAACGCTGAGGTGCTGCCTATCTGCGCACAGATCGAGGCTGAGATATCCGGCATGAGTGATGAGGACAAGGAGCTGTTCCTCGCAGATATGCACCTTGAAAGCTCCGGTCTGGCGAGAATCATAAAGACAGGCTATCACCTGCTCGGGCTCATATCCTACCTGACCGCCGGTCCGCAGGAGGTGCGCGCATGGACGATCACCAGAGGCACCAAGGCTCCACAGGCGGCAGGAAAGATCCACACCGACTTTGAAAAGGGCTTTATCCGCGCAGAGATCGTTGCGTTTGACGACCTTATGAAGTGCGGAAGCATGGCGGCTGCCAAGGAAAAGGGACTTGTTCGTCTTGAAGGCAAGGACTATGTAATGCAGGACGGCGATGTTACGCTGTTCCGTTTCAACGTTTGAGTTCCACAAAGATGAAGTGAGGCGCCGATGAACAAGATAATCCGAGGAAGAAACGCCAACTCCGGAAAGGTGAAGGCACTGTTCGCCGCACAGGTCATAATGGGAGTTATGCCCGTGCTCCTGCTTATTCTGTTTGTCTGGAAGAAGCTGTATCAGACGCCTATCGTGGGAACTGTCTTTATTATCCTGATATTTCTCTGCAACACGGCATATATCGTCCTTGCAAGGAATTATGCGGTGCTTAACTCCGGCGTAAAGGGAGAGCGTAAGCTTTTCAGGACGGTAAAGAAGCTCCACGGCACAAACATCGTGTTCCACAATCTGCCTGTGAGATACAAGCGCGGGCGCTCAGAGCTTGATATGCTGATAGTGAATCACTCCGGCGTGATAATCGTTGAAGTAAAGAACCACTCCGGCACAATATCCGGAAACTGGAGCGATGACAGGTGGACGCAGCGCAAGCACTACCGGGACGGCAAGGTAACGGAAACGTTCATGGACAACCCGATAAAGCAGATGCGCCGTCAGCGCGATATCGTGAAAAGCATACTCGGCGCCGCCGGCGAAAATGTGTGGATAGATTCCGTGCTGTATTTTTCCTCGCCGAACGCCCGCCTGAAGCTTTCCCTACGCGAAAACGACTATGTATGCAGCGACAGCGCGGAGCTGCTGGCATTCCTGCGTTCCTACGACAGCGGAGAAACGCTGTCCAAATCCCGAATGGAGCATATCGAGCAGATAATGCGCGAAGCCGCCGGTCTGGATCACACGCTGCTCAAAAAATGAATATGCTGCCGGAAAACAGGCAGACTGACAGGGGCTGTTAAGCCCCTGTTTTTTATCGCTCGCTGCGTCCTGGTTCCGGTGGCAGAAATTCATACAGCTCCGCATAACTGTCGTATTCTTCCTCGCCGGAAATTGCCGGAATCAGCCCGGTGCAGTCCCCGGCGCAGCCGGCGTTCATCGAAATATTCTGGAGCTGCTGCGCTTCCTCCGGGCGTTCCTCTGGAGGATAAGGATATCTTTTCATGGAAAATGCACTTCCTTTCGGAAGTATTATCTGTAATCCTCCATAATTTATTTGCGGAAATTTCGTCCTTAAGCGTTCACAGCGCTTGACATTACGACTGGATTCTGGTATAATTATAATGTTATATGCGCCTGTGGTGAAACTGGCAGACACGATAGATTTAGGTTCTATTGCCTCCGGCGTGCAGGTTCAAGTCCTGTCAGGCGCACCAGACGAGTTCCTCAGCACGCATTCGCGTTATGAGGAACTTTTTTATTTGATATTGTCACTCAGACCAAAGAATAAAAGCAGAGAAATAAACGATCCTGTATAAAAAGAGCCGCGCGGTACCGCACGGCTCTCAGCTTGTCGAAAAAAATCAAATTTGCCCGCGAAGCGGGCTTTTGAAATCCATTTTTTGACCCAGCTCTGCCGGGTCAAAAAATACTTCTATCCCAGCCGCGCGGTACCGCACGGCTCTTTTATTTATTCCAGCGCAAATGCTATCGTCAGCAGCTTGTAGATACCGCGTGTGATGTACTGCATTCCCATTGTATCCACAGCGAATATCAGTCCGATGATCATTGTGAATCTTGAAAGCAGCATGCCCCAGCGTTTTCCGGCGGGAACGTCCCATGCTTTCGGGACTTTATACCGCTTTATCTTCCGGAACTTTGCTATCGCCATGAATACTCCCACCAGCATCAGCATGAACACCACGAACAGGAACACGAGATACACCGTCACCATAGGAGTCATCTCGCCATCCAAGCCCGCTGAAAGATCCATGAGGTAATCCCCTACGTCCGGAAAAGTGATAAGCAGCAGCATTATCCCCGAAATACTGTTGAACATCGCATGCATTATGGTCGTTGTGACAATGGATTCCGTGGACACCGCAATGTAGCCCAGCCCTATTCCCAGCACGAACGCATAGAAGAACTGATTCAGATTCGCATGAGTCAGACCGAACATCAGCGCCGAGACGAATATCGCGAATCCGTTTCCGTATGGTCTGAGGGATTCCAGAACTATCCCGCGGAACCAGAACTCCTCGAACAGCGGAGCTATCACCACCAGCTGAACCAGAAGGACTATCGCGCAGAACATATTGTCCGGTTTAAGGGAGTTCACCGTGTTGAACGACTTGTACAGGTCAGTCTGCTCGAACAGCTTGGAGCACAGCATTGTCAGCATATTCGTCATTATGGCAACGCCGTACAGCGCCGGGAACATTCCCATTGCACTGCCGAAGAATTTCGGCTTTTTGTAGACCTTTCCGCACATTCCCGGGGACTTCAGCAGCGCTATCGTGCACCCAAGCGGAATGATGTACAGAAACAGGAAGCTCATCGCGGTTTCCAGCAGATAGGAGGCATTCGGGTCAAAAGACGAGAACCAGCCTATCTCAAGCGAATACAGAATGTTTTCCACGCCGCGCGAAACGAAAATGATTATGAGCATTACTCCCAGACGCAGGCAGACATTCTTGAAGTCCTGCTTTTTTTCCTCGTCAGGAATTGCGCCAACTATATTATCCGGCATGACCGCTCCTTTCTGCTGCGGGTCATTACCCGCCGATGAGCCTGTGCTCACCGCATATCTCTTCTACTGTTTCCTCGATGGATTTGCCCTGACATTCCACGGTGATGTCCGCGTATTCCTCGTAGAGAGCGCGCCGCCTGCGGAAAACGTCCTCTATGGAATCTCCCGGGCGCATGGCGATTCCTCTGGTCTTTATGTTGTGGAGCCGCCTTTCGACCTGCTCCACAGGCAGCGAAAGGTAATAGACATATCCGTGCTCCTTCAGGTGAAGCATCGCACTGCGGGAGTATACCGCGCTGCCGCCGGTGGCGATGACGCAGCCGCCCTCCTCCGCAACGGACATTATCGCGCGCTCCTCCTCAATGCAGAACCAGTCAAGTCCTTTTGTGTCGATTATCTCCTGAAGCAGCATTCCCGTGCGCTCCTGTATAGTGATATCCGTATCAATGAAACGGAAGCCCATGGCTTTCGCCAGCAGCACGCCGACAGTGGATTTACCGCAGCCGGGCATTCCGATAAGTATTATGTTCTTCATTTCTTCTGTTCCCTTTTGATTATTACCAAGTCACGCGGTCAAGGCGCATTGTCGCGACTGCGTTGAGGTCTGCGCCTGCGGTGTGTCCCGCCTGGAATTCATAGAAAGCCTGGCAGCCTATCATTGCCGCATTGTCGCCGCAGAGCTCTATCGGCGGGTAGTACACCTTCATGCCGTTGTAGTCCGCGCGCTGCTGAAGCATGGAGCGCAGCCCGGAATTCGCCGCAACTCCCCCGGCGAGCGCAAGGGTCTTGTATCCGCTCTCCTTTGCCGCAGTGATGAACTTCTGCGTCAGTATATCGCTCACCGTATACTGGAAGCAGGCCGCAAGGCTGTTAACGTCTATTTCCTCGCCCTTCTGCTTTGAGTTGTGTATAAGGTTTATTACCGCCGTTTTAAGCCCGGAAAAGCTGAAATCATAAGGATTTGCAGTATGCGGGTGCGGAAGCTGATATTTTTTCCTGTCGCCGGTCTTTGCGGCGCGGTCGATGTGCACTCCTCCCGGATAGGGATAGCCCATGGCTCTTGCCGCCTTGTCGAAAGCTTCCCCGGCGGCGTCGTCCACCGTCTGACCTATCGTCTCGAATTCCGTCCAGCTGTTGACCTTAACTATATGACTGTGGCTTCCGGAGGCGACAAGGCAGAGATACGGCGGCTCCAGCTCCGGGTGGGCAAGGTAATTTGCCGCTATGTGCCCGCGTATATGGTGCACCGGGATAAGCGGCTTGTTAAGGGAAAGCGCCAGTCCCTTTGCAAAGTTTACTCCCACCAGCAGCGCCCCGATGAGCCCCGGCGCAAAGCTGACGGCTATCGCGTCAACGTCCTGGGCCTTCATGCCCGCTTTTGCCAGAGCCTCGTCCACTACTCCGACTATGCTTTCGCAGTGGCGGCGGCTGGCTATCTCCGGGACGACCCCGCCGTAAAGCTTGTGCTCCTCTATCTGTGTTGCGACTACGGAAGAGATTATCTCCCTGCCGTCGCGTATAACAGCGGCTGCGGTCTCATCACAGCTGCTTTCGATTGCTAAAATATCCATTTGCCTGACCTCGTATCCTGATTATTTTACGTCCGGTTTTCTGGACGTTATGAATTCTATCGCGCGCTCTATCGAGCTCCTGACATGCTCCATGTCCTCGCTGTGGAGCTTCCCGGCGTTGCGGTAGTCAAAGCTGTTGCAGAATTCGTTGACATCGCTGTTGAGCTCCTTTATGTAGTTCTCCACCAGCTTGTCTGTCGCCTCGATGAACGGCTTCTGATCGGGCTTTGACAGCTTTGAGGGAACATGCGACATTATCAGATTATAATGCGGAATACAGATGTATTTCTGCGAAGCGTACAGATTCCGGAACTTTCCGTCATCCTTGAACATCGTGAATACGGTGTCCAGCATATGCTCAACGCCCCAGTCGACCTTGCTGCAAACAAAGCAGGTGTTTTCTATCTCGCTGCATTTCTTAGCCTTGGCGCCCTTGGTGAAGAATATGCTCTTGTTCTCGAATATCTCGCCGCGCAGGGTGCCGAGGTAGGTGTTCAGCATAAGCCCCAGCGAAAGGCGGTTGTTCTGCCTGAGCAGACTGTTGAAGTGCGTGTGGCAGAAGCCGAGGCGGTTAGTCTCCATGCGGACGTCCGGCTCCATCATCGCAGCGCCCATGATGTACTCGCTGATGTGCTGCTCCACGGTATTGCGCATGGCGCAGATAGGACAGCCCTCCCGCGGCTCAAACACCTCGTTTATCGGTATTGTTAAAATGCTTTCTCTCATTTTATCTTCCTTTCATGTGCTGAAAATGAAAACTCGCTGAAAAATCAGCGCATACTCTTGCAATTATACTCCTATTGTATTATAATTAAGACAAATAATCAAGGGGTTTACGAAAAATTTCATGAATTACACTATACAAAATCCGAATTTTGATATCCACCGGACGTTTCTCTGCGGTCAGTGCTTCCGCTGGAGCGAGGACGAAACCGGCGCTTTCTCCGGCATAGCCGGCGGAAAGGAGCTCACCGTCACCCAGAGCGGCAGCGAAATAACCCTGCACGATATAGACGATCAGGATATCCCCTTCTGGGAAAATTACTTCGACATGGGCACGGACTACGCCGCCTGCATATCTGCCCTCTCTGCGGACGAAACGCTGAAAAAGGCGTGCGCCAGCGCTCCGGGGATCAGGATACTGCGGCAGGAGCCGTTCGAAACGCTCATCAGCTTCATCATCAGCCAGAACAACAATATCCCCCGGATATCTGGCATTATCGGGCGTCTGTGTGAGAATTTCGGCGAAAAAACGGCAAACGGCCGGGCTTTCCCGACAGTAAAGCAGCTTTCCGGCATAACGCCGGAGGATCTCGCCCCGCTGCGCGCGGGATTCCGGGCGCGGTATATCTGCGACGCGGTAAGGCGCGTGGAATCCGGCGAGGTCGATTTCGCGGAGATAGACGCGCTCCCGCTTGCCGAGGCGCGCGACAGGCTCAAGCTCATAACAGGAGTTGGCGACAAGGTCGCGGACTGCGTTCTGCTGTTCGCGTTCCATAAAACTGACGCATTCCCTAAGGACGTGTGGGTAAAGCGCCTTATGGCGGAGTTCTACCCGGATGGTCTGCCGGAATGCACACGAGGAATAGAGGGCATAGCCCAGCAGTACCTGTTCGATTATGTCAGGAACAGCGGCGGGCTCGCCAAGTGAAAGGAAGATACATATGTATTGTCAGAAATGCGGTAAGGAAATAGCGGCAGGCAGTTTATTCTGCACATGGTGCGGCGGGAAGCAGGAAATGCCTGTTCCACAGCCGGAGGTCATCCCGCAGCAGAGCCCGGCTCAGCAGGAGCCTGTCCAGGAAAGCGATACTCCCATTACGCAACAGCCGGATGCTCCGGCGGCGACCATGACCATGGAAAAAACAGAGGAAGCCCAGACCCCGCAGGCGGAATCCAGCGCTCCCACAGAGGCATCTTCAGCGGAAACGCCCCAGGAAAGCGCATCTGAGCCAGCTCAGAATAATACGTCAGAAACAACGGCGGCTCCCGGCGCGGAAGCTCCTAACGTTGATTTCAGCGGCGAAGTTAAACTTGCTGATAAGACGGAAAAAACCCGGAAATATTACACAACAGCTCATCTTGTGATATGCCTTGCAGCGGCAGGTATCATGGCGGCAGCTGCGGGAATATTCGCGGGATTGTATTTCTCGGTCATCGGCTGACACGATATATTGTTAAATCTTAGACATACTCTGCTATATACGGCGGCTCTTAACGGGCCGCCGTATTTTTTGTGCAAATAAGCGATAAGTTTTCAACCCTTTCAACGGTGAAAACTGTTGAAAGCCCTGTTAAAACTGTTGAATGGTTGATTACTTTTTCGGATTTTTCAACATAATCTTTCCTGAAACCCGCAAAACCGCGTAAAATCACAGCTTGTCATGTTGAAAACACGGTTAAAACCGTGGAAAACTTTTTCTGGAAATTAGTAAAAGGATTTACACCCAGTGTTAAATCCCTGACAGGTTTCGACATTATGCCAAAAACAGCAGACCGGATTTGTAGGATATGGAGAAATCGTGTAACATCGGTTTCTTAACGCAGAATTAGCGGAAATTCGACAAAAAAAGTGATACAATAGTAAAAAATCAATTAGGATTTTTGTGGTAATGGTCACCTCTAAAAACCGGTTTGAAAAGGGAAAATGGGTAGAGTGCGCCGAATGCGATGAAAGCCGACGAAGTAAGGCTGTATGCCTTACGAGGAGGTTTGAAGAAGCAGTCGGTGTGCTATACACATTTTCACTCAAACAAGGTTTTTAGAGGTGACCTAATGGAGGTATTTATATGTGGCAGATAATTTCAGAAGCGCGCCGCACAGAGGACGGCGCTGACTACACGGCCTACGGGGTCTGCATCGACGGATTCTGCATACAGGACATTTGCAGCAGCATGAACGATATTGTACGTTTCGCAGGACTGCTGAATATGTACCAGGCTTCACCGGCAAACGCCGCTGATGTCGCCGACGATTTCCTCGCCGGGGGATTTGACTTCCCCGAAGACGTGCTTGCAGTCACCGCCTGACAGAGCTGTACAAATTGAACAAAACGCAAAGGGAGCTGCTGAAATGCGGCTCCCTTTGCGCTTGACATAATCATTCCGCCGTGATATTATTATATTCAGGGTCGGCGGATTCATCAGACCATTCGCTGCCCGAGGGCTCGCTCACGGTATCGAAATATTCCAGCAGTCCGCTGTATATAGTGAACGCAAGCTGCTGGCGATATTCCTCGGTCGCGAGCTTCGCTTCCTCCTCGGGATTCGACAGGAAGCCGCATTCTATCATCAGCGATGGATTCTTATTAGTTTTCAGCAGGAAGAGCTCGTCTCCGGACAGCTTTATCTCCCGGTCGTTACCGGGCTGGAGCTGTGCGAAGCGGTTCTGCATTATCTGCGCCAGCGTCCGGTTGTCAGGATTATTATTGTTATAGAACATCTGCCCGCCGAAATATGCCGGGTCGGTGAAATTGTTCTGGTGGATACACAGAAAAACGCTGTCGGGATAGCTCTGGATAAGCTCCAGACGGTTATCCATGTCGGAGAGCTTCTGGTTGCGTATTCCCTCGACTCCCGGGTCGTATATCGAGATATCCTCGCTGCGGGTCAGCACCGTCTTGAATCCTGACAGCTCCAGAAGCTGCTGGAGGTGCTTCACCACAGACAGGTTCACGTCCTTTTCAAGCAGGCCGCTCTTTCCTACGGCTCCGCTGTCAAGACCGCCGTGTCCGGCGTCAAGCACGATTATCGGACGATCGGCAGTGTCCGCGGCAGTCGGCACGGCGCTGTCGGTCATCCTGGCGCACAGCGTCAGCAGGGCAAACGCCCCCGCCATGCAGACGGTGAATCTGAGAGTTTTCTTTGTGAACTTCATATTTATACCCCCGTTAAACGCTCAGTTTCCAGTATCCGACCTGAGCTTTAAAAATCATTACCTGTCCAATATTATGAGGGCATATCCGGATTTATGACCGGACAAAGGAGAAATTTATGGCAAAGGCACGGAGCGTGTTCGTTTGCAGCGAATGCGGTCAGGAATACTCAAAATGGAACGGCAGGTGCACCGCCTGCGGAAGCTGGAACACAATAGAGGAATCGGAGCCAGCTCCGGTCATCGGCGGAAAATCCTCCGCGCCGGTCGGGGAGCTGAAATTCAGCCCCATCGGGGAAGTCACCTGCGGCAGCGAGATACGCTACGGCACCGGAAGCTCCGAGCTTGACCGCGTGCTCGGCGGCGGACTTGTAAAAGGCTCGCTGGTGCTCATCGGCGGCGACCCCGGTATCGGAAAATCCACGCTGCTGCTCCAGATATGCGGCTTTATGAGCGGTCAGCACTCGATACTGTATGTTTCCGGCGAGGAATCCGAGTCGCAGATAAAGCTCCGTGCCGACCGACTGGGGGTCTCCAACAGCGACAGGCTGATGTTAGCCTCCGGGAATAATTGTGAGAGCATTATACAGGCAGTAAAAAAAATCCGCCCCGACGTGGTGATAATAGATTCTATCCAGACGATAACCTCCACAGGGATAAATTCCTCAGCGGGAAGCATAGTGCAGGTGCGCGAGTGCACCAACGCGTTCATGCTGCTTGCGAAATCCGAGGAGATACCGATATTTATAGTCAGCCATGTCAACAAGGACGGCGGCATTGCAGGACCCAAGATAATGGAGCACATCGTTGACACAGTGCTCTATTTCGAGGGAGAAAAGCAGCTTTCCTACCGCATTCTGCGGGCAATAAAGAACCGTTTCGGCTCCACGAACGAGATCGGCGTGTTCAACATGGACGACGACGGTCTGCACGAGGTCACGAATCCATCGGAAATGATGCTTTCCGGGCGCATAACTACGGTCTCCGGAAGCGCGGTGGTCTGCACCGTGGAGGGCACGCGTCCCATTCTCGCGGAGGTGCAGGCTCTGGTCACGAAATCCTCGCTGTCCTCGCCTCGCCGCGTTGCCACCGGATTCGACTACAACCGGCTGTATATGCTGCTCGCGGTGCTGGAAAAGCGCGCGGGGTTCTTCTTCGGCGGAGTTGACGTGTATGTCAACGTTGTCGGAGGACTGCGGCTTGACGAGCCCGCCGCAGACCTCGCCGTTGCGCTGGCGCTGTACTCCGGGCTGTGCGACAAGGTCATCCCCGAAAAACTGATGGTTTTCGGCGAGGTGGGACTCGGCGGAGAGGTGCGCGCAGCTTCCCATGTGCGGGAGCGCGTCAAGGAGGGAGCGCGTCTCGGCTTCGAGCGCTGCATAATCCCGAAGCAGAGCTTTTCCTCCCTCAGCAGGAACGAGAACTATGGGATACAGATAATCGGCGTGCGGACGCTGGAACAGGCGTTCCGCGCCATAAATCCGGAAAAGGAGAACAAAACATGACAAACTGTGACGACTGCGTAAATTACGTTTACGATGATGAATGCGACTGCTGGACCTGCCTTGTCAACCTTGACGAGGACGAAATGTACCGCTTTATGACGGGCACGAACTACAACTGTCCCTATTACTCCTCGGACGATGAATATGCCATTGCCCGCAAACAGTAATATGTGCAAAATATATTTGTGACAAGTGCAGAATACTCCCGGGTTTTCCGGGAGTATTTTTGTATCTGCGGGTATAGATTTTTCTGCCGGAATGTGATATAATACAGAAGTATTGTATTGTATCCCCGCACGCCGGGGAATGATAACAAGGAGGAAAATTCAATATGAACAGCGAAAAGATCCACAAGATGGTCGGAATGGCAGTTCTGACCGCAGTAGTTGTCGTCGTTTATTTACTGACGATGGGACTTATGATCGGTCCGTTCAACATCACATTTGCCCTTATCCCGATAGTAGTCGGCGCGGCACTATACGGCTGGCAGGCGGGCGGATGGCTCGGACTGGTATTCGGCGCAATGGTATTATTTACCGGAGGCGCTAACGCATTCCTGGTTATAAACGTACCCGGAACTATCATAACGGTACTTGTCAAGGGCGCTGCCGCGGGCGTTATCTCCGGGCTCATCTATAACGCGCTTGAGAAAAAGAACCGCTGGGCTGCAACGATTTGCGCAGCAGTGGCCGCCCCGATCGCAAACACCGGCATATTCCTGCTGGGCTGCCTTGCATTCTTCATGGATACCCTCGCGGAATGGGCAGTGGGCTTAGGCTTTGAAAATGTGACAGTATATATCTTTACCGGTCTTGTCGGAGTGAATTTCCTAGCAGAACTGGGCGCCAACCTGCTTTTAAGCTCCGTAATAGTAAGAATAATCGACATAGTAAAGAACAAGCTGGCGTCAAACAAGGCGCGTGTATAACGCCAAAGGAGCAGCAATGATACTTGCAATAGATATCGGCAACACGAACATAGTACTCGGCTGTGCGGACGGCGAGAGGATACTCTTCCGTGAACGCCTTGCAACGGTACAGCGCGAAACATCGCTGGAATACGCCGTGAAGATAAAGGCGGCACTGGACATCAACAACATCAGCCGCGGTGATATCGCAGGAGCCATAATCTCCTCAGTGGTGCCCTCCGTGACCTACACTGTGAAAACGGCGGTGGAAAAGCTCATCGATGGAAAGATAATGATTGTGGGACCCGGCATAAAGACGGGGCTGTCGATACAGATAGACAACCCCGCGCAGCTCGGAAGCGACCTGGTTGTGGACGCTGTTGCCGGACTGCATGACTACCCCGTACCGCAGATACTCATTGACATGGGTACCGCAACGACATTTTCTGTCATAGACAGGAACCGCACCTATATCGGCGGGCTTATCACCACTGGAGTTGCAGTATCCGCCGACGCGCTGAACTCCCGCACCGCACAGCTCCCGAAGATAGCATACGAGAAGCCGAAGCGCGTTATCTGCTCCAACACCGTGGACTGCATAAAAAGCGGAATAATGTACTCGAACGCCTGCGCCATTGACGGAATAATCGAGCGCATAGAGGAGGAACTCGGCGAAAAGACGACAGTCGTTGCGACCGGAGGACTTGCTCAGGTGGTTATCCCGCTGTGCCGTCACGAAATAATCTATGATGATGACCTGCTTCTGAAAGGTCTCATGATAATCTGGAATAAGAATTCAAAATAACAACTGACCTTACAATACACAGAATTGCTGCCGGATTCCGGCAGCAATTCTTGTTTTATAGTGATATACGGTAGATCACCGCGTCATCGTCCGGGTAATAATTCCGGCGGAGGGCAATTTTTTCGTAGCCTGCCTTTTCATACAGCGCTATCGCTCTGGAATTCCGGCTGCGGACTTCAAGGAAACAGCACGCCGCTCCGCGCCCGCGCATTTTCTCATGCAGCCCGGACAGCAGCCGCTCCGCTATGCCCTGCCTGCGGAACTCCGGAAGCGTGGCTATCTGGAACAGCTCCGCTTCATCGGCGGCTACCCTGCCAAGTGCGAAGCCCGCGATTTTCCCGCCGCGCTCCTCCGTGCAGAGGATGTTAAGCGGACTGTTGAGCTCCGACAACAGCGTTTCCGCCGTCCAGCTCCCGTGGAAGCATTCCTGCTCTATCGCATTCAGCTGAATGAATTTTTCGTCAGTGGGCGTCATACCAGCTCTTACCCTCCTTGGCGTCAGCGGTCAGCGGAACTGCGAGCTTCACCGCTCCCTGCATTTCCTCGGTGAGTATCTTCGCCGCCTGCGCCGCCTTGTCCTCCGGTGCCTCCACGATAAGCTCATCATGGACCTGGAGTATCAGCCGCGCCTCCGGAAGCTCAGCTTTCAGCCTGCGGTAGACCCTTACCATTGCTATCTTTATGATATCCGCCGCCGTACCCTGTATCGGGGTGTTCATGGCTATGCGCTTTCCAAGCGCCTTTACCGTCTTGTTGGTGGAAAGTATCTCAGGGATAAAGCGCTTCCTGCCGAACATCGTTACCGCCCAGCCGTCCTTTTCCGCGCTCTTTGTCACCTTGTCCATATATGCCTTTACGCCGGAGTAATGGGTCAGATAGTCGTCTATATACCGCTTCGCCTCGCCGACAGAAACGTTGATGTCCTTTGCCAGCGAAAAAGCCCCGATTCCGTACACGATGCCGAAATTTACCGCCTTTGCGCTGCGGCGCTGCTCGGGAGTTATCCACTCCGGCGGAAGCCCAAGGACGCTCGCCGCAGTTTCCGTGTGGATATCTCCGCCCTCGCAGAACGTCTTTATCATTGCCTTGTCGCCGGAAAGATGCGCCAGCACGCGGAGCTCTATCTGGCTGTAATCCGCGTCTGCAAGGAGCTTTCCCTCACCTGCCACGAAAAATTTTCTGAAATTCCTGCCTATCTCCGTGCGCACGGGGATATTCTGAATATTAGGCTCCGCAGAGGAAATGCGCCCGGTGCGGGTCTCGGTCTGCTTGAATGTCGTGTGCATTCTGCCGTCCGGGGAGACCGCCGCCTCCAGACCTTTGACGTATGTGTTGTACAGCTTTGTCAGCGTGCGGTACTCGAATATCAGCGGAATTATTTCGTGCTTGTCCCGGAGCGCCTCCAGCGTGTCCGCATCAGTGGAATAGCCGGTCTTGCGCTTCTTTCCGGCGGGGAGCCCGAGCTCCTCGAAAAGCACAACGCTGAGCTGCTTGGGCGAACCGATGTTGAACTCATGCCCCGCCGCCTTGTAGACGGCCTGCTCCAGCTTTCCTATCTCCGGCAGGAGCTCCTCGCCGAACTGGTGGAGCGCCGGGATATCCATTGCAATGCCGTCATGCTCCATGGAACTGAGCACCTCTGCGAGAGGTATCTCTATCTCGGATAGCACCTTATACATCCCCTGCGCATGGAGCTTCTCCCACAGCGCTTTGTTAAGCAGGAACAGAGATTCGCCGAGCCGCTCTTCGCTGAAAGTCACGCCGTACTCTGCGCACAGCCGCTCCACGCTGTAATCGCTTGAGTTCACGTTGAGCAGATATCCTGCAAGCGCGGTGTCGAACACCACGTTTCTGAGCTCGGTTCCCTTTTCTATGCACCACTTGTAGAGCGCTTTCGCGTCCGTTGTGCGCTTTGCGCTGTCCGAGCCCAGGAACTCCGCGACATCAGTCTCCTTCTTCTTTCCGTCAAGGTAAACTAAGACCTCATCGCCGGAAATCGCCACATCATACGCCGCCGGGTCGAATTCCGGGATATCCGCCGGAGCTTCCGCGGGCTCCTCCGGGGATTCAGGGGCGGGAGCTCCCTCGGTGCTTATAGTCACCTTTGCCGGAGCCGTCTTGTCAAGCTCCAGCTTCTTCATTACGCCGAACATCTCCATTTCGGCGAGTATGCCGGCGGCTTCTGCCGGGTCGCCTGCGGCGCGGATATAGTTGTCCATTTCAAGCGGCACCGGGGCTTCAAGCGTTATCTCGGCGAGCTTACGGCTGAGCTCCGCGCTCTCCCTGCCGTTTTCAAGCTTTGTGCGCACGCCCTTTGTGACCTCTATCGTATCAAGATTCTGGTAGATGTAATCCACCGTGTGGTACTTCTGGATAAGCCAAAGGGCGGTCTTTTCGCCGACTCCCGGCACTCCGGGGATATTGTCGGAGCTATCGCCCATGAGCGTCTTTACCTCAAGCATTTCGCGCGGGGTAACGCCGTATACCTCGGCTATCTTCGCGGGGGTGTATATGATGTCCTCCTTGTTGGAAGCAAGCCTTACCGTGACCTTATCCGTTATAAGCTGGAAGCTGTCGCGGTCTCCAGTGGAGATAACGCACTCGCCGCCCTCCTTTTCCGCCTCGTGTGAGAGGGTGCCAATGATGTCGTCCGCTTCAAAGCCCTCTTTCTCGACAATGGCAACGCCAAGCGCCGTCAGGAGCTGCTTTATCACGGGCATCTGCGCCCGAAGCTCGTCAGGCATTGCGTGGCGCGTGCCCTTGTAGTCCGCATACATTTTGTGCCGGAATGTCGGCGCGTGCAGGTCGAAAGCCACCGCTATGCGGTCGGGAGCCTCCTCCTTCAGCAGCTTCATAAAGATGTTCATAAAGCCTGTGAGGGCGTTGGTCGGCATTCCCTTTTTATTCGTGAGTATGCGTATTCCGTAGAATGCGCGGTTCATTATGCTGTTTCCGTCTATTACAAGCAGCTTCATGCCTTATTCTCCTTTGGGCGCTCCTGCGGCTGTTCGCCGGTGTATTCTATAAGCCTTATGTCGTTGAGTATCTTCGGGCTGAGCTTTTTCAGCAGGAGCATGGTGCAGACTCCCGTGAAAGCGCCGCCGAATATCGCAGAGGCAAGCAGTATCGGCGCATATGCCAGCACGAGGATATTATTGTAGATTATCACCGCCGTCAGCATCTGCCCCGCGATATGCGCTATCGCTCCCGCAATTCCGATGAACGGCAGAAGATCCACGCGGTTCCTGGCGGGGAGTATCTTGCGCAGCAGGAGCATTACCCCCAGCGCACAAATACCGCCCATGACGCCGTAGAACACGTTCATCACCGCGCCTGTGATGAAAGCCGCCACAAAGCAGCGTATCACCACGACCGCGAGCGCGTCAATAGAGCGCCATTTTCCGCCTATGTACAGCAGGAACATCGTGACGATGTTCCCCAGACCGACCCGCACTCCGGGGATCGGACATATCGCAGGCAGCCATGACTCCACGGCTGAAAGCACTGCGGCAATGCATATAAAAAGCGCACAGTACGCTATTTTCCTGACCTTTATCGTTCTCATTTATAATTACCTCTTTGTGATTCCCACATCAGAGCTGTTCCAGTTCCTTCAGCCACAGTGCAGAGGAAGCGTCGCTCGGCATTCTCCAGTCTCCGCGCGGCGAAAGCGTTACGGAGCCGACCTTTACGCCGTCCGGAAGGCAGCTCCGCTTGAACTGCTGCGAGAAGAAGCGGCGGTAGAACGTCCTCAGCCACTTGAGTATAGTTTCCCTGTCGTAGCTGTCCCCGAAAGCGTACAGAGCCAGCCTGAACACCTTTTTCGGCGGAAATCCCCAGCGTATGCCGTTGTACAGGAAGAAGTCGTGCAGCTCATACGGACCTACAAGGTCCTCGGTTATCTGCGCGATATTGCCGTTTTCGTCCGCCGGCAGGAGCTCCGGGCTCACCGGAGTATCGTATATGCTCATCAGCACATCGCTGAGCTCCTGATTTTCAACGGTGCCCGCGTAATACTTCACGATATGGCGCACCAGCGTCTTGGGCACGGAGGCGTTGACGCCGTACATCGAAATGTGGTCGCCGTTGTAGGTCGCCCAGCCCAGCGCCAGCTCCGAAAGGTCTCCGGTGCCGACAACCATGCCGTTTTCCGCATTGGCAAGATCCATGAGAATCTTGGTGCGTTCGCGCGCCTGTCCGTTTTCGTACACCACGTTGTGGTTGCTCTCGTCATGCCCGATATCCTTAAAGTGCTGCTTCACGGAAGCCGCGATGTCTATTACCCGGAGCTGTGTTCCCAGAAGCTCGCACAGGCGCTCCGCATTGCTGCGAGTGCGCTTTGTGGTGCCGAAGCACGGCATAGTCACCGCCAGTATATCGGAATCCGGTCTGCCGAGGAGCTTCATCGCCTCAACGCAGACGAGCAGCGCCAGCGTGGAATCCAGACCGCCGGAAATGCCTATAACAAGCGTTTTCGCGTTTGTGTGGCGGACGCGCTTTTCCAGTCCGTGCGCCTGCATGGCGAGGATATCCTCACAGCGCTTGTCCTTTTCCGCGCTTGTCTGCGGAACGAACGGAGTGCGCACGACAGTTCTCGTGAGCTCCGTTTCCGTGAGCGGCATATCGAACGCAACGCGGCGCATTCCGGGGCGTATCCCGCCGATAAAGCTGGTATTCCTGCGGCGCTCTGCGGCAAGCTTCTTAACGTCTATCTCAGTCACGGTGAGCCCTGTGGAATACAGACTGCTCTCCGCGAGTATCAACCCGTTTTCAGCGATGATGTCATGCCCGCTGAACACAAGATCCTGCGTGCTCTCCCCGGAGCCTGCGCTGGCGTAGATGTAGCCGCACAGCAGCCTTGCGGACTGTCCGCTGACAAGCTCCCTGCGGTATGCGTCCTTGCCGATGACCTCGTTGCTTGCCGAAAGGTTCGCGATGACTGTCGCTCCACCCAGCGCAAGCGCAATGCTCGGCGGCTCCGCCGCCCACAGATCCTCACAGAGCTCGGCGGCAAAGACCAGCTCCGGAAGCTGCCTGCACTCAAAAAGCAGACCCAGCCCGAACGGTACCTTCTCCCCGAAAAGCTCGATATCGAACTCGCCCTCGGCCGCGGCGGTAAAGTGCCTCTTCTCATAGAATTCATTGTAGTTCGGCAGGAACTTTTTCGGCACAACGCCGAGTATGCTGCCGTTTATCATGATCACCGCGCAGTTGTACAGCTCCCCGCGGAATCTCACCGGGCAGCCCACGGAAATCAGCATGTCCATTCCCGCGGAATGCTCCCTTATCGCCCCGAGAGCCTCCAGAGCGCCGTCAAGAAGCTCCTGCTGGAAGAACAGATCCTGGCAGGTGTAGCCGGTTATGCAAAGCTCCGGCAGGACGAGCACCCTGACTCCGCCGGCATAGGCCCTGTCCATGAGTTCTGTTATCTGTGCGCGGTTATATTCGCAGTCGGCTACCCTTATGTCAGGAGTTCCTGCGGCAGCTTTTATAAATCCATCTTTCATCTGTCTGTCCCCTTTTATTACTTCATATTGTTATCCATTATATATTATAGCCGTTTTTCCTGACAAAATCAAGGGCTTTGGAGGTACTTTTTTCTATATGCTGAAAACGCGGCGGATAAATAAAGCCCGCAGCCATAAGACTGCGGGCGAAGACCGTCGAGAAAGTCACTAAAGTGACTTTCCGCCGAACATCCGCGCCGCGCGCACGGTTTTTCGGCTATGCCGACAAACCGCACACTTGCGCGGATAGAAGTGTTTTTTGCCTCGGCAAAGCTGAGGCAAAAAACGGATTTCAAAAGCCCGCTCCGCGGGCAAATTTGGTTTTTTTGACAGAGTGAGCCCGCAGCCATAAGACTGCGGGCGGAATTTATGTTCTTTCAGGATATCAGAAGCCGGTGGAATAGTTCGGAGCTTCCTTGGTGATCTGAATATCGTGCGGGTGGGATTCTCTCAGACCTGCACCGGTGATGCGTACAAACTCTGCGCGCTCCTGGAGATCCGGGATAGTCGGACAGCCGCAGTAGCCCATACCGGAACGGATACCGCCGACCAGCTGGAAGATAGTATCGGCAACGGATCCCTTGTAAGGTACACGACCCTCAACGCCCTCCGGAACGAGCTTCTTGCTCTTATCCTGGAAGTAACGATCTGCGGAACCCTTCTTCATTGCAGCAAGGCTTCCCATGCCTCTGTATACCTTGAAGCTTCTGCCCTGATAGATCTCAACGTCGCCGGGAGCCTCCTCGCAGCCTGCCAGCAGGGAACCGAGCATTACGCAGTTAGCGCCAGCCGCAAGAGCCTTTACGATATCGCCGGAGAACTTGATGCCGCCGTCTGCGATAACCGGAACGCCATACTTTGCAGCAGCGCAGGCGCAGTCGTAAACCGCCGTGATCTGCGGTACGCCGATACCTGCGACGATTCTTGTGGTGCAGATAGAACCAGGACCGATACCTACCTTAACAGCGTCAGCGCCAGCCTTTATAAGATCCTCCGTTGCAGCGCCGGTAGCAACATTTCCTGCGATGATGACTGCGTTCGGGAACGCATTCTTTATCTTGTCGAGAGTGGTCATGATATTCTTGCTGTGGCCGTGTGCGGAATCCAGAACCAGTACATCGACCTGTGCCTTCAGCAGGGCGCCTGCCCTGTCGAGCACGTCCGGTGTGATGCCGATTGCAGCGCCGCAGAGCAGTCTGCCGCCTGCGTCACGCGCGGTATTCGGATACTGTACGCTCTTCTCGATGTCCTTTATGGTGATTAGTCCCTTGAGGAAGCCGTTTTCGTCTACCAGCGGGAGCTTCTCGATCTTGTGCTGTCTGAGTATCTCCTGAGCCTGGGGGAGAGTTGTGCCGACAGGAGCGGTAACGAGGTTCTCCTTGGTCATTACCTCGCCGATCTTCTGGTTGTAGTCAGTGATGAAGCGGAGGTCACGGTTAGTGAGGATACCCACGAGCTTGCCGTTTTCGACCACCGGCACACCGGAGATCTTGTACTTGCCCATAAGAGCGTCTGCGTCGAATACGCTGTCCTGCGGAGAAAGGAAGAACGGATTAACGATAACGCCGTTCTCGGAGCGCTTTACCTTGTCCACCTCATCGACCTGCTGCTCAATGCTCATGTTCTTGTGGATGATACCGATACCGCCCTCGCGCGCGATCGCGATAGCCATGCGGCTCTCTGTAACTGTATCCATAGCGGAGGTCATTATCGGGGTGTTGAGCTTGATGTTCTTTGTGAGATTGGTCTTGAGATCGATCATGTTAGGGGTGACGTCACTCTTTGCCGGAATAAGAAGAACATCGTCAAAGGTAAGCCCTTCCTTGACAAATTTCTCGTTGTAGTTGCAGTTCAGCATAATTGATAGATCCTCACTTTCTTCATCTTCCACCTGCGGCGCCGCAGGCTCGTTCTTCCTGCTTTTCTTCTTTTTTCTGGGATTTCCCCTCGTATAACGAAAAAAGCCGCTGATCACTCTGTATCATGGGCTTTTGTCTGCCGGAGGCATTCGAAATATTGTTATTATTATATCACTAAACCTCTTTTTTTTCAAGCATTACCGCGGAGAAAAATAAACAAATATAATCGCGGATTATGCCCCGATTTAGGAAATTTTCACGCTTTCCCTGAAAATTCGGAAAAAAATCACGCCAGCTTATTGACGAAAAAAGATATTTATTATAGAATATATGTGTATGGCTGAATAATGCCTGTAAAATGCTGTATAATTGTAAAGGGAATGATGATATGATAAAGACCTCCGCGTCCCTGCTGGCATGCGACCTGGCGAATATTTCCGCAGAACTCGCACGGTGCAGGGCTGCCGGTGTTGACTGGATACACTTTGACGTAATGGACGGTGCGTTCGTTGAGCAGATAACCTATGGAAGCCCGGTGCTGAAATGCGTGCGCGCGGCGACTGATATGTTCCTTGACGTTCACCTTATGGTGAACGACCCCGCTTCACAGGTGAGATTCTTCGCAGAAGCAGGCGCAGACCTGATAGATTTCCACATCGAGAGCCTCAGCGACCCCGGGGAAACCCTCCGCGACATACGCTCCCGCGGGGTAAGATCCGCGCTTGCCGTAAAGCCGGGGACTCCGATCGAATCCGTTTATCCCTACCTAGAGCTGTGCGACATGGTGCTGGTCATGACCGTTGAACCCGGCTACGGCGGACAGGCTTTCATCCCTGAAACGCTGGAGAAGATACGCGCCCTCAGAAAGACAGCCGATGAGCGCGGGCTGAGCGGCCTCGACATCGAAGTCGACGGCGGTATCAACGCAAAGACCGCCCCACTCGTAAAAGATGCGGGCGCTAACGTCCTTGTTGCTGGAACCGGGCTGTTCAAGGCACCGGACATGGCTCAGGCGGACATCCAGCTGAAGTCTCCGCAGAAAGGAGAAGCATGATCACCCCGATCACTCAGCGCGACCCGCGCAAGCTGTATCTGGAGCGATTCGTGTTCATGGCGGCGCTGCTTATCCCGGCGGTATTCCGGGCAGGCTTCAGACCGCTCGTTGTGTGCGCTGTCAGCGTACTGTGCTGTATGCTCACCGACTGGATCTGCTGCAAGATACGCAGGATAAAATACGATATCTCAGACCCCGCCGTGTGGTTCTGGGGGCTGACCTCGGCTATGCTGATGCCCTCCGGAGTCCCGCACGCAGTCGCAGGGCTTGCCGCTGTGATATGCATTGCAGTCGGCAAGCATATATTCGGCGGAAACGAAAACCTCGTTTTCTCGCCCCCCGCAATAGCCACTGCATTCGTTACGATATGCTATCCCAGCTCTGTGCTGTATTTTCCGAAAGCAGGGGAGATCCTGCCTGTATTCGGCGAATACGAGGGTTCCCTCGCCCGCTCAGTGGAATACACGATGAAGCTAGGCACAGTACCGACGCAGCAGCCGCTCGACATCCTCCTCGGGAACACCCCGGGAGCTTTCGGCACGGTAAATATCCTGGTAATACTGGTCATCGGGATATGCATGCTGATAAAGCACAGCACAAGCTTCACGGCAATGATAGCCTGCCTCGCCTCCGTCTGTGCCATTTCAGCACTGTATCCACGCGTTGACGCGACCCCGCTGATGTCCGTTTTCTACGAGCTTTCAAGCGGCTGTATGCTGTTCGGTATAATCTTCATGTCGGCGGAGCCTTACCTCCTGCCGAAGCGCCGCGCCGCAAGGGTCATCTACGGCATAGTCCTTGGCTACGCCGCCATGATGTTCCGCTATTTCGGTCAGGTTGAGAACAGCTTTGTTTTCGCGCTGCTTATCACAAACGCGCTTTCGGGCTGCTTCGACACGATAGTCGAAAATATCCTCTACTGGAAGCGCAACTACATCAGCTCCTTCGAGGGCAGCAAGAACCGCGCTCAGAAGGGCGAAATAAAGCTCACCGACACCCAGGAGATAGAGCTCCCGAAGAAATACCGATACAATACTCCGCCGATAAACGGAAAGGTGAAGAAGCAGAAGCGCCGCCGGGCGCCCGCAGATACCGCAGAAAAGGAGGACTCGCACAATGAACAATAAGCCCTCCGTAAAAGTCAGCCCCGACGGGCTGTTCCGGCAGAATATCGTGCTGATGAGCGGACTTGTCACCGCCCCGATCATTGTCGCGGCGACAACATTCGAACACGCGCTGATACTCACGCTGAGCTTCCTGCTGATATCGTACACCTCAATACTTATCTGCCGGTTCATTCCCCGGAAGATAGTCTACACCGTGCGCATACTGCTTTACGCTGCTGTGGCTTCGGTGATGTACATACCGACTGCGCTGCTGCTGCGCGCGCTGTTCCCCGCCGCGGCCTCGGAGATATCCATTTACATCGCGATAATCGTGGTAAACTCCCTGCTGCTGGCAAAGACAGAGAGCCGGTTCTATCTCATGCCCTACGGAGAAATGGCGTTTGACGCGCTGATATACGTCCTCGGTTACGCCGTGGCTGCGTTCGCCGTGGGAATAATCAGGGAGTTCCTCGCATTCGGCTCGCTTTTCGGGCTGAGAGTATGCGACCCCGTAATGCCGGCGGCAAAAACCCCGTTCTTCGGATTCATACTGCTTGGCATTCTTGCGGCTGTCTGCCGTGCGATAACCACACGCCGCCGCAGGCGCACAGAACGCGCCGAGGCTATCCGGAAGGGGGCGGAGTGATGGAGATACTCAGCCGCATAGTCACTGTCGCGATGCTGTCGGTTTTCGTGCAGAACGCGATATTCGACCGCGCTTTCGGAAGCAACGTTGCGATCTACGCTTCCCGCAAGAACGGCACTGTAATTGGCTTTACACTCGGAATAACCGCCATGACCACGATCGCGAGCGCAATATCGTTCTTCGTGGATCAGGCGCTGCTGCCGACTGAATTCGGCTGGCTGTTCATGCCGCTGATATACGTTGCGATAATAAGCGCACTGTACCTTGCCGGGCTTCTCCTGATGTGGAGGGTGTTCCCGAAGCTGTTCAGGAAAGTAAGGAAGTACGTCCACCTGACCATATTCAACTGCACCGTTATCGGCGCGCTTTTCCTGAACTCCAACTTCGGAAGCGATATCTGGTCATACATCGGATACGGCTTCGGTACGGGAATAGGCTTCTTCCTTGCCTGCTTCCTGCTGAACATCGCGCACGAAAAGCTGGACAGCGACAAGATTCCAAAGGTTTTCCGGGGCTACCCGATAATGCTTGTTTACATCGGCGTGATCTCGCTGGCGTTCTACGCGCTGGCAGGATACACCGTGGATTTCTGACACACATGCCACATAACAGTTCAACGGAGATATCATGAAAAACAAGAAAATCAAGATAAAGCACAGAAAATACAGCCTGTATCAGCGCAAGCGGAGCAAAAGCAGGAAGGTGCTCACCGTCCTGCTGATGGTGGTGCTGGTGGCAGGGCTCTGCGTCCTCGGCTATGGTCTGGGACGTCCGCTGGTGAACTACTTCCAGAACCGCGGGAACGAATCTCAGACAAGCTCCGCATGGACTCCTCCCTCCTCGGCGGAGATCAGTTCATCTGCCGAGGGAACATCTGACAGATCCACCGCTGAAGCGACAAAGGAACCCACCCAGGAAGCGCAGGAACAGAAGACGGTGAACTCCTTTATCCTGCCGGAAAGCGCCGTATCCAGCTCTGAGAGCCTCAACAGCGCGCTTGCCGCCGCAAAGAACGGAAATTACACTGACATCACCGTGACCCTCAAGGACGAATCCGGAAACTTCCTCTACAAGACAGGAATTGACGGCATACCCGAAACGCAGATAACCGGAAGCCTCACTGCAAAGCAGATCGCAGATATCATAACAAAGGCCGGATTCACCCCCAGGGCGCGGATAAACACCCTGCTTGACCGCACCTCGCAGACATTCGGCGGCGAGAACATATGTTACATGATAGCGGACGGCGGAATATGGCATGATTACTATGTTGACCAGGGAGGGAAGTCCTGGCTTGACCCGTTTGAGGACGCGACTGCAAAGTACCTTTCAGCGATAACCTCTGAAATAAGCGGCGCCGGATTCAGGAGCATAATCCTCGCCAACACTAGATATCCCGCATTCAACCCGCAGGATTACACGAACTTCCTGCGGCAGCTCAACATCTCGGACGACACCGCCCGCCTTGAGGCTCTGTGGAAGGTAACGGACGCCTGCGTAACCGCGGCGAAGCCCTCCGGTGCTGAGATCGCAGTTGAGGTGGACAGTGCGGATCTCTTAGCGGACGAAAAGGCGCTCACCTCCGCTGAGATAACCGGCGACAAGGCGAAGCTGAAAAACACCGTGCTCATGGTGGACTACACCCCCGAGGACAAGGCGACCTACACCGGCACAAAGGCGTATATCGGCAAGCTCTCCGTTATGTACTCCGGGCAGACTATTGCCGTAAGGCTCCAGACTTCCGGTTTCTCCGCGGACGCGCTGGCAGACGTCCGCAAAGCGTTCATTGATTCTGGCATTGCCGTTTTATCTGAATAATCGGTGAAAATTTTGTCAGCCTACTTGATTTATCAACCGGTTTAGGTTATAATAGTAAAGGTAAAATAAGAATTTGCCGCGGTACAGCGGTAAAAATATGGAGGACAACTAATGAATTCTACACTCGCTATCATAAGCACCGCCGCTTCCGGCACAACAGGCGCAGCTGGCGTTGGCAGCATGCTCACAATGCTTATCCCGCTGGCACTCATCATTCTGTTTTTCTGGCTGTTCATTATCCGCCCGGAGAAGAAGCGCAACAAGGAAATGCAGGATATGCTCAGCAACATCCAGGTTGCTGACGAGGTGATCACAAACGGCGGCATCATCGGACGCGTTCTCTCCGTCAAGGAGGACACAGTTCTTATCGAGACAGGCAGCGACCGCACCAAGATCCGCGTACTGAGATCTGCTATCGCAAAGAACAACACCGTTCACGAGGCTCCCGCTGAGGCTGCTCCCGCAAAGAAGAAAAAGGGCAAGGACGACAAGCCCGCTGAGATCAAGTAATTAAGGCTTTTATAAAGAGAAATCCCTCTTCACTGCGAAGAGGGATTTTTCGCCGAACATCCCAGCTGCGCGCACGTCTTGGCTGCTATGCCGCCAACCCGCACACTTGCTGGGATAAAAATATTTTTTGACACGGCAGAGCTGGGTCAAAAAATAGATTTCAATGCCCGCTTCGCGGGCAAAATTCACTTTTTCGACAAGCTGAATCCCCCTTCACTGCGAAGAGAGATTTTCTTATTAATGGAATGCAGGGAGAGTGTCCGCCCCTCCCCCTGCGGAATTTGTTTTATCTGCGCACCCTGCGCGCTTTTACTTTCAGCGTTACGCGATCGTTTGCAGGCTTGACCGCGGGCTTGGGAGCCTCTTTTATTTCAGGAGCCAGAGCATTCTGCGCTTCCTCGGCTGCCTTATACGCCTGCTCATAGAAATAGATCTGCGAATTCAGGCGGGGTTCACCCTCCTTCGGGGTAATGCGGTGATAGTTGCCCTCGTTGTCCTGCTCACGCGCCTTTACGTTGTCGCGGAGCATAGTCTCGAAGATATCCACCGCCCTGTCCGCTATCTTCCTGTCCAGCAGGGGAGCTGCGACCTCTACGCGCCGCTCGGTATTTCTTGTCATGAAATCCGCGCTGGAAATATACACTCTGCGGCGCTCGCCCTTTCCGAAGATATAGATACGGCTGTGCTCCAGGAATCTGCCAACGATGGAAATTACCCTGATGTTCTCGGTATCGCCCTCAACGCCCGCGATAAGGCAGCATATTCCGCGGACCACCAGCTCTATCTTAACGCCGGCGCGGCTTGCTTCAGCAAGCTTTTCGATGATGTCCTTATCGGTAAGGGAGTTCATCTTTATGCCGATGTAACCGTCCTTCTTGTAGGTTATCTCGTTGTCGATAAGCTCCACTATGCGGCTTTTAAGACCTTTCGGAGCCACCAGCAGCTTGTTGGTGCTTTCAACGGTATTCCCGACTGCAAGCGCATTGAACACCACGGAAGCGTCCGAGCCGAAATCACGGTCAGCTGTCATCAGCGTGAGGTCGGTGTAAAGCTTCGAGGTGCGCTCGTTGTAGTTTCCGGTGCCAACCTGCGTGATATAGCTCACATCATTGCCGTTTCGCAGCGTGATAAGCAGGAGCTTTGAGTGCACCTTGAGCTCCTCAAGCCCGTAGATTACGGTAACTCCGGCTTCCTCCAGGCATTTTGACCAGCCGATGTTGTTCTCCTCATCAAATCTTGCACGGAGCTCCACAAGCGCCAGCACGTCCTTGCCGTTTTCTGCGGCGCGGGTCAGCGCGCTGATTATCTTGCTGTCCCTCGCCACGCGGTAGAGGGTTATTTTTATCGACACAACGTCCGGATTCTCCGCCGCCTCTTCAAGCAGTCGGATAAACTGGTTGATGTTCTCGTAGGGATAATTCAGCAGGATATCATGCTGCTGTATCTGCTGGATAAGCGGCTGCTTCTGGTCTATCTCGGGGGATTTCTGCGGGGTCAGCGGAGCAAAGAAAAGCTCGCCCTGCTTCTCCAGCTTTCTCTCAAGCGCGGACAGGAAGCCCATAGTCAGCGGAGCGCTCTGGCAGAAGATAAAGTTATCCTTTACCTTTAAGGTCTTTGCGATTATCGCGGAAATGGAGGGGTCAGGCGTGCCCAGGAATTCAAGGCGCACCGGCTGGAGCTTCTTGCGCTTCTTTACAAGGTCGCTCATTACATCGCGGAAATCAACATCGTGGTCGTAAAGTCCCTCGTCCATTGTGATGTCAGCGTTCCTTGTAACGCGGAAAATGCAGCGTGACATTATCTCAAAGTTCTTGAACACCAGCTCGGCATAGCGCGCAATGAGCTCCTCCGTCAGCAGGAAGCGCCCCGTACCAGGCAGCCATACCAGCTTCGGAAAATTCTCAGACGCCGGAAGAATCCCGAATGTGACCTTGCCCGCCGCGTCGTCCTTTTTGCGGATAGTGACGCCGACATACACCTCGCCGCTCTTCAGGAACGGCACCGGGTGCTTCTTGTCCACAACGCCTGTGAACAGCAGCGGCTGGACCTCCCTGGAGAAAAATGCGCGGAAATATGCGTCCTCCTCCGGAGTGAGGCTCTTGGGGTCGATATGCTCTACGCCGTATGCGGCAAGCCCCTCCATGATCCTTTCATACGCCTCGTCCTTGACCGGCAGGAGCTGTTTTACGCGCTTTGCTATCTCGGTGAGCTGCTCCTTGGCAGTCATATTAGTCTTGTTCTCAGTGTCCTTGCTGTCGAAGAGCATTTTATCGTGAAGGCTCCCGACTCTTATCATAAAGAACTCGTCAAGATTCGAACAGAATATCTGCACGAACCTCAGACGCTCGAACAGCGGGGTCTCCTCATCGAATGCCTCTTCAAGCACTCTTGCGTTGAATTTCAGCCATGAAAGCTCGCGGTTGTCATAGAACTTGTCGCCCATAATGAATTCCTTTCAGCAATTTAATGCGGATTTAATATACAGAAATGCCGTCTGAATACGCGAGTAGACAGGCGGCATAAATTATCAATGATTATAAAAATGCCGCAGCAAGTTCGGCAGCGCAGAACGCATACAGCGTTGTCGTTCACCCTTGACTGGCATACAGCCCGCCGGCGGGTTCACTCCTAGCTTTATGCGCTCTGCACACGCCTCCTTTTGCTGCTTTATTTCTTTGATTGCTATACTTACTTCTTCAGGTCGAGAGAAGCCTTGATGAAGCCGTTGAACAGCGGGTGCGGTCTATTCGGTCTGCTCTTGAACTCAGGGTGGAACTGAACAGCCACGAACCACGGGTGAACATTCTTCGGGAGCTCGACGATCTCGACAAGCTTTCCATCAGGGGAAAGTCCGGCGAACTTAAGACCAAGCGCTGCAAACTGCTCGCGGTAGGTGTTGTTGAACTCGTAACGGTGGCGGTGGCGCTCATAGATAAGCCCCTCGCCGTAAAGCTCTCTGGAAATGGATGTCTCATCCAGCTTGCAGGGGTACAGACCAAGACGCATCGTGCCGCCCATGTCCACGCCCTTCTGATCGGGCATGATGTCGATAACGTTATACTGGTGCTCTCCGAACTCCGATGAGCTTGCACCCTCAAGACCTGCAACATGGCGCGCAAACTCGATAACTGCCATCTGCATGCCAAGGCACAGTCCAAGATAGGGCTTCTTGTTCTCCCTTGCATAGCGTACAGCCTCGATCTTGCCCTCGATTCCTCTGTCGCCGAAGCCGCCGGGGACAACAATGCCATCGACCTTGCCGAGAAGCTCCTCGGAAGTCTCCGGAGTCACCTCCTCGGAATTGATGAGCTCTATATGCACGTCAGCGCCGTTTGCCGCGCCTGCGTGTCTTATGGACTCCATAACGGAGATGTAAGCGTCAGGAAGGGAAACATACTTTCCGACAAGACCGATAGTCAGCGGCTTTGTCGCGTTCTCCTGCATGTGCACCATGTTCTTCCATTCGGTGAGGTCAGGCTCCCTGTCCTCAAGACCGAGGTGGTGGCACGCGGAGTGGGCAAGTCCTGCCTCCTCCAGCATGAGCGGAACAGCGTACAGCGAGGAAGCGGTGAGGTTCGGGATAACGTCCTCCTTGCGGACGTTGCAGAAGCTTGCCACCTTGTCCATCATATCCTGCGGGATCTCGCAGTCGCTGCGCAGAACCAGAACGTTCGGCTGGATACCTATGGAAAGGAGCTCCTTGACGCTGTGCTGCGTGGGCTTTGTCTTGAGCTCGTTGCTGCCGGAAATGAACGGAAGCAGTGTAACGTGGATATACATTACATTCTCCCTGCCGACATCGTTGCTGACCTGACGGATAGCCTCGAGGAACGGCGTGGACTCGATATCGCCGACTGTACCGCCGATCTCGGTGATAACTACGTCAGCAGCCTCTGCGCCGCTGTTTGCAACGCGGTAGATCCTGTCCTTTATCTCGTTGGTCACATGAGGAATGACCTGAACGGTGCCGCCGAGGTAATCGCCGCGGCGCTCCTTGTTAAGTACTGTCCAGTAGATCTTACCGGTGGTTACATTGCTGTTCACCGAAAGATTTTCGTCGATGAAACGCTCGTAATGTCCGAGGTCGAGGTCTGTCTCCGCACCGTCGTCGGTTACGAATACCTCGCCGTGCTGATAGGGGCTCATCGTGCCGGGGTCAACATTTATATAAGGGTCGAACTTCTGGATAGTGACCTTGTATCCTCTCATTTTGAGCAGACGTCCGAGGGAGGCAGCGGTAATGCCCTTGCCGAGTCCTGAAACGACGCCGCCGGTAACAAAGATGTATTTTGCAGCCATTCTGTGACCTTCCTTTCTTTTCTCCGTCTTTACGCACTTACCGGAAAACATATCTTAAATCATTATATCACCTTGCGCGTTTTTTTTCAAGTGGTATTTCTACTAAATTCCCCACAGTACGGCAATATTTTTCCGTCGGATGCACAGCGCTACTTCCAGTTTCTGTCGTAGCTCGGCGCTTCCAGCATGGGATTCGAGGTCGTCTGCGGTTTTCTGCGCTTCTTTGTGACATAATCCGCGATGTTGAACGGCTTTTTCTCCGGCTTCCCGCGGAATTCCCCGAGGTAGTGCTCCAGCGACTGCACGATTTTCTTCGTCGAGCCGAACCACCCGCTGACCTCCAGCCGGCTTAGCGTCTGGAATCCGCGCTCGTTGAGCTCCGGGCTGTCGAATGTGGTGTGGTCGTCCTCGTCAACGTGGTAGCCCAGGCGGGAGCTTTCGTAAAAATAATACCGCACCTCTCCCTTTACCGTAAATGAGCAGGGAGTTTTTTCAGCGTCCCGGGATATTTCCTCAACGCCGGAAAAAGGCACATAATACAGCTTCCGCAGGATCGTCTGTCTTCCTCCCCCGCTGAATTCCCCAGCGTACAGGCTGAAAACAAAGCCGTCCGGCAGGATATCAAGGTAGGTGAAGCGGTTATGCCGCCTGGTGTATTTATATGTGAAATAAACCGCGGTGAATACCGCAGCCGTCCCAAGGAACACGCAGCCGAATATCACCGCCGCAAGCAGCTCGGTGATACTCCGGTCGCCGAGATTCAGCAGGATATTTACGGTGCAGAACACGCAAACGCCGAAAAGCGGCACAAGCACAGTTATGACTATGCCCTTGAGCCGCCTGCGGTATTTCGTTGTGACCGCGTGAAAGAAGTAGTCCATAAACACCCCGGAATCATCTGTCTGCCCCGGTCAAGAGGGGCGCCTTGAAGTTACAAGATAATTATAGCATAACGGAGTGTTTAAGTCAATGCAGTCACGTTTCGTTTATTTTGGAGCCGCTCTTGAAGCACAGCGCCGCCAGCAGTCCGAAGAATATCGCTGCCGATATTCCCACCGCCGAAGCCGTGAAGCCGCCCATAAACGCGCCTATGAGCCCGTGCTCGTCCACCGCCTCGCGCACTCCCTTGGCGAGCAGGCTGCCGAATCCGGTCAGCGGAACGGTCGCGCCGCCCCCCGCAAACTCTATAAGCGGCTCGTAAACTCCGACAGCTCCGAGGATAACCCCCGCCACGACATAGCTCACCAGGATACGCGCCGGAGTGAGCTTCGTAAGGTCGATAAGGAGCTGTCCCACAGCGCAGAACGCCCCTCCTATCAGAAACGCCCATAAATATTCAAGAAACATATCCATGCTTATCCCCCCTGTTCAGATGAGATCTCAACGCAGTGCGCTATTCCCGGAATACTGCCGCCCTGCTGGACCATTGTCGGCGACATCAGCGCCCCGGTCGCGCAGTAAAGTATGCGCTTCAGCTCCCCGGACTGCACCCGCTTCAGGAAGTGTCCGCACATCATGGAGGCCGAACACCCGCACCCGGAGCCGCCTGCGTGCACATCCTGGCTTGCGCGGTCGTATATCATCAGCCCGCAGTCCTTGTGATACTCCTTCAGGGAGACCCCATCCCGCTGGAAAAGGTCGTAGAGCAGGTCGCTGCCCACCTGACCAAGGTCGCCGGTGATTATCACGTCATAGTCCTGCGGATGAGTTCCGCGGTGCTTCATGTGTCGGCTGAGAGTATCGTATGCCGCTCCCGCCATAGCCGCGCCCATGTTATTGAGGTCGGTTATGCCCATATCCTCTATCTTGCCTATGGTCGCCGCCCGGATAAACGGCGGCTTTCCGCTGAAGCCCACCAGCGCGGCTCCTGCGGCTGTCGCAGTCCACTGGGCGGTTGGAGTGCGCACGCCGCCGTAGTTCAGCGGAAACCTGAACTGCCGCTCCGCCGTGCTGAAATGCGACGAGGTGCTGGCTATCGCCGTATCAAGATAACCCGCATTCACCAGAGCCGCCGAAAGCAGCAGCCCCTCGGCAAATGTGGAGCAGGCTCCGTATATCCCAAGGAACGGCATATAGTAGTCCTTCAGCCCGTAGGAGCTCCCCACGCACTGATTCAGCAGGTCGCCGGCTATCACAAGGTCTATTTTGTCCGGAGTGAGCTCCGCCTTTCTCAGGACGTGCCCTACCGCGCGCCGCTGGAACAGCGCCTCCGACTGCTCCCAGGTGTCCGCGCCGCCCTTGTTGTCCTCTATCACCTCGTCAAATTCCCCGCCGTAGGGACCCTCGTTCTCTGCCTTTCCGACAACAGCCGCATAGGATATGACCGACGGCTTGCGGAAGCACATTGTTCTTCCTTCACAGAATTTCACAGCTATACCTCCTTATTTCGTGAAAAGCCCTGCTATATAGTAGATGATCCCGTAGACCACCGAGGCGCTTATGCCGTACACTATCACGGGACCGGCGATCACGAACATCTTCGCGCCAAGGCCCAGCACATAACCCTCGCTCTTAAAGTCCAGCGCAGGTGAAGCGACGGCGTTCGCAAATCCGGTTATCGGAACCAGCGTACCTGCGCCCGCGTGCTGCGCGATGCGGTCGTACCACTCCAGTCCGGTGAACAGGATGCTCAGAAATACCAGCGTCATGGAAGCAAGCGCGCCCGCATCGTCCTTGTTCAGTCCTATCATGCCGTATACGTTCAGCAGTGCCTCGCCCAGCGTGCAGATGATACCTCCTATAAGGAACGCCATAGGGACCGTCTTGTAAAGCTTTGAGCCGTGCGAGCGCTTTTTCGCAAGCTCGCCGTATTCTTCGTTTGATATATTCATACAGGAACTCTCCTTTTGTTTTTGCGGATATTTTCTGCTTTTTTGTCGAAAAAATTCATCAGAGAAAGCCATTGAGGAAAATTGTAAAAAATCTTAACAGACTATTGACAAACAAGCAATTATATTGTAAAATAATTATACTATACAGCTTACGGAAAGGCTGACAGGGAGGTTATTTAATGGCACTTGTTAATATAATGGAAGATATTGTCAATGACAAGCTCACAGAAATGCTTAAAACCGAGAACTGCTGCAAATGCGACCGCTGCGTTGAGGATATGACCGCGCTCGCCCTTAATAAGCTCCCGGCAAGATACGTCAGCACTCACAACGGCGAACTCTTTTCAAAGCTGAATTCGCTAGTGCGCCAGAACAGCGTTGACCTCAACATCGCTGTCGCCGAGGCTATCGCCTGCGTATCCAAGAAACCGTCACACAAGTAACAATTTCTCAAAGCTCCGTATTCTGCGCAATGCGGAGTTTTTCTTATGGTCACCTCTAAAAACCTCATGTGAGCGAAAATGTGCAGTGTGCACCATCTTCGTCTGTCAACAAGCGAAATTTTTGATGCGACGGCGTCCATGCCGTCGCCCGGTTATTTCGCTCTGCAACATCGTGTTGCACCTCCTCGTAAGGCATACAGCCTTACTGCGTCAGTTTTCCTAGAATCTGGCGCACCCCGCCCATTTTTGCTTTTCACACCGGTTTTTAGAGGTTCCCTTATTGACAAAGTAATTGCATAGTGGTATAATATAATGAGCTGGGGGGACTCACTCTGAGTTGAGAGGGCGCAGAAGCCCGACCCTTTGAACCTGTTGGTTAATACCATCGTAGGGAAGCCGTGACGAAATATCATCTCAGGACTTCTGCTATTCAGGGGTCTTTTGTTTTATTCAGGAGGTCTCCCGATGAAAAACTGTCTTACCATTGCCGGCTCTGACTGCTCCGGCGGAGCAGGGATACAGGCGGATCTGAAAACATTTTCAGCGCTTGGCTGCTACGGAATGAGCGTTATCACCTCCGTTGTGGCGGAAAACACCGAACGCGTCATCACAAGCATGGCTGTCGCGCCGGACGTTATCTCCGCGCAGCTGGACGCAGTATTCACCGATATCCGAGTTGACGCGGTGAAAATAGGCGTACTCCCTGACGCCGGAGCCATGCGCGCCGTTGCCGCTGCCCTGCTGAAATATCAGCCGGAGATCGTTGTCTGCGACCCGGTCATTTCAGCGACTGCCGGAGGGGATCTCATGCAGGGCTCCGCGCTCGGGGCGTTCATCGGCGGGATAATCCCGCTGTGCAGCCTGCTGACCCCGAATATCCCGGAGACCGAAACCCTGCTCGGCTGTAAAATAGAGAGCCTCACCGACATAAAGGCGGCTGCGCTCAGCCTTTTCGCACACGGCGCGGACGCCGTACTGATAAAGGGCGGACATCTCGCCGGAGACGCAACTGATATCCTGTTTGACGGAAAGGAATTCCACAGCTTCACGCACGAGCGGGTGCAGACAAACGCAACGCACGGCACCGGCTGCACGCTTTCCTCCGCGATCGCGGCATATCAGGCAATGGGAAACACTCTTCCGGAGGCGGTAAGGCTCGCCAAGGAATACCTGACAGGTGCGATACAGCACGGACTTGAAATCGGGAAAGGCAAGAATCCCATGGATCACTTCTACCGCCAGTTCCCGGAAAGGAAATAATGATGAGAGAATACAAAACACAGATGGAGGCAGCGAAAAAGGGCATTATCACCCCCGAAATGAAGACCGTTGCCGAAAAGGAATACATGGAGCCTGAAAAGCTCCGCGAACTGGTTGCAAAGGGCTGGGTCGCAATTCCCGCGAACGTTAACCACACCGCCCTTTCCGCAGAGGGCGTGGGCTCCGGACTGAAAACAAAGATCAACGTAAACCTCGGCATTTCCGGCGACTGCAAGGACTACACCATGGAAATGCAGAAGGTGGACATGGCGATAAAGTTCGGCGCAGAAGCAATAATGGATCTGTCGAACTACGGCAAGACAAACACGTTCCGCAAGCAGCTCATCGAGCGCTCCCCAGCCATGATAGGCACAGTCCCCATGTACGACGCGATCGGCTATCTCGACAAGGATCTGCTTGAAATATCCGCTGAGGACTTCCTCAAGGTAGTACGCGCCCACGCTGAAGAGGGCGTTGACTTCATGACTATCCACGCAGGAATCAACCGCCGCGCTATCGAGGCATTCCGCCGCGACCCGCGCAAGATGAACATAGTTTCCCGCGGAGGCTCCCTGCTGTTCGCATGGATGATGATGACCGGAAACGAGAATCCGTTCTATGAGCATTACGATGAGGTCCTCGATATACTCCGCGAATACGACGTTACCATTTCCCTCGGCGACGCGCTGCGCCCCGGCTGTATCGACGACGCGACAGACGCTGGTCAGATATCCGAGCTTATCGAGCTCGGCGCACTCACTGAGCGCGCATGGGCAAAGGACGTACAGGTCATGGTAGAGGGTCCCGGGCACATGGCAATGAACGAGATAGAGGCAAACATGAAGCTCGAAAAGCGTATCTGCCACAACGCCCCGTTCTATGTCCTCGGTCCGCTGGTAACTGATATATTCCCGGGCTACGACCACATAACCTCCGCGATAGGCGGCGCCATAGCTGCGGCAAGCGGCGCGGACTTCCTGTGCTATGTAACTCCCGCAGAGCACCTGAGACTCCCCGACCTGAACGACGTCAAGGAGGGAATCATCGCCAGCAAGATAGCCGCACACGCCGCGGATATCGCAAAGGGTATCCCCCATGCCCGCGACAAGGACAACGAGATGGCGGCGGCACGCCACAAGCTCGACTGGGAGGAAATGTTCAAGGTCGCCGCAGACCCTGACAAGGCACGCGCTTACTTTGAGAGCGTACCTCCCGCAGACCGCCATTCCTGCTCAATGTGCGGAAAGATGTGCGCAGTACGCACCACAAACATGATACTTGAGGGCAAGGAAGTCAAGTTCTGTACAGAAAAATAAGTCGGATCTCCGATTTTATTTAGCCCCGGCGGGGAGCGCCGTCCGGGGTCATATTCCAGCGAGGGAACGCGTGTTTCGCGGTGAGAGGATACTTCTGAGTATCGACCGGCATTACGGCATACCGTAATGTAACGCATTTGTGCGTGCGCCGGGATAACTCTGCCCTGCGCCGCGCAGGAAAGAGGTATCTTATGAAAAAGACAAACATCAGGAAGCTAGCCATTGCGGCGGTGTTGACTGCGGTAGCCGTTGTCGGCTCGCTGTTCTCGTTCCCGTTCCTCGGGGCGAAGTGCGCACCGGTACAGCACCTCGTCAACATAATCGCGGGCGTTTATCTCGGCCCGTGGTGGTCGATGGGGACCGCATTCTGCGCCAGCCTTATCCGCAACTTCACCGGGCTCGGCTCGCCGCTGGCATTCCCGGGAAGCATGGTAGGCGCGTTCCTCTCCGGTGTGATGTATCACTGGATATTCAAGGGAAAGCCGCTGTCTCTCCGTCTGCCTATGGCTTATGTCGGAGAGCTGTTCGGGACCTCCGTTATAGGCGGTATGCTCTCGTTCCCGATAGCTTACCTGATAATGAACAACACTGCGGCAACGCTGTTCGGATTCGTTTTCCCGTTCTTCGCCTCCAGCGTTGTGGGAACCGTTATCGCCGCGATAGTCGTTACCTCGCTGAAGCGCGTAAGGGCTATTGATATCTTCCTCGGTGAGGTACAGCCGCAGAAATCCTGAAAGGCTTGAAATGACCTTAAACAGACTTATCGGACATACCCTTGCAGATATGCGGGGTATGTCCCCTCTTATTCACTGCATAACGAACTATGTTACCGCCGGAGATACCGCGAATATGCTGCTCGCCGCGGGAGCCTCCCCGATAATGGCGGACGACCCCGCCGAAAGCGCTGAGATAACCGCTATCTCAAAGGGACTTACGCTGAACCTCGGCACTCCGTCAGCCTCCCGCGTGGAAGCAATGCTCCGCTCTGGCGAAATGGCGGCGGAGCGCGGAATTCCGGTGATTTTCGACCCGGTAGGCGTTGCCTGCTCGGAATTCCGCAGGGATTCTGCCGCCGAGATAATCAGCCGTGTGAAGCTTACCTCCGTCCGCGGAAATCTGTCCGAGATATCCTTTCTCGCAGGATTTGACGCCGGGGAAAACGGCGTGGATTCCTCTGAGACCCGTATTTCCCCGCGGGACGCGGCGCAGACTGCCGCCAAAAAACTCGGCTGCGTATGCGCCGTCACCGGGGCTTATGACGTGATATCGGACGGACAGCGCACCGCCGTGATACATGGCGGAACTCCGCTCCTCCGCCGCGTAACCGGCGCGGGCTGTATGACATCGGCGCTGTGCGCGGCGTTCTGCTCGGTGAGCGACAGTTTCACGGGGACCGCCGCCGGAATAGCGTTCATGGATATCTGCGGGGAACTCGCCGCAGAACGGACAGACGGCGCGGGGAGCTTCCGGGCGGCGCTTTTCGACTTCGCCGGGAGCATAACTCCACAGCTTCTTATGGAAAGGCTTGATATTGATGAAGGTTGACTATACCCTGTATTTATGCACCGACAGCGGGCTGATGTCCTGCAAGACCGTGGAGGAAAGCGTTGAGCTTGCGATACTTGGCGGCTGTTCTGTCGTCCAGCTGCGGGAGAAGAACGCCTCCTCGCTGGAGCTTTTCCAGCTCGCAGGGCGCGTGAAGCAGGTAACTGACAGGTATAACGTTCCACTGATAATTAACGACCGTCTGGATATCTGTCAGGCTGTTGACGCGGCAGGAGTCCACCTCGGGCAGTCAGACCTCCCCTGCCGGGAAGCCCGCAGGATACTCGGCGCCGACAAGCTGATAGGCGTTTCCGCCGCCCTGCCTGAGGAAGCGGCAAAGGCGCAGGCTGACGGCGCGGATTACCTCGGCGTAGGAGCGGTATTCACCACCTCCACCAAAACAAACACCCGCCCCGTCACTCCGGAAACTATCCGGGCGATAAGGCAGGCGGTGACTATTCCTTTTGTTGTGATAGGCGGCGTGAATCCGCAGAACATCACCCGGCTTTACGGACTGGGCATAAACGGCGCAGCGGTGATTTCCGCGGTCATCTCACAGCCGGATATCACGGGAGCCGCAAGGGTCATGCGCGCGGCGGCTGAAAAGCTATAATAGAAACGGAGAGGTCTGCGCCTCTCCGTTAATTTTATTTCAGGAGTTCCTTAGCCGCCGCGCCAAGTATCTTCACGCCCTTTTCTATCTGCTCGTCAGTGGGAGTAGAATAGTTCAGGCGGAACGAATGCGATACAGCGTGTTCATCAGCGAGGAACGCATTTCCCGGCACTACCGCGACCTTGCGCTCTACGGCGCCCTTGCAGAATGCGTTCATGTCGTACTTATCCGGCAGGGTAGCCCAGATAAACAGCCCTCCCTGCGGGCGTGTAAAGCTTATGAACTCCGGAAGCTCAGCCGAGAGCCCGTCCAGCATGAGTCTGCACTTGTGGCGGTAAATAGCCCGGAGCTTTTTAAGGTGCTCGTCAAAGTCCACTGTGGTCAGGAATCTGTACGTCAGCATCTGCGCCCAGATGTTAGTGTGCACCGTGCTGGTCTGGAGCCCTACGACAGCCTTCGCGGTTATCTCGGACGGACCGAGCAGATATCCCACGCGAAGCCCCGGCGCGAGCGTCTTTGAGAATGTTCCGCAGTAGAGCACGTTACCCTTGGTGTCCAGTTCCTTAATGGATTTCACGTCCTCGCCCTCAAAGCGGAGCGCTCCGTATGGGTTGTCCTCCAGTATGTACACGCCGTACTTCTCCGCGAGAGCAAGCATCTCCCTGCGGCGCTGGAGCGTTGTCGTCCTGCCGGTGGGGTTCTGGAAATTCGGGATAGTGTAGATGAATTTAGCCGTGGGATTCGCCCTGAGAGCTTCCTCCAGCTTTTCGGGTATCATTCCATCGTCGTCCATCGGAACTCCGACAAGCTTGACGCCGTAGCTCCTGAATGCGTTCAGCGAGCCAACGAAAGCCGGATCCTCGCAGATTATCACATCACCCTCGTTGCAGAGTATCTTCGCTGTGGTCTCGATCGCCTGCTGTGCGCCGCTGGTGATTATCACCTGATCTCCGTCATGGAACAGATTCTTCTTTGTAAGGTCGTCCTTCAGCCACTCGCGGAGCTTCGGGTAGCCCTCGGTGATGGAATACTGAAGCGCGTTTATCGGCTCCTCCCTGAAAATATCCGCGGACAGCTTAGCGATAACGTCAGTCGGGAATGCCTCCGGAGCTGGATTTCCGGCGGCAAAGCTGATGACCTCCGGGTCGGATGTGAACTTGAGTATCTCACGGATAGCAGACGGCTGGAGCCCTGAAACACGGTCAGAAAAAGGTTTAAGCATGGTATATCTCCTGTCTGCGGCGCAGAGCCGCGATTTATTTTATAAGGTCACCTCTAAAAACCTTGTTTGAGTGAAAATGCGTATAGCACACCGCCTGCTTCAGAAAACCTCCTCGTAAGGCATACAGCCTTACTTCGTCGGCTTTCATCGCATTCGGCGCACTCTACCCATTTTCCCTTTTCAAACCGGTTTTTAGAGGTGACCATAATCTGCATTATGTGCAGTGACATTTTAACGCCCTGTGTTTATTATACCACTAGCCGGACCTTATGTAAAGATGTTTCCCCCGCATTTTGGCGATAATTGTTGTTGACAATCAGCGCTGTACTGTGCTATAATGTAGGAAATTATTACAAAAAGAGGTCAGAAAATGAGCAAAGAAACCGAAAAAGCCGATGAGATAGACAAGGGCATACACAAGGAAATAAAGGAAAAGCGCACCGGAGTGCGGAAATTCATCAGCGATATGCTGAATATGCACGACGGCATGATGAGCTATGAGGCCATAGACGAAATGATGCTTGAAAACACCGTTATCCACGGTCCGAATATGTGGATACTGTGTCTGGCGGCGCTGATAGCTTCGATAGGACTCAACATGAACTCAACCGCCGTAATAATCGGCGCAATGCTGATCTCCCCGCTGATGAGCGGCATTATGACGATGGGCTACTCCCTCGCCGTGCGCGACCTGCGTCTTCTGCGCAGGGCTCTGCTGAGATTCGGCACGCAGGTGTTGATAAGCCTGATAAGCTCCACCGTTTACTTCCTGATAACGCCTATCGACACTCCCACAGCCGAGATGATAGCCCGCACCAGTCCCACGATATGGGACGTACTTATCGCCCTGTTCGGCGGTATCGCCGGCGCGATAGGAAACACACGCGAGAAAAAGGGCAACGTCATTCCCGGCGTTGCGATAGCCACTGCGCTCATGCCGCCGCTGTGCACGGCAGGCTACGGAATCGCCTCAGGTCAGCCGTCATTCTTTCTTGGCGCGTTCTATCTGTTCCTGATAAATACGCTGTTCATCTCGCTTTCCACCATGATAGTCACTATGATGCTCCGCGTTCCCTATCACAGAAGCATGAGCGACAATCGCCAGAAAGCTATAAACCGCGGCGTTGCCGTGATCACGATAGTTGCCGCAGTACCAAGCGTTTTCTTCGGGGCTTCGACCGTATACGGCTCCATTATGGACAAGAATATTTCCAGCTACCTCAGCGGGGAATTTGTGTTCCCGAATACCTCCCTTGTAAAGAGCAGCGCGGACAAGAACGCTAAAAGCATTTCCGTCAGCCTTGTTGGAACACCGATATCGGACGATGTTATCTCCATGCTGGAGCAGGAAATGCCAAAGTACGGACTGGATGGCTACACCCTGAGCGTAACGCAGAACAGCGTTATCGACATGACCGATGCCGAGGACAGCACCGACAAGATAACGATAGCACTCCAGGAGAACCGTATAGAGGAGCTCCAGCAGCAGATATCCGCACAGGAAGAGGAGATATCCGGGCTGAAAGCTGAAAACTCCGGGCTAAAGGACGTTATCGACTACACCGCAGTTGCAGAAAAGGCAGCAAAGGTATTCCCGGAACTCAGCGATATACGCTGCGGCAGCACCTCCGGCACTGGCGGAGCCCACGCGATACTTCTCGCACAGACGCAGGTACAGCTTGACGAGGACGCACAGCAGCACATCAGGAACTGGCTCACCGCCGAAACAGGCAACTCCGAAGCGGAGCTCTACATAATCTACGATCCTCCGGAAACCGAAGAAGCGACTCTGGAATCCACTGCGGAAGCAACGGCTGAAGCCGAATAAAAAAACAGGGCGCCGAATTTTTCGGCACCTGAGACCGTCGAAAAATCCACTAAAGGGGCTTTTCCGCCGAACATCCGCCCTGCGCGCACTCATTGTCGGCTTTGCCGACAATTCGCACACTTGTGCGGATAGAAGTATTTTTTGACCCGGCAGAGCTGGGTCAAAAAATTGATTTCAAAGCCCGCTTCGCGGGCAAATTTGTTTTTTTCGACAAGCTGGGGCACCGAATTTTTCGGCGCCTGTATTATTTTATGCGTTCTGCGATTCGGAGGGTTCCTCCGGCTTGGCGGAAGCCGCGCTGTCTTCCCTGGAAGGTTCGGCTTCCTGCGGCTTTTCCGGAGCCTCCGGCTTATCTGCCGGGGCCGTTGTTTCCACATGGTGATGTGCCTGCTCCTGGGCTTCATAGCGCCTGAGCTGCTGCGCTGCGGCTCTTTCTTTCTTAGCCTTTATCTTGTCGAGGTCGTCATACCAGAGCTTCTCAAAATCGGAGATCGGCATGGGCTTCGCGAAATAATATCCCTGGACCATTGCACAGTGTATCTCCGTCAGGAATTCCACCTGCTCCCTTGTCTCAACGCCCTCGGAGATAACGTCCATGTCGAGGTTCTTTGCAAGGTCAACAACAGTGGAGATGACCGCGCGTCCTTTCTGGGTGTTCATGGTGTCGCTGAAGAATTCCTTGTCTATCTTAACCACGTCCACCGGCATATCCTTAAGCATATTCAGCGATGAATAACCGGAGCCGAAGTCGTCCAGCGACAGCTTGAAGCCTATCTCGTGAAGCTTGTGCATGATTTTCAGCAGCTTCTCGGCGTTCTCCGTGAAAACGCTCTCTGTGAGCTCCAGCTCAATATATTCATACGGGATATCGTATTTGTCCACTATCTCGCGCAGGCGCCAGATGTAGTCGTCATAGTTCAGGTGAAGCCTCGACTGGTTGACTGATATAACGACCGGCTTTTTGCCCTCGTCTATCCAGTGGCGCATGGTGCGGCATACTTCTTCAAGTATAAAGAAGTCCAGCTCGACAACAAAGCCGTTCTTTTCGGCTATCGGGATAAAATCGCCGGGGGAGATGAATCCGAATTCCGGGCTGTTCCAGCGGATAAGCGCCTCCGCGCCCTCGATATTGCGGGAGCGCAGACCGTACTTCGGCTGGAGATAGCACTGGAACTCGCGCTTTTTCAGCGCCGCAGGCATAATGCTCTCATAATCCTTCTCACGCAGCGCCTTGTCGCGTATCGAGCCATCGTAGAATGCTATTGAAGAGAAATGCGTTCCCTTTAACGTGCTCTTTGCTATCTTACAGCGGTCGAGAGCGGTGTTGATGTCTATTTCGTCCTTGTGGACCTCGTTCGCGCACTGACCAAGCCGGCAGATTCCCGCGCTGAATACAACGGGATACTTCACGAAAAGAGCGTTGCGGCGGTCGAATTCCTCAAAAATATCGTTTATCCTGGTGCGCAGCTCAACATCGGAGCCGTCCTTTATCATCAGCGCAAAATTATCGTCAGTCAGGCGGGCGAATATCTCGTCGCTGCCCATATTGTCAGAAACGGTCTTGTGCAGGCGGTCGAGCATCTTGTTGCCCTCGTCATAGCCAAGGCGGTCGTTGACATACTTGAACTTGTCGATATCAAACAGCACCACAGCCCAGTTATCCGGGGAGGAATGCTTCAGCAGCTTCTTCGCGTCCTCAAAGAACTTCGCCCGGCTCCTGCCTCCCGTGAGCTGGTCCGTATCCGCACCGCGGCGGCTGCGGAAAGAATTCACGCACATCAGGATGAACACAACGGCAAGTATCAGCAGAACGCCCGCTATTATCCACGCGAGATAGTCCTCAACGAACTGGTTTGCGCCGGAGGATCTGCCGTTTCCGCCGATCGCCGAGGAATACGAAACGATAAGCGCGTCATTATCTCCATAGCATGAAACCGCCTTGCCAAGTATCCTGAAAAGCTCCGTCTGATTGTTCGGTACTGCGAAACATTCGGTGTGGAGCGCGGACTCCACCTCCAGCACGGTAAGACCGCTGTCCTCTGCGTTGAGCTGCGAAACAAGCTCGCCCGCCTCCGCAAATACAATGTCGGCTTCGCCGGCTGTGACCGCATTTATGCAGTCCCTCTCATTGTCGTAATGGAGCACCTGCGCGCCGGGATATGTCACGGAAATATACTGCGAGATGTCGTCCTCAGTGGAGGGCACGGCAAATCTTGAACGCGTGCTGATAACGCTTCCGGGCTTTCCTGCGGCAGTCATCGGAATACGCGCATAGGGCGCGGTAATGCTGAATTCCGGGTAATCGGAAAGGCCGTCGGCATTAACGCCGCATATCGCCTGCACCTCCTCGTTCTGGAGCGCCGCGATGCAGTCGCTTAGCGTTGAGAACGGAACTATCCTGAACTTAAGGCCGCTTATTTTCTCGATATTCTCCAGCATGACCCGTGTAGGACCCGTGAGGGATTCAGCTGATTTATCCCAGCTGTCCATCATGCTGGACTGGAGATCATAGGCTATCCTTATCTGCTCGTTCTTTTCAATGTAGTGCTTCTCCGAACTCGACAGCGCATAGCGGAAGCTGCCGAACTGCGTGACATACTTGTCGAAAAGCTCGCTGGAAAAGCCGATATCTGTCGTAACAAGGCTTCCGACCGCGCCGTCAAGCTGACTCAGCAGAGCGCTGTTGCTGCCGGAGGCGAGGAAGTAGCAGTCATCGGTCGAGACCTGATATACTATCATCTCGTTTCCCCAGGTACGGAAGCAGTCCTTGGCAACAGCGTCTATCTTTCCGGACTCAAAATCACTGCGCATCTGCGTTTCTGTGTCGTATGCCACAAACTCCGCCTTGCGCACCTCTGAGCCTATAAACGCGCCGTTTACAAAGTACTTGCTGGAATCCTCCTTGAGATATCCGATGCGGCTGCCTTTCAGCGTTTCGTAATCCTGATAATCGATATCGCTGTCAGCCGGGATGTATACCGCCATGAATTTGCCGGTTATCGAAATGTCAGTAAGGGTCAGCTCCAGCGGAGAAGAGGGTCCCGCCGCGGAGGTCATCGCCTTCCAGGCGTTGAGCTCGCGCTCCGCCACGCAGGGAATAACGTCTATCTCGCCGTGCGCCAGCTTTGCGGCAAGCTCCGGCGCCGTTCCCTCTACATAAGTAAATGTAAGCCCTGTGCGCTTGTGCATCTCACGGAAGTAATCCACCGCAAATCCGCAGTATTTTCCGCCAACGGTCGTAATACCGTAATCCGGATTCGCACCAACGACTACATTGCCGCTGTCGCCCTGCACGGCAAAAGAATTCAGCGGAACGATCGTCAGCGCCAGCAGCAGCGCCGCCGCCAGAGATATTATCCTGCCAGCATACTTCCTAAACATGAAGCACCTCCGATATGCCTTAAATCAGGCACAGACTTTTCGTATTTTTATAATTAGAAATTTTTGTAAAAGCTCATCATAACTCTTTTATCATTATATCAAACTGTGTAACTTTTTTCAAGGGGCATTGTAATATTTTTTCATAGTACGCCAATATATTCATCAAAAATTGTAGATTTTGCACAACAAATCTTGACTTTGAGCTGAAAATGTGCTATAATAACCTCATGAACCGACAAGCCGTCCGGGTAAGCGACATTTATCGGATTACCCGGCTGTGCCGGTCATCTGACAAAAAGGAGAACCACAAGCATGAAATGGTATGAAAACGCAGTATTCTATCACATCTACCCTATCGGATATTTAGGCTGCCCCAGGCAGAATGACTTCACCTCTGAGCCGACACACAAGATACTCAGGGTGATAGACGATATCCCTCATATAAAGGAACTCGGCTGCAACGCCATTTACTTCGGACCTGTGTTTGAATCCTCCGCCCACGGCTACGACACCGCGGATTACACCAAGATAGACCGCCGTATCGGCACCAACGAGGACTTCAAAAAGGTCTGCGACGCGCTCCACGAGAACGGAATAAAGGTCGTTGTTGACGGCGTATTCAACCATGTCGGCCGCGATTTCTGGGCATTTAAAGATGTCCGCGAGCACAAGCTCGGCAGCGCAAAGAAGGACTGGTTCCATGTGCGCGAGGGCAACGACGGCTACAACGATGGCTTCTGGTACGAGGGCTGGGAGGGTCACTACGAGCTGGTAAAGCTCAACCTCTACAACCCGGAGGTAAAGCAGTACCTCAAGGACTGCATCACCGGCTGGAGGAACGAATTCGGAATTGACGGCCTGCGCCTTGACGTTGCGTACTGCCTCGACCTCAACTTCCTGAAGGAGCTTCACGGCCACTGCAAGTGGCTTTCTGAGGACTTCTTCCTGCTGGGAGAAACCCTCCACGGCGACTACAACAAGTGGATGAATCCCGAAATGCTGGACAGCGTTACCAACTATGAATGCTACAAGGGTCTGTTCTCCAGCTTCAACGAGATGAATATGTTTGAGATAGCGCACTCCATCAACCGCCAGTTCGGAAGCGAGAACTGGTGTCTTTACAGGGGAAAGCACCTCTACACATTCGTAGACAACCACGATGTGAACCGTATCGCGACTATGCTTAAAACCAAGGAGCACCTGCCGCTCATCTACACGCTGATGTTCATGATGCCGGGAATCCCCGCAGTCTACTACGGAAGCGAGTTCGGCGTCACCGGAGACAAGAATCAGGGCGGCGATGACCAGCTCCGTCCGGAATTCGACCTCGAAAAGATGAAAAGCGAGGGAATCCGCGACCTCACCGAGCACATCAGCAAACTTGCGGAAATCGAAAAGGAACACCCCGCAGCGGCGCTCGGCGACTACAAGCAGGTTCAGCTCACCAACAGGCAGTATGCGTTCTCCCGCAGCGCTGAGGGCGAAACGCTGCTCACCGTTATCAACGCGGACGCAAATCCGTTTACGTTCAACCTGAACATGGGCGGGGCAAAGGAAAACCTGCTCACAGGCGAAGAAATGGAGCTCGGCGGACTTACCCTCCCTGGCTTCACAAGCGCAGTCTTCAAGCTCTGATAAATCCATGACAAGCAATACCGCCGGAATGAATACGCACTCTCCCGGCGGTATTTTTCTACCCGTATCAGCTGACATTAAGGAGGTGCGGCATTGAAGAGACCAGTTGCGATAATTTTGCTCATAATCGGCGGAATACTTGCCTGCGGGCTTGGCACTCTTGGGCTGGCGGCGCCCTTTGTTCTCACGTCGGGACTTAATCTGCTGTGCTTTTTGTCCATTGCCGTACATATCTTGGGGGCGTTCTTTATTCAGGGACTGTACCAGCGGCGCGGCTGGCTGAACAAATGGCAGTTCTGGCTGTGCACCGGGCTTCCCTCAATTATGATAGGCGCAGCAATGCTGATCGTCGTCATGATCCTTGATAACGCAGGATACTTTCACGGCTTTTTCGCAGGATTAGGAGAATTTCTGATCTCCTTTGCCATTCTCGTATATTCCGGGGTCTTCTTTGCCCTGCTTGGAATCGTGCTGCTGATAAAGCACGCAGTCTGCCGGAAAGACCGTATACCCGTGATACTCCTCGTCATCGGTGGATCGCTTGCCTGCGCCATTGCCGCCGCATTATGCGCCGCGCTGATACTCGGAGCCTTGCCGTGGCTCTGGTTTTTATGCGCGGTCGTTCTCGCGGGGCATATCGCCGGGGCGGAGCTCCTCCAGCGGCTGTACCAGCGGCGCGGCTGGCTGAACGCGCTGAATTTCTGGGCGTACTCCGGGCTTCCCGCCTTTATAGTCGGGATAGTCCTTAAAATTGTCGATGTTTTACGCTCCGGAGCGTGGTATTTCACAGATGAGCTTGTATCCGTGGCGGCGGCACTGCTTATCATATATCCTGCGGTTTTTCTCGCAGGATTCGGTATCTGGCTGCTGGGGAGCGCTCCCGCCCGAAAGGATAAATCATGAAGAAAATACTTGCAATAACGCTTGTGGCGCTGATAAACGCGGCGCTGTCGTTCGTTATGTACGTTCTTGTGGTAATGTCCCTGTTTTCCGTGATCGCGGCGCCGCTCATACTGTTTCTGTTTGCCGCGCATATATTCGCGGCGGCGGTGGTGCAGTCAAAACTGGAAAAGCACAAGGTGCTCGGGAAGCCGGCTTTCTGGCTGTGCTCCGGATTCCCCGGGCTTGCCGCAAGTATCCTGATATGCGCTGTCGGCCTCAGCCGGGATACGGGAGACGGAATGGGATTCCCCGACCTGTACCTGTATTTCCCGATTTATGCGGGAGCATTTTTCGGAGCGCTTGGACTTGCGCTCCTGATAAAGCACCTTATCACAAGAAATCGACCCCAAAAGGAGAAAATATGACCTCTGAAACCAAAATAATTTCCGGGATCCCTGTAAAGCTCTACTCGCAGGGAGCCCCTACCAGTGCCGTACTTGCCGTCCACGGCTTCGGAGGAAGCAAGGAAAGCCTCGCTATTGCCGGGCTTGCCGAAAGGCTCTGCCCGGAGGGCTACCTCGTTGCCGCCCCGGACCTCCCCTGCCATGGAGAGCGCACCGAACCGGAATCCGAGCTCACCCCGGAGCGCTGTCTTGCGGATATCCGCGCCGTCCTCGGATGGCTCGGCGGGAATTTCACGGATATCTCGGCTTTTGCGACCAGCTTCGGCGGGTGCTGTATCCTGCGGCTTATCGAAACCTCCGGCGACCCGTTCAGGAAAATCGCCCTGCGCGTCCCCGCCGTAAATATGGCGGATTCGCTCATTCGCTGCATGAGGCTGTTTCAGCCGGGATTCACGCTTGAACAGGCGCAGCGCGATGGCTTCCACGTCAAAATGAGCCGGGAACTGCATATCCCGTTTGAATTTTACGGAAAGCTTCTGGAGCTGAACGAAGTGCGCCCCTGCGCCGCATGGGACAAACCGGATATCCTCACCGTATACGCCGGAAAAGACGAGCTTGTTGCCCGGCAGGACACCGAGGAATTCCTGCGGCTTAATCCGCAGATACGGCGCCTTTGCATAGAGGGCAGCGGTCACCGAATGAACCAGAAACCAGAGTATCTTGCGCAGGCGCTGGACTGCGCCGCAGAATTCATTCAGGCATAAAAAACAGGGGCAGTCCATTCGGATCGCCCCTGTTTGCTTTATAATCAGTGTTTTATCTCCAGCGGGACTTCCTCGAATGTCGCCTTGCTTTCAATGAAGCTGTCGAGCGAGTTATCCACGCCAAGAACATACCAGTCCATAGCCAGCACATCGCTGGTGGACATCACCGCGCCCTCGCGCAGCCTTATAGAATCCGAGGTATCCTTGAGCTGTCCCATGAATATCGGCGCGGCTCCGCTTGCCACCTTGGGCACAAGCGCGTTTATTATATCCTGTGTGCCGTCCTTGGCGGCGGGAAGCGCGTCAGATATGCACAGCACGCCGTTTCCGAGGGTGCCCATGTATGAGGAGGTCTCCCAGTCGCCCATCTGCATGGCCTTGTACTGCGACAGGAAGAAGCTGTCCCTGGACGAATAGAAATACAGTATCATGCTGTCGTAATCAGCGTAATTGCTGCCGTAATCAACGTTGCCGATGACCTTTATCCCCTTGCTGCTGCAATAATTTACTACCTCAGGGGATTCCGTGTAGCTGATGATGACATCACAGCCCTTTGCCGAGAGAACGTCAACGGCCCTGCGTATCTCACCGTCCGTGACAGCCCACGCAGTCACGAGGTCGGCAGTGGAATACACTATCTGGCTGCCCAGAGCCGCCGCATTTATCGACTGGAGCGTGTACAGCATGGACGGATCGACCACCATGCCTATCTTCTCGGTGTCAGAATTATACGCCGCCGCCATTCCCGCGACATACGCCGCCTGATATATGCCCTCGGTGTAGGCGTAGATGTTTACCGTGCGCGCACCGGCTCCATAGCCGATGAAGCTGATGTTCATGTAGTTCTTGGAAACACTGTTGATGATATTCGCGTACACCGGGCTTCCGGCAACGATGTGCGTGCAGCCGTCCTCTACAAGCATCTTCACCGCTTTCTCAAACTCGCTGACAGGGACATTCTCTATGTACTCGGATTCCACATCGGAATACTGCTCCGCAGCCACGCGCTGTCTGTTGCAGTCAGCGGTGAATCCGCCATCGTCAACGCTGCCCTTATAGATGAATCCCAGCTTCGCCACAGGCTCCGCTTCCTCGGTAGCCTGCGCGGTACCCTCCGCAGTGCCCTCAGACGTCCCGGACGCGGCTTCAGAGCCGCTGCACGCGGTAAAGGAAGCAAGCGCAGTACACAGCGCCAGCGCCACAATTCTTTTCAGCCATTTTGTACTCATGGTATGCTATACCTCCGGTATTGTTGTCGTAATCCATTACTTATAGTAATATTTCATCAGAAAAAACCTGTACAGATACATTATAACATATTTCCAGAAAAAAAACAGCACTTTTCAGAAATATTTCATGCAGGATTTGATTTTTTTATATTTATTTTTCTGCGGAGTTGTGCTATAATGGATTTGTATTACTCTGCCGGCTTCATGGACATTCACTGCAAGGCAGTTATCACAGAAAGGAAACGACATGAAATTCAGAAAGATCGCCGCTGCATTTGCTGCGGCTGCAATAGTACTCGCCTGCGGATGCGAGGTGCGTTCCTCCAACGCGGCGGCATGGCCCACCGGCTCGGTGAGCTCCAGCAAGGACGAGCTGACCGTGACCTTCGACAGCTTTAACAAGGAATACAAGTACTGGCTGCTGATGAAGCAGATACCCGATGACACCGCCTCGGAAACGGCTGACGAGTGTAAATCCCAGCGCGAATCCATAATCAATTATCTGATAAACGAGAAGATCGTCCTCGACCAGACAAAGCAGATGGGGCTCGACAGCTTCACCGAGGAAGAGCAGCAGTCCATCGAGGACGACTACAACAGCTTCATCGAGCAGTCCATAGAGAGCTTCAAGAGCTACGTCAACGCGGGCGAATCCGGCACCAGCGAGGTAAACGGCGACGCTGCAATACTTGAGGAAGCCGAGAAGATATTCGATGAGAAGCTCGCAGAATGCGGAATGACCCGCGATGATATCCTGATGTGGTTCCGCAACGCAAAGCTCGCTGACAAGCTGAAAGAAAAGCTAGCCTCCGAAAACACCATCGACCGCAGCAACGCTGAGGAGGAATACAACGATATCGTTGACGGAATAAAGCAGGTCTACGACAACGCCCCCTCCGACTACGAGAACAATCTCTACTACAAGTACTACTGGCTGCCTGAAAACTCCAGGATGATAAAGCATATCCTGATAAAATTCGACACGGAGGATTCCACCGAAATAAGCGCCTGCCGCGAGAACAACGATGAAGCCGGCGCTGAAAAGGCAAAGGAGAAAGCGCTTGAAAAGCTGAAGCCCCGCGCCGAAGAAGTCATAAACATGCTGGACAACGGCGGTGATTTCGATGAAATAGCGCAGGAATACTCTGATGACACAGGTCTTGCAAGCAACCCTGACGGATACCTTGTTATTCCCAACGGAACCAGCTATTACGCGGAATTCCAGCAGGCGGCGTATGAGCTTGAAAACATCGGCGACTACAAGCTGATCAGCACCGACCTCGGCTGGCATATCGAAATGTACGCCTCTGACGCAGTAATAAGCGAGGAAAATAAGGACGCTATCATTGATTCTATCCTGAATACGCTCCAGGATAATTCCTCGACTGCCTCCTACAATGGCGCTATGCGCAAGTGGCGCGATGAATACGCATATGACATAGATTATATCAAACTGAACATAGACGAATCCGCTGACACTGCGGAAAGCACGGCTTCAACGGAGGTATCTGCATCGTGATAAACAGGAGATCAACACTGGCTGCGGTTCTCTGCGCAGCAATAATGCTCACCGGCTGCTCCGGCGGCGGCAGCAGTTCTTCATCCGAAACCTCCACGCAGGAGCAGGTCACGGCTGAGACCGCCTCCACAGCGGAAAGCCCCGCCTCAGACGGTTCAACGGCAGAATCCGGGCTTTACTCCGTGCTGACTGCGGATATCCCGGCGGACAAAGTCATAGCCTCCGCAGGAAACGGAGCCGAAGGCATGGACATCACCTTCGGGGAATTCATCAAGGAATACCGCTATTATCTCTGGCAGTACGGCTTCTCGATAGACACGGACAGCTCCGTTACCGAGCAGATGAAGCAGGCGCGGCAGGACGTCATCAATGGCATAATCAAGGACCGCATAATCCGCACGAAATTTGCGGAAAACGGGCTGTCATTCACTGACGAGGAAAATCAGAAAATACAGGATTCCGCAGACAGCGCGATAGACGATATAATCACCAGCATTAAAAAGGTCATCGCATACGCGGACAGCTCCCTTTCTGATGACGAGCTCACTGAAAAGGCTCAGCTCCAGCTGAGCCAGGGACTTTCCGACTGCGGGCTGACCCGGGACGACCTCTACGGCTGGCAGGAAGTCACCGCAATGGTGCAGAAGCTCCGGGACAAGTTCTCCGAGGGCACCGAAGTTACGGAAGATGAGCTTGAAGCCAAGATGACCGAGACCCTGGACAGCATAAAGAAGTCCTACGAGGACGAGCCGGCTTCATTCTACGGGCAGTACTATTCGAACCTGTGGCTGCCGGAGGGCACCCGCGCAATCCAGGCGATACTTGTCGGATTCGACTACGACACCTACTCGCAGATAAGCACGCTTCGCACTGATGGAAAGGACGATGAGGCGGACAAGCTCCGCGAGGAGAGCCTCCCCTCCATACAGGAGCGCTATGACGCGCTTATGGAAAAGGTGGATTCCGGCGAGGATTTCGCACAGCTCATGACCGACAGCAACGATGACGAGGGCAACGGGCTGTTCATCGTCACCCCCGGCACCGAAATATACGGCACGGATTTCTACAACGCCGCAATGGGGCTTGAAAAAATCGGGGACACGTCCTCTGTTCTGCTTGATTACGGCTGGTATATCCTGAGATATCAGCAGGACGCGGAGGTCACTGACGAGGACATTGCGAAAACGCGGGAAAACGTGCGGCAGAATCTCCTGCTGAGCAAAAAGAACGACATATACAACGCAGAATACGAAAAGTGGGCGGAAGAATACGCCTTTACAACAGATACGGACGTGCTTGCACTTTAAAAAGGGCGCGTGGTTTGGAGAATTACGATGAACACACCCATATCAGATTTTCTTGACGAATACGGCAGAAAGGGAATGCTCCGGCTGCACATGCCCGGGCACAACGGCGAGGAATCCCACGACATCACCGAGATAGACGGTGCGGACAGCCTTTATGAAACTGACGTCTCCCGCGGCATAATAGCGCACAGCGAGGCTATCGCCGCCAAGATATTCGGCGCGGAGCGCACATGCTATTCCGCCGGCGGAAGCACTCTTGCGATACAGACTGCGCTTGCCGTGCTGAAATCCCAGGGATGCAAAACGATAGCCGCCGGACGCTGCTCCCACAGGAGCCTTGTTTCCGCGGCGGCGCTCCTTGATCTCGACATAAAGTGGCTCTACCCTGAGGAATATCCCACCGCCGCCGTTGACTGCTCAAAGCAAGCGCTTTCCGGCGCGGACGCGCTTTTCTTCACGAATGTGGACTACTACGGCGGCACCTGCCATGTCGAAGTGCCGGAAATCCCGGTGGTATGCGACAACGCCCACGGCGCTTACCTCAGATTCGTCAGCAAGGCGGCTTTCGGCAGGGAGTACCTCCACCCGATGGAAATGGGATTCCCGGTGATCTCCGCGGAGTCAGCCCACAAAACCCTCCCGGCGCTTACCGGAGCGGCATACCTGCACTTCTCAAAGGGCACGGACTTCTCCCGCGCCAAGGAAATGGAAGCAATGTTCGGCAGCAGCAGCCCCTCCTATCTCATCATGGAGAGCCTCGACAGATTCAACGGCAGGCTTCTCGACGACCCGGAGTGCGTCAACCGCGCCTGCGCCAGCGTAAAGAAGCTCAAGACAAGGCTCGCCGCCCACGGCTTCACCCTGAGAAAGACCGACCACCTGCGCGTTACGATAAACACCCGCGCCTGGGGCTATTCCGGTCAGGAATTTGCTGAGGCGCTGCGGCTCAACGGCGTTGAGTGCGAGCTCGCAGACGAAAACTACATAGTGCTTCTGTTCTCCGCGATAACCTCCCCCGAGGACTGCCAGCGCGCTGAAATGGCGCTCTGCCTTATCGACCGCCTGGCTCCCCTGCCGGCTGTAAGCTATCCGGTGATCCGCCCGAAAAAGGAGATATCCGTGCGCGAAGCGGTGTTCAGCAAACAGCGGAAGATCCCCGCCGTGGAAGCCATAGGAAAGGTATGCGGCGGAATCCAGTCGCCCTGCCCGCCCTGCATTCCGATAGTCATGCCCGGAGAGCGCATCGACAGTGAAGCCGCTGAAGCGCTCAGGCTGTACAAGGTGAAATACATCAGCGTTCTGGAGTAAACAGCTCCGATATCTCACGGTATGGTACGTTGCGGAGCTTATAGCGCTCCCTGCCCGCGCATGCTGTCGTAATATCGCACATTCCGGAGAAGTGCTGGAATATATTGCGTCCGGTCACGGTGTAAACGGTCTTTCTGTCGGGAATGACAGCGGTATAAAGCCGTGCGCCACGCCGGAATGCGATCCCGGTCACTCCGCCGGATCGCGCCGCCATGCTTTTCCGCATATAGACGGCGTAGGTCGCGGCGTACCACAGACTTATCACTGCGCCGCTCCACAGCAGCGACTGTATGAGGTCGGCGGCTACGGGCTCCGCGATGAACGTCACCAAAAGTCCGCCGGCAAACGCCGCAAGCCACCCAAGCGGAGCCGCACAGTGCCCGAACAGCGCGGAAAACGGCGGCTTCACGCGGTTTTCCTGCGGCAGCGGGAGACCGCACATCTTCGTCAGCAGACGGTCCGCGGCGCGGCGGCGGAGAGCCGGGAATATCAGCACGTCATGCGCGTACAATGAAGCACATCCGAGCGCAAGAGTTGTGAGAGTATCGCACCGCACGCATGCTGTCAGGTTATTCCGTACCAGCCTGTATTCATATAATGTGAATATACCATGCCGCACCGTGATGAATCCGCCCTCGCAGGAAAGCCGGAACCTCATCATGCCGACTGCTTTCCACACGAACGCCAGAAGCCATGCGGCGCTGACGAAAACCGCCGCCAGCGCAGTCACCCGCGGCACCCCGATATGGAGCGCCCCGAGTACTTTCTGAACTTCCCCGGCGGCGCCCAGCATTGCGGACATTATCCGGCTGAAGCTCTCGCTGCCGAACACGCTTCCGGTGCGGTTCAGGAGCAGCGCAAACGTGACCACTCCGCTCAGCGCCCGGGTATCAACGAACGCCCCGGCCGCCGACTGAAGCGGCTTCGCGCTGACGCTGACGCCGCTGTATTCCGGCAGAAACGGCAGCCTCTCCCGAACATTCAGGTAGAAATACACGCCGCCGGACAGGGTGCTCACCTCCACGCGCTTTCCCCTGAGCAGGCGTATCACCGGGGTACGGCGTATCTCTATCTTCGTCACGGCAGAAAGCGGGATATCATACCTCCGGCGGAATATCAGCCCCCGGGTCACGGTTATCATATCCGCTGTAAATTCAGTGCGGACAAATATCCTGCGCAGTACGAAATACAGCAGGAATTCCACGGACATCACCCCCTGTTCAGGGTCACATATAACATAAAAAAGGAGCGGTTTTCTATGAAAACATCATGTATCATTCTCGCAGGAGGCGCTGGAAAGCGCATGAAATCAGAGCGCCCGAAGGTCCTCGCAGAAGTCCTCTGCAAGCCAATGCTCGGCTGGGTGCTGGACGCGGCGCAGGATTTCGGCTTTGACGAGGTAGCGGTTGTCACCGGATTCCGTGCGGAGCTCACAAGCGCATACATCGCCTCGCGCGGGGAAAATATCACGATATGCCATCAGGCGGAGCAGAAAGGCACCGGAGACGCGGTAAAATCCGCGCAGGAGGTCATCGACCGCTCCGACGCAGTGTGCGTACTCAACGGAGACGCTCCGTTCATTGACGCGGCAACGCTCCGGGCTTCGCTGGAGCTCCACCAGGGCTCCGGAAGCGACGTCACCGTCATCACCGCCGAGATAGACGACCCGCAGGGCTACGGCAGGATAATCCGCGAAAACGGCGTATTCTCCGCGATACGCGAACAGAAGGATTGTTCCCCCGAAGAGGCCGAAATATGCGAGGTCAACAGCGGAGCCTACTGGTTCAATGCGCGGAAGCTCTCCGAGACCCTCCCGAAGCTGTCCACCGGCAACGCCTCCGGGGAATACTATCTCACCGACTGCGTGGAGCTCATGCAGCGCCGCGAGGCATACAAATCCGCAAATCCTGATATCGTGCTCGGCGCGAACACCCGTGGAGCCCTGCTGGAGCTGAACCAGCTTGCAAGACTCCGCAGGCTCTCTCAGCTCATGGAGGAGGGCGTAAGCTTCATCACGCTTGACGGCATTATCATCGGCACTGACGTCAGGATAGGCTGCGACACCACGATTCTCCCGAACACCGTGATACTCGGGAACACAACTATCGGAAAAGGCTGCACCATCGGCGCTAATTCCCATATCGAGAACTGCGCCATCGGCGATAACGTACAGCTCAACAATGTCCAGGCGTATGATTCAGTTGTCGAGGACGATGTGAAGATAGGTCCGTTTGCGCAGCTCCGCCCTGGAACGACCATAAGGAAGGGCGTAAAAATAGGCGATTTCGTCGAGATAAAGAACAGCGACATCGGAATAAACACGGCAGTGGCTCACCTCACATACGTTGGCGACAGCGATGTTGGCAGGGGTGTTAATTTCGGCTGCGGCTGCGTTACCGCGAACTATGACGGAATAAACAAATTCCGCACGAAAATAGGCGACCACGCGTTCATCGGATGCAACACCAACCTCATCGCCCCCGTAGAGGTAGGCGAAAACGCGACTACCGCCGCAGGCTCCACCATTACAAAGAATGTCCCCGCAAACTCCCTTGCGGTTGAGCGCGGTCAGGTGAGGGTCATTGAAAACTGGGGCAAGAACGCCCTCCGCAAGAAAAAGTGAGGTATTTATGAAAGCTCTGGTCGTAGTAGATTATCAGGTGGATTTTGTGAACGGCGCACTGGGCTTCCCCGGCGCGGAGAAGCTGGAGCCGATCATTCTCTCAAAGATAGCGGACTGCCGAAAATCCGGCGGGCAGGTGATATTCACGCTGGACACCCACGGAGAAAATTACCTTGAAACCGCCGAGGGAAAGAAGCTCCCCGTGCCGCACTGCATCAAGGGAACTCCCGGTCACGCGCTTTACGGAAAAGTCGCGCAGGCGGTAACTCCCGAGGATATTGTGATAGAGAAGCCCGCTTTCGGCTCTCTGGAACTCGCTGACCTGCTGCGGCGCATTTCCCCGGAGGAAGTGGAATTGTGCGGTCTTGTTACGGATATCTGCGTTATCTCAAACGCGGTGATCGCCAAAGCCGCCCTGCCGGAAAGCCGCGTAGTGGTGGACGGCTCCGCCTGCGGGACTGCCGACCGCGAGGCTCACGAGAGGGCTCTTGCGGTAATGCGCGGAGTACAAATAGAAGTTATATAAGGTAACCTCTAAAAACCTCGTTTGAGTGAAAATGTGTATAGCACACCGGCTGCTTTTTCAAACCGGTTTTTAGAGGTTCCCATAAACAAAGAACCCCCGTTCACTGCTGTCGTCATCACAGCGGCGCGGGGGTTTTTATTATAAGCTCAGCGCCGGACTGTGGCTTTCCTGCTCCGAGAATTATTTTCGCTCCACCCACCGCTTTTCACGGCGGGTCGTAACCGTCGAAAAATCCCCTAAAGGGGCTTTTCCGCCGAACATCCGCCCTGCGCGCACTCATTGTCAGCTACGCTGACAATTCGCACACTTGTGCGGATAGAAGTATTTTTTGACCCGGCAAAGCTGGGTCAAAAAATAGATTTTAATGCCCGCTTTGCGGGCAAATAATTCATTTTTTTTTTGACAAGCTCCACCCGCCGCTTTTCACGGCGGGCAAAACTATATCAAATATATTGGGGGAATGAAGAAATCTTACTGCTGGGCAATGGTGACTGTGCCGCTGGTGAGGGAGGCGGTCAGCTTATGCTTGTTGGAGCCGCCGAAATCGCCGTTGGTTCCCTTGCCAAGATTGATGAAGCTGCCCTTTGTCTGACCGAGGTCGGTCTTTACCATGCCGGAAACTCCGCTGAATGAAAGCTCAACGCCGGAATCCTCCGGGAGAGTTACATTCACATTGCCGCTGACGAGACTTACGTTAAGGTCGCCGTTCCAGTCTGCGTATTCAACGTTTACACTGCCGCTGGTCGCGGATACGCTGCCCCTGCCGGAAACTCCAGTAACAGTAGTGGTTCCGGAAACGGAATGTACGCTGAATTCCTCCGCGCGGTAGCCGGAAACCACTGCGTTTCCGCTGACCGTGCACACGCTGAGGGACTTTGAGATATACACGGCCGGGGCTGTTTCCTCCTTGTCGAGGGAAACCGGCTTCTCAGCGCCCGCAAGGGGATTCGTGAGAGTGATATTTCCGCTTGCGGACTGGAGCTTGATATTGTTGAAATAAGCGTTGACGTTAATGTTTCCGCTTGCCGTATTAAGGCTGAAATTCTCCGCGGAGACCTCGCCGACCTCAACTCCGCCGCTGGCGGTGTTTATCTTTATCTTCTGGTAGGTCTTAAGCGGGAGGTACACGGTTATCGTGTAGCCCTCCGCAGGCTTGGAACCGAAAATGCTGAACGTGAAGCTCTCCTTGAGGGTCAGCGTCTTGCCGGAAAGCACCGCGCAGAACTCCGGGGAATCCTTCGGGTTGTCGTACTCAACATAGATATCTGCGCGCTCCTGCGGCATCATGATTATCTTTGCGCCCATAGAGCTTACCTCTACGGTGTCTATCTCGTTGTTGAAGGTGTATGTCTGCTTGTCTGCCATGGTGAAAACTCCTTTCAGAATCATGTCGTATAGTTAAGGAAACTGCTGTTTTGTGTGTATTTTGAGCGCACCGGCGGTAGGGGGGCCGTGTTTTTGCTTTCTGCACAGCCCCCGCCGTGCGTTTCTGATGTGATTTATTCCGCTGCTTCAGACGCCGCGGTTACCTCTTCGGGGGATTCGATATCTGATTCGTAAAATGAGGAAGTGATAACTACGCTGTCGATAACTGCGCTGTCGGACTCGGTCACTTCCACGGCTGAGGCAGTGGAATTCACTACCCTGATATCGCCTGCGGATACGTCAAGGTCAAAGGTGTAAGTTCCGCCGTTTATGGAATAATTGTCGCCGTCCTTCGCCGATGTATTCACGCCGCCTGCCATTATCTTAATGTCGCCCGCGCTCTTGTCGCAGTTGAACTTTACGGAAGCGTCCTCTGGGATATCAAGCACCACATCGCCTGCGCTGACTGATACGTCGCAGCCGCCGTCCACCGCCGCATACTGCGCTCTCACAGAACCTGCGGAAACATCAACCTCGCCGCTTCCTGTAAGCCCGTATATTTCAGCGCTGCCTGCGCTGACATCTACCGTATACGCGGAAGCCGCCGCATTCTTCGCGACAAGGTCGCCCGCGGAAACATCAAACATTATGAACTCTGCGCGGTGCCCCTCGGGCTGAATGTAATTCAGCCTTCCTGCGGAAACGTTAAGGGCAACATGATCAGACCTTACGCCGTCTGATGTGAGCGCACCCGCTCCAACGTGCAGGTCAAGATTGTCGTAGGTCTTATCGGGTACGAATACCTGCACCTGCGTGTCGAACGCATTTCCGCTGAGCAGGTTCCTGAACCAGTCGCCGTTCCATTTCCACTCAGTGTTTATACTGAGCGCGTCTCCGGAAACGGACGCCTTTAAATTGCTGGAATCACTGCCTGATACGATGATTTTTGACGTATCTTCGCTCCAGGGCTTTATAGACATTTTATATGCACCGATGTTGGCTCTTATTTCAGTGAAGCTCTCTGTCACCTCATAAGTCCGCTGGTCGCCGGAGATGACCACATCTTCAATGACTTCCTCGGACGAGGAGGAATAATCCCTGCCAAGCACCGCAACTGATATCCCGAATGCGATGAACGAGAATATGCACAGCGGGATAAATATTCTCAGTATTACTTTCATTCTGACGCCCCCTTACAGATCGTATATAGCCTTGACGTGATTTATCACGATGGCCTTTATCCAGTGGAATACCGCCTTGCACAGTCCGCATATCGCGCAGATAACCAGCACTCCGCCGCTGACCATGCCGCTGCACAGGAATATCCTGCTCAGGAGGTGGAATTCGGAGCTGCCAAAGAGCTGACCGAAGCCGCCGGTGAAAAGGCTGAGCGCCGCGCCGCCGAGACCGCCGATTATCGCGGAAACCACCAGCGGTATCAGCCACCACCAGAGCAGTACGTCAAGCAGTATGCAGGTGATGAGCTTCTCGGCGTTGACATTCGCCTTCATGCCCTTTACATCGCTGAAATGGAAGCCGCCGTCCTTTGCGTGCTTTCCGACCGGGGGAACGCACTGGGGCGGTACCTCGCCCTGCCTGCTCTGCGAGCTGTACTGGTATCTCTCGTCCGTCATCTTCGGAATGGAGCTGTCGGCGGGAGCCGGCTGCTCCTCTGCGATATGCTCAGGGGTGTATTCCCTTGCCGGCTGTGCCGGAGCAGGCTGCTCCTCGGCTATCTGCTCGGGAGTGTACTCTCGCGCCGGCTGCTCTTTTCCGAGGTTTATCCTTGGAGAAACCGGAGCAGGAGTTTCAGGCTCTTCCATGATGTGCTCGGGGGTATATTCCCGTATGACGGGCTGCTCCTGCTGCTCCCCTTTTACAAGGGAAATGTCCGCCGGGAGCTTCTCGCCGGGCTTTGTCAGGGAGACCCTCTGATTCGCCACGGCGTCCGCAACTATGGAATTCAGCCTTGTGCTGGGTATGTCCAGATAGCTGCGCGCTATCTCCTTTACATCGCCGAGCTTTTCGCAGGTCTCCTCCTCGGAAAGCCCCTCCTCCTGGCTTGCCTTGAAGTGCTCCTCGAAATCCGCCGCTATTTCCTCGTCGTCGTCAATGCCTATTCTGTGCAGCTCGTTATGGAGATTATACAGAAAATCTCCCTTGTTCTTTGCTATCATTATCCGTTGTCCCCTTTCAGCAGCGCATTCACGCTGTCCACAAACTCAAACCATTCCTCGGAGAGCTTCGCCATTTCCGCGCGCCCTGCGTCCGTTATCCGGTAGTATTTCCTCGGCGGCCCTTCCTGCGATTCCACTATGTAGGAATCTATCACGCCGTTGTCTTTAAGACGCTTCATCAGCGGGTATACCGTGCCCTCCGTTATCTGCATACACTCGGATATCCGGTTCACCAGCTCGTAGCCGTAGCAGTCGCTGCGGCTCAGCAGCGACAGCACGCACAGCTCCAGCGTGCCTCTTTTAAGCTGAGAATTCATATTCCACCCCTGTCTTATCGGATATGCTTACTGCATATCCCAAGGTACTTTGTCTTACAAGGTAGCCTATTCAAAAATATCGGAACTGTGTTTCCTCGTTCCGTGTATTCATTTTACCACAAGGTATTATGTTTTGCAAGGTACTAAATATACAAATCGTCAAATATTTTTTGCAGAATTTATGTGCAGTTTTACCAATAGAAAACAGAACGGAATCGCACACCGGCAAAACAGCCCCGGAGCACTGGCACAAATGTATGAAAAACTCTTGTATAATTCGAGCTTTTGTGATAAAATAAGATAGTAAATTTTATACCTTATAAACCACCAGAAGGAGATCAACAATGTCAAGAGATTATTCCACCTATGAAAGCCCGTTCTGCACCCGCTACGCAAGCAAGGAGATGCAGTACATCTTTTCCGCAGACAAGAAGTTTTCCACATGGCGTCGCCTGTGGGTCGCGCTGGCAAGGGGCGAGATGAAGCTTGGTCTGCCCGTTACCCAGGAGCAGGTCGATGAGCTCGAAGCTCACATCAACGACATCAACTATGAGGTAGCAGAGGAACGCGAGAAGCTCGTGCGCCACGATGTAATGTCCCACGTTTACGCCTACGGTCAGCAGTGCCCCAAGGCAAAGGGAATAATCCACCTCGGCGCGACATCCTGCTATGTCGGCGACAACACTGATGTTATAATCATGCGCGACGCGCTCCTGCTGGTAAAGAAGAAGCTGCTCAACGTCATCAACAACCTCGCCGGCTTCGCACAGCAGCACAAGGATCAGCCCTGCCTCGCGTATACCCACCTCCAGCCCGCACAGCTCACAACAGTCGGCAAGCGTGCCACACTGTGGATAAACGAGCTGATGATGGATCTTGAGGAAGTCGAGTACCGCATAAGCAAGCTGAAGCTCCTCGGTCAGAAGGGAACCACCGGCACACAGGCAAGCTTCGTTGAGCTTTTTGGCGGCGACAGCAAGAAGATAAAGGAGCTCGAAAAGTCCATCGCAAACGAAATGGGCTTCGAGGAGTGCGTGCCCGTCAGCGGTCAGACCTACTCCAGAAAGATGGACAGCATGGTGCTTAACGTACTCGGCGGCATAGCAGAGAGCTGCTCCAAGTTCAGCAACGACCTGCGTATCCTTGCAAACTTCAAGGAGATGGAAGAACCGTTCGAGAAGAACCAGATCGGCTCCTCCGCAATGCCCTACAAGCGCAATCCTATGCGCGCTGAGCGTATCACATCCCTTGCAAGGTACGTTATGATAGACACCCTGAACCCCGCTTTCACAGCAGGTACGCAGTGGTTCGAAAGGACGCTCGATGACAGCGCGAACAAGCGTATCTCCGTTGCAGAGGGATTCCTCGGCGTTGACGCTATCCTGAACATAATGATAAACATTACCAGCGGTCTGGTAGTATACCCGAAGGTAGTCGAGCAGCGCGTAATGCGCGAGCTGCCGTTCATGGCTACCGAGAATATCATGATGAGAGCCGTTGAAAAGGGCGGCGACCGCCAGGTTCTGCACGAGGCGCTCCGTCAGCACAGCATTGCCGCTGCAAAGGTAGTAAAGGAAGAGGGCGGCGAGAACGACCTCGTAAAGCGTATCGCGGCAGATCCGCTGTTCATGATCACCGAGGAGGAGATCATGTCCGTGCTGAAGCCCGCTAACTACACCGGCAGAGCCCCCGAGCAGGTAGAGGAATTCCTGAACGAAGTAGTATGGCCGGTTCTCGAAAAGAACAAGGCGCTCCTCGGCGAGCATGTTGAGCTGAGCGTCTGATCCGGGAGCGAAAACAGTTGAAAAAATGGCTTTGTGCGGACGTTCCCGCAGTAAATAACGAAATAACGGCGCAGTTCGGGGAGCTCCTGGGCGGAGTAATGCTCAGCCGCGGGATAACCACACTCGACCGCGCCCGGGAATTCTTCGGGTGCAGCAGCCTCTCCGACCCTCTCCTGCTGAAAGACATGGAGACCGCCGTTGAAGTTATACGGCAGGCTCTTGACGAGGGGAAAAAGATCACCGTTTACGGCGATTACGACTGTGACGGCGTGACCTCCACCGCTATGCTGTTCAGCTACCTTGACGCAATGGGCGCAGAGGCAGATTACTACATACCCGACCGCAGCGAGGGCTACGGAATGAATCTGGACGCGCTGAAACGCATCCTTGACAACGGAACAGAGCTCATCATTACCGTGGATAACGGCGTTTCCGCTGTGGAGGAGGCGCGCTACATCAGGGAACGCGGCGCACAGCTGGTCATCACCGACCATCACCAGCCCCCGCAGGAACTTCCGGTATGTGAAGCCTGCGTCAACCCCCACCGGGCGGACGATAACTCTCCGTTCAAGGAGATATGCGGCGCAGGCGTTGTCCTGAAGCTGCTCTGCGCCCTCGAGGAGGACGAGGAATTCGTCATGGAGCAGTACTCCGACCTCGCCGCAATAGGCACCATCGGAGATGTTATGCCGCTCATAAACGAAAACCGCTACATCGTCCGCAGGGGTCTGGAGAATATCCGCAGCAGCCAGAATCTCGGAATCGAGCAGCTACTGAAAAGCGCCGGCTCCGAGCCGGAAAAGGTCACCTCGACTTCCCTGGCGTTCACAGTCTGCCCCAGGATAAATTCCGCAGGCAGGATAGCAAACGCAGACAAGGCGGTTCAGCTCCTGCTGAGCGACACCCCGGAGAAAGCGCGCCTGCTCAGCGAGGAGCTCAACCTGCTGAACACACAGCGCCGCGCCGAGGAAACCAGGATAATGGAGGGCGTTGAAGCCCAGATAAAACAGCGCCCGGAGCTCCTGAAGGAGCGCGTGCTGGTGCTCTCCGGCGAGGGCTGGCACCATGGCGTTATAGGCATAATCGCAGCGCGTCTGCTCGAAAAATACGGAAAACCGGTGCTGATGATATCCAGCGAGAATGGCGAAGCGCGCGGCTCCGCAAGAGGCATTGACGGTTTTTCGATCTACAAGCTCCTGGACAGGTGCAGCATGGTGCTGACTAAATTCGGCGGTCATTTGAAAGCCGGAGGTTTTTCACTGCCGGCTGAAAAGGTCGAGGATTTCCGCCAGATGGTTTACGGCTTCTGCCGGGAATGCTACCCGAAAATGCCGGAATACACCGCCTGCGCCGACATGGAAATGACCGGCGACAAGCTCACGATGGAGCAGATAACCGAGCTCTCCAAACTGGAGCCCTGCGGCGAGGGGAACAACATTCCTCTATTCCTGCTGAAAAACTGCACGGTGAGCGCTGTTAATCCGCTTTCGCAGGGAAAATACACCAAGCTGGAGCTTATCTCCGGCGGCGTAAGGCTCAGCGCGCTGTGCTTCGGGATACCGTATGCGAAGTTCCACGCGGCAGTCGGCAGCATGGTGGACATCATAGCCACCGCTGAGATAAACGAATTCAACGGCAGGAAAGAAGTCGTGCTGAAAGTTCAGGAGCTTCGCCCGTCCGATTTCCGCGAGGACAGATTCTTTGCGGCGCAGCGCACATACGAGGAAATATCCCGCGGAGAGGGCTGCGACAGCAGGCTTGCTCCGAGAGTGGTCCCCGACCGCGAGGCGCTGAAACGGGTCTACGACCTGCTGAGGCAGCACGGCGGAAAGATGTCCGCAGAGGATATGTGCGTTTACGGCGGCAGCGGACTGAATTACTGCATGCTGCGCATTGCGCTGGATACGTTCGCTTCGTCCGGAATGGCGGAGATATCCGCTGACGCGGGCGAGGTAAGGCTCATTCCCGTGAAGCAGAAAACTGATCTTATGGCGTCCGGGTTCCTGGCAGACCTCCGCAGGAGCCTTTCGATAACTTGATTTTATTATATTGGGGTGGTACAGCATGACCGGTTCAACGGTAACAACATTTGAGCAGCTGGCGGAGAAGATAAAGGCTAGTGAGAAGCCCTACGACCTTGAAAAGATAACTCAGGCGTACAAGGTCGCAGAAAAGGCTCACGAGGGGCAGAAGCGCACCTCCGGCGACCCGTATATCACGCACCCGCTGGCTGTGGCGGCTATCCTGCTGGATTACTGCATGGATACCGACACAATATGCGCAGCACTGCTGCACGACACCGTTGAGGATACCAACGTCACCCTTGACGAGCTCCGCAAGAAATTCGGCGAGGACGTCGCACTGATGGTGGACGGCGTTACCAAGATAGGACTTGTCCCGCTGGTATCCAAGGAGGAACAGCAGGCAGAGAATATCCGCAAGATACTCATGGCGATGTCCAAGGATATCCGTGTAATAATCATCAAGCTTGCCGACCGCCTTCACAATATGCGCACGCTTGCGGCAAGACCTCCCGAAAAGCAGCGCAAGACCTCCCTTGAGACAATGAACTTCTATGCCCCGATAGCCCACCGCCTTGGTATGAGCGACGTCAAGGAGGAAATGGAGGACATCGCCATACACTACCTCGACCCCTACGGCTGCAAGGAGGTAGAGGAGCAGATAGCCCTCCACAAGGAAGAACGCGACGCATTCATCGAGAGCATAAAGAAGCGCATAAGAGAGCGCATTTCCGACATAAAGCCCGCCCCGATAATCGAGGGGCGCGTGAAGTCCATTTACAGCATATACAAAAAGGTCTACGTCAAGAACAAGCGCTTTGACGAGATATACGACATCTATGCGGTGCGCGTCATCGTGCAGTCGGTCATCGAATGCTACAACGTGCTCGGCGTTATCCACGATATGTTCCGCCCGATACCCTACCGCTTCAAGGACTATATCGCTACCCCTAAGCCGAACCGCTACCAGTCGCTTCATACCACTGTAATAGGGCGCGAGGGTATCCCATTCGAGGTGCAGATACGCACCGTGGAGATGCACAACACCGCGCAGTACGGCGTTGCCGCCCACTGGAAGTATAAGGCGGGCATTTCCGGCAATGTCTCGGGAGAAAAGCGCTTCGACTGGATACGGCAGCTCCTCGAGCGCCAGCAGGAAGCGGACGATGTGGAAGCTATCGCGGACGCGATAAAGACCGACCTCGCCCCGGACGAGGTGTTCGCATTCACGCCAAAGGGCGATGTAATCTCACTTCCGATGGGCGCAACGGTTCTGGACTTCGCCTACTCGATACACACGCAGGTCGGAAACAAGATGACCGGCGCAAAGGTCGGCGGAAGAATGGTAAGCTTCGATTACCAGATAAAAACCGGCGATATCGTTGAGATACTCACCTCCGGCTCGCAGAATTACGGCCCTAACAGGAACTGGCTGGAAATCGCCCGCACCACCGAGGCAAAGAGCAAGATACGCAGCTGGTTCAAGAAGGAATGCCGCGACGAAAATATCGAGCGCGGCAAAGAAGAGCTGGAGCACGAATTCAAGCGCAACGGCATCGCGATCACCCCTGAGCTGCTTCAGTCTGCCGCCCAGCGCCAGAGACTCGGCTCTGTGGACGACCTGTACGCCGCGATAGGCTACGGCGGCGTCTCCATGTCCAAGATAGTCCAGCGCATAAAGGAGGAGCAGCTGCGCAACCATAAGGAGCAGCAGGCTGTACAGGCGGCAGCCTCCGACCCGGCAGAGGCTATCAGCGAGAACAACCGCCGCTCCCGCAGCAAGGGTATCATCATCGAGGGCGTGGACAACTGCCTCGTGAAGTTCGCGCAGTGCTGCAACCCGCTCCCCGGAGACCCCATAATCGGGTTCGTCACCCGCGGCTTCGGCGTTTCTATCCACAAGCAGGACTGCATAAACGTTGTCAACAACATGGACAACCCAGACAATAAGGACCGCTGGATAAAGGCGAGCTGGGCAGGTCTTGACGACTCCACCTACCGCGCAACAATAGATGTTGTCGCCGAGGACAGGATAACCATTTTCGCTGATATAACCACTGCGATAGCCACCAACCATATCCCGCTCCACGAGATGAACGCCCACCACCTGAAAAACGGCAACATGAGCCTGGTTGTAACCGTTGAGATAGCCGGAATGGAACAGCTTTCAAACGTCATGGCAAGGCTCCAGAAGATCCCGGGCGTTATCTCGGTAGAACGTACCGGAAAACAGTAAAGGAGGTCGTATGCAGATATATCAGCTCCCGCTGGGAGCGCTCCAGACCAACTGCTACATCATTCCCGGAGAGGACGGCCGCGCCGTGGTTATAGACCCTGCCTCCGTCACAGAGGTGGAAATGTTCCTGAACACCCACGGGCTTTCCCTCGGGACTATCGTTATCACTCACGGTCATTACGACCATTTCGCGGGAGCCTCCGAGCTTCAGCGGAAAACCGGCGCGAAGATTTTTGCCAGCGCCCCGGACGAACAGATGTACTCCAGCGCCGCCAAAAGCTGGGCGGACTTCATGCCGGTGGAATTTTCCCCGATAAAGCCGGATAAACTGTTCTCAGACGGCGAGGAATTCACGGCCGAAGGGCTGAAATTCCGGGTAATGGCGGCTCCCGGACACACCGCGGGAAGCTGTCTGCTGTTCCTCGACAGCGGAGACGGGCAGGCGGTATTCTGCGGAGATGTGGTATTCTGTATGGGCGTCGGCAGGACCGACGGCTTCTCAGGGAGCACGCGGGATATGCTGGACAGCCTGGAAAAAATCGCGAAGCTTCCCGGGGACTACAATATATACCCCGGGCACGGAAGCACCACAACGCTTGACTACGAGCGCGAAAACAACCCCTACATCGCAAGATACAGATAACTGGGAAAATGCTGAATATAGCTAAGCATAAATCAGACGCGTGAGTGCGCGTCATTTCATCAGGTGAAAGGAGCATAAAATGATAACCGAACAGAACTGCACCATGCTGTGCGATTTCTACCAGCTTACAATGGGCAACGGATATTTCCGGACAAAACACGCGGACAGGATCGCCTACTTCGACGTATTTTTCCGCAGGGTCCCGGACGGCGGCGGATACGCAATCTGCGCCGGTCTGGAGCAGGTCATCAGCTATATTCATGGGCTCCGTTTCACTGAAGAGGATATAAGCTACCTGCGCACAAAGAAGATATTCAGCGAGGATTTTCTCGATTATCTGAGGAATTTCAAATTTACCGGCGATATCTGGGCAGTTCCGGAGGGAACACCGGTGTTCCCCTCGGAGCCGCTCATAACCGTACGCGCTCCCGCGATTCAGGCTCAGCTAGTGGAGACCATGCTCCTCCTGCTGATAAATCACCAGTCTCTTATTGCCACAAAGGCGAACAGGATAGTACGCGCGGCTCAGGGACGCGCGATCTCGGAGTTCGGCTCACGCCGGGCGCAGGGGGCAAGCGGCGCAGTCCTTGGCGCAAGGGCAGCGTATATCGGCGGCTGTGCCGGAACAGCCTGCGTCCTCGCGGATGAGATGTACGGCGTTCCTGCCACCGGAACTATGGCGCACAGCTGGGTCCAGATGTTCGACACGGAGCTTGAAGCCTTTGAGAGCTACTGCCGCACCTACCCGGACTCCTCAACGCTGCTTGTGGACACATATAACGTGCTGAAAAGCGGAGTCCCCAACGCGATAAAGGCGTTCGACAACGTGCTGAAGCCCCTCGGAAAGCGCCCCTGCGGCATTCGCCTGGATTCCGGAGATATCGCGTATCTCTCCCGTGAAGCGCGCAGAATGCTTGACGCGGCGGGCTATCCCGACTGCAAGATAGTAGCCTCCAACAGCCTTGACGAGAGAATAATCACCGACCTGCTGAATCAGGGCGCGAAAATCGACCTTTTCGGCGTTGGCGAAAGGCTGATAACTGCAAGCAGCGAGCCGGTATTCGGCGGAGTGTATAAGCTTGCGGCAGTAGAGGAAAACGGCGTTATTACCCCGAAAATCAAGATATCCGAGAACGTCAGCAAGATAACCAACCCGCACTACAAGAAGCTGTACCGCCTATACAGCCGCGAAAACGGCAAAGCGATCGCCGACCAGCTCTGCGTTTATGACGAAGTGATAGACGACAGCAGACCGCTCACTATTTTTGACCCGGATTTCACATGGAAGAAAAAACGCGTAACTGATTTCACTGCCCGGGAACTTCAGGTGCAGATATTCAGGGGCGGCGAGCTGGTCTACAAAAAGCCGTCGCTCGAGGAAATACGCGCCTACTGCGCACAGCAGATAGACACCCTCTGGGACGAGGTGCTGAGATTCGACAACCCGCACAACTACTACGTTGACCTCTCACAGAAGCTCTGGGACATCAAGCACTCGCTGCTGGACAACGGCGGCACCCTTACCGGAGGCGAGGAGAAATGACGCTCCGCGACACGGTACAGCTGGCTGTCGGAAAGATAACCAGACGCTCCAACGGCGCACGTTATTGCAGCTTTGCCCCTCCGGAGGAAACTGCGGGCGTGATAGATACATCCCCTGACGGCAGCGGAAGCTCCGGTATCGCATTCCTTGAGGACCGCATGGTGATAATGCTTGACGAAAGCGCCGTCCAGCTCTTTTACAGCGAGATAGAGGGCACGGAAATCATCCCGAGCTATGAATCCCCCTTTGACGACGAGCTTATGATAAACGCCGGAAGATGCATTCGCATTTCTGACTGCTTCATTAACAAGCGGGAATTGCAGCGGCTGCTGAATGACGTATGCTATCTGAACCAGGCAATGACGCCCGGTCAGCGCGAGGAGCTTTCCTCGCAGCTCACCGCCGAGGCCCTGGAATATTACAGCGCGGACCTTCAGCCGGCTCCCACGGCGGCAGATATGGCAGAGGAAAAGGCTGCGCCACATGAAGCTCCGCCTGAGCCCGACAAAGAATACTCCGATGAGGACATCAGAAAAGCGCTGATGAGGTCGATATCTGCGCTTAAAAGAAGAAAAAAATAAAAGCATGGAGGTGCAGTCAGGACGATCGCACCTCCAGTATTTTTTGGGAACCTCTAAAAACCGGTTTGAAAAAGGAAAATGGGTAGAGTGCGCCGAATGCGAGGAAAGCCGACGAAGTAAGGCTGTATGCCTTACGAGGAGGTGCAACACGATGTTGCAGAGCGAAATAACCGGGCGACGGCATGGACGCCGTCGCATCAGAAATTTCGCTCGTTGACAGAAGCAGGCGGTGTGCTATACATATTTTCATTCAAACGAGGTTTTTAGAGGTGACCTTTTAATAGATGTCTTTCTTTTTCTTTATATACCGCCGTATAAGCGTGAATATTATCAGTCCCAGGCACAAAAGCAGGAATGTCGGCACCAGCCATAGGTTGGTGTTCTGGTTCTCCGCGGACTTCATCTCTGTCCAGAGGGTCTGCATTTGCAGGTTCGCCTCATCGGATAGGTTCACGAAAATGGTCGTGTGCTCGTCAAGGTACTCGTCCCCGGGATATGACACCGGATTCTCACGGGTCTCCTCGTCAAGCATTTCGTAGGCGGCGCTGTGCGGCGTGGAATAGCAGATATAGTCGATATTCGCATAGGCTATATCCGGCTCGCACATGAAGTTTATATACATCTCGGCGGCTTCTTTCTGCTTTGCACCGGTCGGAATGCACATTGCGTCAATGAACAGGTTGGTACCGCTCTTGGGAACTGCGAAATCCAGATCCTCGTTTTCGTCAAGGATAGTCAGCGCGTCTCCAGCATAATACGGGGCTATCCACGCGTCATTCGCCGCCATCTTGTCGAATATCTCGTCCATGACGTACGCCTGAACTACGCTTTTCTGCTCCTTGAGCTTGTTTGCCGCGGCGGTGAGCTCGTCCTTGTCCTCGGTGTTCAGGGAATAGCCCATCATTATCTCGGCTATCGCGAATGCGTCCCTGGGATTGTCGAACATCAGTATCTGGTCGGCATAATCCTCGTTCCACAGTATATCCCAGTCGATGTCCTCTTTCGGGATATCTATCTGCGTGGTGTTGTATATGAGTCCGACAGTTCCCCATGTGTACGGCACGGAATATGCATTCTCCGGGTCGTAGGCAGGGTCCACAAAGCTCGGCATGATGTACCTGAAGTTCGGGATATTGTCGAAATCCAGCGGCTGTATCATGTCCTCCTTTATCATCTTGGAGATCATGTAGTCGGACGGGATTATGACGTCATAGCTTGCTCCGCCGCCCTTCAGCTTCGCGTAAAGCTCCTCGTTGGTGGCGTAGTTCGTGTAGTTCACCTTTATTCCGGTGAGCTTTGTGAACTCCGCGTTGACATTCAGCGTGCCCTCGTCTGCGCCGGTGCAGATGTACTCGCCCCAGTTATAGACGTTTATCGAAATATCCTGCCCCTTGAAGCGGGTATAGTAATCCAGATCTTCCACTGTGAGGGTCTGCGCCTCGGATTCCTCTGTTTCCGCCTCGGCTGTGCCGTCAGAAGCCGATACAGCTGCCGTACAGCCGGAAAGCCCTATCACAGCCGCCGCACACAGGAAGGCGCTCAGTCTTTTGAATATAACGTTCATCCCTCATCGCCCCCGTTTGCTCTGTTGATTCTCTCCTGCCTGGTTTCGATGATGTGCTTTACTACGAGAACTATTACAACAACGACAAAAATTATCGTTGACAGCGCGTTTATCTCCGGGGAGATCTTCCTGCGGGTCATGGAGTAAATGGTTATAGGAAGCGTCTGCGAGGTCGAGCCGCTGGTGAAGTAGCTTATTACGAAATCGTCAAGCGAGAACGTGAACGACATCAGGAATCCGCTGACAACACCCGGCATTATCTCCGGAAGAATCACCTTACGCAGTGCTGTGAACGGGCTGCACCCGAGATCCTGCGCCGCCTCGAACAGATTGGGGTCCATCTGGCGGAACTTCGGCATTACGTTGAGGATAACATACGGAACATCAAATGTGATATGCGCGATAACGAGGGTCACAAAGCCGAACTCCAGGTTCATTCTTGCTGCAAAGAACACGAACAGAAGCATAAGCGACACACCGGTGACGATCTCAGGGTTTACGATAGGCATATTCGTGATGTTCATTACGACAGCCTTCGGCACCTTTCGCATGGAATTTATGCCGATAGCGGCAAGCGTTCCGAGGACGGTCGCCGCTATGCTGGCGATGACCGCGATTATCAGTGTGTTTATCAGCGAGGAGATTATCACCTCGTTGCGGAACAGCTTGGCGTACCAGTCAAGCGTGAAACCGCTGAATACCGAGCGGCTCTTAGTTTCATTGAACGAGAACACGATCAGCACGAATATAGGCACATACAGGAACATCAGGACAAGTCCCATATAGACCTTGGAAAAAGTTTTCATCTAAGACACCTCCGCATTAAATCAGAACCTGATCGTCAGGATTGAACTGGTTCATCAGCGTCATTATCACAAGGATTATGACCATCAGCACCAGGGATATTCCCGCGCCGAGGTGCGGATTATAGGAATTGCCAAGGAACTGCATTTCGATAAGGTCGCCGATAAGCAGGTTGGAGCCGCCGCCCAGCATTCTCGAAATAATGAACGTACTGATCGCCGGAACGAACACCATCGTAACTCCGGACATAATGCCCGGAACGGACAGCGGAACGATCACCCGGAAAAGTATCTTCACGGGGTTGCAGCCGAGGTCTGATGCCGCCTCTATTAGGCTCTTATCTATCTTGACCATAACGGAATACAGAGGCAGTATCATAAAGGGCAGGTAGTTATATACCATGCCGAGCACGACCGCGCCCTCCGTATTTATAAGCTTGAACGGCCCGAGCCCGAAGAACCCGAGGATATTGTTGATTATGCCGTTATTGCCGAGCAGCGTCATCCACGCGTAGGTGCGCAGCAGGAAGTTCATCCACATCGGAAGCATCACTATCATCAGCATTGTTGCCTGATGATGCTTCTTCATTCTCGACAGGATAAAGGAAACCGGATAGGCAAGGACAAGACATATCACTGTTGCGATAACGGCAAGCCAGATCGAGCGCACGAATATATTCGCATACTGTCCTACGCCGGCGATATAGTCCATCGTGAAATGTCCCTCTTCATCTGTGAACGCAAAGTACGCCACCATAAGCAGCGGAACAACTATAAACACCGCCATCCATATGAGATAGGGCGTTGCAAAGACTTTAAGCTTCCTCATGCTTTTCCCCTCCCATGAGCGCAGGATAAGCGTCCGGCTGCCCGGACTTGTGCATGATATGGATGTCATAGGGATCCACAGCCATTCCGATAACGCTGCCGACCGGCTCCGCCTTTGTGGAGTGTATCAGCCACTTGCGGTCAACACAGTCCACGGTCATCTCATAATGAACGCCCTTGAACACCACGGACTCCACGATACCGGTGAGCTGAGCCTGCTCCGCGGGTATCACCTTTACGTCCTCCGGACGGATAACCACGTCAACGGTCTCATTCTTTCCGAAGCCCTTGTCAACGCACTCAAACTTCTTCCCTGCGAATTCCACGAGGCAGTCCTGCGGCATACAGCCGTTGAGTATGTTGCTCTCGCCGATGAAGTCAGCGACAAATGCGTTTGTCGGCTCGTTGTATATGTCAATAGGGGAACCTATCTGCTGAATATGTCCGCCGTTCATTACAACGACAGTGTCGCTCATGGTGAGCGCTTCCTCCTGGTCGTGTGTGACGTAAACGAACGTGAGCTCCAGCGCCTGCTGAATCTTGCGCAGCTCGGTCTGCATCTCCTTGCGGAGCTTCAGGTCAAGCGCACCGAGAGGCTCGTCCAGCAGGAGTATTTTCGGGTGATTTACAAGCGCCCTTGCTATCGCAACGCGCTGCTGCTGACCTCCTGAAAGTCTCTGAATAGAGCGCCTCTCGAAGCCTGTGAGGTTCACGAGCTCCAGCATTTCGCCAACGCGCCTTACTATCTCCTTTTCGCTGACCTTTTTAATGCGCAGTCCGAATGCGATATTCTCGTACACGTTGAGGTGCGGGAACAGGGCGTACTTCTGGAATACCGTATTTACATCGCGCTTGTGCGGAGGCAGATCGTTTATCCTCTTGCCGTCAAGCAGCACATCGCCCGAGGTAGGGGTAAGGAACCCGCCGATTATCCTCAGCGTTGTGGTCTTTCCGCAGCCGGAAGGACCGAGAAGAGTTACGAACTCCTTGTCCTTTATGTCGAGATCAATATTCTTTAGGATCTGATCGCCATCGAACTCCACAACGATATTTCGCAGGCTGATAATGTTTTCCATCTGCTGACCTTCCTTTTATATAATGCTCCGGATATTATCCTTGGGTCACATTTCCATTCAAGCAGGTATTTTAGATGCGACCCTTTACAGTTTATATTAAAAAAACCGATATGTCAAGAATTATTTCGCAAAACCACGATATTTTTCAAATAAAGTATATTCTGCTCTAAAAATAGTGCTATATAAGGGAATTTGCGGAATAATTGCACAAAAAAACGCCGCGGAACCCGCGGCGTTTGAATTGATTATCTGTTGCGCTCCTTCATTGCGCGTTCCATTTCACGGCTTGCATCACGCTTCGCCATGTCGTCACGCTTATCATGGAGCTTCTTTCCCTTGCACAGCCCGACCTGGACCTTTACCCTGGAATCCTTGAAGTAAAGCGAAATGGGTATCAGCGTATAGCCGCCCTGCTTCACCTGACCGAACAGCTTGAGTATCTCTTTTTTGTGGAGAAGCAGCTTACGCACCCGGTAAGGGTCCTTGTTGAAGATATTCCCCTTTTCATAGGGAGAGATGTGCATATTGCGGATAAATGCCTCGCCGTTGTCTATTGATATCCATGAATCCTTGAGGTTCACTCCGCCGTTTCTTATGGATTTCACCTCGGTGCCGGCAAGTTCAATGCCAGCCTCGTAGCTCTCTACGATAAAGTATTCATGCCTTACGACACGGTTTTCTGCAATGGTCTTTGTGTTCATTCGCCCTCCATTCGGACGAGGAGCTTATTCCATGCCTACGATATACTTCAGGATAGCCACGGCGTCGTCTGCTCTTACCCAGCCATCGCCGTTGATATCGGCAGCCGCCTTCTTCTCGTAGGTGTCAAGAGTTACCTCGCCAATAACTGCCTTGAGGATATTTACTGCGTCAAGCGCCGTAACATTGCCATCGCCGTCAACATCTCCGGATACTATAACTGTATAGTCCGCGTCGCTGTTGGGAGCGGACGCCCTCATACCCGTGGAAATGTACTGTGTTTCTGTAACGGCAGAACCGTCAGAGTTCGTGATCTTGACAGCATTTCCGTTTTCAAGATTGCTGCGGAAATCAGCAACGGTGTACTTCTTCTTGAAGCCCGCTGTAATTGTACGCTTGTCGTGATTGATGTTGAAGTTTGAGGAGATCATCTCAAAATTCTGAACAACGGAGCTTATGAAGTAATCGCCGCCCTCGCTGAATGCCGTCGTAACATAGCCGTCCTTGACGGTAACTTCCCTGATGAACTCGGACTTCTTGGTGGATGTGTTCCACTTGTACAGCCTGTATACGCCGTTCTGATAGGTAGCAGAAACGTCAGCGGTCAGGTTTCCTATACCCGGGAACGCCTTCTGCTCCTTGAAAGAGAATATGTGATAGTCGCTTGCGTTGCCGACTTCAAAGCGGATAGCCTCCTCGTTCTTGGACTCGTAGCTTACTACCGGGTCGAAATCAGCGGGCTTTGTAACATCGGTTCCGATAAAGTTCCAGCTGTACTTGTAGCCTGCGCGTGTTGAGCCTGAAGCGGTAACGCTCTTGTTTTCGCCGTAGACAGCCTCAAACTCGCTCTTCGGAATTACCTCGGGATCTGTCTGCTTGGTGGGAACCAGGCCGTTCTGCGCGTCCTGGAACGCCTTTACCGCCTTGTTGGCGTCATCAAGCGTGGTGGCCGTATTCTTGCTGGCGTCGGTCAGCAGGGTGATTGCCGCCGCCATAGCCTGCCAGCTCTCTGTGGTATAATCAGCTTCCTTGTAAGTCTTAGCGATCGCAAGGAGATCGTTCAGAGTCTTCTTGGTGCCGGTATTCACGCCCTCAACAAGCTGCTTCTTTGCTTCAGCCAGGCTGTCATAGGCACTCTGAAGCATATCGTTGTCGTTCTTGTTGTACTCCAGGATAGTCTTGGCAGTCTTGAGCTGATTGGAGAATACCGTCCAGCTCGGACCGGTGTATGTATCCTGTGTGTACTTATCGCACTCTGCAATAAGGGCCTCAAGACGTACCTTTGCGGTAGTGGGGTCGCTTCCGTCCAGGAAGTAAACTGTGAACTCGCACTTGATGTTAGGGTTGCTGCTGGAGCCTGCCACAAACAGGGACACAGTACCTGTAACAGTGCCCGCTTTGTTGATATAACCATCCTTGATATAGGAGGAAACATCAAGATCCACCTCGATATTTTCATTCTTGAGGTAGTTGACGTTGTTCTTCTCGCTGTCCGGGATATTATAGGTGGGCAGAGCTGCGTCATAGAAATACTCCGGCAGCTTGTTGCCATCGTTGAGCGTCACTGTGGACAGCACCTTGTCCTTGAACGCGTTGAGTTCCTTATCATTGAGGGAATCACCGACGCCGAAGTAATATACGTTCGGGGTGACAGTCAGCTTGCGCTGATTAGTGGAATTGATCAGGTTATAGGAGATATTCTTCGTAGGAATATTGAGCGCTGTATACCATGCAGGAACCGATGTCAGGAAGTTATAGCTCAGGTCAACATTGGTGAGCAGAGCGCACTCGGACAGGTCAACTCCGCTGATAGAGCCGCTGCGCAGCTTGTTCTTGGACAGGTCGAGGGTCTTCAATCTGGGCATATATTCGATGATCTGCGGAATATACTCCAGACCTATGCCGCTCAGGTTAAGTGCTGTCACCTTTTCAAGGTCTCCGAATGTGATATCTGTGTAGTCCTTCACTCCGGTCGCATTCTTGAGCGCCTTTATGAAGTTTGCATTAGGCTCGGTCTCGCCAGAGCCATAGAAAAGCTTCTCATTATAGAGCCATACCGAATCCTTGCTGCTGTAATTTGTGTTCGCAGCATAGCTTGTCAGCGGCAGGAATGCCTGAACAGAACCGGCAGCCATGCAGCCTGTAAGCGCTGCGGCAATTATCTTCTTGCTGAGTTTCATTTCAATGATCCTCTCCTTTAAATATATTTTCCCTGTTTATATGCCGTTTTCCGGCTGTGTATCCGCATTCCGCGGTTACACTGTATTCATATTTAGTATAGCACATTTCCCGCTCTTTGGCAATAGGTGAACCAAATTTTTTCTCAGAAAAAAGCAATTCACAGCGGGTCGGCGCACTAATTCTGTCACCTAAAATTGTGAGGGGGAACTCGGGAGACAAAATAAAGCGCCGCCTTTCGGCAGCGCTTTATAAACTATTAAGTTCAGGCGACCATTATGAGAAGCGCTTCTGGTACATATAGTTGTTTACTTCCTTTACAACGAACACCGCTATAATAGCGAGGCACGCAATAACTGAAAGTATGAACAGTACGCCGCAGATTATGTAATTATTGCCCCTGAATACGCGGGGGATCTCGGTCAGACCCTGTGCGATAGCTGCATCGCGCTCTGCAATGGAGTTTGCAACCTTTGTGCTTCTCTCGCCGAATACTGTGAAGATAGTGGAGAAGTTGCAGGAAGCGATCATCAGGTAAAGTGCAAGCGTTCCGAACTTGGTGAAGCTGTAACCGCACCACATCGCGATAGCAAGGAACAGTGTGATACCGCCGTAAGCAATGAAGTACATATAGTCCATAGCGCCGAGTGTGATAGCAGTATAGTGCTGCTTATCCCACATGAGGACAGCGATCATTGTCAGCACAAAGCTGAGAACGATGGAGCCGCAGCCGATAAGAACAGCGATAGCCGGCTTCTTTTCAGCCTCAGTGATGTGGAATGTGAGCTTGCTCTTTATCTTGCCGAACGCCATAACAGTCAGTACAGCGGCAGCAACGAAAGACAGAATAAGGAAGATCGTAGCCATCCACCAGCGGGAGGTCATTCCGTTGGAGCCGAGCCACTCGGTAGCGTCAGCGTCGCCGGATCTTGCAAGCGCCTTCATGGGGTTGTAGGTCTTAACTACCCAGAGGAATCTGAAGATGACCCCGATGAGGTTGGTAACTGTGATAGCGGCGCCGAAAGAGAAGAAGTAGATCATAGCCCACTCGCCCTCGCGCACATAGGTGATAGCTCCAACGAGTGCAGCCGCCATAACCAGCATGAGAACAGTGCCCTGTGCGATTCCGGTATCGCTGAGCCAGCCGATAACGATGGACCAGTTTCCGCCGGAGTTGCCGATGTTGCCGTAAGCTGTCATGCCTAATGCGGCAAATACGCAGGCTGCAACAGTCAGCAGGAAGAAGATACCGCCGGTCATGCCGCGCTTCTTCATGTCGGAGATCTGCTCAGGCGTAAGGAGCATATCGTCCGCATACTCAATGTCGCTCTGCATGATGCAGTAAACGCACGCCGCAAAGCAGATGACTGCGTCAACAGCGCCGAAAACACGCATGGAATTTCTGAAATTAGCAAAGGGAATGATAACCGGAACAAGACCAATAAGGGTCTTGGCACCGAACACCGCGATAAGATAGGACTTAGCGAATGCAAAGCCCTTGTAGTAGCAGACTGCGAGCAGTGCCAGAATGCCAGTGATAACAATGTAGATCAGCGCAATGTTTACGATAGTATCCCAAAGGGAAAGGATTATCTGGTTATTTGCGATCTCAGCCTCGGAAGCGAAAGTCTTGCCGAAAAGCTTTACAATACAAGCCTTGCCCTCTTCGTTGTAGGCAGCGCACTGTGCGTATACGGGGTTGATGAAAAGCGGCTTCATCACCATAAAGAACGTAACAACAGCTTCGATCACAGCGAAAGCGATCATGCCGATGCCAACCGTCTTGTGGCTCAGCGGCTGCTTTGCTGCAACACCGTTGTTTACTGTGGCAGATGTCATTTGGTTTTCCTCCTAGTACTCTGAAAGGCATACGCACATTCTCCCCTGCGCACTATGCCATATGATTCTATTAAATTATATCATATTTCAGCTCTATTTGCAAGCAGCAACCGGCATTTTAAGGCATACGCTTTCAACAAAAATTCTCCGGAATATTTGTGCAAAATACAGATTGTGAAACGGATTACATCAAGGCTCCGTGTAATTTTCTCCCACATCATGACCGAGGTCGCAGGTATATACAAACTCCACGACATCGCCGGGTTCAAGCGTTATATCGGCAGACGAAACATCCGGGAAATCGCCGTTCACACGGTACATCCAGCCGCTCAGCCCGCCGAAGCCGAACTCGTATATCCCGCCAATTCCGCTGACATAAGTCCCCATGGAGCTTGCCCCGGTATAATCCACTCTCACGCGCTGCTGCCGCGCAGCCTCGATAAGCGCGTCAAACGCCGTTGCTCCCTCCGGAAGCGAGACCTCGCAGCGGCTTATCACAACGCCGTCCGCCGGGATAAGCTCCGGAGGATTCACGGCGCTGTCTATGCTGTCCATTTTCCCGAGCACCGTGGTACATTCTGCGGATATCTCCACAAGCAGCGTGCCGTCATTACCACCAGAATAGTACTCCTCCGGAGACCGGATATTCAGCAGCCACACGCCTCCGCACACCGCTGCGAGCGCCACAGCCGCCGGAATAAGCGCCTTTTTTCTCCTGATCACAAAACAGACTGAACAGACTGCCGCGGCAATTCCGGAAATTATTGATATGATCAGCTTTATCAGTCCGCCTGAAAGTCCGCCGGCATTATTCTCCGGAGGGATATCCACGGCAGGCTCCGCGGAACTTTCGACAGTTGTCTGCGCAGTCTCCTGAGCCTTTTCCGGGAGCTTGCCCGCGGCGGAAAACAGCGCCTCGCCGCGCCCGGAAAGCTCAAGCGCCGTGAATGCCTCCAGGGTCTGGACTGTTGCAAGCCCGTTTACTTCCCCGTCAAGCAGGTGTGCGTAGCCCCCGCCGTCACGCTGATACTGCCGGAGCTGCTCCGCTGCCTCCTGCGCCTTTTCTGTCATTCCGACAGCGCAGTAGGCTATGACCGCCTGGGCCGTGCTTTCACATGTCGGCGTACCCATGGAGCAGTACATCCCGTCTATTGCCGCCAGCCAGTCCGCACCCCGCTGTGCAGATTCGCGCGCGCCCGGCACATCAGAAGCCGCCAGCGCGTACACCGCAGCCGCCGTGATATCCACGTCTCCGGCGTCCCCGAAAAGGGCAAAGCTGCCGTCCTCATGCTGCTGCGAAATAATGTACTGCGTAAGGCTCTCCGCTGTATTGAACGCGTTTTCAGGCTGTTCTGCCCCTGTGACATTTATCGCGATCAGCGCCCAGATATACGCGTTGAATCCCTGTCTTCCCAGCTGCGAGTTGTTATAGGCCCCAAGCTCCGCCGCCTGCGACCCGTCAGCCCCGAGCGCCGCAAGGATTATCCCGAGCCGCTGAAAGTCCGTGGGCTTCACGAAGCCGCCCGTCTCAGCGAGCTCCTGCAATCTCTGCCGAGCCGTGGAGATATAGTGCGCTGAGCCCTCCGCGCCGTAAAGCTTCGCGCGGCAGTACACCGACCAGTCCGCGCTCTTGTACTCCAGACCGTCCCAGAAATCCTCCGCACCGCGTTGTGTGGCCAGCCAGCCAAAGCACTCATCTGCCGCGGGAATCCAGCCGGAATTCTCTGCCGCCGCGGAAAAAGCGGTCTGCACCGCCAGAAAGATAGCCATGCAGACCGCCGTGAATATTCGGATAAACCGTTTCATTGATTACTGCTTCTTGCTAAGTGCAATACCTGCGCCTGCGAGAAGAACAACTGCGAATGCAACAGCAACGCCCTCAACGCCGGTGGAAGGAGAGCCCTTGGTGGAATCAGCAGAAACGTCTGCCTCAGCGGTATCGCTTTCAGCAGTAACGTCAGCGTCAGCGGTCTCCTCTGTTGTAACAGGAGCAAGGACTGCGATCTCATTTGTGAGACCTGCAACAGCGTTGTCTATCTCTTCCTGCGGAACATTATAGATCGCAAGAGCCTCCATAGCTGCTGTGTAAACATACTGGAAAGCCTCATCGTCAGTTTCAACGTCCTTGAGCTCTGCGCAGAGTCTTATGAGCTCAGCCTTGTTGGTCGCGGGAACCAGCGCAGCAGCTCCGCCCCAGGAGGAGTTGTCAACGCCGAGATCAGCGCCGTAGCCGTATACTGTGAATGCAAAACGCAGCACATCGCCGTCTGTGGGAACATAGTCGCCGATGCCTACCTGTGCGTAGTCGTCGTTGATGAAGTAGCTCCAGCCGCTCTCTGCGGTATAATCGTAGTTGCTGAGGTATCCCTCCTGTGTTCTGCCGGTCATATCAGGGCAAACTGCCTGGATCTCCTCGGGAACGGTGGTATCGATATCCTCGTCAGCAAATGCTGTGATGTATGCGCCGTAGTCAGTTTCCTCGGTAAGTACCTCAGCCGCTCTCTCAACAACATCGAGACCTGTGTCGCCCTCATAGAAGGGAACCTTTGTCGGCTCTACTGTGAAGCCCTGACCGATGGTTGACTTTTCAGCGGTGAAGTAAACATAGCCGGCAGGCTCGTTCTCCTCTGCGGATACGCAGAAAGAAGCTGCGCTTGCCGCAACAGCCGCAGCTGCAAACGCTGCGATGATCTTTGTGAATTTCATTTCTTTTATCCTCCAATATAATCGTGCGGGCTGACTTCACAGCCCATATAAACTCTCTCCGGTCATCAGATGGACAGGGCACAAAACACCCCTTACTCTGAAAACCTTTTATATTATATAACATTTCTTCTGAATTGTCAACCTTTTGACGATTTTTTTAGCCCAAATTACCAGTATATGCAAAAAAGCTGCCCAAAACAGGCAGCTTTCTTCTGTTAAATGTTACCTATACATCATACTGTGCCAGCAGTTCATCGAGCGAAACTGTGCGTATTGCCGCATTTTCAGCGCCCTTTCCGGATACGCCAACGAGAAACTCACCGGCGGAAAACACCGCGGTGTCCTTCATCAGCGTGGTATCCGCACCGCGGAGGTCGCTGGCTATGCCGGTTCCCAGCCGCTTCAGGAATGCTTCCTTCTGCACCCACAGCCGTATGAAATCCTCGCCGGAATGCACGAGCGGGCGCTCGTTTTCGCCGAGCACCCGGGCATAAAGCCCCTCGCTCACACGGCGTGAGACGCTCTCGATATCCGCACCGACCTCCCCGTTATCCGAGAAAGCCGCGCAGACCGCGCCCCTTGTGTGCGACAGCGAAAATTGCAGGTCACTCCCCACAAGGTACGGCTTGCCGAAGCTGCCGTGCTCATACCGGAGCCTTTCCCGCGGGATCCCAGTTCTCCGGCTGAGCTCCAGCGACAAAAGAAGCCCGGCTGTCAGCGACAGCAGTTTATCCTCGTCAGAGCGCTTCTTCGCTATCCTGTTCCGGCGGAGCGCCGAAACACAGCCGAGGTGCTTCTCCGCCTGAGAAAACTCCGCGCCGCCGGTCAGTACAACGATAACATCTATCATCGCTTAACCGCAGATGTACCACTTGCCCGCTACCTTAGCGACCTTTATCTGCGCAGAAGCGTCATCCTGAGCCTTGCCGTCAACGTATCCGGTCACATCAGCGATGTATGCCTTGGTGATGTCGCCGCAGCCGTCGAATACAGCCTTTTCGTCATCGGTCATGTCCTTGGTGTAGTCTGTCAGCTTTGTAACAACCACGGAAGCCTTGTCTATGTTGTTCTGGATATCGGAAGCTGTAATGCCGTACTCCGCCAGCATCTGGTCATAGGAAGCCGCAAAGAACTCGTCAAGGGTCATGCCGTAAGCCTTGAACGCCTCGTTGAGCTCGTCAACATACTGCTCGGGATATACGCTCTTGAGGGCGCTTGTGATATCACCGGAAGCAAAATCCTTGATGAAGCTGTTGAGAACCGCCTCGATATCCTTCTTATCCTGTGCAGTGGTGTCGGTGGACGCAAGCAGAGCTGCGAGCTTCTTGCAGGTGTTCTTGCCGTTTACGGTGACTGCCGCGCTCTTGCCGAGCTTAACGCTCTTGGGAGTTCCGGAAACCGCGCCGCTCTTGTTTACTGTCAGCTTGCCGCCGAATGTCGCCTTTGCGGTCTTGCCGAGCGCCAGCTTTCCGGATACGGCAATGGTGGAGCCAGCCTTTGCGGTAAGCGTTCCGTTAACCGTAAGCTTGCCCTTCTTGCCAATTGTGAGCTTTGCACCCTTGTTCAGCGTGAGGGTGGTTCCCTTGGGGATAGTCAGCGCCGTAGTGATAGTTGCGCTCTTCTTGAGGACGTATCTCTTGCCGGCTTCCAGCTTTGCCTTGCCGTCCCATACCTTTGCCGCGGAAGCTCCGAGCTCCTGCTCGCATACAACGGTCTGCACCGGTGCGCTCTCAGCAAATGCGACCGCTGACGACGACGCCATGATAACTGCGCTGATCAACAGCGCTGCTGCTTTCTTAAACATTGTAATACCCTCCTGTTTGTGAAATTCATTTGTAATTATATTCAGGCGCTTACGCCCTGATACCATTAGTTAAAGCTGTCCCCGGCGTCTGATTTCCGCGCCGCCTTGAACTGGGGACTCTTCTTTGTGACCATGCGCTCCTCCGTGCCGTCAGGCGTACACAGCCTGAGCGTTATCCTGCCGCTGTCTATACGCGGATGGCGCAGTACTCTCGCCGCGCACGGCTGTACAGCCTCCCGCGAAGCCGCGATAAAGCAGAATTTCTCGTCCTCATACGGGACATCTCCGCCTTTCAGCTGTTTGTGGAGCCTGCTCCTCGCTACCCTTACGGTAAAGTGACACCAGTCGCCCTTTTCCATAGGGCACGCGCCCTCCTGCGGACAGGGAGCCGCGATATGCGCCCCCAGCTCCACCAGGCGTTCCCGCGCGGCAAGAATATTCGCAAACCCCTCCGGAGTGCCCGGCTCCACTATCAGCAGAAGCCGTTCAGTGCTGTTCCACAGCCGCTCTGCGGCGGATCTCCGGGCGTTTGCACTCAGCTCGTTCAGGCAGTAGGAGCAGATGACCAGCTCCGCCTTTTCGTCAAGACCTGCCGTGATGTCTCCGCGCTTCCACACCGCCGGAACTCCGCAGAGCTCCGTAAGCTGGCTGCCGACCGAGATCATTTCCGGCTCCCGCTCAACGCATGTGACGCTGCCGCAGCCCGTCAGCGCGTAAGCCGCATGGCTCGCCGCGCCGGTTCCCGAGCCGACATCGAGCAATGAGGAGAATCCGGATCCCTCCGGTATACACTCCAGCGAAAGCTCCAGCGCCTTTGAAACAGCCCCGAAAGTCGCGGGCATTCTCACCGCCGCATACGCCAGGATATCGCGGCGGCTGGCGGCAAGGCTTCTTCCGGTGCCGCTGTTCTCGCGGTATCTTCTGGAAAGCCCCTCCGCCGCGGAGGTCAGCTTTTCAGTGCTCTCGCCGGATAAAAGCCGCTCTATTTCACCGCGCAGTTCTGCCGGAAATTCCATTGTTTACCTCTCAGAAATAGTTGTTGCGTATCTCCTTGGTCGCGAATGCGCCCTCAAGGGTCTGACCCTCAACGTCAGGGTGCAGTCCGTCCTTGAGATACTTCCCTCTTGCGCCGATGACCTCGAACTTCTCACAGATCCCGCTTCCGCTGTATGCGTCAATGACCTGTACCGAAAGCCCCCTGCATATCCTGCGCAGGCATTCGATGGTCTTTTCTATCTTCTGATTGTGCTCCGGGGTAGCGGTCTGGATAGGCGTCATAACGAACACGCGGCACTCCGGGAAGTTCTCCTGAATGGTCTGAATGCACCATCGTGCGGCTCCAGCCTCAGTGAACAGGTCGATGTTCTCATTGCCGGAAAGTTCCTTTCCAGTGAGCGCCTTGTCGGGGTCGCCGATAAACTCCGCGAGGTCGTTGGTCCCCATTGCGAACGCGAAAATGTCAGGCTTCGGGAAATTCCCGCTCCTGTACTCCGCGAGGAATCTCTGGATATGTACCACAGCGCAGTTGTTCATGCGCTTCTGCATTTCATCCGCGTCATCGGTGGGCTCCCAGCCGTCGCTTATACCAGCGAAGTCAGCCGCGCCGTAATCCTGCGTGGTGACGGTCTTCCCGCCGCACTCCACGGTCCTCTTGTACCATACGGAGCTCCCCACTGCAACGTTGCTGTGGGACTTCATATTAAGATTCTTATAGACATGCCAGCTCCACTGCTCGCCGGCCGTGATACTGTCGCCGTCTATGCCAAGGTTAAGTTCTTCAAATCCAGTCATTTTCTTTCTCCCTGAAGATAATATTTTTACTTATTATACTTTACCACAAAAAAGCAATTTTGTAAAGGGGATTTAGAAGATTTATGTAACAAGTTACACAAATTAAATTCCGCTGAGGTCGAAATCCGGGGTGTATTCCTCCTTGGCGGAACTCCGTTCCTGCATGAAACCCTCCAGACCCGCCGCGTAAACCGCATCCAGCGCCTTGCGGTACTCGAATGTCGTGATCCGGCGGTTGAGCCTCGGCATCTCCTTAGCTTTGTAAAACGGCGTGTACTGGCTCATCAGGCTGAACAGCACGTCTTTTCCAAAGCGCTCCCCCACGCGGGAGATGACCTCAACGGAATCCCGGTAATGGTACGGAAGCACAAGGTGCCGCACGATGACCCCGCTTTTCAGCATACCGTCCGGCGCGAACGCCGGTTTACCTGTCTGGCGGAGCATTTCCTCCACCGCGCTCATCGCGGTATCGAAATATCCCGGAGCCTGCGAAAGCTCCTGCGCCAGCTCGTCCGAGAAGTACTTAACGTCCGGCAGCCAGATATCAACGTACCCCTCCAGCGCCCGGAGCGTTTCAACACGCTCATAGCCTCCGCTGTTGTACACCACCGGAATATTCAGCCGATTCTTAACCATATCCAGCGCCCGCATTATCTGCGGCACGAAGTGCGTGGGATTCACGAGGTTTATGTTATAGGCTCCCTGCTCCTGTAATTCGAGGAATATCTCCGAAAGCCGCTCCGTACTGACGTCCTTCCCCTTTCCTCCGGCGCTTATCTCGTGATTCTGGCAGAAAACGCACCTCATCACACATCCAGAAAAGAATACCGTGCCGCTCCCGCGGGAAGGATCAGCGCCGCTTATGCAGGGCTCCTCCCACTGGTGTAGCGCCGCCCTCGCCAGCCGGACGCTCCGCCCCATTCCGCAGAATCCGAACATATTCTCACGGTCGGCGCCGCACTGCCGCGGACACAGCCTGCAAATCATGTGATCACTCCCTGAAACGACAAAGGGCGGCTTATTTACCGCCCTGTCAGCTTATTTCTTTGTGACTGTCTTTACCGTCACGCCCAGCCTTGCCGCCTCTTCCTCAGTGAGCGTCCTGATGAACTCGTATGTGGGCTTCAGTTCGCCGTTGGCGTCATACTCCATCTTCATGCTGACCGCCAGAGAATCGTTGGAGACTGACGTAAAATCAAGAGGATTCTCAGCGTTGACGTTGTACATGAATACGAACGTTATCTCAGGAAGCTGCTGGAAATCCGAGCTGTTGACGATAAGCCGGAAATGCGTGCAGTCCGCCAGCGCAAATGACGCCTCGGAATCCGCCCCGGTGACTATCGGCTCGATAACGGTCTGGCGCTCCTTGAACACCTTTCCATCGTCCGTTTTCTGGTCGGAAAGCTCCTGGTCGTAAATATTCTGCGCCGCCAGCACCATGCCGTTTGTAACGATGGCGCTTATCTGCATATCCTTGTAACGATAGTCAGTGACAGCCTCTGTGCCGTCCTCAGCGAGACCGTTCAGCACGCTGCCGTTGATGACGTAGGTTGAGGTATCCGCCTGCTCGACTGAGAGCTGTACTACCGGCGCATAGATGATGTTCTGATACTGCGCCAGGACCTCCGTGATATCGGAAATCGGCACGGAATCGCCGTTCGTCTGGTTCATTTTCAGGATTATCTCAGAAAGGGTCTCGTTGGCGTTAAGATCGGTAGTATACACCCTCGTCACCTGGAGATCCGCGCCGCTCTGGTTCCTGACATCGCCGCAGAAAATCATCTCACGCGCGTTCAGCATCAGCACCAGATAGGCTCCCAACCCGAGAATAAGCACCGAAACCAGTACTATACCAATAATTATCTTCATAGTTTGACCTCAAATGCAGTACAAATTTGTGTCCCAGTCAGGTATATACGGATGATGCCTGAGATAGAACCGGTACTTCTTGTTTATTGCCGCTATCTGGAGCGGTATCGCGAACATATCCTCATTCCTGTGGTAGAGCGCCACCGAGAGCTTCGGACGGAACGCCGCTATCGTGTTCTTGGCGCCCTCTATCGCGTGTTCCTCGCTTCCCTCAACATCGTACTTGATGAATGTCGCCGCGTCTCCACGGAGCATATGGTCAACGCTCATCATGCTGACCTCGCGGTATCTTGCGGGATTCGCGAGCTTATCCGGGTCGGTTTCGTCCACCTTGGAGCTTCTCCCCGCCCTCAGGCTGAAACGCATTGTGGTCTCTGCGTCCCACGCGCCGGCATTGTAAGCCTCCAGCAGCCCGGAGCCTATCATGTACAGCCGCCTTTTCAGCTTGATATAATTCTTATGGTCGGGCTCCATGGCGTATATCTTCCGGAAGTTCATTCCTGTCTCATTCAGGAACTCAACTATCGTGTCGCCGTTGTAGGCGCCGAGGTCAACGTAAGTCTCCTCCGTGCCGATCTTCAGCAGGTCGAACATCTCCTCGTGCGGGCTTTCGCACTCACGCAGGTAGTCAAGCTTTCCGCTGAGCTTATAACGGATAACGTTTTCGAACACAAGCCTCGACTGGTCGTCAGCGAGCATTCCGTACACCTTTTCAAGCTCCGCGCGGTGCTCGCGCGCATAATCCAGCGTAAACAGACCATCGCCCACCACCGGGACATTCGGCGCGTAAAGCTCATGCCTTGCGGCTATGCTGTAAATATGCTCCATAACGTCAGGAAGCTGGCTGCCGAAGCACACGAGTATCAGGAAATCATCGCCGTAAAGCTCCTCTATCTCGGAGAGCTTCTTTACCCGGTAGCCAAGGAAGCTGTGCCCGCGGACGAACTCATCGCTCGCCATGATGTCAGCTACCGGAGCGCCTATCTCATCAAGGACGTTCTTTATCTTCTCCGCACCGTCGCCCATGCCATAAAGCACTATTTTCTTTTCCGTCTGCCGCAGGTAATCCCACAGACAGCCGTCTATCTCATCAAGGAAAAACGCCATTACAAACCCCTCGCGCGGTCACATCATCCTGATGCGCTCCGCCTCTTTCACACACTTGACGAACTCCTCGGACACCCGTGAAGCGTCAAGCTGATATTTCTCAACATATTTATCTACTCTTGCCCAGTCTGCCTTTTCATAGCAGTAGGCAAGGTCGTACACATCGCTGTAAATTCCGCCCCTGCCGAGAAGCCCATCCTTTATCTCCGGCGTCAGCGGGAATTCCTCCAGGGTCTGGCTGAGAGCCTGCTCGCCGCCCCATGTCACCATGGAAAGAAGTCCCATAAGGTAATAGGAATCCGCATTCGGAGCCGCCTCCGGTATCATCAGCGCCAACTGACGGCAGAACTTTGCCAGCAGGCAGGAAATACGCATTATCTCAACGTTATCACAGCGGACGATGCGCTGCATTCCCATAAGATAAACCCAGTCGCGCAGGTAGTCAAGCCCAAGGATAACAAGAGCCTGACCTATGGAGCGCACGCGGTTCTTCACCCCGAAATAAACCGAATTTATCAGCCGCAGCAGCCGCTGGCACATAGCCGTATCGCAGGAAATTACCTCGATTATCTCATCAAGGTCGGGCTCCGGCTGGGAAACCAGCTGCATTACCTTCATAAAATTCATCGGCAGAGGAGTAAGGCTGTTCTTCGACATTATAGTAGGCCTTGCGAAGTAATAGCCCTGCATATAGCTGCACCCGAGGCTTTTTGCGTATTCAAACTCCTCATGGCTCTCTATTTTCTCCGCCAGCATTACCTTGTTGGAGTAGCGGCAGATATACGCCGTGTCCTCAATGGATTTTTTAGGCGTACGGAAATCTATCTTCACGATGTCGCCGAGCTCGAAAAGCTCGCTGTAACTGTTGTCGTACTCAAAGTCGTCAAGCGCCAGCGTATAGCCGCGCTCCTTGAGATCCTGACAGGCGGCAAGCAGCTCATCGTCCATAAGCAGGTTTTCGAGGACCTCAACGACCACCAGTTCAGGCGATATCATCTTCGGAACGCCGTGCTTCAGCAGATTTGCAGTGAAGTTTATGAACGCCTTTCCGCTGCCGATTATATCCTTGATATTCAGCCCGAAAAACGCATTCGTTACAACGTCCGCAGTGGATTCGTCACCATTCAGCCCGGTATATTCATTTCTCTTGTCGTTGCTGCGGTAGAGCAGCTCATAGCCGTAAACATGATTATGTATATCAAATATCGGCTGGCGTGCCATGTAGACATTCATTGAATTCACCTCTCTGCCTGTGCCGGCTTATATATAATCATTATACAGTAATTCCCCGTTTTTTTCAAGCGCTTTGAAAATATTTGTTCTTTTTTCGCGATTATGCACAATCCCGGCGGAAAATATTTGGCAGAAAAAACCACCCGCAGCCGGAGCTGCGGGCGGTTGATTCAAAGATTCTTGTTGAGCGCCTGACCGGTCGCCCTGCCAACGACAGAGCTATTGTAATACCCGATCTTCTGGCGGGTCTGTTTCAGCTGTTCAAGCTCCTTGCGGGAATCAACATGCTGGCTCTTGAACTGCCCGGATATGACCTTATCCTTATCGACTATGCGCTGCTTGATGACGGTTATGTTCCGCTGCAACAGCTGGACTTTCTTGTGATCCTCGTCCAGGGGAGCGTTTACATAGCTTCCGTGGACAAGCGTTTTCAGCAGGATACGCTCATCGTTCATCTCAAGCTCTATTATCTCGTCAAGCTGGTCTTTCAGTTCCTCCAGCCTGCCGATAAGCTCGTTGCGCGCGAGCAGCGCCTCCTGAAGCGTTTCCAGATCCGCGTTACTCATGGCGTCCGTCTGCTTTTCATATTCCTGGAGCACCTCGATGATCTGCTTCATCACCTCGATAACTCCCTCACAGCCTTTCAGCTCTGCCATAATAACACCTCCCTGAACTTTCAGAAAACACCCTTACTTCTTGCCCTTTGCCTGCGCCTCTATCTCTTCCTTGGTCATCTGGCTTATCTGAGTGAATGCGTCCCGGAGATCCGCTATCATCGGGATGATCTTCTTCACCTCTTCTGCGGTCGCCGCGTCTTTCTTCATGTTCGCCTTTTCGGCCGTCCTCTGGAAGAAATCATAGAGCTGGTCGAGATTCTTGGATATCGGGATATCCATATCGAGCGCGCCGCGCAGCGCCCCGAGGAGCTCCTGCGCCTTGACAAGCGAGTTATGCGCTTTCATGATATCCTTTTCTTCAATGGCGCTGACGCCAATGGCGAGCTGGCGCTCGGTCTCGCTGTACAGCTTGATGACCACCTCTACCGGGGTCATTGTGGTAACTGACTGCTTTTTGTATGCTGCATAGGGATTTGACATGGATTTACCCTCGGTTCTTATTTATTACTGGTAGCTGCTCGTGCCGCCTCCAAGATACTGGGAGATGTAGCTGGTCTGGCTGTTGAGGTCGCTCATCGCGGTCTCCATGTTGGTGAACACCTTCCACCAGTACTCTTCCTTATCGTCGTATCTGTTCTGGAGCTCCTTCAGGCGCTCCTGCATCTTTACCATCTGCTTATAAATGGTGCTGTCCGTGGTAACGGAGCTGTCAGCCTTGCCGGCTTTCTGCACAAGCGTACCTCTGTTTTCGGCTGCACCGGAGCTCTTTACTGCGCCGTCAATGACCTTATTGAGCTTGGTCATAACGCCGGAAGTGGTATCGGTGAACAGCTTTACGATAGCGTCGGAGTTGTTCTCGAACGCCTTGTCGAACGCGTCCTCGTCTATCTCCAGCTTGCCGTGCTCGCTCCATTCGCTGGAGGTCTTTATACCCATGCTGTAAATGCCGAACTTGCTTCCGTCATCGAGAGTTACGCTCTCATACAGTACGGAGCGCATTTTGCTCATTATCGTGGAAACCGTGGAATCATTGTAGAGAACGCCCTGCTTTGCTTTCTCCTCCCACTTGGTTATCTCGTCCTCGCTCATGTCCTCCTTCTCGGAGTCAGTCAGCGGTTCGTATCTGTTGCCATCGGAATCCTCTGCCGGGGACTTTCCGATGTAGTCGTAAACGTCCTCGATAAGCTTGTTGTAGGACTCAACGAACTTCTTTACGGTCTCCTTGACGGTGCTGTTGTCCTTGGTGACATTGGCGGTGTATTCCTCGCCTATCTTCATGTTGTCGTTGAACGTGAAGGTGGTTCCGTCAAGAGTGTAGGTATTGTCGTTCAGGTAGATTTCCTGACCGTTTATTTCGAATATCGCATTCTGCCCCTGATTCAGACCGACTGTGCCGTTATCGTCCGCAAGACCGAGACCCTTTGTTAGGTCGTTAGCCTCTATTTCGACCTTTCCTGCGCCGCCCTTTTCGTTGGACTCTACGGTGAAGCTGTTCGTAAGGGTGGAATACGTCATGGTAACGCCAGCGTCAGACTTGTTCACGGCCGCCATGAGCGAAGAAACCGTAGCGTCCTTGTCCACGGTGATCTTGGTGCCGTTGACGGTCATTGTATAGTTGCCCTCATCGTCAGCCTTGAAGCCGAGGTCGGACAGTCTTGCATTGGAGTTAGCCTTGTTGGAAGCGGAAGCCTTGGAAAGACCGAGGGTACCGCCGTCAATGGCTGTGATAGCGAACTCCGCGTCATTGCCGCTGCTGTCCTTTGCCGTCAGGTAGGAACCGTCCAGTGTGAAGGTGTAGCCGTCAATGCCTTTGAGCGCCTCTGTGAGCGCGGCGGTGTTCTTATCCTTTGCCGCCTGCTCGCTTGTGTATGTATATGCCTCAAGCTGATTGGAGGTTACGGTAGCATTGTCAGCCAGGTGATTAGCCTTGCGGTAGGACGCAGCCTTCAGCTCGTTGAACTCATTGAGCACAGCGTCATTGCCGGAAAGGTTGCGGCTGTCGTAATATGTGCTGGAAACTCCGTCAAAGCTGAGCTGATGGGTCTTTCCGCCGATTTCTACGGAGAATGTGTTCTTACCGGTTACAACGCTGCCAACGGAGATAGCGGTCTTGGCCTTGGGCTTGTTGAGTCCGAAGCTGCCCTTGTTCTCAGCGATGGTGACCGTGGAGTTACCGCCTACCTTGAACTGTGCATTTCCATTGGAATCAAGCTCCGCCTGGAGGTACCACTCGCTGCCGTTTGCGTCAACCGCGCCAGTGGCGCTGCTGTCCTTTCTGCCGGAGTAGCCGAAGCTCTCCTGAAGTTTGGTGTTCAGCGCGGAAACCATGTCCTTTTTAAGGTCGTCCGTGCTTGCAACGTTTCCGTCGGCGTCAAGCGCGGCGTCAACGTCAAATTCAACGGTCTTCTTTACGCTGCCGACCTGGATATCCAGCGCCATGCTGAACTTCTGGGTCTTGCTGCCGTCATCGGCTGTGGTTATCTCCCCGCCGGAGGTAGCAATAGCCTTGTCAAGGTCAAGGTTGAAATTGCCCATTTCAAGGGTGCTGCCCTCTGCCTTTGTCGCCGTTGCGAGCTGTGAAAGCTTCAGCTTGTAGCTTCCTGCCGCAGAGCTGGAAGTCGTGCTGACTGTAAGCCCTGTGGTATCCGCATTGTTCGCTGCGGTGACAGAGGAAGTATACTTGTTGAAGGAAGTCGGACTCATCAGGTAGGTATCGCGCTTTAAGATATCGAAGTATGTATTCTTGAACTCAGTTATCTTCTTTGTGATATCCTGGTAAGCCGTCTGCTGCCACGATAATTTCGTGAGCTTCTTGTTCTGGTTGTCGATCCTTGTCTGATAAGATGAAAGGAGCTGAGAAACCATAGCCTCAGTATCGAAACCAGAGGTCAGACCGCCAAGTCTGATGTTATTTACTGCCATGTCAGTTTTCCTCCTGTTTATGCTGTTTCAGGAGCTCAGCTATTGCTGTGCCGGAAGCGTGAGCAGCCTGCTCATTCGTCTGGCGCGCGTCTTTCAGCTCGCTTCTGATGATCTTTACCTCTTTGGGTGCGTTTATGCCTATCTTGACCTTATCCTTGCCTATCTCCAGCACGGTGATCTCGATATTGTCCGAGATTATAAGGCTCTCGTCAGGCTTTCTTGTTACAACGAGCATTTCAGACCTCCTCGTAAACCGGCGCCCTGAAGTCGAAGTGCTCCGTCAGTATCACCTGAGCGGCCACGCGCGACTTCGTGTTCACCACGATTGGACATCTGAGATTTATGGTGGTCTTCTTGTAGTCGTCCGGGACGATAGCGACCGCAAGACATCTGTAAGCGGCGTTCTCGTCTATCCCGAGGAGCGCCTGCTCCTCATCGGATATCTCAAAGCGATAGTCAGAGTAGATCTCCATGGGGTCGTACACGACAAAGCACGGCTCCTTTGAGTCCACGGACTGGAGCCACATCGGGAATACTCCATCGCCAAGCGGGCTGAGCAGCGCGTATTTCTTCGCGCCCTCAAAGCCGATTATACCCTGCGGGAAAGTGATGATCTTGCTTTCGTCAACTTCCTGCTCGCCGAAATCTCTTGTAATGATCTTCATAGGCATTCCTTTCAGGCTGCGTATCAGCCCTTTACGTCAAGCACAGGCGGCTCGTAGTTCGGATCGGAGCTTCTCGGGAAGTAGATAGGCCCGCCGATATACTCTATCTCCACTCTGGGTCTGTCCTTCATAATTATCTCAACGCTGCCCGGAACGAACTCCATCGGGAGCTGCTCCATGGTATCCCAGTCGATCTCCTGATCGCCCACCTGGTAGTCTATGCTGAGCGTACCGCCGTCAAATGTGATGTCGGCGCCCTCCTTTGGCAGATATTCCATGACGGTCTCCACCGTTGCACCTGCGCGGGCGTTCTGGATAGCTATTTCCGCCGGGGACATTCCCCGTGCCAGCTGGTTCCCCTCAGAGGCGACCTTTGCCGTCCCCTGGAATGCCAGCGACCAGCCCTCCTGGGCTTTCTGCTTCATCATGTCGCCGTCGGTCATATGTCCGTAGCCAAGGCTCTTTCTCGCCTGATAGGTGTCGATGTTGACCTTTATCGGGTCTGCCTTCATTACGTACTCGCCGTTCTGTGTGGTGATGTTCACCTTCGGCTGTCTCTCTGTCGCGTCCGGATACTGGAACTTCGCGTTTGTTACCTTGATCTCAATGTTTATCGGGATCGTTGTAATCTGCAATAAATTACCATTCACTTCCAACACCTCCTGAGTTGTCTGCTTTCAGACGACCTCTAAACAGATATCGCCCTTGTATAACCATATATAGATACGCCGGGCTTCCCTGCCTGTACCGCGGTGCGGCGGCGTATATTGCCATTACTTTATGTAATTGAATATGCTGTTCGGGACAATGGAGCTCGACATCTGGAGGCACGCATTGTAAATAGCCTCGTAGGTTTTCATCAGCGTGATCTCAGATTCAAGGTCTGTCGCCTCAAGGGTCTTCTGTCTGTCCTTGAGGTTCAGAATTCTCGTGTCGAATCTGTCCGTGTTGAACTGTATGTATTCCTCTGCATTACCGAGGTCTGCTATCTCCACCAGCAGGTTCTCCGAGGAAGTAACTATCCTGTCGATGCAGGCGTTTGCATACTCGATATCGCCGCGCCTGAGCGCAGCGGCAGCGTCTATCGTTACCTGAATATAGTTATTGGAATATGTGGAGCCGTTCTGGATATCAGGAGCCGTTCCGGAATCGCTCTTGGCAAGGTACACGGAATCGGAAACCTTCTTGCCGTTGCCGTCAAGGTATTCCACCTTCATGTTGCCGTATTCGTCTATCGTGGGAGTATGCTTTTCATACTTGAAAGCCTCGTCAAGCTGCGCCTGAATATTTGCAGCGGTGCCGGCTCTGTCGGCGGCTCCCGTAAAAGTGATCGTCTTCTTGGTGCCGCTCGCGTAAACATCGACCGTGTAAAGCTGACCGTCCTTGAGCTGATCAAGGTTTATGGAGGGTCTCTGCGACACGACTACGGAGCTTCCGTCAGGCATCGTAAGATTGCCCTCATCATCCAGCACCGGGATCTTGTCAGCGTCCGTAATTCCCGCATTGTTGAAAGAATCCTTTATTCCCTCGCGTATGCTGTCCAGGGTATTTCCCTTGAACTTTACGGTGATCGTCTGACCATTCACGTCCAGTCTTACGGAGTTCTGCACATCTCCGGTGAAGAAAGAATCCATACGGAACTTTGTGGTTTCGCCGTCCATATCATACCCGCAGCCGGAAACTCCAGCGCCGTTAAAGGATATCTTCATCGCAGACTGAGAATCCACGGTGCCATCGTCCTTGAGCACCATTCCTATGCCGATATCTATGAACACATCGCTGGAAAACGGGAACGAACTCTCCTTGTTGTACGCATTTATCGGAACTCCGTGATAAAGGAGCTGTGAAGCGTGGCCGCTCTCATCGTACTCTATCGTGAAAGGCTCTGCGCTGTTGCTCTCGCCGCCGAAAATGGCTCTCTCGGCGCTGTCGGTGTTGAATATGGAAACCATTTCGCGCGCCTTGGTCTCAAGCTGCTCCGCAAGGATATTGAGGTCCGTAGTCTTTTCCTTGGTAGAGTTGCAGGCGTAGATCAGCGTTTCACGGACATTCGCCAGCGAATCTGATATCTGGAGCAGGGAGGTCTCCGCCTCGGTGTAGAACTTGTCGGCTACGTCAAGGTTCTCCTTGTACTGCTCCGCATGTGAAAGCTGTTTTCTTACCGTGAGCGCCTTGGAAGCCTCCAGCGGAGACTGGCTCGCTCTTGTATACTTTCTGCCGGAATATATCTTATTCTCGCAGGAGTACTTCTGCGTGGATATTCTTTTCAGATTCCTGTCATAGTTGCGCAGAAGCGTTGAATTTGTTATCCTCACTCAGTACACCTCCTTACAGACCGACTCTGCCGGTGCCGTTTATCAGCTTATCCAGCGCGTCGTCCATTGTCGTCAGCATTCTGGAGGAAGCGCTGTACCACTTCTGGTAGTTCAGCATATTGATGCCCTCCTCGTCCATCTGCACGCCGGAAACCTCGTCCCGGGCGTCAAGCAGAGTGTTGACGGTAGTCTTAGCCGTTTCATAGCGGCTGGTTTCGTAGCTTATCGTTTCCGCAAGTCTGTCGCTCATGAATGAGATATACTGATACATATCCCCGCGGAAGTCGTTCTCGTTGCCGAATTTCAGGCTCTCGTCCTCAAACTTGGACAGCAGGTACAGCACGTTCTTGTTCTGGAGGTTTACAGTTCCGTCCTCGCCAGTGACCTCATCATAGCCATATATAGCCTTGCCGGTGTTCTCGTCCGTTTTCTTGGACATACCAATCATTGTGGGGTTCTCTTTCCAGATAGTCGAAACATGGATATTCCCCGCCGTGATGACTACCTCAGAATATGTGCCGTCCATAACGCCGTCGCCGTTCTCATCACGGGTCGGATCGTTCCCGCCTGCGGGATAGCCGACAAACATCTGTCTTGTGGGATCCTCGTCTGCGCCGTTTGCGGAGTTGAAGGTGTTTGCAAGGGTTCTTGCGAACTCATCGATCGCGCTCTTGAAGTACGCAATACCGTAGGAGCCGTTCTGTCTGCCGGTAGCGTAAACGCCGTTTCCGTTGAGCATATTTATGTAGGATTTGAGAATACCGGAGTGGAGGTTTACCTCCTCGCCGCTCTCAAAATCAAGGAACGCCTGGCCATTTTCCTTGTAATTACCGAGAACCAGCGTATTTATCTTGAAATTCTCGCCATCGACCACCTGAACTCCCGCCATCTTGACGGAATAGGTTCCGTTGGAATTCTGGGAGATAGAGATATCGCCGTAATTTGCAAGCTCGTCAATGTAGTTGTTGAGCTGGTCGTAGAGCTCGTTGGGGCCGTATTCATCGGGGTAGTTTATGAGCTCCCTCGCGATCCGGTCATTCAGCTTATTCATTTCGCTGAGGAGGTTGTTGACGTAGCCGACAGTGTCCTCCAGCTCGCTGACATAGGTCTGCTCGGTCTCGTTCAGCTTGGTGCTGTAATCGTTCAGCAGTCTGCACAGGTTCACCGCGGAGTTTGTCGCGATAGTAGCAACCTCGGCGGCGTCAGGACGCTCAACGGAGTAATCCTGGAGCGCCTTGAAATAAAGCTCCGTGTAGTGCTGAAGTCCATCCGTGTCGATGTTATCGAGAACATCCTCGATATCCGCAAGGATATTCGTTGTCTTTTCCGTTTCCGCCTCAATGCTGGTGTTTTCGCGGTATCTCTTGTCGATGTACTGGTCGCGGAGCTGGCTCACGCCGTAGGCGTTCACGCCCTGACCGGTAAGCGAGAGATTATTCGTGGAGCTCGACCAGCGGAGACTCTGGTTTCCGCTGACGTACATGGAATACACATCTACACGCTGTCTTGTGTAACCGACAGTGTTGATGTTGGAAATATTGTTGCCTGCGATATCAAGGTGCTTCTGTGCCACCTGGATAGTGCGCTTCTGTGTTTCAAATCCCAAAAAAGTAGGGCGCATATATTTTCCTCCTAAACCTCTCTGAATGCCTTTGCGGAGCTTCCCCTCGTGACCTTTGACGCGTTCTTGTCGTAGGTCTCGGGCTTATTCAGGATCCCCGCGCGCTTGACGAAATCTGCCTGGTTATCAAGCTTCCGCTTGACTACTTCGTTTGTCTGCTCGTTTATCTCCCGGATATCGTCCACCAGGTCGCCTATCTGCTTTGACAGCAGCGTCAGCTTTGCCCGGTATCCCTCGGGAACCTCGTCCATCATCTCGGACAGCTTTCTGTCGGCTATGCCGAGACCCTGAAAAAGCGCCTGCCGCTTGTTTTCAAGCGACTGGCTCTTCATCACGAACGCCTGCTCCTTATTGAGGGACTCCATGAGCCAGTCTATATCGTCTGCAAGTATCTTTGTGTGCTTTTTCATCAGGAATTTGTAAAGCTCCCGGTAGAAATCGCAGTCTATTTCAAGGCACTTTGTAACTGCCTGAGCCGTCATCTCGTCCATGATATCACCCGAATATGATGTAGGAAGCGAGCTCGTTTGCCTCCACGCCGGTATCCAGCGCGTCCTTTGCCTCGCTCAGCTCCTGCGGAGTTGCGTCGGCCTGCGCCGCCGCAGCGATACCCCTCTTTGCAGCCTGGAGCGCGGTATCAAACCCGAACTCCACCCTGTCTGTGTTCCTGACGGTGGAAGCAGCTTCTGCCCTTGGCGCAGCGCTTTTTCTCGTTGTCTTATAGGCGGACAGTACCCCGTTTATTCTTTTTATTTCCATAAAACCTGCCTCCTTTGCTTGTTTTATCCTGCGAAAGGCATAATACACCTAGTCGCCTAATTATTATATCGGCAGTCCCATGCCAAAACTTTAGCTTTTTTGCAGAAAAAAATGAAAAACCGCCCCGAATTTTCGGAGCGGCATCAATTTTCATTTTACGGGGCAGTTTCAATGTAATTCTTGTAATACTTTACCCTGTTCACATCATCAGAAGCCTGCGGGATACTGAACACAAACTTCGTGGAAGACGTCATGTCATATACGTCCCGGTCAGCGCAGGCGCCGATAATTGCGTGGCTTCCGGACACCTTTCCGTCATGGACCATCATATCGCCCACGAACGCCGAAGTAGCTTCTCCTGCTGTGTACGCCGGCAGCCTTGCCTCTGTGTAATGAGTTATCAGCACCTTGAAATTGCTGTCTATCATCGCGTAGAAATATCCGTCATAGCTGTCTGCCATGTACTCCTTCAGATTATTCAAAAGGTACTTTTCCAGAGCAGTCATGGTGGAAAAATCGTCAGATCTGGACATCAGCACGTCGAAATACGAACTGAGGTGCAGTCCCTGAAAGCCTTTCTCGGTGGACTTTGCCTCCAGGAAAAGGTATGTGGCAGCCGTTGGAGCCCCGATCGGGCTTTCGCTGTCAATAAGTACATTCTTGCCGTCCTTGTAGTAAATTACCGGCACCTGATCACTCTCATAAGTGACAATGGAGCGCTCCGTGAGCTGTGCGCGCGTAAACGTCAGCTGGCACGCGGAGAAGAAAGCCTCAGCGTTGGAATTGGCGGCAAGCTCCCTTTCAGTGGTGCCGCTCAGCGAGCTGACCGTCATCACCGTAACGAGTATTGCAATTATGCCGACCACAACGATAAGCTCGATCATCGTGAAGCCTTTTTTGCTTTTCAGTCTGTGAAGGTATTGTATCATGCGATATCCTGCCTTTCCGGATTTATGAGCAATGCTATTATTCAAACGCATATCAGATGTCTGATAAACGCTTGAATAATAGCACTAATTCCCCGACGGCTTGCGCCGCCGAGGAACATTGTCTGTGCTTTGATCAGAACTTAACGTTCAGCAATTATGCGTTGCCAAGTGTCAGTGTAGGAGCAGTACCGATAACGGTGTTGCCGTTTACGCCAGCCTTAGTGCCGCCGAATGTGAAGGTACCGTTTGCAAAATCACCAGCTGCGGGAAGGGTTGCAGAGCCGAGATCGCCACTTGATGTTGCACCTTCAACCAGTGTTACGCCAAGAACCTTGCCGTCTCTGATATAAATCATGCCATAGCCCTTCTTCATATCAGAAAGGGTATCAGCAAGATATGCTACGAGCTCGCTGTCCTTGTTACCGGAGCCTGCTGTAACGGATGAGCCAAGGTGATCAGTGCCACCAAGCCATGTAGTTGCAGGGCTTGCACTTGCCGACCATGTGTTAGCAGTTGCGCCAACAGTTAATGTGATTGCAACATCGCCAGCGTTTGTGAGAGATGTCTTAGCTGCATCCATCTTGGTAAGGAACTCAGTGGTTCTGTCCTTGATCTGCTGTGCAGCGGAGTTAGCGGATGTGATTCTGGAATCCTGAACAACACCCATCATGGTAGGAACGAGAATAGCAGCAAGTACGCCGATGATAGCGATTACTACTACGAGCTCTACGAGTGTAAAGCCCTTCTTGGCCTTGAGAGCCTGAAGCTTCTTTATCATTGTAAAGACCTCCTGAAAAATAAAAATTTTTTATGTATAACCCCAGCGAGGCTATATCCATATCAGAACCGCATAGGAGCTATGCTCCCTTGCTGTAATCATATTATATCCCATAGCCTGAAAAAATGCAAGTGCTTTTTCAAAAATTTTGAATTAGCGGGGCAAATTCGTATATAATAATCTATTTAGGTCAGTTACTTTTGTGCAAATTGTGTGAAAAAATCATGTAAAAGACGCCAGGTGTTTTCACACGACCCGCACCGCATTACGGGCGCGGCAGAATCAGCACGGGCGAGGTGCCGACAACAGTGTTGCCCACCATTCCTGCCCTGTCAGAATCGCCAAAACTGAAATACCCGCTGACAAAATCCTGCGGAACCGGCATGACGCCGACTGCGCTGTCTGCACCCGGTATGACGGAAACGCCGAGCACTCTGCCCCCGGAGCAGTGTATCTCGATATACGCGTCATACATGCTGTACAGCGAGTCCGCCATATACGACAGCATTTCGCTGCCCCGCATGGGGACATACGCCGGCGCCTGAACCCTCTCCTGTGTATTCCAGTGGTCAACGCCGTCCTGCCAGTCAGCTGCGCCGTTTCCTCCGGCGAGACTCCACCAGCCGTCCTTTGCCGTGATCTTCAGCGTGGTATCGCCGCCCGTCATGGGCGTGTTCTGGGTGTCCATGATCGTCAGGAACTCCTGCGCACGGTCGCGCAGCTCCTTTGCCGCCTGGTTTGCCGAGGCAATGCGGGAATCCGCCACTGCCCCGAACAGCGTAGGCACAAGTATCAGGGAAAGAACGCCTATTATCGCGATGACCACAACAAGCTCCACTATCGTGAAGCCCCTGTTCTTCACCATTCTATTCATATAATCACCAGAATGTATTATGGTCACCTCTAAAAACCTTGTTTGAGTGAAAATGTGTATAGCACACCGCCTGCTTCAGAAAACCTCCTCGTAAGGCATACAGCCTTACTTCGTCGGCTTTCATCGCATTCGGCGCACTCTACCCATTTTCCCTTTTCAAACCGGTTTTTAGAGGTTCCCTTATCTTATTGTAAGATATCTTCTGTACTCGTTCGGATCCTGGCAGCGCGTCAGTGCGACCTCGTTCGTGATCTTGCCCATATTCACGAGCCTTGCAAGATCCTGGTCAAGCGTGAACATTCCGTTCTTCTTACCGGTCGCGATCGCTGTCGGGATCTGGAATATCTTACCCTCGCGTATCATGGAGCGGATAGCGTCAGTTGCCGCCAGTATCTCCAGTGCCGCGCAGCGTCCCTTGCCGTCTGCGGTGGGGACGAGGGTCTGGGAGATGATTCCTACAACGGAGTTTGCGAGCTGGGAGCGTATCTGTCCCTGAGAGTGCGGAGGATATACGTCAATGATACGGTCGATCGTTTCAGCCGCGCCGGTGGTATGCAGGGTCGAGAATACCAGGTGACCGGTTTCTGCGGCGGTTACGGCTGCGTTGATCGTCTCAAAGTCACGCATCTCACCTACGAGGATAACGTCCGGGTCCTCACGGAGAGCCGCACGGAGGGAGCCTGCAAAGCTGTCTACATCCTGACCTATCTCACGCTGGTTCACCATGGACTGCTTGTGGGTGTGCAGATACTCGATAGGGTCCTCGACTGTGATTATGTGGCAGTTCTTGGAGCGGTTGATGTGGTCTATCATAGCCGCCAGCGTTGTGGACTTACCTGAACCGGTAGGCCCTGTGACCAGCACCAGTCCACGCGGAGCCATTGCGAACTCGCCCAGCGTAGCCGGAAGCGACAGATCCGCAAGCGTAGGGATATCGTTTCTCAGAAGTCGGATAGCAACCGCGTGATATCCTCTCTGGCGGTATACGTTGACTCTGTGACGGAATCCTGCGGTGGACACATACGAGAAGTCGGTGTCCAGACCCTTGGAGATCTGGGACTTATGCTTGATAGAGGTTATCTGATTTATGATGTTTACGATAATGGGCTCGGTGCAGTCGGGGTATCCGCTCAGCTTCCTTATGGAGCCGTGCAGTCTTACGACAGGCGGCAGACCGGCGGTGAAGTGCAGGTCCGAGCAGCCGAGCTCGCGCGCCTCATCAAGAATCCTGTTGATGTCCATTACGTTGGTGTTCATACCTTCCACGTTGATACGCTCCTTTAAATATAATCCGGCGGCATTTCTGCCTGTAAATTAAACTGTATATGTAGCCTTTACCAGCTCATCCATGGTAGTGCGTCCTGCGAGAACCATTTTGGTCACGTTGTCACGCAGCAGCAGGGTGCCGTTTTCCGTTGCCTTTGCGCCTATCTCCTCGGCGGTGGCTCCGCGGGAGATGAGCTCCTTGATATCGTTGGTCGTAACGATTATCTCATGGATAGCGGTACGGCCTGAATAGCCTGTTCCGCGGCAGTGCTTGCAGCCGCCCTTGTGCGCCTGGCATATCTGTACAGGCTTATCCTGGCTCACAAGTCTGAGGTCGGCAGGATCTGTCAGGGTTATGGTCTCCTTGCACTCGTTGCAGAGCAGCTTTACCAGTCGCTGTGCGATGATGCCGACCAGCGAGGAGGCAACCATGTACGGCGCAACGCCCATGTCCACCAGACGGACGATAGTGGAGGCGGCGTCGTTCGTATGCAGTGTGGAAAGCACGAAGTGTCCCGTGATAGCGGCACGGATAGCGATATCGGCGGTCTCACCGTCACGAATCTCACCGACCATTATGATATCCGGGTCCTGACGCAGAATGGAACGCAGCGCCGCCGCGAAGGTCATGCCCGCCTTTGCGTTTATCTGGCACTGGTTTACGCCGTCGATCTTTTTCTCGACAGGGTCTTCTACGGTCACGATGTTTACGTTCGGCTTGGAAAGCTCGCCCAGGGTAGCGTAAAGCGTTGTGGACTTACCTGAACCGGTAGGTCCTGTAACCAGCATAACTCCGTTCGGGCAGCGGATTATCTGCTTGAACATCTCGTAGTTATAGTCGGTCATACCGAGGTCGGTGATCTTTCTTGTCTTTTCGTCCGCAGTGGAAAGCAGTCGGATAACGCACTTCTCACCGTAAACGCACGGGATAGTCGATACACGGACATCGAGGTTTACGCCGTCTATGGTCATACCGAAACGGCCGTCCAGAGGTATTCTCTTCTCGGCGATGTTCATGCCGCCGAGGATCTTGATTCTCGTGATAAGGGAATTATGCAGCGCAATGGAGACCTTCATAGCTTCCTGCTCGACAAGCTCGCCGTCTATACGGAAGCGGATACGCGTCCTTGTCTTGAACGGCTCGATATGGATATCCGACGCGTTGAGCTTGAACGCGGTCTGAACCATGGTGTTTACCAGTCGTACGATAGGCGCGTTGTCGATACGCTCACCGGACTGAGTATCCTGCTGGCTGAGCTGCGCTGCGTCCGCAGCCTCGGCATCCAGCTCGTTCATAACCTTGTTAACGGTCTGCTGCGAGTAGAATCTTCCGATAGCCTCAACGATCTGCGTTTTGGTGGAGATACGCGGCACGATATCCATGCCCGTCTGCACCTTTAATTCCTCGAATATGTAGAAGTTTATCGGGTCGTTTGACGCGACCATGAGACGGTTGTTGTTGATCTCGTAAGCGATTACCGTCTTTTCGCGGGCGGTCTGCTCGGGTATCTTCAGAACGGCGTCCTTGTTTATCTGCACTGAGGACAGGTCCACGAACGGAACCTTCAGTCTGATGGACAGCGCCTGTGCAAGCTGCATTTCGGAAACAAGTCCCATTTCCAGCATTACGTCGCCGAGCATCTTTCCGCCGCTCGCCTTCTGCTTCTCGAGAGCTTCGGTAAGCTGCTTCTCGTTGATAAATCCGTTCTCGACCAGTATCTGACCGATAGGCACATTCTTAATAGGTCCAGCCATTGCGCACTTTCTTCCTTTCAGGATATTGGACAGGCTCCCCCTGCCGGTTTTCCGCGCCATCGCGGGGTTATTTCTTTGGCAACCCCTGAAACTGCCCCGTAGCAGATTTCCGGAGGTATTTTTTCACACGGTAATGCAGGGCTGCTGTTTATTTTCAAAACTCCTTGCAAAATCCACTGTTTTATGCTAAAATAAAACCAGAATTATTGAAGGGGGTCATGCAAAATGACAGTTACCGCTACACACATCGTGATATGTGTGTTTGTATTCATCTTCGGCTCTGTTATCGGCAGCTTTCTGAATGTGGTCATCTACCGCACTCCGCTGAAGCAGTCTATAATCACAGAGCCCTCCCACTGCTTCTCCTGCGGAAACCGGCTGAAATGGTACGATATGTTCCCGATATTCAGCTGGCTGATACTCCGCGGAAAATGCCGTTTCTGCGGCGCCAGGATATCTCCCCGCTATATGATAATGGAAGCGCTGTGCGCCGTATCCTATCTCGGGGCTTATCTTGTCTACGGCTTCTCGTGGGAATTTGCCGTGGCCTGCGTTCTTTTCGCAGTACTGATAGTGCTGAGCGGTATAGACATCGATCATTTCGAGATACCGTACTGGTGCAGCATTACCGTGGGCGTGCTTGGTATCGCTTCGTTCTTCATTCCATGGGGAGACGCGATGTCCGCCCCGTGGTATGAGCGTCTCATCTGCTTCGGAGTAGTCGCCGTAATGTTCATCATTCTGGTGCTTGTCGGCGGAATGGGCGGCGGAGATCTCCAGCTCATGCTCGGAGCCTCGCTGCTGCTTGGCAGCCGCGTATTCCCGGCGCTTTTCATCGGCATCGTGCTCGGCGCGGTATACGGCATCACAAAGAAGATACGCGACCACAAGGCGGAGCTTGAACTCACTGAAAAGATACGTCAGATAGCCACCGACTGGTATCAGGAGCAGCTGGACCGTGATGTAGGCTATGTCAAGGATGGTTCCAGCGACGTTATCGTTGGCGGCATCACCGGAGGTCAGCCCGACATCGAATGGGAATTCCTTGACGAGAATGCCTGGAAGGGCATTCCGGACAAATCGGCACTCAGCCGGACGATCCGCGAGCAGATAACCACCGAGCGCGAGGGCTCCTTCCGTATCACTATCAAGGAAGACCAGATCGTAAAGGTCAAGTATTCCCGCAGAATGGTATTCGGACCGTTCCTCGCAACGGGCATTGCAGTTTCATTCCTGTTTGGCAGCCAGATAGTGAACTGGTATATGAACCTTATGTTCCACTGACCGATAAAAAATCACAAATATTCCGCACCGCACATGTGGCGGTGCGGAATATTTTTTATGGAGCAGTAACCGTGTTATATCTACGTACTATATAGTATATATAGATATCTCTTTCGCCCTCATTGGTGTCGGCCAACGCCTTGGGCGCAGACGGGATGATAGCCGAATTGTAATCAGACGTACTGCCGCCGGCTGCAAGCATAATTTTGATCTGTCTCAGCTCGGTGACTCCCGTGCCGACATAAGCAAGGCTATTTCTGGCGCTGTCCCTGTAAGCACGGATCGTAACGTTTATCGCGTCATCGCGGTATGGGCTTACGAGCGGATCGGAATTTGCCAGCTTTGAAAAGTCAAAGGTGAAATAAAGGTCGTTATACAGACACTCTGCAAACACTTCCCGGGAGGGCTGTGTGGTATCAAGTTTACCCTTATCATTCATCTTGACAGTTTCCTCATAAAGGAAATAATTGTTCTTCGCTTCATCGAAATGCAGGCGAAGGCACTTGAGCTCATACAGCCGGTTCTCCTTGGTGTTGGTTTTGTTAACGCTGCTGCACCATTCATTCATTGCTTCGACTTTGCTCGAATATGTGCTGTTGCTTTCGAACTCAGCTATATCGCCATTTGCGTTTTCAGCAATGAAAACCTGATTTGCATTTCTTATACTTTTGGTGATATATTCCTGTATACATGCCGCAGTATTTTCGGCAACCAGATCCGTGGTGGTGTCATTGAAGCTTCTTATTATAGGAGAAATAAAGATCATCATTCCGCCCAGAAGTATCGCGATCAATGCCACGGACACCACCATTTCAACCAGGGTGAATCCGGATGTCCTTCGGAATAAGCGAAGCATCTTTTTCATTTATTTGCCTCCCTCATTCGTCTTGGTTTTTTCAACAGCAGCGAACACATTCGTGTGGGTGATATCTACCTCTGAGCCGCCTTCCTGTTTTACCGTTTCAACGTATCTTGAGAACTTATAGTTTCCATCGCTGGGCTTTGTATCGGCATCCTGCTTGGTGGACGATATACCAAAGATCTTATACAGATTCAGGTCGGGAGATATGGTTTCAAGCTCCTTGTTAAGCACAACATAGAAGCCTGTAAAGCCCTGTTTTGTCAGCACTGGCTTTAAGGTCGTCTGCGCGGCCGATATTCTTATCGTACTGGTGTCGCCTTTTTCAGTGGTGCTGTTGTTTGTAAGGGTCAGCTTGTATTCCGTTGAAACACCTGCAGTCGTGAACGTTTTGCTTGCGTCAGTGAAATCAGCATAACCGTATGAAAGCATTTTTGCCGGGAATATGATCCGGTACTGCTTAAACCTGTCATACTGCTTATCCTCGGGACCTATCGCCTTAGAGGCAACGAAATAACGATATCCATCGCCTGTATAATCGTTATCCCTTTTCATGATGACCTGTATGTCAGTCAGTCCATTCGAACCATATATATTGGTCTGCTCAAATCTGTCTGCAACGCTGCCGCTGCTGTTGTTATTGGTAGGATCCATGGGAGCGCCCTTGCCAAGCATTGCATTATAATCGACGTCTCCCACGAAGTACTCCAGCTTGATCTTATTGTCAGCGTCCACAGCGTTGGGATCGCCCACGGAATAGCCTATATTCACCGGACTTACGTCATTAAAGTTGAATGTGAGGTTCTCAGACGACGCGTCATCGTATGTCCTGTCAAGCGTTTTGCCGTAATAGGTCACCTGCTGATTCTCTATTTCGCCCTCAAGTTCAATGTTTTCGCGCTTTGTCTGCATTGTCTGCTGGACTATCGCGCATACCATTGCCGCCATTATAGCGAAGATAACAAACGCCACCATGACCTCGACAATGGTAAAACCTTTCTTAGAAAGCAGCTTCTTCATAGACTTTCACCACCTCTTCAGACTCCGTATACACGCCAGCTTCTGTTAGCGTTAGGCGTAACAGGTTCATAATTGTCGCCGATGATCTCTTCAAGGGTTTCGTCCGGCCATGCATGAACATACTGGAAATATCCCGACATGACGTAGTCAGATACAATGAGTCCGCCGCACATCTTTAGACCAGATGCGGTTCCGGCCGTCATATCAATATATGTCATATACGGCGCGTAAATATAACCATAGAACTCACATACGAGCGACTTTTCATCGCCTGTCTTATACTTCAGGCAGCCCACCTGTATATCCGCACTTTCATCACAGGAAACGAGGAATATATTTACGTTCGGCTTCTGGTATTCTCCAGTTCCGCTGAAGTAATACTTCTCACCTGTAAACATATTCTTTTCTATCCTGTCATCGCACTCGCAGGCTCCATCCGCCGGTTTGCCGCCCTGAACATAACCACCGTGCGTCTTGCAGGTATATACATCATTTCCGTCAGCATCCTTTACCTGAGCGCCATTCTTATCCTTTTTGAGGACATATTCGCACTTGCCGCCGCAGGAATCAGCGTGGTGGATCATTCCCTTTACACTGTCCGGATTTGCGGAACCCATTTTATATTCATCTCTTGTTGAATTGTAGCTTCCGCCATTGAACATGAACCAAGCGTAATGACCTACAAACTCATTATGCGCCATCTGATATGTGACGCCATTAGGCACATTTATTACCAGCTTGCCGTTGCCGACTGTCAGTACGGAAACCGCCTCGCCGTATTTGGAATCATCCAGCTTGGAATCATCATAGATGTCCACACGATCCTTGCTTGCATGTGCAACCGCCCATGAGAAGCCATTGCATTTGTCACTGTCGTTAAACTTGACATTAGCTCTCAGGTTGATAGTACGTGTTGTGCCCTCATCGCCGGTATCAATGATTATCGCATGAGCACCGCCGGTGGAACCTTTACCCTCGCCCTGCTGACCAACATCAATAATATCGCCAATAGTGCAGTCTTCATCTATAAATACCGTTCTGGTATTCTTCGGGATAGTCGAGGGAACTGATTCACCTTTTCCTGTATAATAATCCTTGACGCTCGGCGTCGTAGATGCGCTTACGCCAATGACCTCTACCTGTGAAGTATCAGCATCGTCAGTTGTAGAACCATTGAAAAAGATGTTTTTGATCTTCTTGCTGGCGTTGGATATATCGGCTCTCCATTTCGGGTATACAGAAGCACCGATAGCGCTGGTAAGCTCTTCGCCAGCCTTGGTCATAGTCATGGCTGTGTCGCCGGGATTATCCACATCCCATATATTGGACTTTATCGGATCAAGGCTTGTTAATGTTGTGCCATTTAATGAAACGCAAAGCTGACCACCGGCTGAATAATACTTGTTAGGACCAATATCCAGCTGGGAACCACTGGTTACATATATACCCTTAGCACTTACATCGTTTTTCAGCGAAAGGTTTCCACCAACATACAGGTTTCCGCCAAAATTAACCACTGAATCAATGGTAACATTGCCGGCAACATAAACATTACCTTTAAAATCAGCTTTATTGCCTGTAATTCTCATATTTCCGAGAACGTAAACATCTGTCGGACCAGAACTCTCTCCGAATGCTGCTTGATCTCCTGTGATTTCAAGATCCTGACCAACTACCAGTATACCCCTATCTTCAAGTGGAGCAGAGTCGATTGCTCCCTTTCCACCTAGATAGCAAGGGAACGGCGATCCATTTGTTACATACATGTTGTTCCCGACAAACCACTTGGTCGGCTCGGTAACTTCTACTCTGACAGCCTGATTAGGCTGATCGAACACTGCCGTTCCGGCGCAGATCAGACCGCCCTTTATAATAACGCTGTTCGGAATCGAAGTACCGGTATAGCCTAGCTCGATCTGGTCTGAGAACTTAACATATTCAGAATCATAATATGCGGTTGTGTTGATAACCACAGACTGAAGCAGAACATCGTTCGGAACGTATCCGGTAGCGGTAAAGCATCTGCTCAGGTCAGGTATTTCGGGCTTTTCACCCTCTTTGACCTTCATATATGTGTGCGTTGTTTCAAGGATATCATTCTGAGAAACAGTGACCGCAATGTCATATACGCTGTATTTTACACCAGACAGTTCTTCGCCCTTAAGACGCGTGATATCAACGGTGTATGCGCCAAGTATAGTGTCGTCCTTATCAGTGTCAACACCTGTGAGCGAGGAAAAGCCGTTTCCGTTTGTAGAAATGCTCTCCCCTTCCTTCAGGTCAAGGAGCTTTTTATTAAGCGCAGACCCGGTGTTTCCAGCAATATAGGAGCCTACGATATCTGCGATCGACGTAGAGGATACATACGCCTGCTCCTGATCAAAAGTTGCATACTGCACCTGTCTTGACGAAAGCACAGACATATACATCGCCGTGACCAGAACGATCAGCGCAGCCATGGTGCTCACGACCATGAAAAGCGCGCTGCCGCACGGTGTAATATATTTTCTCAATGCGTGTTTCATTTTTGATTACCTCCAATGCAGGGCAGCGACGACCTCCTGTCATACGCCGCGATATCACGCGTTGTGCCGCTCCCGCGCCGCAGGCATTCCCATGCTGTGCGGCGGAGAGATCCATTACATTATATTTGGCTGCCAGCCGGAATGTTACATTCCAGGAAGACGATATCACTCAAGGTTCTGTGCCGCGAGCTGATCGGTAGGATCCTGCATGCGCTCGATGCTGTAAAATGTGATATCCGCCTGAATGCTGTATACGTAGTCCTCAACAGCCTCGGACTCATTCGCTTTGTTTGCATTGTTGTTAGCTTCATCGCCGTTATCCGCATCTGCATTAGCATTTGCGTTGTTGTCAGCCGCAGTATCTGCGGTGTTCATCTTGTGACCGGTGTCCTTTTCGAACTGCTTTGCAGCTGCGCTGTTTACGTTCTTATTGATCTCCTCGATATAATCGGCATACTTTTCCTCAACATCGGCGTAGGTTCTGGTGATGCCAGTGTTCAGCTTGAGCGCCTTTCTGATGGTGACGCCGTTTTCGTCCTTCTGATACTCGTTGATTGCGTCAACGAAAGCCATAAGCTCATCTTCATCAAGGGCGCTTACAGTGAACTGCGCGCTGATGGAACCAACAGTCTGTGTAGCCGACAGCTGGCTCTGGAGTATCTGCTCCCTTGCCTGAGAATCGAGCACCTCCTGCGGAGTTTCACGACCCTGTGAAGCATAGGTCTTGAGGTCGTATTCCACTGTGGGTTCGCTGAAAAAGCTTACGCCGAGCGTGGAAACGGACGGCTGACCTACTACCAGGGAATCGACGGAAACATTGAGCTTCTTCTTGATAACATTGCCCTGGTCGTCCTTTACTTCCTGATTCTTGCAGTAATCAAGGAACTCTCTTACCGCAGCGTCAGCCTGATAGGGAGTCATATCCTCAAAGAACATATCCGCAACGTTGCGGCCCTCGTTATAGGCGTTGATTACATCATTGCCGAGCTGTTCCTTTGTGGCAGCCCTTTCGGTAGCGGTCTGGAGCTCCTGCTGCTTCACTATGAGCGCAGCGCTGGATTCTCCGATAGCCTGGAACTTCGGAACAATAAAGAAAAATATGCCAAGACCAAGTAAAATGACGAGCGCGATAACCAGTACCGCGATTCTTTCCTGCTTACTGAGTTTCATTATTCAGCGACCTCCTCTTCCTGGACCTCGGGCTGAAGGCTGAGGTCGATGGATGTTGCGTGCAGCTCATCGGAGCCTGCTCTTATATTCATTGATAACGAGAATGTGAATACAGTATCGTATTTTTCCTCACCGCTTGCAAGAACAAGATAGGTGTTCTCGGCAGAAGCATTGCTCTTCTCAAAACCGGAGTAGGAAACATTCTGGAAGTAGCTGTCGCCGTATTTTGTCTTGACCTCATTGATGAGCTTCTCAACATACAGCGAAGGAACTGAGGACGGATCGCCGTTGCTGCGTCCCATGAATGTAGCGTTGACATCATAATTGCCAACATCCACAGACAGCAGGTCAAGCTCTACATCGCCGTCATTTATGCTCTCAAGCGGTTCCTTGAGCTTGTCGATGACGTAGCTCTGCGCCTTGGGCATATAGTTGAACAGCTGAGAGGTATAACCAACGTTGTCATTATAGCTCTGGAAGCCGGCAAGCATGCTCTCGCGGTTGGAAACTATCTGAAGGTCTCTCTGAAGCGTAGGATTGTCGATCTGGTTCTGTATCTCTCTCACCTGACCCTGGATAGCGCCGTTGAATGCGTTCAGACCAAGCGTGATAGCGCCCACCAGGACAACTACGCCTGCGCAGCAGCCGCCAAGCATCATGAGATAGCCGTTCATGCCCTTGGATTCCTTAGCGGAGGTAGCTTCCAGCAGGTTGATGTGCTCAAGATCCTTGTTTCTGCGGTAGATAGCGCCGATCGCATTAGCGTACTTGGTAAAGTCGATCTCTGTCATGGTAACGACCGTGGACGGAGTTGCAAGAACGTGCACCGGTACATTATACGCGGAGATAGCGTTGGAAAGCTCAATGAAGTTTCCGGTATCGCCGTAGAACATGATCTCCTTCAGCGGCTTTGCCCCCTTGCGGCTCTTGATAAACTGGATCATTCTGAACAGGTTATCGGAAAGCGCGCGGATAACGTAGTCAGGAGCGTTATCGTAATCGGAAGGATCAATGTTGAAGTAACGCGAGAATACGATCTGGTTATCCTCGTACAGGTTCATGTTAAGGAAGCCCTGGTCGATCTGGATAAGCAGGAGCGGCATTCTCTCAGCCATTTTAGGTGTGTTCACGATGAGACGCGTTACGGAGTTGTTGGAGATGTTTACAGCCTTGAGCGAAAGACCGATATGTGAGAACAGTCGTACATAGCCGTCAACCAGGCGCTGCGGGCAGGCAGTTGCGATTATCTTGAGCTGCTTGTTCTTCTCCTCGTCCTCAGCCTCGCCGGCGATCGTGAAAGAGATATTGAACTCATTGCCAACGCCCATGTTGCTCTGGATCATCGCTTCGATAGCGGCGGTGTTCTTGATGCTCTTGGGCTTGGGTATGAGCATTTCCTTGTATACGATCGAGCTGGAAGTGATAGAAACTATCGCGTCCTTCTCAGTGATGCCCTTGGACTTGATGATATCGTTGAGCTCAGCCGCAACCATAGGCACATCAGTGATGTAACCGTTGGATACCATGCCGAGGGTCAGCTCACGCATATCAGCGTCCTGCACTCTTATCTTGTTACCGCTGTGGACGCCTCTGACCAGCTTGATTTGTCTGTCAGTAATATCAATAGAAAGCATATTTTCACCTCATAAAGTTAAAGTAAATTCATCATGTAGCGCTTGTCATGCCGCCGTAGAGCATCGGGAAGATAGCCGCGAGGACCAGACCTATCGCAATACCCATAATAATGATCATAACAGGCTCCAGCATACCAACGAGCTTTGTGATAGCGGTGTCGCCCTCTTCCTCGTAGTAGTCCGCCGCCTTGGCAAGAATGGTATCCAGCGTACCGGACTCCTCGCCGACATAGATGATCGAGGTGAACATGCCCTCGAATATCTCGGTCTTTTCAACCGCCTTTGACATACTCTCACCGAGCTTGATATTGTCAACGACTTCCTCAAAGCGCTTGGTGACGTATGTGTTTCCGAGCACGGAAACGGATTTCTCTATACAGTCAACCATTTGCAGACCGGCCGCATAAAGGTTGGACATATTTCTCGCGAAACGTCCGGTATAGATAGTGGAGATCAGCTTTCCGACTTTCGGTATTCTGAGGATGAGTTCATCCCACTTGAGCTTTATAGCGGGAGTTCTCTTGCCCACAAATACCAGGAACACTATAACGCCGATCACTATAAGATATATGTACCAGTAGTTGATAAGCGAATCCGAGAATGCGATCATTCCCTTTGAAAGCGGGGTCAGATCCTCCGGATCCATCATAGAGGTGAACGTAGGAAGTATCATCGTGAACATCAGGATAACTACCGCCAGCGCAAGGACAAGCAGTATGATAGGATATACCATAGCGCTCTTTACCTTGTTGTTCGTCTTGTTTGCATTTGCAAAGTGGTCAGATACTCTTACGAGGATCTGGTCGAGAGTACCGGAGGATTCACCTGCCGCAACCATGCTGACGAATAAGTCAGGGAATACGCCGGGTTTTGTCTCAAGCACCTCTGAAAAGGATTTACCTTTCTGTACCTCCTCGTAAATATCCAGCAGGACGCGCTTTGCCTTCTTGTTCTGCTGCTGATCCTGAAGAATGTACAGCGCCCTTACGAGCGACAGACCTGCCGAGGTCATAGACGCCAGCTGTCTGCTGATGAATGATACCTCTTTTGTCTTGAACTTGTACTTGACGTCCACCGCGTCGTTCGCACCGAGGTCGCGGTAGCGGGTAACGTACAGGTTCCGTTCCTTCAGCTTTTGCTGAAGTTCCTGATAATCCTCTGCCATCTCCTGTCCGCGGACAGTTTTGCCGTTTATATCGGTGGCCTGATAAGAGAATTTTTTCACCGGATAACCTCCAATCCCCCTGCAGCCTGCCGACAGGCTGCAAATAATATCGTGGACAGGGTATAATAACCCAATGTTCCACTATAGCATTATAAATTATACCATATTTTCGCGGTTATTTCAAGCATTCACAGAGGCGTTTTCCGGATTTTTGCGCAGTTTGTGCAATTTTGACGTGTAGAATTTGGCGAATCCATTATGTGCACTTTGACCAAATCACGGTATAATATTGAAAAATATTCGCACTTATGACGACTGTATGTGAAATTCATGTGAAAAATAACCCACAGACAAATTCACTTCTGAATACTATTATAATACTACCGGACATTCTGTGTCCGAAACGGAGCAGTTACAGCCAGTCTCCCGGAAATGCGAAAAAACGTCCATTTTGCTATTGACAAAGGAGAAAGTTTCTGGTATAATGGAGAATGTTAAGGCTTGCAAAGCCTTTAACCCCTTTCTCGTGCAATCCCGCACGGGATATATATCCATAAGGAGGTGCTATATAAATGGCAAAGTTATCTGAGAAGTATGAGGCAATCATCGTTTTCTCTCTGAAGAAGACTGAGGACGAGATCAAGGCGCTTACAGCAAAGTTCGCTGACCTCATTCAGGCAAACGGCACACTCACCAACACTGATGAGTGGGGCAAGAGAAAGCTCGCTTACGAGATCAACTACGAGGGCGAGGGCTACTATGTACTCTACAACTTCGAGTCCAAGCCCGATTTCCCCATGGAGCTTGAGCGTATCATCAACATCACTGACGGCGTTCTTCGTTCCATCGTTGTCCGCGCACAGGGTCAGCAGTAATTCCCGGTAAGCAGGCTGTGACACAACAGGAGGTGCCTATATGTATAACAAGGTCATTCTCATGGGCAGAATCACACATGATCTCGAAATGAGAACTACTCCCACAGGCGCAAACGTATGCACATTCAGCATTGCTGTTGACAGACGTTTTCAGCAGAAAGGCGAGGAGAGGAAGTCAGACTTCTTCAATATCGTAGCATGGCGCCAACAGGCTGATTTTGTATGCCGTTATTTCGGAAAGGGCAGAATGATACTCGTTGAAGGCGAGCTTCAAACACGTTCCTATGACGACAAGAACGGAAACAAGGTCAGAGTAACTGAAATTGTCGCAGACCGGCTTTGTTTCACCGGTGAAAAATCGCAGGGCGGCGCATACAGTGATTATGCCGCTTCTGCTTCGTCCAGCGCGCCCGCGCCCGCATCTGCACCCGCCGCCCCTGCTCCGCAGGCAAGCGCACCCGCAGGTGATTTCAGCCCGGCGGCGTCTGATGACGACTACCCGTTCTAAAATCCGTTTTACCTGAATAACAAAGGAGGTTCAGTACCATGGCTGAAAAGTTTGATAGACCGGCTCACGCAGTTAAGCGCCCCAGAAAAAAGGTTTGCCAGTTCTGCGTTGATCGTTCTGAATTCATCGATTACAAGGACGTAGCTAAGCTCAAGAAGTGCATGACAGAGCGTTCCAAGATTCTGCCCCGTCGTGTAACAGGCTGCTGCGCATACCACCAGAGAGAGCTGACAACAGCTGTCAAGAGAGCAAGACAGATCGCTCTCATCCCCTATTCCGCTGACTAATTCTGCGGTAACAGACAACATCTTTTTTCAGTAACACAATTTTTCCCCGGGTAAAACCGGGGAAATTTGTTTTTTCAGACTTTTTTGCAACCTTTTTCTGAATCGTCCGGTTTTATTAGCAAAGGGAGCTTATCGCTCAGCAGAAAAAGGAGGTAATTCTATGAAAACAAGATACATTTCAGCGATCATGGCGGCAGTGATCATGACTTCAGCGCTGTCAGCCACCGCGGGAGCCGCAGACATCACGACCGCCAGGCTCGGCAGCACGGTTCAGACCATGGAGGAATACGGCGTCCGTTACACCGAGATCCGCAAAGGGCGCACCGTAAAGAACACACTTGTCGTCCCACGCGGCGAGACACTGTATATTCCCGCCGGGGTCCGGCTGGCGCTGAACGGCGGCATGAAGCTGGAGGGCAGCGTCTATATTGAAAACGGAGGAAAGCTTGTCGTAAAAAACGGCGGGACACTGGATATCTCGGGCTCGCTGATATGCGATGGAACATTTATCGCTGACTACTCCTCAACGCTGAACATTGCCGACGCAGGACGCGTTTACGGCTCTAAAACCAGCACCGTGAAGATACGCACAAATAAAGGAAGCCTCGCTGACACCTGTACGACTGTCTGCCTCGGATCATTCGCCGGATATAATCCCGAGCGCTTCTGCCCGAATGCCGTGACTGCCCTTAATATGTCGCTGGATTTCAATGACGCTCTTCAAAAATCCACTCAGGTCTCCGCGTCCGAGGCGCTTATGGCGGCGAAAATGGGATACTATTCAATAGACGAGGTTCCAAATGGAAGCCGCGACAGGCTCCTGACGATATTCTTTGACAACGGAAGCGCTGTGACAATGGGTTATTTCGCCAATAATCACGCTTCAGGGCTGACCAGTATCTGCGGCGTTGATGTATGGACTGCAAAGCAGGTCACAGGAAACGGCGGCGGAGAGGAATATGTCCCTGAAACACTGGAACAGTCCATCGTCAGCAGCAATGGCATAGTACGGGCGAGGTGCGATTCTGTCAGCTTTGACGGCGAAACAGTCACATGCCGGTTCACTCCGCTGGAAACGCTCAGCGGCGGACAGATTTCCGGGGAATTCTCCTTGCTGTATGGAAGTGAGTGGAGTGATGAGTTCCCAAAATACTATAATGAAAACTGCGAGTATATTATCCCACTGAAAAAGGTGTCTGGGAAAAACAGCGAGTATTATACCAGGCGCGGAAATTCCGTCATCGAAATAACGGACGGCGAGATCTCATCCGCGGTGATAAACGGCGAAAATCAGGAGCTCACCCTCGAAACTCTGCGCACAAAGATAAAATACCTCGCATTTCTGCGCGATTCTGAGTAATTTTTCCCGAATAGTTGACAGCCCGTATAAAATGGGGTATAATATTCATCAGGAGTGTGATAAAAATGGCAAATACAGTCAGACAAATAATCAGCCCTGATGAAAAAGAAACAATATGCCGGGAGCTGCTGACAGCAGTTCCGGAGTGGAAAGGCTATGCTGCTGATATAGACAACTGCGCCGCTCGGTGCCGCATGATGCCGCTGTGGGCGGATATTGACGAGGACGAGGAAATATCCATGCGCGGATTCCTCGCGCTGAAGGAGACCAGCCCCTGCGCCGCTGAAATATACGTCATGGCAATACGCGGAGAATACGAACGCCGCAAGGTCGGCAAGGGGCTTCTCACCGCCATGCTGAGCTATGCACGCCGGCAGGGTTACGAATATCTTCAGGTCAAGACCGTAAAAACGGGCGTTTCCCCCGAATTCGATTCGCTGAACGTTTTTTACCAGAGCCTCGGCTTCCGCGAGCTGGAAGTGCTCCCGCTGTGGGGCGAGAAGCTTCCCTGCCAGATATATATACGGAACGTTAATTTTTAACTTTTTAACCTCGTTCTCGGTTGAAAAACCGGGAGTGAGGTTATTTTTTCTGTTTACAAATGATACAGTATGTATTTTTATGTGTTTTCCGACAGAATGTTATGATTACTTTTTGTTATGCAGCGGCGGCAGAATACGTTCAGTTGCGGAAATACAGGCAACTTTCGGTATAATTGTATCTCTTATAACGCAATTCGGTAAAATGCGCCGGGGTTTTTACCGATTGTTGAATTCTACGTTGAAAGTGTGGAAAACAATATGTTTTCAAGACTTTTGGTTGAATAGTTTTCAACTTTTAAACCGCGTCATGTTGAAAATCCGCAGAACACCACAGCATTGCCGCCCGACGTGTGCAGAACTGTCAGAAAATCTCCCCGAAATAATGGTGAGCTAAGCCGCATTTTCCATAGGATATTCACTTCAGGGAGTATTTTTTTGCGCCGGAATATTACCCCGGAGTTTATTATAATGCAATTATTACTATTTGCATATTCCAGAGAGTGATAATATAACCACCATATCACCGAAAGTATAATATATACAAGTGCTGAAATCATCCGCCATGGCAGGACAAATATTGCCAGCCCGGAAACCTCCGCAAGCCAGAATATTACCCAGCGTTTTTTCATAGGTTTTTCACTCTTTTCATTTATGGGAACCTCTAAAAACCGGTGTGAAAAGCAAAAATGGGCAGGGTGTGCCAGCTTCTAGGAAAGCCGACGAAGTAAGGCTGTATGCCTTACGAGGAGGTGCAACACGATGTTGCAGAGCGAAATAACCGGGCGACGGCATGGACGCCGTCGCATCAGAAATTTCGCTTGTTGACAGACGAAGATGGTGCGCACTGCTCATTTTCGCTCACATGAGGTTTTTAGAGGTGACCTTATATTACAGGTACAGTATATAATAGAATGCTCCGGGTGGATTATTTTTATGCAGTACGCCGATTTTGTCCGCACAGTATTGACGGAATTCCTTAACAGTGTTAAAATATAACCACACTCAACAAAGACAAGGCGGTGACTAGATGAAGGGTTTTGCCGAGATACTCTGGGATCGGAGCGATTTCATAGGCAACCAATTCCCGCAGGAGGTATGCGCCCAGATCCTCCGGAGCATGGAGATACTTAGCTCTGTCAGCCCGGCAGGGGTGCTTACGGAAATAACCCCCTCGGAATTTGCAGTGCTGTGCCGCGCCTCTGACCAGCTCAAGCGCCGCGGAAGGGCGGCAACAGTCGCTGATATCGCGGGACAGGTTAATGTCTCCGTGCCGGCAGTGTCAAGGACGCTCCGCTCGCTTCAGCAGAAACAGCTAATAGAGCGAAGCATTGACGAAGCGGACCGGCGCAATATCCGGGTTACGCTTACGGCGGCAGGACAGGATATGCTGGAAGAAAACATGAAGCGCGTTGTAGCAAAGCTGAACGATATAATGTCCGTGTTCTCGCAGGATGAAATGCGCACGATAGCCAGACTTTACAGCAAGTTTGCGGATTCAATGGTCTCAAAGCTGGGAATGTGAAAGGAGAATATATGCTAGAAATAAGGAACATAGTCAAGGACTATGAGACCGGGAGCGAAACAGTCCACGCGCTGAAGGGCGTTTCCATCGCATTCAGGGAAAGCGAGCTCGTTTCCATTCTGGGACAGTCCGGCTGTGGAAAAACGACCCTGCTGAACATCATCGGCGGTCTTGACCAGTACACCAGCGGCGACCTGATAATAAACGGTCAGTCCACAAAAAAATACAAGTCCTCCGACTGGGATACCTACCGCAATCACTCGGTTGGATTTATCTTCCAGAGCTACAATCTGATACCGCACCAGAGCGTGCTTTCAAACGTAGAGCTCGCGCTGACGCTCTCCGGAGTTTCCAAGGCTGAGCGCAGACAGCGCGCAAAGGAAGCCCTCGAAAAGGTCGGGCTCGGGAATCAGCTCAACAAGCGCCCGAACCAGATGTCCGGCGGTCAGATGCAGAGAGTCGCTATTGCGCGCGCACTCGTAAACGACCCTGACATACTCCTTGCAGACGAGCCCACAGGCGCCCTTGACAGCGAGACCAGCATACAGATAATGGAGCTCATCAAGGAGATAGCCCGGGACAGACTGGTCATCATGGTAACGCACAACCCCGAGCTTGCCGAAAAGTACTCCACCCGTATCGTAAAGCTGCTCGATGGAAAGATAGTCGGCGACAGCGACCCGTTCGACCCCTCCGCACAGCCGGAGTCCGCTCCCGAGGTTCGCCAGACTAATGTCTCCAAGGGAAAGAAGACCTCCATGTCGTTCCTGACGGCGCTCTCACTGTCGAAAAACAACCTCATGACGAAAAAGGGCAGGACTTTCCTCACCTCATTTGCCGGGAGCATAGGTATCATAGGCATCGCGCTCATTCTCTCGCTGTCGAACGGCGTGCAGGAATACATCAACAGCGTGGAGCGCTCAACGCTCGCCTCTTTCCCTGTGTCGATACAGCACGAGACAGTGGACTACACAAGCCTTATGACTTCCATGATGAATGTCCGCGAAAACGATAACGAGAAGCGCGACCCCGACAGGATCTACACCAACGACATCTCCACTGAGATGACCAAGACCATGCTCTCCGAGGTGCAGACCAACAACCTCAAGGAGTTCAAGGAGTATCTTGAAAGCGATCCCGAGGGCATTCAGGAGCATATCAGCGAAGTGGCGTACAGCTACGACCCGAACCTCTACATTTATGGGCACGACCTTAACGACAACCTCATTCAGGTGAATCCTTCAACGGTTATGGCAGCGATGATGGGCGAATCCATGGCGGCAAGCGTCAGCCAGATGACCTCAACGTATTCTTCCCTCATGGGAAGCAGCTCTATGAGCTCCTATGACGCATGGGAGGAGCTGCTCAGCACCGATATGCTGAAATCAGAATACGAGGTCCTGGCGGGAAGGCTGCCTGAAAGCTGGAACGAGGTAGTACTGCTTGTCTCCGACCGCAGCGAGCTTTCCGATGTCACACTGTACACGCTGGGTCTCCGCGACCAGTCCGAGCTTGAGGGCATGATGGCGGCTGTAATGGCAGGCGAAAGCTTCGATATAGACACCGGCGACCAGTCGTTCAGCTATGACGAGCTTATGGGTATGCAGTTCAGCCTGATGACCGCCCCGGATTTCTACCAGCAGAATGAGGACGGCACCTGGACTGACATGCGCGGGGACGAGGAATTCATGGAAAACGCAGTCGCAGAGGCTCCACAGCTCAGGGTAGTCGGAATACTGAAGCCTGACGCTGACTCCCTGATATCCACGACTCGCTCCGGCGGAATAGGCTACACCCACGCGCTGACCGAGTATATGATAGACAAGGTGAACAACAGCGAAATAGTTAAACAGCAGGAAGAAAATCCTGACGTTGACGTATTCACCGGCATAGAATTCCCAAGGGCTGACGATGAGGAAAAGGACGCCATGTCCCAGGAGGACGCAATGGCGCAGCTCTCTGCAATGCTCACCGAGGAGCAGCAGGCGAAGCTCAACGAGGGGATAATGGCGGCGCTCACTGACGAACAGCGCGCCGAAATACAGTCCGAGATGATGTCCATGGTATCGGACGAGCAGATGAGCTCGATCATTAAGGGACTTCTCACACCGGAACAGCTCATGCAGGCGCAGAACGGCACAGATGTGACCTCCCTGCTGACAGACGAGCAGAGAGCGCAGCTCTCCGCACAGATAGCGGCATCGCTCACGCCCGAGCAGAACGCACAGCTGTCCGCAAAGATGAACGGAATGATAGAACCGGCAAAGATATACACACTGTTCATGCAGGTGCTTACCTCCGACCAGCTCAGCCAGCTCATGGAGATGACAAAGGAGCCTGAGACAACCGACGCGACCTATGACGGCAACCTGAAGCTCCTCGGCAGAGCTGACCTCGCGGAGCCAAGCTCGATCAAGATCTACGCCAAGGACTTTGAGAGCAAAGAAGTAATAACCAAGCTCATAGAGAAGTACAACGATGGCAAGATCGCCGAGGATAAGCAGGGCGATGTCATCAACTACACCGACTATGTGGGACTTATGATGTCCTCCGTCAGCGACATAATCAACTCGATATCCTATATCCTGATAGCATTCGTGGCCATTTCGCTGATAGTTTCCTCGATAATGATAGGCATTATAACCTACATCTCCGTGCTTGAGCGCACAAAGGAAATAGGCATACTCCGTGCAATGGGCGCATCTAAGCGCGATATTTCGAACGTATTCAACGCCGAAACGCTTATCGTGGGCTTCTCGGCGGGCGTTATAGGAATCGGCGTAACGCTGCTGCTGAATATCCCGATAAACATTATCATCGAGAACATCACCGGAATCGCGAACGTTGCACTTCTCCCATGGCAGGGCGGAGTTATCCTCGTGGTGATCAGCATGCTTCTTACGCTGATAGCGGGACTTGTTCCGGCTGGATTTGCGGCTAAGAAAGATCCGGTAGAGGCACTCAGGACAGAATAAAGATTAATTCGGAATTTTGGTGTTTGGCTTCGCCGGACAGATATGAAAATGGGGCTGTGTAAATGCACAGCCCCATTTTCATATAAAGGGAGGTGCAGACGCCTCCCCTCTTTATTTCGCGGCGGGATATTTTTATTTGAGCATTTCGCGCAGTTTTTCGTCTTCAACGAAATCTTTAAGTCCGCTCATGGTCATACGGTTGGCAATATCCGTGATAACGTCAAGGCTGCCCGTGCAGCCGCTGTCAAACCACGCGGAATAAAGCGACAGAACGCCGCTCGTGGTGAACTCCGAAAGTGCGTGAAGGGTCTGCTCGTCCGCTATGCGGCACACGTCCCGGAGGGCTATCTCCACCGCCCGGCGGAGCATCGCCTTTACCCTGCCGCCGCTGAAAAGCTCCGGATTGAGCTTCAGCAGCCTGACAAAATACTCCTGATTGCCGCTGATGAGCGCGCTGATCTCCCGCAGCACGGAGCCTATCTCGAATATGCTGGTGTTGCTGGTTTTCAGGATATCTGCAAAATCCGACAGCAGCTCGTCCTCAAACTCGGTGATAACATCAGAAATCGCGCCGTAGTGCCGATAGAACGTCTTGCGGTTTATCTGCGCGCGCTCTGAAAGCTCCGATATGGTGATGTCCGAAAGCTCCTTTTCCGACATAAGGGAGATCAGCGCGCTGCGTATCGTCTGGCGGGTCTTTATTACCCGCAGGTCGGTGGGTCTTGGCATGGCTCCTCCTGTCAGTCGGCGGTGCGGAGCACTTCCTCGGCACGGCTGACAAGGCTGTCAACGGTCGAGGTTATGCCGGACACGCCGGTCATTGCGCTGCTGATGTCGCTTCCCTTGGCGAGAGTATCCGAAATATTGCCGTTCATCTGCTTCATCATGGCCAGAATATCGGTCATCTTGCCGTTTATCGTGGAAACTATTCCGTTTACATCATCTATATTGCTGAACACAAGCTTATTGCTCGCCTCCGCTTCGGTAACGGCGGTCTGGGAGTGCTGCGCGAGATTCCGGACTTCCTCCGCAACAACTGCGAAGCCCTTTCCGTATTCCCCGGCGCGGGCCGCCTCAATGCTGGCGTTTATCGCGAGAATGTTTATCTGCCGCGCGATATCCGAGATATCGCGGGTCATCTTTGAGAATCCGGTGACGCTCTCGTTTATCGCCCCCATGGAGCTGTTGATGTTATCCGTCAGCTGCCGCAGCTCCGTTACCACGTCAGAGAGCCGCTCCGCCTGATCGTGATTCTGGCTGTTGAGCTCAGTGATACCGCCGGTCGCCTCCGTAACGCTGGAAATGCTGTCTGTCAGGCTGGAAACCACGTCCGAAAGCTGAGAGGTTATGTCGCTTATGCTGGCGTTGGTCTGCTCTATCTGCGCGCGGCGGCGGTCCGCCTCATGCAGGGTGTACTGTCCGCAGGAATTCTTAGTGCTGGTGCCGTCAAGGATAGCCCTTGCAAGCTCACGGCAGGTCGCAAAACCGCAGGCGTGGCAGTTATAGTTCATCTCGGTCTCGGTTGATTTCCCGAGGCTGTGCAGCACCTCGTCTATCTGCTCGTCAGTGTAGTCCGGGTGCTCCACCGGCTGTTTGTCATAGCTTCGCAGGAAATCCTCCAGCTTAAGCTCTTTATCGAATGCAAGGAACTGCTTATCCCTGCCCTTCCTGTCGAATTTCACGCGGTTGTTGCGGTTGTACTTCTCGATACCGTTGAGGATCCCGCTCATTCTGTACACAGAAAGCGGAGTGCCTATCGCCGGACCGCTTCCGCAGCCGCGCCCGCAGGAAAGCACATCGAACACGTCCGGGAGGTCGCGGGCTCCCACCGTGGAATACTGCGCAAGCTCCTTGTAGATATGGTCTGTGCCCTCTGAAGAGATAACGCTCAGTGCCGGAGCCTCCAGTTCAAGGCAGGCTTTCAGTCCGCCCGGACGCGGATAAATCGCGCCCATTATCCCCTGCGGTCCGTTGAATTCGAATGCCGAGCGCTTGCCCTTCTGGTCGGCAAGGCGGAAGCCTTTTTCCTCAAGAAGCGCGCCTAGATGCTCGAATGTAACGTTGTAATCCACTATGCCGGTCATCCTGAACTCATCGCGCTTTGCAATGCAGGGAGTGAGCGCCGCGAGCTTCGTATTCACGCCGAGGTACTTCCGGATATACACCGCCGTGCAGAGTATCGGCGACTGCACAGGCGACAGATTCGGGATGTTCTCAGGGGTGTATTTCAGTATGTAGTTGACGATGGCGGGGCATGGCTGGGAAATGAGCTTCTTCCCGGGATTCTGCTGTACATATCGCAGGTGAGCCCATGTGCAGATGTCAGCGCCGAAAGATACGTCATAGATGTTCTTCACGCCGTTGTTTCTGAGGAATTCCAAGACGTTGCGCCAGCAGCCGTCAAACGCGACTTTTATGGAGGGCGCGACCAGCAGCACGATATCCTGCCCGGACTTTATATCCTGCCAGAAAGCGGACGTATCGTCCTCAAAGGTGCGCGCACCGTGGGGACATTCCTTGACGCAGGCGCCGCAGCGTATGCACTTCTGCGGGTCTATGTCGTAGATGGTCCTGCCCTCTTCCGTGACGACAGCCTTGTTCGCCTCGGGAGTAGGGCATGTGCGTATGCAGGAATTGCAGGAAACACATTTTGTCGCGTCAAACAGTATCATGTCAGAAGCTCCTTTGCCTCGTTAGTAAAATGTAGAATAATGCGCCCCCAACAAAAAGCAGGGAGCGCAGTAGTGTTTTATTTTGCGTAATCAACTGCGCGGCTCTCGCGGATAAGGTTGATCTTTATCTGACCGGGATATTCCATCTCGTCCTCAATGCGCTTGGCGATATCACGCGCAAGCACCTTCATGCCATCGTCCGTGATAGCTTCGGGCTTTATCATTATGCGGACCTCGCGGCCTGCCTGGATAGCGTAGGATTTCTCAACTCCGTCATAGGAGCAGCAGATCTCCTCGAGCTTTTCAAGGCGCTTGATATAGTTCTCGAAGTTCTCGCTTCTTGCGGCGGGTCTTGCGGCGCTTATCGCGTCAGCAGCCTGAACCAGCGCTGCAATGACTGTGCGGCACTCCACATCGCCGTGGTGAGCCTCGATAGCGTGGATAACCTCCGGGCTTTCCTTGTACTTGCGGCATACGTCAACGCCTATCTGTACGTGGGAGCCTTCGATCTCATGGTCAAGAGCCTTTCCTATATCGTGGAGAAGTCCTGCACGTCTTGCGAGTGCGGCGTCAACGCCGAGCTCGCTTGCCATGATGCCGGCAAGGTGAGCTACCTCGATAGAGTGGCTGAGGACGTTCTGACGGTAGGAAGTTCTGTACTTCAGTCTGCCTATCAGGCGGACAAGCTCGTGGTTAAGACCGTTGACATTGGTCTCCATGACAGCGCGTTCACCCTCCTGGCGGATACGCTGCTCGACTTCCTTACGCGCTTTCTCGACAGTCTCTTCGATGCGCGCCGGATGAATACGTCCGTCCTGGATAAGTCTTTCAAGCGAAATACGCGCGATCTCACGGCGAACCTGGTCGAAGCTGGAAAGTGTGATAGCCTCCGGTGTGTCGTCAATGATGAGATCAACGCCGGTGAGCGTTTCAAGAGCACGGATATTTCTGCCCTCGCGTCCGATTATGCGCCCCTTCATCTCGTCGTTAGGAATTGCAACGACAGAGACTGCCATTTCGGAAACGGTATCTGCGGCAAGCCTTGAAATGGCAAGGGAGATATGCTTTCTCGCGATATCCTCCTCTTCGTCCTTGAGCTTCTGCTCATAGGCGGTGATCTTCACTGCCTTTTCATGGGTCAGCTCGCTGTCCAGCAGTGACAGCAGGTGCTCCTTTGCCTGGTCTGTGGTGAAACCGGAAATGCGTTCGAGAATTTCCATCTGGTTCGTCTTCAGCTTTTCAGCCTCGGCGATCTGCTCGTCTGCTTTCTTGTGCTTCTGGTGGAGCTGTTCTTCTAAGCGCTCCATTTTGTCAGTCTTCTTGTCGAGGTTTTCCTCTTTCTGCTGAAGCCTGCGCTCCGAGCGGGTCAGCTCTCCGCGGCGCTCTTTCAGCTCGCGGTCGGTCTCTCCCTTTAAGCGCTGGATCTCCTTTTCTGCGTCTGAACGCATTTTGTAGATCTCATCCTTGGCTTCAACAAGAGCCGCTTTCTTGCGGTCCTCTGCTTTAACGTTAGCTTCTTCGATGATGCGCGCAGATTCCTTCTCTGCGGATTCAAACTGAGCCTCCGCAGTTTTGATGCGGTGCTTTATGCCCATTTTGAAGCAGATGAAGCCTGCTGCGGCAGCGCCGACGATGAAAGCAGCAACAGCGATGATAACCGCTATTATTGGTTCCATCTCGTTTTCCCTCCTTCTTAGATAGTAATAACACTACTCTCAAAAGCGGCGGGAAGTAATATACAATTTTCTGAGAATCGGACGCCATTCCCGCGGAATGAGCGATCCTCGCAGTGCTACGGCTGCGTAAATCATTTGCGGCAGCGGCTGCCGCGCTGAAATCATGGCAGACTGACCGCTGGTTCCCCCCAAGAAACCAGACGGCATAGGTGGCTCCTTTTTAAATCATATATTAAGTACCGCCATTATGTATGTGAATAGATATTAGTACAAAGTAAGCGATCCTGCCAATGCAATGATTGCAGGAAAGCCCATATTTATTTTACAACAAAATAACGAAAATGTCAAGGGAAAAACGGTTTGATTTTTACCAAAATGCACATAAATCCGACGGCATTGTTACACGGCACTGACGAAAAAATGCGGATTTTCGGGAATATGAAGCGCAGCTTATGTTGTATTTGCACAATAAAACGGCGGAAATCCGCGGATTTTTTCTACACCGGTCCTATTCGCCCGCCGGCGGGAAAAAATGCCTCAGACCCTTGCAATTATGAGTAAGGTGTGATATAATTATATTAAGAATGTAATACTATGCCCTGCGGCATTAAATACAGGAAGGAAAATCAACATGACCTACAAAGAGAGCTTTATAAGATTCATGGTAGACAGCGGTGTTCTGAAGTTCGGCGAGTTCACGCTCAAGAGCGGCAGACTGGCTCCCTACTTCATCAATGCAGGAAACTATAAGACAGGCGCACAGCTTGCAAAGCTCGGCGAATTCTACGCTGAGTGCATAAAGGAAAACGGACTCCGGCCCGAGACCCTGTTCGGACCCGCATACAAGGGTATCCCGCTTGCAGTATCCGCCTGCACCGCGCTGTACAACAAGTTCGGCACCGATGTGAATTACTGCTTCGACCGCAAGGAAGTCAAGGATCACGGCGAGGGCGGAATGTTCGTAGGCAAGACCCTTGAGGACGGCGAAAAGGTTGTCATCATCGAGGACGTTATGACCTCCGGCAAGGCTCTGCGCGAGGTTCTTCCCAAGCTTATGGGCGCCGCAAAGGTAAACATTGAGGGCATGATAATCACTGTTGACCGCATGGAAAAGGGACTCACCTCTGACAAGTCCGCAGTTCAGGAAGTTTACGATGAGTTCGGCGTTAAGGTATACTCTATCGTGAATATCAACGACATCATTGACGCGCTCGAAAAGGACATCATTCCCGGCAAGGAGTATGTCGAAAAGATGAAAGAATACAGAAAGGTATACGGCGTAGGCTGATTACCCGGAGTATATCAAAATAACGGGGAACAAGGGGAAAACCAATGGAAATGCCATTTCAGCCCAACGAGGGCAAGAATCTTGAAATAGACACGGACTACGGCAGATACGCCAGATATCCGGTAAAGACCCATGTAATAACAAAGGACGACGTACTGGAGGACGTTCTCGACAAGTACGTCAAGGACTATATCCAGCCCGGCGACACGATAATCATGTCGGAAAAGATAGTTGCGATATCCCAGGGACGCGCATTCCCTATCGAGGAGATAAAGGTATCGCGGCTTGCAAAGCTTCTGTCTCACTTCGTTGTCAAGACGAACTACGGCATAGGTCTTGGAATGCCCGAGACCATGGAGCTCTGCATACGCGAGGTCGGCAGACCCAAGGTGCTGTGGGCGGCGTTCTGCGCGGCGGTCGGCAAGCTGTTCGGCAAGCACGGCGTTTTCTACAACATCTGCGGCATGAAAGCAAGAGCCATTGACGGTCCGTGCGAATACACGCTGCCGCCGTACAATCATTATGCGAAGATGGCTCCCGACAAGCCCGATGAGGTAGCGCAGAGGCTCACGAAGCACCTCGGCATAGACGTGGTTATAATCGACGCGAACGACATCGGCGCGAATGTTCTCGGCAAGCCCCGCAAGGATATGCCGGACGAATTCCCGATACAGGCGTTCAAGGACAATCCCCTTGACCAGTGCTCACAGCAGACGCCTATCGCTATCGTCAGAAAAGTCGGCTGATCTGCTCAGCCCTTTCAATAAATTCAGGAGGTGTTTTTATGTCAACTATTGGTAACATGGCAATGACCCAGGTCAGAATGGCGCAGGTTTCTGCAAAGTACGGCGTAAGCTCCTCAAATCTGTTTGCGAAGAGTAACGCAAGCTCCAGGACGACCACCAGCGACGCCATGGAGAGCATTCTTAAGAACAAGAACGACTACTTCAAGGCGCAGTACAAGAAGCTGTACAACTCGATATTCCCGAGCGAGGAGGACACCGAGAAGGCAGACAAGACGGTCTCCGTGAAGTCAGCGGCCTCTGCGGCAGCGAAATCCTCTGACGACCTCGTGAGCTACGCTGACTCACTGGATTACGGCGGAACCGTGGACGCTGACGCGGCCTCCAAGAAGATACAGAGCTTCGTTGACGACTACAACAGCATGGTGGACGCGCTTGGCGAGTCCGATAATCAGTCGGTGCTCCAGAAAGGCGTTGTGCTGGTGAACACCACAAAGGTGTACAGCAATGCGCTCAGGCGTGCAGGAATCACGGTCGGAAGCGACAACAAGCTCACATTCGACAAGGATAAGCTTTCCGGCGTGAAAAACTATGAGTTCAAGTCCACATTCGGCAGAGGCGGCTACGCCTCAAAGGTGACCCAGAAAGCGCAGCAGATACAGCGGCTCCAGGGAAGCACCGGAAACCTGTTCTCCTATTCGAACAGCGTAACCCCTAGCTACACCTACAACATTGGAGCATTATTCAGCACATACGCATAATATAAGCCCCGCTGACAAGCGGGGCTATATTTTTATCAAAGAAGCTGTGATGACTTTTTGACCGATGTCAGCTTTTTTATGAACTCATCTATATCAAAGGGGATGATATCAACATCATCCTTATGCTTATACCATTCAACTGCTTCCTTTGTGTCAGCGTGAACTCTCGGTGCAATAAACACGGAGAATGAATTTTCTTTCTTTTTCTTGTGTTCCAACAGGTGCCGCCTTATCGGAATGATCTCGTTATTTACCTGATCCTGGCGGCCGCACATGAGCGTTACCTCAACCAGAATATCACAGTCATCATCATGGCAGACAATATCCGAGGTATCACCACCAGCTGTAAACGTAGGCAGTCCCTCGTCATCAACAGAATAGTTGGCATTTACATCCAGACCCTTGAAGTGCTGAACCAGTGCTATGCTGGTCAGGAACTCCAAGCGCGTTGGTGCCTTGAGGAATTTGAGCATATCGTCCTTGCTGGACTTTTTAGTGCTGAGCAGTCTGAGTTCTTCAAAGACCTTGCTCTCAGGATACACCTGCGCATACTTTTTAAGCGCCGCTTTGCGTATATCAGAGGTATCGGTCTTAACTCCCTTTTCAAGATCCAGGATAACACTGTCGATAGTGCCCATGTACTCATAGAATTCCTGACAGGTCGCATATTTCTTATAGGCCGTGTAATTCTGGATAACATAGTCGATTTTCTTTTCTTCGAGGGTATTCAGGTCAATAAATCTGCCGTTGCCCCTGAACGATATGATACCCGTGCTCATCATTTTACGGATATACTCATCGACAGCCTCGCCACATATCTGGCTCATCTTGAATCTTTTTCTCATGGATTCATCCGCGTCAAGCAGATCCAGGCAAATCTCATAGAAATACTCGTCAGACCCCTTGAATCCCACATCATTTCTTATCTGGATGATCTTCTTATACAGCGCGTCGGCGTCTGAGTCGTTCCAGCAGATGAAAAGCGACAGCTCCTGGCGGGATACCCCCGCCCCATTCTGCGTTTTGTCAGCTTTCAGCTTGTTGAGGACATTCAGCAGGAGCAGCAGAGGAACATTGGAATTTTCATTCCTCCTGAAAGGGTTATCGGTCTGATATTTCATCATCGCATTGAGGAATACGTTCTGTATCTTGCGATCGTCAGACGGGCTCTCCTTGTATGCGTCAATAAGCATGTGTCCGGTGTTTGAGATCCTTATAGGCTTGTCCATCGCATAGAACACGAATCAGAACTCCATTGGCAGCTTGAACCATGTATCAAAGCGGGAATCCCAGCCCTGTTCAAATCCCGCCTCCTTGTGCTGCTGTGGACTGTTATTAATGATATCGTTTAACTGTTCCTCGGTATAAACATCATCATCGCTATTAAGGATGCGCTTATACTCCGGGGTTCCGACCTGATACACTGTTGAATAGAGTTTTTTGTTCAGCGCCCTGCAAATTATCTTACGAATAACATCAGAAGTCAGAGTCTGATTTTCAAATGGAAGCAGGCATTCAATAAATCCTGCAATCCTATCAGGGTTTCTCATTGTAGTAGAAAATGACAATGGTTTGCGTTCAGTCTTTCTCATAATTAGTAACATACACCTCCGCAGAATTTTTCTTCACAGTATTATCGCTGAAACTTATGTAGTTGCTTGAGACCTTAAATACTTTGTACTTTTTCGACCACTCAAGCAACAGGGGATTTTCCTGTCCCTTATGCCGCAGAAGATTCGAAACGCCAAACCTCACTCCTCTCTTATCAAGTTCATCAAGTACCTCATACATTTCTGCTTCCTTTGCCTCATTCCACAGCTTATTGTACTCGCTTGCAGAAATCAGGTGGGGCGGATCCAGATAGACAAAAGCCCTGCTGTCAAACGTCATTTCAGACAGAAATTCCTTATAATCAAGGCAGCGGAACGCCACCTTGTGCTCTTTCATAAAGCCCAGATACCCGATCAGCGCATTATATACATTCTTATTAAAATCCACATTGTCGACGGGCAGGTTGAAAGACCCGGCTGAGTTAAAGCGTATCATATGATTAAACCCGAATATCAGAAGAATATACAGCAGAAGCATATCGGATCTGTCCGCATTGTAATCATTCCGCAGGTCAAGGTATCCTGCCTTATTATAATGGGAATAATATGTCTTTACATATTTCCTTTTAAGCTCATCCGGGACTGTTTTTCCCTGATAGGAGCAGGACAGCCTATAATGCTCAATTATCCCGAACAGCTTATCAAGTAGGCTCTGTGGATCGTCTGTATACTCTGAGAGCGCTTTATGTAAACCGACAACATACTCATTTATATCATTGGCGATGTAGCTCTGTGCGTTCACGTTGATAAGGGAACTTCCGCCGCCGACAAATGGCTCGATATACGTTGAAATATCATCCGGGAAGAACTGTGACAGCTGTGGGATCAGCTTATATTTATCGCCTACAAAAAAGAACGGCGAACGTTTTACCTGTGCTTTCGTCATTTCCCGACCCTCGTTATAAACAAAAGTTCCTTGTGATCATCAAATTCTGTCTTGCCAGCGTAAAAAAACCTGTATGGCTTTTCAAAAATTTGAGTGCTGCCGCGTCTGTTGAGACTTTCCCTGATTTGCTCAAGCGTGATCTTATTCTGTGAAGATGTGCTTTTGGATTTATAAGTATTATTATAGGTCACAGCAATGTATTTGGTCTGAAGGCTCTGAACCAGTTCATCAAAAGCCGCAGCAGCACCTGCCCTGCAATATTCAGACATATTCTCCTCGGCCGGCTTCATAGCCACGCCACGGAGCTCTGGCTTATCCCATTTGACGATAGTTTCCAGCAGATGATAGAACCTGCTGTACTGCCTTCTGTTATATGGTGGATCCAAAAAAGCAATGTCACAGCTGATCGACTTTGCAAGCTCATTAGAATCCATGCGATAAATTTTTATCGTTTTGCCGGTAACATCATAAGGGCGAACCAGCTCGAACGAAAATACGTTCCTGACGCCTTTTCCCTTTATATATGCATCATAGTGCCCCACGGTATTGGCCGCCCTGTCAAGCGAATATATCAATGACGAAAGAAGAATATAATACTCCTTTTCAGATATACCGTTTCCATTATACCTGTCCTCAATATCCTGCCCGATAAAACCGATTACCTTTGCATCATCAGCTGAAAAATACTTGTCTCCATAATTTATCGAAACGTAATTGTCCTCAATATTCGAGACATCCAACGAATTGTAATACTCGCGGACCTTGATCAATCTATCCTGGTCATAGGGAAGATCAAGAAAAAAACCTTTATATATCACCCTATTCGAGTACAGAAAATCGTTTATATAAAACGTATCGTATGCATTCATCAGCGACTGCGTGACTGCACCAGTTCCTGCAAACACGTCAAAAAAAGAGCTGCACCCGGGGCACTCCGAGTTCAGTTTTTCATCTATCCATTTGCATAGCTTGCTCTTGCTGCCAACGTATCTTCTATTTTCTATCTGAAACACCACGAACACCTCTCAATGCTTTAATTATAACATGTTCAAAACATATTTTCAACTATATATTGTTCCCTTTTGTATACACTATCGTCCGATGGCAAAATAGTACGGCGATTCAAATTAGAACCGCCGTCAGCTTTATGCATGAATACATCAAAATATTATAAAAACAAAAAAACCGCAAAGCATTAAGCAATGCGGTTTGATTCGTGGCAGGGGCAGAAGGACTTGAACCCTCGACATACGGTTTTGGAGACCGTCGTTCTACCAACTGAACTATACCCCTATTGGTGGTGCGCCAACAGGGACTCGAACCCCGGACCGACCGGTTATGAGCCGGTTGCTCTAACCAACTGAGCTATTGGCGCGAAATTCGGTTGTGGGAAATTAAATGGTGACTCGTGGGGGAATCGAACCCCCGTTTTCGGCGTGAGAGGCCAACGTCTTAACCGCTTGACTAACGAGCCATATAAAGATAAGGAACAGGTTTTCGCCTATTCCTTATCAGTGGTGGTACAGCTTCAGGGACTCGAACCCTGGACCCACTGATTAAGAGTCAGTTGCTCTACCAACTGAGCTAAAGCTGCATAAAGTGTCGGCGCCTATCTATCTTCCCGGACAGTTGCCCATCGAGTATTGTCGACGCAAGTGAGCTTAACTACTGTGT
>CAKSLI010000003.1 GCA_934466475.1 uncultured Oscillospiraceae bacterium
GTTCTTTATGCTCCCACGATTTATCAAACCCCGGAAAGCGGAGCCTCGGACGCTTCTCAAGACCGTTACTTGAGGATGTTAATATCCTGATTATCCCTCCACCGAATAATGTTCGTGGAGGTGGTCATTATGACTAACAATACACAATTCAGGACGCTTGTGAACACATGGCTAAATCAAAAAAAGCCCATGATCACACCGTCAACCCACGCCAGTTTTACACTGATTGCCGAAAATCACCTGATCCCATATTTCGGCAAGCGCAAGATTGGCAGCATCACCGAAGCGGACATCCAAAGCTACATTTCGTACCTCTACAATGCCGGACGCTTGGATAAGACCGGAGGTCTTACCGTGAAGACGATAAGGGATGTTATCCTCGTTCTCCGGTTATCAATGGAGTATGCCTACAAGGAACGGGCTATTTCACTCCTGAACTGGGATCTAATCGAATACCCGAAAGAGCTTGGTATCAAGAAAGTAGTTTCTCTCTCAAAAGATCAGGAGCAGGCTCTGATCCAGTGTATCTACATGGACTTGAACCGGAAGACAGCGGGGATTCTGATTGCATTGTTTACCGGAGTCCGAATAGGAGAACTGTGCGGTTTGCAGATGAGGGATATTTCGCTGACGGACAAGACTATCAACATCAACAAAACGGTTCAGCGTATCTATGACAAGAAGAAAGGCGAGTCGTATCTTCATGTAGGACCGCCGAAGACGAAAACCTCTGCTCGAACGATTCCTGTTCCGTCACTTCTCATGAACATTATCAAGAAGTTTTACACGGAAAACCCGAATCACTATTTTATCACAGGCAAGACAAAGCCAACCGAGCCGAGAACATATCGTCAATTTTTCACACGTTTCTTAAAACGGAACGGATTGGAGAAAGTGAAGTTCCATGAGATTCGGCATACATTTGCAGTGAGGGCAATCGAGATACCGGAGTTTGATATAAAGTCTCTTTCTGAAATCCTAGGACATAAGAACGTATCCTTTACCCTGAATGTATACGGGAGCGCAAACCTTCAACAGAAGGTTAAGTGCATGAATTTGCTTAACGACCTGTTGTGAAAAAAGTAAACCTTTTAGCTCGTACACCGCAAAGCTTACCCCCGGCAGTTCATCCAAGCTTGAAACGTCAGTAATCCGTAACTGAATAAAGTGAAAAAGGACTTTCGAAATCAGTATTTGACCTCGAAAGCCCTTGTTTTATGCCTTTTTCGGTGGTTTTGACCACGGAGAAGATTTTTCCTATTGTATCAAAATCAGCAGGAACATTGACCCCTGCTGCGGATCCGGAGGTATGTTTGTACAGTCGGTAAAGTTTATAAAGGCTCATAGTAATAACCGCGGCGAAGTGTCTGTTTACGGTCAGGAGTCCAACGCTGACACATGGAAAATGGCAAAGATGAACATGGCTATCCGTGGTATTGACGCGGATTTCAATCCATATCACGCTGATACATTCTTTAATGATTTACACAAGTCATTAAAAGCTGATTTCATAATGGCTAATCCCCCGTTCAACCTTTCAAATTTGGGACAGGACAAGCTGATGAACGATGTTCAGTGGAAATACGGCGTTTCCCATGCCGGAAATGCTAACTATGCATGGATACGCAGTGCAAACAGTCATGACGCAGTGTGAATTGTGGACGGATAACGTATTCGATTAACAGAAATTTGAATTATATGCCATCATAACTCACGCTAAAAAATAGAAATTCCGCTTGCATTTTGTAATAATCTATGCTATAATAAATCAGCAGGGACAAATTGAGTCACCGCATAGTGAATTTCGATAGCAAATCCCGATAGAAATTTGATAGCATTAGTCCATATTGCTTATAGACTTTGGATAATTCCTATCATTAGAAATCAAATCGTACCATATTGCCAAAACAAACTTGTTTAAGTCCCTCTTTCATTTGGCGAGTGGGAATAGTAGCAAAGCCCCTGACAAATGGCTCTGTTGAGCCAAATGCCAGGGGCATTTTTATGCTTGTGACAACATTTTGACAACAAGAAATATACCAGAAATTTTATGCCAGGTATCTATGCATAAAATATTCAATCGCGGAGCCCAAATGACAGCAAGGAGCTTACAAGTGTACTCCAATAAATCAGGCATTATCGGCTTTTTGCAGCCGGTAATGCCATTTTGTTATTCCTTGGTTTTGTTCTTTTCCAGTGCCGCAAACCGCTTTGCCGGGTGATAGCATAACAAGGCAACAAATATCAGAACTGCTGTCGTAGCAAGACTAAGCGGATAGGCAGTCATTATCGTCCGGAAATCCCGGCTTTGTGAAAAGACCAGCTGTATCCATGCGATACGTACACCGCATACTCCTATCATCGTTAGTATCGCTGGAACAAGTGAAAAGCCAAATCCCCGGAGATAACCGGACATGACCTCATAAAGCATACTGAACGTGTACGCGGTGAATATCATGGTAAGCCTTGTGTAGCCTATCTCTACAACCTCCGGATCACTGTTGAATATCGACAGCAGGAATCTTCCCGACAAAAGAACCAGCGTAACAGCTGCAGCCGTAGCTATCGCGTCCTCCGCAATGCACAGGAAAAGCGTCCTGCGGCAGCGTTTAATCTGCCCTGCGCCGTAATTCTGACCGACAAATGTTGTGCATGCCTGGCTGAAAGAATTAAACACATCATATGCGAATATCTCAATATTGTACGCCGCACTTGAAGCCGCCATGACCACCTTTCCAAGGCTGTTTATCGCGGATTGTATCACAATGTTGGAAACGGCGAAAACTGCGGTCTGTATTCCTGCCGGAAGCCCTATCTTCATTATTTTGGCGAAGGTGCTCCAGTCTATGCGCAGCTCTCTGTATTCAACATGAATGCTCTGCTGCGTTGTCCGGAGCCGCCGGAAAAGCAGGACCGAGCTTATCGCATTTGAGATCACCGTTGCGATAGCAACTCCGTTTACCGTCATATGCAGCACTGCAACAAAAAACAGGTTCAGCAGGACATTCAGAACTCCTGATATCGCAAGAGCCAGCAAAGGATTTTTTGTGTCACCGATACTGCGGAAAATCGCGGCCTCAAAGTTGTACAAAAGAATCACCGGCATTCCGAGCAGGTAAATTCGCAGGTACATCAGCGCCAGCGGAAATACATCGTCCGGGACGTTAAGCGAGCGCAGCAGAATATCCGCTGTCAGTTCCCCTGCTATCGAAACCAGCACGCCGCCGATCACTGCGACCACAACAGATGTATGTACTGCTTTACGGACGGCTTCCTTGTCGCCGCGGCCTATTGCATTCGCAATAACTACATTCGCGCCCAGCGCTATTCCCACAAACAGATTGACGATAAGGCTGATTATCGGACTGTTCGCGCCTACCGCCGCGACCGCCGCAGTACGCTCGTCTCCTGTGAAATTTCCGACTATCGCTACATCGGAAGCGTTAAATAGCTGCTCCAGTATAGCCGTTGCAGCCACCGGGAGCGCAAATCTCGGAATACGGCTCCAGATAGGACCGTTCAGCATATCAAGCTGATTTTTCATGTTATCTCTTCTTTCTTATAAGTTTTCTATTGTATTATATCACCATTGCCCCTCAATAGCAAATACTTATAATGAATGGTTTATCATAGTTGACAGGCATAATAAAAAAGTATATAATAAACACGAGGTGAGAGACATGGACATTCGGGTGCTAAGATATTTCCTGGCAGTGGCGCGTGAAGAAAATATAACCCGTGCCGCTGAAAGCCTGCACATTTCGCAGCCATCACTGTCAAAGCAGCTGATAGAGCTGGAGCAGGAGACCAGAAAACAGCTGCTGCTCCGCGGAAAGCGCAAGATAACGCTCACTGAGGACGGGGTACTGCTGCGCAGGCGTGCTGAGGAGATCATTAAGCTCCTCGAAAAGACAGAGCAGGAGCTCAGCGCGGATTCCTCACGGGTGAGCGGCGAGGTTTCTGTCGGTGGAAACCCGACTTCAACGATACTCAGGGCGGCTTCTGAGCTCCGTACCAAAAATCCGGAAGTGCAGTTCCGGTTTTACAGCAGCGACGCAACGGACGTTGTGGAGCGCCTTGAGCACGGAAGCCTTGATCTGGCAATTTTCCTTGAACCGATCGACAACGTGAGGTTCGATTATATTTCACTGCCCGATACGGCGAGATGGGGACTACTGATGCCAAACAGCTGTGAACTTGCGAAGAAACAAAACGTGCAGAGGTCTGAACTGCTGTCCGTTCCGCTGATATTCCACCGCCGTGCGGGATTGCAGCGCATTATATCCCGCTGGGCTGAAACCGATATAGAAAATCTCTGTATTACCGCGACATATAATGTCGTGAGCGGCTCTCCCGAGCGTTTCGTGAAAAGCGGACTAGGATATTCCCTTACCGTGGAAGATCAGCTCCCGGAGCACCTTAGCGACAGCGTGTGCTTCCGGCCGCTGTTTCCGGAGCTTAACGTTAACTACGCGCTCGTCTGGAAGCGCACAGCCGTGCTTTCAAAGGCTTCGAAGGCGTTCGTTGATATGGTAAGGAGCGTCATTTGATCATTGCTGCGCAGGTGCTTACAGGTGTAATTTATCACACTTCCGGGCGGATGTTTTCTGCGATTTATGGTAATTTCTGTTGACAAACAAAAACGAATGGTGTATAATAAATCAAAAGGTTCAGAAACGGAAAATAAGCGTTCCGGGGTTCAGGAGGCAGATCATGTCGGTATTTCAGTGCAGAATGTGCGGAGGCACACTAGAGGTTCGGCTTTATTCGGGAGTATGCAAATGCAGCTTCTGCGGAACGGAGCAGTCCGTCCCGCGGTTCGGGCTGTCCGAAAAGGAAAACCTGCTGCGCCGCGCCGAACAGTACCGCCGCTGCAGCGACTACGACGGAGCCCTGCTCCTGTACGAACAGGCTCTGTCCCTTGACCCGCAGGACGCGGATATCTACTGGGCGATGGTGCTTTGCAGATACGGCGTTGACTATGTGTTCGATCCGCAGAAAAAGCAGCATATTCCCACGATAAACCGCACCCGCGCAAAGGCAGTGAGCGATGACGGCGACTTCCGGTGCGCAATGAAATACGCTGACGAATATCAGCGCTCCGTATTCAGCAGACAGGCTGAGGAACTAGACCGCATACAGAACGATATACTCGCTCAGGCGGAAACGATCCAGCCATTCGACATATTCCTGTGCTATAAGGAGAGCGACAGCACGGGCAGGCGCACTACCGATTCGGTCATAGCCGGGGAGCTATACAGGAAGCTTATCGGCGAGGGCTACCGCGTGTTTTTTTCGCGTATCACCCTGGAGAATGTGACGGGCTCGGCGTATGAACCGTACATATATGCCGCGCTGAATTCCGCTAAGGTCATGCTGCTTCTCGCCACTAATCCGGAATATCTCTGCGCTCCATGGGTTCGCAACGAATGGAGCAGGTTCCTGGCGCTGTCTGCAAACAGCGGCAGGACGCTTGCCGTGCTGTCAAAAAATATCGCTCCGGAACAGCTTCCGGACGAACTGCGCCACCTCCAGATGACCGATATCAGCAAGCTGGGATGGGAGCAGGATATCCTTCATGGGCTTGAAAAGATAGTACAGCGCAGCTCTGCCGGCGTTACAGTGGTCAGCAGCGCGGGAGCCGCTCCGCTCATCCGCCGCGCCAGGCTGTTCATGGAGGACAAGAATTTTCCTCGGGCCGTTGAGCTTTGCGAGCGCGCACTCGACCAGGAGCCCGAAAACGCCGAGGCGTATTTCACGCGGCTGATGGCTGAGCTGTGCGTCAGCACTCCAGAGGAGTTATGCGGGCTCAGCGCGGACTATACCATGAACGACAGCTTCCGTAAAGCTGAGCGCTTCGCCGCGGGGGAGCTGGCGGGGGTTGTCCGGAAATGCGGGCAGACCGCGCGATTCAACCGGTGTAAATACGAAATGCTCCGGGCGGAAAGCAGCGAGCAGTGGAACCTGATCGCAGAAACGCTGGAGAAAATAGCCGGGGACGCTGATTTCGACAAGACGTCCGAGGCTCAGGAAATGGCTGAAAAATGCCGCCAGAAAGCAGAGCAGATACGGGAAGCCGAGGAAGTGCGCCGCATAAGCCAGAAGCTCTCCTCATACGAGCTCAGGATATCCCAGTCGGAGGATATCGGGGAGCTTCAGAAAATCCGCACGGAGCTTCAGGAAATAAACTGCGGCAATTCCACGGAGCTTGCCGAAAGAGCCTCAGAGCGCATCGCAGAGCTCAGTGAACTCCTGGAATACAGGCAAAAGGCTGAAATATCCCGAAAAAAACGCCGCCGTATCATCGGGATATCCGCTGCGGCGCTTTGTGGAGCGATATCTGTCGCAGGCTGTACAACGCTCATTGTAAAGCAGGTGCAGGTACAGAGCAAGTACAGCAACGCCATTAACCTGCGGGAATCCGGAGAATACGACAAGGCTCTGGAGCTATTTCTGGAGCTTGACGCCTACCGCGACTCAAAGGCACAGAGCACTGAGACGAAATACCTGAAGGCAGTGGACCTTGTAAACCGGGGCGAATACAGCGCCGCGCAGGAAATTCTTGAACAGCTTTACGGAGGAATGGTCTACAAGGATTCCGGCGAATATCTGAACAGAGCGCGCTATGCCCAGGCGGAACAAAGCGAGGAAAACGGCGAATTCTACTCCGCCGCGGAGAGCTTCGCCGCGCTCGGCGATTACCTTGACTCTGCAAAGCGCAGCAAGGACTGCATTGATAAGCTTGCCGGAAAGTACGCTTCGGGCGGAGAATACATAATGGCGGCTGACATCTACGCCCAGAACGGTCAAGCGGAGCTAGCCAGGGAAATGCGCATGAAAGAGACGGAAAGACTCGTTTCGGAGGGTAGTTTCATCAGTGCGCGTGAGTTCATGCGCAAGCACGGAATGACAGACGCGGAAGTAAAAAGCACGCTGTATTCCATGGCAGACAAGCTCTCGGAAAGCGCTCCGCAAACAGCGGCAGAGGTATTTGACTTCCTCGGGAACTACTCCGACAGCAAGCAGAAATTCCGGGCGTTAAACTATGCCGAAGCCGTCCGCAGGCAGGACTCCGGTGACCTTGACGGCGCAGCAGAGCTTTTCAGGGAGCTCGGGGAATACTCCGACAGCAGCGAAAGGCTCAACGAAGTGGAATTCGCGCTTGCAAAGCGCATGATCTCCGAGGGCGACAGCTCCGGGGCGCTCTCCATTCTGGAGAGGCTGGGCGGCTATGCAGACAGCGGCAGTATGCTGAGCGAAGTACGGTACAACTCGGCAAAAACAGCCCTGGAAAACGGCGAGTATGTTCAGGCAATGAACGATTTTTCAAAGCTCACGGGATATCTGGATTCAGACACGCTTTATCTGGAATGCGCATACCAGCTCGGGCACCAGACAATGGAAGCCGGCAGCTTCTCAAGGGCGGAAAGGTATTTCCAGGAGGCGGGGGACTATTCGGACAGCCGGACTATGCTGCTTGAGGTAAAGTACCGCAAAGCGCTCCAGCTCAGGGAGGAGCACATGTTTGATGAGGCCGACAAGCTCCTGGCAGAGCTCGGGAGTTACTCTGACGCCGCACAGAAGCTCGCGGAGAGCAGCAAGGTGCGGCTCAGCAGCATAAGGACAGGCGATCAGATAATTTTCGGCAGCTACCAGCAGAGCAAGGATCCCGCTGACGGCACAGCTCCCCTCCAGTGGAAATGCCTTGAGATCTCCGATGGGACTGCCTTTCTGATAGCGGTAAACTGCATCGACTATGGAACCTTCGGAGCTGACAACTGGGCGGACAGCCCCATGCGCAGCTGGCTCAACAACGAGTTCTACAACGCCTGCTTCTCGCAGAGTGAAAAGGCGCGTATCGTATCCGTGACCAATGATAATCCGGATAACCTCGATACGGGGGCGTTCGGCGGCGGCGAAACCACCGACAGAGTGTTCCTGCCCGGCAGGACCGATATCGACAAATACGGCATCTCAGCGGCAGAGCCCACAGTATACGCAATGGAACAGGAGCGTCAGGCTAACTCAGCCGTTGCTATAAGGTACGGGCTCGCCGGGTACTGGATGCGCTCGGTCAGCAGGCCGTTCAAGATAGACGCAATGCAAACGGTCGGCAGAAGCTCGCCTGTTGAATATGACAAGGGCAATTACATCCGTCCATGCATACGAATAAGTATCGGAGAGTGAGATACAGATGGCACTACTTATATGCAGATGCTGCGGCGGAACGCTTGAGCAGACGGGCGAATCCACACTGTATGCCTGCCGCAGCTGCGGAATGCACCAGACTGCGCCCCGTATCACAGACGAGCAGCGCAGGAACCTTTTTGACCGTGCGGAGCAGCTCCGCGCCACAGGCGAATTTGACCGCGCAGCTGCCATATACGAACAGATGACCACCGACTCCCCCGGCGACCCGGAGCTTTGGTGGGCTCTTCTGCTGTGCAGATACGGCATAACCTATGTTGCGGACGGCGGCAGGGCGGTCCCGACAATAAACCGCGCCCGCAGGAGCTCCATTCTCGCTGACCAGCTTTTCCGCAATGTCATGGAATGCTCAGCTGGCGAAGCTCAGGAGCTCTACCGCCATCAGGCCGGAGAGCTTGAAGCAATACAGAGCAGGCTTCTCGCGCTGTCCGACAAGGAGCAGCCGTTTGATATCTTCATCTGTTACAAGGAGGATGACGGCAGGGGCGGCAGGACATACGAATCCCTGCTTGCGCAGGAAGTGTACAAAGCGCTTTCAGCAGCCGGACGGCGCGTATTCTTCGCGCGCATTTCACTGGAGGAAAAACCAGGGATAGAATACGAGCCCTACATATTTTCTGCGCTGAACTCCGCGCGCGTCATGATCGTCATAGGGTTCACCGCGGAGCATTTCAATGCGCCATGGGTGCGCAACGAATGGAGCAGATACCTTGCCCTTATGGACGAAAGCCGCCTGATAATTCCTGTTGTGAGCGGCGATATCAGCGTTATCCCGGCAGAGCTTTCCGGATATCAGGCGGTGGATTCCTCGCAGATCGGATTCCTGGAATCGGTAATAGCCGCGTCAGAACGCGTGCTTCCCGCCTGCGGCAGAATCAGCACCGGCAGACCTGACGAGGTGCTGCACCGTGCATACGGATTCCTTGGTGCGGGGGACTATGCGGCTGCGGATAAACTCGCAGAGCAGCTGCTTGACCTCGACCCGGAAAACGGCGCGGCATATACAGTTAAGCTGCTTGCGGCGCTGCATGTTCAGGACATCTCAGGAATAGCGGCTCTGGAACGTGATATTTCCGATGAGCCTATGTTCCGGAAGGCCATAAAATATTGCAGCAGCCATCAGAAAAATGCCATAATGGAGGGAGCGCGCGAAGCTGCACGCCGCGGCGCCGTTCATCTTATAGAAAGCGCCTCGCAGCCGGAGGAGCTTGTTTCCGCGGCTGAAAAGCTGCAGGAGCTCGGCTGTGACGATACCGCAGATGAGTGCAGAAACCGGGCGGCTCAGCTCACCGAAAAAGCGTGGGAGCAGCAGCTCCGCATGAAATACGACTACGCCGCTGACATTCTTGAGAACAGCTCGGATCCGGAGGAGCTTTCCGGCGCGCTGGACCTGTTCGTTTCGCTTGGCGATTATGAAAACAGCCCGGAACTTGCGAAACGCTGCCGCATTAGGCTTGATTCATGCACAGCTGAGCAGCGGCGCCTGGCAGACGAAGCCAAGCGGCAGTCCGAAAACCGCCAGGCATATCTTGTGCGGAGGAAGCGCATTCTTATCGCTTCCCTGACCGGAACAGCGGCGGCAGCAGCCGTTGTGCTGACATTAAACATAGCGCTTAATGTCGGCAGGATCTCTTCCGAATATTCGGCAGGTATCTCTGATTTCAATGCGGGAAGCTACCAGAGTGCCGCCGGGCATTTCAGGGCCGCCGGGGATCACCGCGATTCCCGCGAAATGGTGTCCTGGTCGGATTATTATTACGGATTGCAGCTCCAGGACAGCTCCCGCTTCGATGAAGCAGCTGAGATATTCAGCAGCCTTGGCGACTTTGAAAACTCCGCTGAACAGCTTATCCAGACCAAGCTGAAAAAGGCGATATCCCTGCGGGACAGCGGGGAATACGATTCCGCCGTGACACTTTTCCGCTCGGTCGGGGATGAAGAACAGGCGCAGCTCACGCTGTACCGTCAGGCTGAGCACTGCGTGGATTCAGGAAATTTCCAGCAGGCGGCAAGCCTGTTTGAGGATCTGGGATATTTCAGCGACAGCCACACGCGGCTCGGAAAGGTGCGGTATGCCTGGGCGGAGCAATTACTTGCGGACGGCGAGTTCAGCCTTGCCAAGAGAATGTTCCTGCTGAGCGGTGCTTACGACCGCGAGGAACGCGTAAAGGAAACCCGGTACCGCGAGGCTGAGCACACTGCCCTGTCCGACAAGGAAAAGGCAGCCGACCTTTTCAGATGCCTTGAAGATTACTCCGACAGTGCCGAACGCGCTGAGGAGTTTTACTATGAAGCCGCCTGCGACGCGCTTGCAGCCGGAAAATACGAAGCTGCGGAAACGCTGTTTTCCGCTCATTCCGGTTATGCGGACAGCCAAGAGCTCCTGAACGAAACCAGGTACCTCCATGCAGATATGCTGTTCCAGAACGGTGATTACAGCGGCGCCTCGGATCTGTTCTCAGCCCTGGGAAGCTACTCCGATTCCGCGCAAAGGCTGGAGCAGACTAGGAAAAAGCTTGTGGAAAACTGCGCCGTGGGCAGTATCGTGGAGTTCGGAAGATACATACAGGACAATGATACGGCAGACGCGATAAAATGGGTCGTTGCCAGCAACAAGGATGGAATGGCAATGCTGATCTCACTTTATATCCTGGATCAGCAGCCGTTCGGCGGAGACGACTGGGAAAGCAGCTCCCTGCGCAGCTGGCTGAACGGTGCGTTTCTTAACTCAGCATTCACAGCGGAGGAACAGCAGCGGATATGTCCGGTGCGAAAGAACTATTATAACGAGCTCCCCCCGGCTAACGGAAAAGAAGCCGGTACGGTGAGCGACCTTGTTACGATCCCGGGATATTCCGACTGGCGCAACTACATGAACCGCTACGCATACTGCACTCCCTATGCAGAACAGAAGCTGTCTGGGAGCAACATGGAGGACTATTACTGGATAGCGGACAAAATGGACGAACTCCCGCTGAGAATGGGACGCGGTAACGCCACGATCACGCTTAATTCCCCGGAAAGCGGAGTTCTGCCGATAATATGGATATCTATTCCAGGCTGATGACCGCACCGCCGCTTCCGGAAACAAAGAAAGGCACCCAAACACGCAAAGCGTATCAGGGTGCCTGACTGGTGCCGCTGACCGGACTTGAACCGGTATGGATGTTACTCCGAGGGATTTTAAGTCCCTTGTGTCTGCCGATTTCACCACAGCGGCATAACAACATTATTATTCTAGCATAAAAAAGGCAATTTGTCAAGGACTTAACGAAAAAAATTCAGTCGGGGCGATACCTTTTTCAAAGAATTGCGGCATGCGGCTTCTTGAAATGAACAGTCATCCATATTGATCCATGCGCAGTAAACTGAAAACTCCTGGACTATCGTTCGGGAGTTAGCTTGTTGAAAAAGTATCTATCCCAGACTGTTGAGAAAGGCGCTGACGACGCAGATGTACCTTTATCGACAGTCTGAACTCCCGGACGAACGTTCGGGAGTTTCATGTTATCTTTATTGACTGCCGCCGGGCTATCTCCTTCGGAACAGGAAAGCGAAAACAAGTCCCGCTGCAATGACAGCGGCGCTTATCCCCACAGATATCAGACCGGACATATCGCTGCTGCCACCTTCTGAATCGTCAGCGGCTCCTGGGAAACCTCCGTTGCCGCGTCCGCCTGGTCTGTTGCCATTCTGACCGGGAAACTGCGCGTCTGCCCCGCCTGCGGCTCCGCTCTCTGACGATGAATCCGCTGACGTATTCTCCGACTGACTCGCGTTAGTCTCATCTGCACTGGCGGAATCGGTTTTCTGCGAATCATCTGCGGAAGCGCTGTCAGGCCGCTGCGGAGGCTGCGCGCTTTGCTGCTCTCCGTCCGCCGGGACGCTCTCCGCGTCTCCGGGAACCCCGACGAACTCCCCGCCGCCAGCGTTTCCACGATCTCCAAATCCGCCGTTTCCGGCGTTATCCATGCGGTTGCCTCCGCCCATTCCGCCCATGACAGAAATATCTATGCCGGAAGTGTCCGTCAATGCGGAAGGATCACTGTTCTGACCGTCATCAGTAGAGGGGATTGTACCGTCAAGCTGCCCGGAAACGCTCTCCGCACGGAGCTCTATTACCTGAAGCAGCATCTGTGCCGCCGTATCGTATTCGTCATAGGTATAAAAAGCATTCGGGTCTGTGTTAACAAGTGAATCTATCTGGCTGCGTATGCGGTCGTATGTCTGACGGAGCACTCCCCCGCCTACGTACTCTTCGCAGAGTATCCGCAGGTACTCGTGGTACCTGGCGAGGTACTCCTCGTTTTCGAGAACGGCGTCAAAGAACTGCGTTCCGGAAAACGGAGTGTCTATCGCATCATTCACTGCGGTGGACGAAGTACCGTTCATTCCGCCGAACGCCAGGTTGTAGTCCCACGGGATAAGGTTGATTATACCGCCGCTCTCATAAAGATAGTAATTGTGCGCCATATTTCCGCTGAGGCTGTCGAGGTTCACTACAAATTCATGCACCGCCATATATTTCAGCAGATTATCAATATCAAGGTAATCCTCAAGGTCAGAGCCCTCTGCGGCGGCTTTCAGCGCAGCGACCACGCGCTTGTGGTCGGATTTCCCCGTGCTGTTTACCTCGCCGTCCCAGATATCCGAATAGCTGTCCAGGTCATCGTCAGTATAGTTGAGATCTGATCCTCCGGAGCTTCCAAACGGCATACTGCCGGAGAAATCGTCCTTGCCGCCGGGCGGAGTCATCTCTGAAAAATCCGGTGCGCCGCTCTCAGAAGTCCCGTTCATATCCGGAGGAGTAAAGCCGCCTGGAAAACCTCCGTTTTCTGACTGGCTGTCGGTCTCCCCGCCAGGAGCCTGCCCGATATTATCCGGCATTTTACGGTCATCATCGTTTTTACCGCCGCCCATTTCCATAGAATCCGGTTTGTACAGATTTCCGCTTCCGGTGCCGTAATTTCTCATAAGGAAGCTGTCCTCAACTCCCTCCAGCGCGAGGTAAATTCCCCAGTACTCATCGTTTACGGAGATTTCCGCGTAGTTATAAAGCGAGCTGTCGGCGCCGAGGTAAGCGAACATGTCGTACACTATCGCTTCCTTCATGTTGGTCGCGTCAGCGTAATTGTTGTTGAGTATCAGCTTATCCAACCCGAAGCAGGTCTGACCGTCAACATAATGATCAAATTCCAGCTTGAAGCTGTATCTGTCGGTGGTGGGATCGTTCACAATGGACGAAAGGCTGGTGTTTCCCTTGGGACGTATACCAACGCTGTAAAATGTTGTTCCGTTTATCTCAACGTTACACTTGTAGTATTCCTCGGACGCAGCATTATCAAGCATATCCTGCCAGTCGGCATCGTCCATGATGATGTTGACCGACATTATACTGCTGTGATCAAACAGCCTGCTTTCATACTGCATGGTGATTCCGCCGTCAGCACCCGCAAAAACCGTGCCTGAAAAGACGCACAGCAGCAGGCTTATTGCAAGGGCGGCAGCTATCGCGGCAACGGCGACCCTGTCGGCTAATTTGGTTCCAAGCACGATTTATCACCTCTCAGGACATATATTCGCCGTTGTAGCTTACCAGCGCCGCATTTGTCACGCCGTCCAGCTTTATCAGACTGTTGATGAATTCCGTGGAGCTTCCGGATATCCTGACCTCCGCCGTGGTTTCAATGCCGCCGGCGTTGACGGTCTTGCTCTTGACGACCATGCGCTTTACAGAGCGCGAAACGAGGTCGAGGGCAGCCTTTTCCGCATTGTCGTCTGCGGAGTTTATAACCACGATATAGGGCGTTTCGATATGCTTTCTGTTCGCGAAAAGTATCAGCACAACCCCGATTATAACAGAGCCCGCAACTGCAAGCGGGATCATTCCTGCGCCAATGACGATGCCTGCCGCGATAGACCAGAACAGGAAAACGATCTCCATGGGCTCCTTTATCGCCGTGCGGAAACGGACGATCGAAAGCGCGCCGACCATACCGAGAGAAAGCACAACGTTTGAGGTCACAGCCATTATCACGAGCGTCGTCACCATTGATAGTCCTACCAGTGAAAGCGCAAAGCCCGTGGAGTACATCACACCGCTGAATGTCTTCTTATAGACCAGAAAGACGAAAAGTCCGATAGCAAGCGCGAAAGCGAGTCCGATCAGGGTATCAAGTATTGAAAATTCCGTTACGCTTTCAAGAAAGTTGGATTTGAAAATGTCATTGAATGTCATAGTTAACCTCCGTTATCCGTATCTCCGGCAAGAGCCGTATTTTGAAAATGCCTGCTGGCGCAGGTCTTCCGACTGAATAAGATCGCTTATCACGCCCGGCAGGAAATCATCATACTTGACCTCCATGATCATCTCGCCAGGCGAATCGCAGGCGTTTATGTCATGCACGCCGTCAAGGAAATCCCGGCTGAACATTGACGTCCGGATATTCATGTCGAAAGTGACCCGGACGTTTCCAGGCGCGTAAATGTACGGCTCCCGCTCGTAGCTCACAAGAACCCTGGGACGCAGCAGCTGCGTGCTCATCTTTGAAAGGAGCTCCCGGAGCAGCGGCTTTCCGTCAGTGCTTATGCCGCCGTATTCTCCGCTCAGAAGCTTCCGGCAGTCGTCTGACCGGAGCGCTTCGCTGCACTTCATGCAAAGACCGTTGTGCTTTATCTTCTTTTCCAGGGTCAGGCGTGACGTGTCATCATTGTAATACCTTATCCTGAACTTTTCACGCTGGGGGATTCCGTCCACCTTTTCACGGAGAGCCTTATCGCTGTAATTGTCGAAATATATGCTCCGTATGCAGTATCTCCCGGAAGCGTTGGTGTGCGGGTCGGTCTGCATTATCATGCGGAGCTTTCCTCTCAGCGCCACAAAGTCCGCATAGCTTACGGAATATTTTAGCTCGTGACGGTATCGCGGTTCGTTTTCCATAATGTGTTCTCCTTTCCTTGTCATAAGCATATTTTACTGTCCCTAGCTGAAACCGACCTGAAATTTAACCTGAAATTAACGTGAAATATAAAAAGGGGGCTGCTTTCGCAGTCCCTCGATTATAAAATCACCTTGAAAATAACCTGATCTTCTCCAAGAATTTTCGCGGAGATCTTTCCTCCATGTGCTTCGGCGATCTCCTTTGCAGCCGCAAGTCCCAGACCGCTCCCCGGGCTGTTCCGGGATTTATCCGAACGGTAAAATCTGTCGAAGAAATGCGGCATTTCTCTGCTGTCAATACCTGTGCACTTATTTACCACTGACAGCTCCGTGCGCCTGCCGTAGCGCTTAAGCGACAGCCGTATCACACTGTCAGGGTCGGAATATTTAAGGGCATTGTCCAGCAGGATCGAGGTCAGCTTTTGGAATGCGTCCATATCTCCGACTATATTGACGTCATTGTCTATGTCCTGAGTGAACTGTTTTCTGTTCGCCCGTGCGGTCATTGAAAATGCCTCGGCGATCTCCCATACTGCGTCCGACAGCGAAAATTCAGTGCGCTCACGGAACGGCTTCTCCTCGGACAGACGCGACAGCATGACCAGCTCTTTCACAAGCTTCGACAGCCTCTCAGACTGCCGGCGGATATTTCCGACCCATTCATTGCCGGGGACCTCCATATCCAGCACGTCAGCGCTCGCTGAAATCGCGGTTATGGGAGTTTTCAGCTCATGCCCGGCGTCGGTGATGAAGCGCTTCTGCTGCTCGATATTCCGGATATACGGCTCAATGGCGCGCCTGGAAAAGACTGCGACAAGTATCCCCACTGCTGCAAGGCATATCACCCCGACCCCGCAGGAAACTATCAGCAGCGTGCGCATGAATCCCTGCTCCTGAGAAATATTCAGGAACACAAGCCGGCTGCCGTCATCAGCGGATCTCACAAGGTAGCGGTATTCGCCTATGCTTCCCTTTTCCCTGCCCGACTCCAGTATATTCCGGGCGTATTCCTCCGCCTGTTCTGATGTAACGCTCCTGACAAAATCCACGTTTGAAGCGGTGATGTTTCCGTCTGCGTCAGCGCTGACAGTAAAATAGCGCATCATATAGCGCATTTCCGGGGAGCCGCCTCCGAATGGCTTCCCATGGTCGTCCGGAGGCTGCTGGCCATCGTGATCGGCAAACATCGCGAGCGTATTATCGGTGCGTTCCGTTGTAACGACATAGTTCCACATATTTATCCCGAAAATAAGGACGGCAAGAACTGCGCTCACAGCCGCGATAGCTGAAAGCACGAAACGCCTGCGCAGCTTTTTCAGCATTGTGACACCTCCAGAGAATAGCCTGCGCCCCGCACGGTGCGTATTTCAGCGTCTGAATTTATTGAACGCAGCTTCCTGCGCAGGAAGCCTATATAAGTCCAGACCACATCGCTTGTGGTCTCGCTGTCGAGCCCCCACACCCTGTCCATAATGAATTCGGACGAGAATATCCGGTGCGGATTGCGCATGAAAAGCTCCATTATCTGAAATTCCTTGTTATTCAGCTGTACCGCTGTATCGCAGCTCAGCTCGTAGGTGTCGCAGGAAAGCCGCGTGTTTCCGCACACAAGCTCCGGCGTGGAGTAGCTTCCGCTGCGCCTGGAAAGAGCCCTTACCCGGGCGATGAACTCCGCAGTTGCAAATGGCTTCGGGAGGTAGTCGTCAGCGCCGGCGTTCAGCCCGGCTACCCTGTCCTCTATTTCGGATTTTGCAGTCAGCAGCATTACGGGAGTCCTGTCGCCGGCTGCGCGGATCTGTCTGAGGACTTCGATACCGTCCTTTTTCGGCATCATAATGTCAAGCACGATGACATCATAATGACCGACCGCAATATAATTCAGCGCCTCTTCCCCGTCGGACGCGGCGTCAACTGTATATTTGCTGCGCTCAAGCAGCGTACAGAGAGCCTTGAGTATCACAGCTTCATCTTCGGCAATGAGTATCCGCATATTCCTTCCCCTTTCCGTTTTAATTCATTATAATCCGCCCACTTGAAATGCAGTTGAAATATTTCTGATACATTACAGAAAACAAAAACAGAACCGCCAGTTCTATGCTTTTCAGCTACCGGCGAACCGTATTTTCATGGACTTAAAAGGAAAACCCGCCCTGACAGATAATCAGACCGGGTTTGAAAAGCAGGGTTTCTGAAACGTTAGGTCACCTCTAAAAACCTTGTTTGAGTGAAAATGCGTATAGAACACCGCCTGCTACTTTCAACGAGCGAAATTTCTGATGCGACGGCGTCCATGCCGTCGCCCGGTTATTTCGCTTTGCAACATCGTGTTGCACCTCCTCGTAAGGCATACAGCCTTACTTCGTCGGCTTTCATCGCATTCGGCGCACTCTACCCATTTTCACTTTTAAAACCGTTTTTTAGAGGTGACCGTTAATAAGTTTTAATCCTTGCGCGGATATATTTTCTCGGCCTCATCAACCGTCAGGCGTTCATGGATTATTGCTCCGTTATTATCATAAACGCGGAAATAATCGTCTTTTTTACCCATGCCGCTTCCAAGAAGATAAACGGCAAAGCACCCTTCGGGAAGATCCGCGCCGCATACACCAAAGAAATCGTTGGATATCGCAAGGTTCTCAGCGCTAGGTCTTATAATGACGGCGCCGTTAATGTCTATCAGACCCTTATGATTATTGCCGTCATGTATCAGGAAATACTGCTTTCCTCCTGAAACGAGCGAATCGCTGAACGGAGAGGTTTCCGGAATAAATTCATATCCTCCGAAGTTTGCCGCATAGAAAACGTCATCACACTCGCACGGCATATAAAAATTTTTTCTGGGATATCTGAACATTTCCACATGGTCACTGATATTGTAGACAACAGCCGATTCCGTGCCCAAAACCATGCATGTACCAAGCACATATACCTTGTCCTTGTAATAGAATTCGCTTTCCTCAAAGCCAGTCTTACTGGTATCGAACAATATATCCAAATTCTCATCACAGCAAAGTATCCGCTCATTGTCGCCCCCAATATCGAGTACAAGGTAATAATGCCCGTTGTTCTCAACAAAACGGCTGTTTTCGTCCGCACAGCCTTCAGAGGAAAAAGACAGATCACCCGTTTCAAAGGTGATCATGAAAGCAGCCGAGGAATTGCTGCCTGCTTTATTGGAGGCTATGTGCCACCTGATTCTCCCGTTTGTATCCGTATTTTTGCAGAATGCTATATAGCGGACTCCATATTTTTCGACATCTATTGATATATCCGCCGTATCATCTTCAACATAGGGTAAAACGATTATTTTCGCTCCGTTGTCGTCATACAGGTCTATATGACCGCTGTATTCTCTCTTTATAAGATTGCTGTCACAATTTCTTGCCATGATCACATGAACGTTCGCTTCATCACCCTCAATAACCTTACCGTTTTTGGTGAAAAAGCAGCCAAATCTGCCTTTGCGCAGGCTGGAGGAATAATCGTCTTTGTTGATCTGACCTGAAGGCAGATATAAAAATACTTCCCTGCAAAGATCACTTATATAAACACTCTCCAGAGCAGCTCTGCCAGTTCCGAAATCAACGACATCATATACGTTCAGATACATTCCGCGGGCTTCCCTGAACGGAACTGCACGCAGATAGTATTGATCATTGAGAACGATCATCTGATTCAGCAGTCCATATTTTGCAGATACTGAATCAATAACTCTGCCGCTGTAAGATACGATTCTAAATCTCAGGTCACCTGTATTCCGGAGCCGGAACGCCGCATACTTGCTGCCGGTTGGAAATACCTCTGGCTTTTCGGAGACTTCGTAATTAAAAACAGAAAGATCTTTCAGAACACAGGTAATTATTTGATCAAACTCGTATGAATCACCGTCTTTTTTCAGAACCCTGTATTCATTGTCCTCGCCGTTAATATGTACAATGGCCAGGTCGTCCATAAACTCGCTTATCCAGTCAATATTGAGGCGTTCCGCAGTATCACTGTGCTCAGCGATCCAGGTCTTATAGAAAGGAGCGCTGACAGATTCCGTTTCCTGCAATTTTGTCTGCCCGGCAGCACTTATTTTCTGACCGCACTTATGGCAGAACACTGCGTCAACGGGCAGCTGCGCCCCGCATTCCGGGCAGATTACCGTCTGCTTTTCCCCGCAGTATGAACAAAAAGCCGAATCGTCCGGGATAGATTTTCCGCAGCTAACGCATTTCATATAATAACCCTCCATTGATTTAAAAAGTTGTGCCTTTTATCTAAAGTATATCATATCGAAAATGGATTGTCAAGGCTTATATGTCCGATATTCCGTACAGTTGTTTCATCAGCTATTGATTTATTTGCGATTTTGTGATACAATTAATTGCAGGACTTGATTCAGGACATCAGGACGCGGAGGAAAGCAATGGCAATTAATCATAGCTATATTTATATGTTTAGCAACCCCTCAGAGCTGGCAGCCAATTACTCCGAGGACGAGATCACCGCCAGTCTGATGTACAGGTATGAAAGCGGAAACGGCCTCCTTTCAGACGACATTGAAACGCTGGTGAAATACTGCCCGGACAACGCCGAAAATATTCTTGCCAGATGCCTGAAATACATAAGGGAAGTGTATTCCTCCAACTCGTGGCAGTATTATAATATCCTCTTTGAGTATGCATGGGTCCTTTACAGGAAAATGCGCCTGAAAAAATCAGTGGATCATTTCAGGGCAGCCCTGGTGCTGAATTACGATGAAAACCAGACGGTCATTTCACCGTTCAGCTCATACTTCCTGAAGGACGTACCAGAGGACTCATGCAGCGACCTGGATTCATTTATTGAAGCCCTGAAAGTCTCGACCGGCTACCGCCCCGGTCTCCGGAAAAAGGTTATGCGGCTTCATTTATCACGCGCCGCCCGTGCGCTGGAATCAGCAGGCCTGTTCGCGGAATCGGAAGCCATATACAAGAAATTATGCGATGAAATGCTTAGCTACGGAGATGTATACGGTCTGGACAGCTCGGCAGACCTGTGCCGGATCTGTATCCGCATGGGCGAACCGGATAAGGCGGAGGGCTATTGCAGCGCGGCAGAGCGCGTCCTCCGGGCAAGCCCGGAAGCAGACGCCGGAGCTGCTGAGAAGATCCTGGTAAATCGCGCTGTTCTTCTGTTTATGGGCGGCAAATTTCAGGAGGCTTACAATCTCTTACCCAAAGGGAGGTCACAGAGTGCTCTCCTTACAGAGCTTAAAATTGATTTTGAGCTGCTTTTTAATTGTATTCTTTATCTGTCCACGGGTGAGACCCGCGATTCCGGTCTGAAGCGCCTTGAATCGGAGATAAAAGGCAAGGACATTGATTCCGCCGTTCTGCTGATGAAGCTGAAAATGTGTCTGTCCCTTGAAAATAAAAAGCTGGCTCCCGGCAACGTTCTCGCCCTTGCACAGACAGATATGAAGGAATGCGGCAGCTATATTTACGGGCTGTTCAATTACTATAATGCGCTTACTTATGCGGCGAGCGCCCCAAAAAAAGCTGTGGATCTGCTGTACCTCTCAGAAAGATCCCTCGGCGGTATGATGAACAAGCAGACCGGGAAAAGTTATCCATCCGGCTGCAAACCCGGTCTGATGAAGTCCGTGCTGAGGCTGAAGAATGGTGACACGTCTGCCGCTGCGGACAATATAAACAACGCCGGGATCCTTTTTGAATGGATATCGTGCATATCAAAAACGGACAGAATAATATCGCTTTCCAGGTTTGAATACGCAGCCGAGCGCCTTGGCGTCATCAGGGCTATGATCAACAGGATTCATGGAACAGGCATAAAGCTGTTTGCCGTCTGCGAGTACATTAAAAGGTACGTCACGGTTTACTCAGCCATGGGAAAACTGACCGATATCCAAAAGAAAGAGCTGCCGGAATACATCCGTACTCTGAAAGAGTGTATTTCATATTTCGGCACGCAAAAGGATTTCGGAATGAGCTGTAATTCATCCGGAGACAACGAATTTCTTGACGATTACCTGCCGGACTTCCGTATAAAAGAGGAGAACTTATGAACATTTTTGATGAAAGCCTTTATAAAGCACGCAAAGGCGACGGTACCGTCTTCAAGGGGCTCGGAATACGCCACAACGACCTGGCTTCCAGATACTGCGACTGTCCGGACGATATCACAATATCACAGAGTATTGCAGAAGCAGCTATCCTGCTGCGGGATATCATAAATGAAAACAATGACGATAACCGCTTATTCTGGGAAAAGGACGGCAGCTACATCGGGTTTGATATCGCGCTTCCCCGGGAATGGAGATTTGAGAACATCGTGCCCCTGGGTTACTATGGCTTTCTGGAGGGCAGCCGGATACTTGCCGGAGGCAGGTCCTACAACGGAACTATAACCGAAAACGCCCCCGACGGATCAGAATACTCCCTTGACATGGCATATATCATAGCGGCGCTCATCAGGGAAATAATCACGGATTCCAGGTGCTGCAACGCATTCACAAGGCTGATGTATTTCGTATCTCAGCAGACTATCGCAGAATTCTGCGCAAGCGTTATGACCGAAGAAAAATCATGCCTGAACTATCTTGTCGGATCACTAAACAGCGCGGACATAAGAGCAGCCTCGTTCAGCTTCAGCGATTTCCGGAAGCTCGTGATCCCCGCACCTGACGACTTCGACGCCCCCGAAGAGGAGGATGAAGAAACCGACAGAGAGCTCCCCGCCATGGGGCAGGACTCCGACAGCGAGCCGCTCAGCACGTCCGGCGCGGCAGCCGTTCAAACGCAGCATAGCAAGAAAAAAGCGGATTTCAAGATCTCTGAGAGCTCAATTATAAAAATGGACAGGAACAAATTTGCAGAGGAATACCACGCGCTGATACCATCGCTGCCTCCTGAATTTGTGATACCGGAACAGATACTGGCCGTTTGCAGCGCAATATCATCCGGAGATGTGACCTCCGTACTGATACACGGTCCCGCAGGAACGGGTAAAACCATGTCATGCAAGCTGATATGTCAGGAGATCGGACTGCCTATAATGGAAACCATCAACTGCACGGAAAACCTGGACGAATTCGTCCTAGGCAAATTTCTGCCGGAAAACGACAGGATAGTATTCAGGGAGAGCTACGTCACAAAGGCAATAAGAGACGGCGGCGCCGTTGTCTTTGAAGAGATAAACTTTGCCAAGCCGCAATATCTTTCCTTCCTCAATTCCCTGCTTGACGACAACGGATTTGTCCGCCTTGACAACGGTCAGACTGTAAAAAGGAATAAAAACTTCCGGTTCTTTGCCACAATGAATATCGGCTACTTTGGCACAAAGGAGCTTAATCAGGCGCTGTTCAACCGCTTTGGCATTGTCGCAGAGCTTGATGAGCTTTCTGACAGCGCTATCGGTAAAATGCTGGCGGCAAGAGTCCCTGAATGCAGGAATCAGATAAGCAAGATCCTGTTCGTTTACCACAGGATAAAAAATATGTTTGAACAGAACGGGTACGATCTGGTCATTTCGCCCAGAAACCTTGAATCATGGGCGCGTATGTCAAAATACCTCGGATTTGTTGTTGCCGCTGAATATACGCTCATATCCACAGCCAGGGCTGACAGGGAAACGGAAAAGGCAATCCGTGATATCGTATCGGGGATATGCTGGTAAAGGAGAACATCATTGGACGCAGAATTCTTGCCTGAAGATATCGCAGCGCTTTTTTCCAGGTATGCAAGCGTAATACGCAGTGACCTGAACGATCTTTTTGGCTGCGAACAAGCCGTAGAATGCGATAGGGTCTCCAGATTGGTGAAGTACTATCTTGCTCCGGCAGGAATATCCGGCGCGGCGTCATTTTCCGGGACTATTTTCCTTAACCCGGTTTTTTACTACAAGCCGCTGACAAACAGGAAAATCGCTGAACAGACCAGAAAGCTTGCGGACATTCCCGGAGAGGAAGGGCTGTTCCGCTCGTTTGTCCGGGGTATAATGATTCATGAGTATTCTCATATCCTTCACCCGTCTGACGATCTGGAGCTTTACTGCAACCCCCGATTTGACGACGAAAAACGCAGACGCGTCTTCTCGGCTTCCGCGGCTATAATCGAAGACGCTGAAGCCGACAGATTCATTTCAGAAACATATCCCGAATGCTCCAGGTATCTGAAAACAGCCAGGACGCTGCTGGCGCTTGCTTCCCTGAAAAGGAACGGCTCCACCTCCGACCCTCTGCTTTATGCGGCGATAAAGGTGCTGGCGCCTGAAATTTGTATCCATGCTGTAAAATTTGACGCAGCTCGTCTGGAGCTCCTGCTTAGAAAAGCGCTGGCTCAGACTACGGCGGCGGGAAAGCTGAAATACATTGAGAAAATATCAGATTTCATTTCAGAGTACGGACGGCATGATGTTTCTCAAGAACTGAGACTTTTTCTGACCGGATATGACACGCACTACCTTTCGATATGCAGGGATTATTTCAATGTAAGCATAGAAGTTCAGAGCACTGCGTCCCTTGATGACAACGGCGGCAGTACAATACTCATGGAAGACGAAGACAGCGACATCAGTCCACAAGCGTTAGCTCAGCTTTTTTCAAGCATCGCAGACTCAATCGGAGCCTCTTTTGAAACAGTTATAAACGGCGATCCTCCTGCTGAATCAGGAGGCTCAGACGATAACAGCAGCTGGCAGATCCCTGTGGACGAAGGCGATTCCAGCAATTATTTTGATTTATACTCCAAGGTAATGGACGCATTGGACAATGACGAAATAAACACGAACGGAGACCCATTTACAACACTGTCAATGACCTGCATATGGAGGATACCGCAATATAGTGCGGCTGATGAGGCAATATACAAAAAAATCACGGCGATGTACAGCGGACTGATACAGAACTTTACAAGCAGGATCGGCAAGCTGATAGAACCCAGCATATCCGTCAGGGAAGAAAAACAGCTTTACGGAAAAGGGATAGTTTCGTCAAGGCTGACCGATGCCAAAAAGCGCTACTGGTTCACGACCACCGAGGAGGTGGATCGTCCTGATTTCGATGTAACATTCATAGTCTTCAACAACTCAAAATTCAATGGGGAAGATGATAAAAAGGCTCTTTTCAGGCAGAACTGCATTATTCCGCACAGGTATCTTACATACGGGCTGGTGGCAGCGGCAGAAGTTCTCGACAGAAACGATATACCCACCAGGATATACTGCGGCGCATACAACCCGATCCAGAACCTTGGACATCAGCCTGATTACAGGCTTCTGGTGTCCCCGGACTTCCAGAATTCAAAGTATAATATCGGAAGATATCTGTACGAAAGCAACACTTCGTTCCTTAACCGTATAGATAATGCCACACAAAGAATACTGTCACTGGAGTACATCAGCAGAATTCTAATGAAGTCTCTGCCAAACAGAAAACACGTTCTCATTTACATATCTGATTACGAAGCAAAGGCTCACCTTCTGCCTGCGAATGAACAGAAGCAGCTGTACAGTACAACCAGGAAAAGCGTCCGTGAAATGGCGCAGAGAAGCCGCACATCATTTGCTGCAATTGCCGTTGATCACAACAATATCTCATCGTCACAATCCAGGAATCAAAACAAGCTGTGCTACCCTGTTCTGAACCAGGCTTATCCATATACAGTGCAAAGTCTTGACCGGACTGATTTTCCCGGATTATTGCTCCGCACAATAGAAAAATCAATAAGAATGGTATTATGACATAAAAATTGCCGTGCCGGAATCATATCCGGTACGGCAATTTTCAGGTTGTTTAATGCTTGATGCAGGAACCAAGCGTGCTTTTCAGCGTTTCCATGTTTATAGGCTTTGCGATATGCGCATTCATGCCTGCGTCAAGGCGTCCTGAACGTCCTTGACAAATGCGTTTGCCGTCATTGCAACGATAGGAATGGTCAGAGCCTCCGGGTGTCCTGAATCGCGGACAGCCTTTGTCGCTTCGTAGCCGTTCATTATTGGCATCATTACGTCCATAAGTATCTCGTCATATTTGTGCGCAGGGATAATGTGAACCGCTCCACGGCAAGCTGTCCGTTTTCAGAAATGTCGCAGGTCGCTCCCTCGGCTTTCAGTAACTCAGTGATTATCTCCGCATTCAGCTCGTTGTCCTCCGCAACTAGGAAATGCATCCCTTTCAGGCGCAGGAAAACATTCTGCTTAGCGACAGAGTTCTTGAAATGCTCCACTTCAATGAGCTTTTCCTTTAGGGCAATACCGCACAAAGATTGTGCGTGTATTGCGCAGTTAGTATTGCCAATATTACGCTTCGCTTATTGGCAATACTCGATTTTTCGTCAGATTGTACAATGAGGTGTTAATTGACAAGGAAACAAGGGGACGTGAAATAAGGTGGAAGAACCCGAAATAAAGCGGCAATGACCGGGAGAAATGGCGTAACAGAGCCGTTTGTGAGTGCAAGGAAATGCAAGTGATTAGAATGAGCACCGGGAGTGGTTGTCAAACACTTTCGGCGCTTTTTGCTTGTAAATGGTAAAAATGAGCGAGCGAACAGAAACGGCGGCAAAACGTTTAAAGGGTTTTAAAGAAACGTTTAAATGGCGGTGTAATGCGGTTTAAAGCTATCAATGCTATTTAAACGCGTTTTAAATTAATTATATTTATGATACATATTATGTAAGTTGTAGCAAGGAACTCAAGGAACTAAAACGACATTGTCAAGGAACAACTTCCTTGACACGCAAAAACGGCGCAGGAACATTCAACCCGCGCCGTTTTTTGTGCACTTTTTTATACTATTAAAAATGTCTTTTGGAAACTACCTCGGCAATGCCTATTACTTTTCCAAAACAAATTACAGTTTCATGACTGCTGAGATCAATTACTTTGTGCTTTTTGTTGTAAGGAATCAAGAATCTTCCGTTGTATTCTTTGATACAAACATTTCCATCAACTAAGAAAATACCTACCTCTCCTTTGCGAACGCATGGGCAGGATTCTACCAGGACTATATCGCCGCTGTGAAATTCGTCCTCCATGCTATCACCTTTGATAGGAATAGCAAAATCGGCGGCTAGAGCTTCCGGGGTGCTGCGGACAGTTAATGTTTCGGCACTGGCTTCATCAAGGTATAATCCAGTTCCAGCGCAAGCCGCGTTGTCGTAGTATAGTATGTCACGAGTGCCGCTTAACGGCAAGCATTTACCTATACCGTTCCGCTCGGTTTTATTCTCTTTTTCCTGTTCAGCAGCTCGTTCAGTAGCAAGCTCTGCAAGAGTTTCAGCCCGTTCAATTACTCTAGCTCTATCAACAAGCGATAATTTATCCATAATATTAAGCATTTGAGTTTGTTCGTTGGATAGTTGTGGCTGGGGTTCTAAACCCGTAAGCAGATAGTCTGTTGATACGTTTAAACGCACTGCCAGCCGGAGAACAATATCACTATTAGGAGCAGCACCCTTTTTCCAGTTAGATATTGATCCTTTTGCCCCACCGCATTCCGCGACTAGCGGTGTGATTTTCACGCCTTTTTTATCGCAAATAGCCTTCAAGTTGTCATAAAACATACAAATGCCCTCCGAAATAGCTGTGCAAAATGCCGAAATTCATTTAAATGGGCTTTTCTATTGATAAACCCATTTAAATGAATTATAATATACTTGTACCCCGGCAGGGGTATGCGAGGGCACACTGCCCCAAGTACATTTTACCACAACGTGGCTAAAAAATCAACAGTAAGGAGGTTTTAAAATGCTGTTTAGCAATATTTTAAAGCGTAAGCGTGAAGAAAAAGGTCTTACGCAGGCGGAAGTTGCCGAACACATCGGAACAACTCAGCAGAATGTAGCGAGCTTTGAGAGCGGATACAAGGTTCCGTCGCTCAAAATCGTAGTCGCTGCCGCGGATTTCTTCCACTGCTCGGTAGACGAAATGATAGGGAGGGCTGTTTCATGAATAAACCCATTCGCATTTACGGCAGGCTCAGGAAAATCGGCGACGATTACTACGAAGCTGAGTACAGGGATTACCGTCCGGACGGCACAGTTTCCGGGTACGGTTTCGAAGATTTTTCCAGCGAACGGCTTGAAGCTCAGACCAAGAAGTATGAGGTGCATGTTTACAATGGCAGGACAATGCACGGGACACGTGAAGGTTGGAGAATGACTGACATAGTCGGGAACGTAATGAGAGTATCTGCGAAAACAAACGGTCTGACTGCCGCAAGGATACTCCATAAGAATAAGGACGTTGCCAGAGTACAGCGCGTCCGGTGGTGAAAGGAGTAATACCATGAGCACGAATAAAATGACCGCAGCAGTGACCGCCGCTCTGGAGAAGCTGGGTTATCGCCGTATTCGCGAACTTCAGATCACCTGTCCCACCCAGAGCAGGGCGAACGTTTACCTGAACGATGAGTATTTCGGAGTTTTCGACTTCGAGCGTAACACGTTCGTGGACTGAGGAGGGGGCAATGGATAGTAAATCTGACTTTCCTAAGCTGCTCAGGGATTACCGCAAGGAGAATGGGCTAACTCAACGGTCACTGGCTGCAAAACTAGGGCTATCTTATAACTCAGTTGTTGACTACGAAAACGGAAGGAGCATACCTTCTCCGCATTCAAGAGAAGTAATCGCGCAGAAAACCGGGATTGATATTTCCCGGATTCCTCAAGGGAAGCGCGGAGCAAAGACCGTTTTTTCTCCGTTAACCGAGCAAGAGCAGTTATTTGCTGAACAGCAGCACGACATAGTGGTTAAATACCTCTTACATAACAAACTGCCTTTTGACCAGTGGTACGATGTCGTGATTTTTAGGTACCTTCAAGCTGTAAAGAGCTGGTTTTCCAGACCTGATCTGCATAAATACACATTCTCGACTATTGCCCAGCACAATATGAGATCTGCCGTTGTGAACGAAATGCAAAAAAGAAGTCAACAGCCAGTTACTGTGAGCATCTACGATTATATTCCCGGCACGGAATTCACCTACGAAGGAAGGCTATGCGATCCTCGTGACAATGTTAACACAGATTTTGAGCTTTTGCAATCAAATGCAAAGTGGAACAGGAGAGTAAAACAATGATCAGAAACAATGACGTTATTCAGGGCTACACCGTCCTGATGGTAGCCAACGGAATAGTTTTGGCTCATTCCGAGACCGCTCCGGATCCTTACGTTGTCTGGCATACCGCCGAGAACGGAAACGATGTGTACGGCGGCAAGTACCTGCCGAACAAGGAGGACGCAGAATGGGATTTCTGCATGAAGGCTTTTCCGTGGTTCGCGGATAACGCACCGGTCACCATGATCGAGGACGAGGCGCAGAAGAGTATTGAAAATTTCAAGGATCATTTAGAGCAAGCCAGAACAGCTATCGACTTTGCTGCCGCTCTGGTGGAGGATATGGTAGCGGAACACGAACGACTGATCAGCAATAAAAAAGCTCCGCAGGAGGAAAATACGGAGCAGGTACCATTCTGCGCTCGTGATTTTGCCGGAAGAGGGCATAGAGAAATCGCTGCACAATCAAAAAAGAAACCATCTAATCCAATCTGGACTGTTGCTCCCAGATTGGCGATAGACGAACACGGAATCAGTTTAAGCGGAGTTTACCTACCTGGCACTACCCGATTTTCACTCAAAGACAGCGGAGATCTGGATGGAACGTTTATACTTGACATTGAAACCGATGTTAGGTTAGCTTAGTTGACTTGTAATATAGTTCGCGGCTATATTTTGAGCAATTTCTATCAGTGCTTTGAGAGAAAAACCACCGACAGAGATAAATCCCTTCTTGATTTTCTCCCAATTGGTATTATTCCGAATATCATTCAGGAACTGATGACCTTTAGGCGAAAGGCAGCTAATCTTATATGATCCGACGACAGTTTTCTTCATCTGGACGAAAAAGCCGCTTTCATTGCATTGAACAATGTGGTAGATTACTTCATCTCTGGTGTATTTTTCGGCAAGATCATTCGGCGTCTCTTTACTTCCAAAGCCACCACTTGAATTAAAGCAGAAATAATTAACTCCATCGGCTTTTTCTTCTACTTCAATAAGAAGATCTCGAACACAGTCTGGATTTAATTTCATAGTATCACCCCCTATCCTTCCTCCATGGAACATTATACCACAAACAGCCGAAACAAGCAAGCACAGAATGTGCCTGCTTGTCCGCAGGGAATGACCGCCCTGCGCTGATGATGGCAGGTCGGAGAATAAAAAATAGAGCCTCGGCAGAAACGACTACTCTTTGCACGGAATATCATTTCTGCGTGACCTAAGGCTCCACCTAAAGTATATCAGAGCATTATGCTTTTGTCAAGTAAAAATCTTACAGAAAGGAGAGATCACCTTGACTTACCTATCAACGGCAGAGGTCGCGGAGATAAAAGGGTGCAGCTTACGCTACGTTCAGCAGCTCGTCCAGAACGGCAAGCTCATGGGCGAAACCAAGGACAATGCCTCCAACAACCGCACCGAATACATGATACCCCTGACGGCGCTTCCGCAGGAACTTCAGATGAGGTGGGAGAATCAGCAGCGCCGCTCGCTTGGCTTGGAACCGGTTAAAAAGACGGTTAAAGCGCCTTTAAAGACCGCTGAAAGTTCCCGCCTTACGCTGGACGACCTTACAGACAAGCAGCGCAGCGAGCTTTACCTCTGGACGGGAATGATCAAAGACTGGCTTACTATCCGGGACAGCTACACGCAGTACAGCAAGGGCGAGATTGACGAGATGTTCGTTCAGGCGGCTCGGCTGAAATATCCTGATTTGGAGATAAGCAAGGATATCCTCTACCGCAGGCTCAAAGCCTACCGGAACTCGGATATCTCCGGGCTTATCGACAAGCGAGGCGGCAGCAACAAGGGAACGACCGTTGTTCCGGAGTTCATGCTGAACGCGTTCAGCCGGTTCTACCTCGATCAGCAGTGCCTACCGATAACGAGCTGCTACAAATTTACCCGGGACTGGGTGCAGGAGCACTACCCGGAAAGCCTTCCGGATATGCCCTCGGAGCGCACGTTCCGCCGCAGGGCAGAAGATATCCCTTACGCGGTGCGAATGTACTTCCGCAACGGCGACAAGGCATTCTCGGACAAGTGCCTGCCGTATGTCGAGCGGCTTTACGACGACCTCCACGCGAACGACGTGTGGATAGCGGATAACCACACCTTTGATTTCTTCACCGCAGGAAAGGATGGCAAGGTTCGCCGCCTGTACCTCACAGCGTTCCTTGACGCAAAATCCGGAGTAATGACCGGCTGGAACCTTACATACGCGCCCTCCGGCGACAGCACGCTGCTGGCGCTCCGGCACGGAATACTGAGGTGCGGAGTTCCGAAAGCGGTCTACTTCGACAACGGTTCCGAGTTCCTTGTATCGGATATCGGAGGACGCGGACACCGCCGCAAAAAGGACTGGAACAAGGATCCTCTGCCGCCGAACATCTTGCAGTTCCTCGGAATCGAAATGCACAACGCTATCGTCCGGAACGCTAAGGCGAAGCCCATCGAGCGAACATTCTGCACCTTTAAGAACCAGTTCTCCCGCTGCATTCCGACATTCTGCGGCGGCACGATCCTGGAACGCCCGGAAAGCCTGAAATACAAGCTGAAGCATGGAATTATCCCGGAGGAAGAACAGATACGGATAGCGCTGGATTCCTACATAGACGGCTGCTACAACGCCGCTCCCTACGGCGGCAAGGAGCGCCGCTACAAGGGAATGAAGCGGTTCGAGGTCTGGAACAGCAGCATTCAGGACGTTGTATTCCGGACGGCGGACGAGGCGAACCTCTTCATGCTGCTCAAGCGCGTCAGCAAACCGCAGGCGGTCAGCAGGAACGGCGTATACATCAATTTCGCCGGGGAGAAGCTGTGGTACCGCGGCGCGGATACGGTGCTCCACATAAACGAAAAGGTGTATGTGCGCTACGATCCGGCGGATATCCGGACGGTGCGCGTGTACGACATGGCTACGGACAAATACCTGTGGACATGGGCGCTTGACGATGAGCTGCTTGTTGACTACCTCACAAATCATCGGGAGGACATCGCCACCGCCGAGAAACAAATTGCCGAAAGCAAGAGGCTCGTCCGGGAATACGGGCGCGGTATTCTGGACAGCGTGGACGCAGACAAGCGTATCGACATCTTCGCCGCAATGGTCAAGAATTCAGTCGAGGGCAGCAAGAACATGGTATTCAGGAAGCCCGCAACGTTCGTTCCGGTATTCTCTGAGGAGAAGCTGGAGAGATCCCCGGCGCTCGGAGATATCAGCGAAATATCCGTCAACATTGACATTCTGGATAAACTGAACGCAGCGGCGGCAAACCGCAGAAAGGACTGACATCATGGCAGAACAGAAAACAGTAAGGGAGCTCACGCCGAAGCAGCGTGAAGCCATAGAAAAGATAACCGCGACAGCCGCAGAGCTGGGAATATCTGAATCGAAGCTCTGCGAGCGCATAGGGATCACCGGCTCGGCGCTGTCACAGATACGCAGGGGCTACTACCCCGGCAACTGGGACAACCAGTTCGAGAAGATCTACGCTTACTTTGAGAACAAGGAAGCGGCTTCCGAGACCTATTCCGAGGTGGAATACGTTCCGACCTCGATATCCACGCTGGTCTACAAGACCGTGCGGAACACTCAGCTCAAGGGCGGCTTCGCCTTTGTGACCGGGGACGCGGGGGTGGGCAAGACCAAGGCGCTCCACAAGTACATAGAGGATCACCCGCACGACAGCGTTATGATCACGATAAATCCCTGCACCAAGAGCACAAAGGCGGTGCTGAAGCTCCTGGCGCTGGATCTGGGGGTTCCGGTCACTCAGTCCCGGGACGACCTGTGGATGAGCATAGCGGCGAAGCTCCATGACGGAATGGTCGTTGCAGTGGACGAGGCACAGCTCCTGACCTACGGAAGCATTGAAACGCTCCGTTCGTTCGCAGATTTCTTCGCAGAGCGCCGCCAGACCCTCGGCGTTGTGCTGGTCGGGAATCAGGGGATACGGGAGAAGATAGAGGGAAAGTCCCGGGAACAGTACCGTCAGGTCGCGAACCGCGCATGGCAGCGGCAGCAGATAAGCACCGGGGACGTTCAGCCGGAGGACATTAGAATGCTGTTCCCGGTGCTGGAGGGCAAGGAACAGGAGATGACGCTCCTTTACAGAGTGGCGCAAACCGCCGAGGGAATACGCGGAGCCGTCCGGCTGTTCGGGAACGCTTATGATTCCGGGAACTACGATTTTGCCGGGATAGTCCAGATGGCGAAGATGATGCACCTTGACCTCAAGGGCGCAGAAAAGGCGGTGCGGGCATGAAGCACGGAAAGAATCCCACCCGCCGCCAGCGGCAGGACATAGCCTCGTTACGGCTGAATCCGGAAAACTGGCTCGTCTGCAAGGACCCCCCGGACGAGCTGGTTCTAGAGCACAAGATAAGCGGAAACATCAAGCGGATAAGAAAGGAGCTTCTGAAATGAAATTCGAGTATGCGCTTGCGTTCCAGTTCGGCATTCTGGTCATGGCGATAGCGAACGCGCTGTCACTGGGGCTTCTGCCCTGCCGGGCGCTGGCGGTTATATTCTTCTTCGCGGCGCTGGGGGCTGTCGGCGTTACAGGGTTCCTCATCGGGCGGAGAAGCTGCCGGAACGCAGTCAACCGCCGCTCCTACACGGACGGTATCTGGAAAGGGATAAGGATAGGTCGGGCGGAACGGCAGTCGGAGATACAGAGGTTTCTGGATAATGAATGAGGAAGAACTGCTGATTGAATTTTTGAAACTGTACCTTGACGGGCTGGATAAGGTGAACAAATACGACGCAGTCCGGGTCGGAATTGAAAAGCTTCTTTCCGAAGGCGTATTTCAGGACGGTAAAGAATTATCGCTTTTCCTGAGCGTCGTATCAAGAATCAAAATCAGCGCCGAACGATTACAAGGCATGGCTGCTGGCAGGGTCATTTATATGCACCCTGCCATACCAGCTTAATAAATCGGGGCTTTGCCCCGCCTTAATGCGGCTCCTTACGGAACGGTTGCAAGCCCGATAACGCAGAGCAAGGAAAAATACAAGGAGGATTTTTATGGACATGGAAACACAGAACCAGCTGGCGGAGCAGTTCGTTGACTTGCTTCGCTCTACCGGCAGGAGCGGAATTGAGGAGCTCATCCTCTATCTTCAGGAGGAAACGGATTTCTTCACAGCTCCAGCAAGCACTAAGGATCATGGAGCATACGAGGGCGGTCTGCTCCAGCACAGCATGAATGTGTACGAGGTGCTTCGCTACGACCCTGACAGGAACTTTTCTTTCAGCGACAGCATTATCATTGTCGCGCTCCTGCACGATATATGCAAAGCAAATTGCTACCACACGGAAAAGCGCAACGTCAAGGAGAACGGCGTGTGGGTCGAGAAGCAGGTCTATGTTTTCGAGGACGAACTGCCGCTCGGTCATGGCGAAAAATCGCTGTACCTTGCAAGCAAGTTCATTGAGCTTTCGGACGAGGAAGCCGCGGCTATCCGCTGGCACATGGGAGCGTTCGACAACGCGTTCCGCGGCGGCGACCGTGGGCTGAATGCGGCTTATGAGAAGTATCCTCTGGCGGTAATGCTCCATATGGCAGATATGTGGGCGACATACCTTGTGGAACGTGAACATTGAATTTCTATGGTGCGGGTAAATCTGCACCGCCCTAATGCGGCTTCCGGTTCGCCGGAAACGGTTGCAAGCCCGTGCGAACGCAGAGCAGGGATAACGTTAGTTCGTGCGGTTTTGCGAAGCAAAATTGCCGTCCCTCTGACGGCAAAGGCTGAACATCTCAGTTTGCAAAGCAAACTGCACACTGGCAGAAAGGAGAGTGATTGCATGAAATTCAAGATTTACGACTACGAGAACGACCGGTCAGTGGACATAGAGCTGACCGCATCCCAGTGGAAGGAGCTCCAGACGTTCCTAAAAGAGCTGAAGAACCCGCCAGCGCACGACTACAAGGCGGTTCTGGACAGCTTCAACCGGATATGCACACGGCTTCCTCCGGCAACGCGGCTGACGGATAAGCGCCGCCGCGCCATTGCCAAGGCGCAGAAGGACGGCTACGATCTGGAGCAGGTGTTCAGCACCGCCGACCGGAGCGCGTTCCTCTGCGGGAAGAATTCCCGGAACTGGCGCGCCAGCTTCGACTGGATAATGCAGCCAGGGAATCTCGTCAAGGTCGCCGAGGGGCAGTATTCCGACAGCGCACCCGCGCCGGTTCCGGCACCGCCGATGGCAGGCAATCCGTTTGACGACTATGGTTAAAATAAACGGAGCCACATTCGTGCGGTCGCTGGCAGCGGCGCACATGGAAACGAATCCTCCGCTGGAGGGCGACTACACCGACAGTGACGGACTGCTCCGCTGCGGAAAGTGCGGCGGGAAAAAGCGCAGCCGCATTGAGGTCTGCGGCGAGGAGATGATCGTCCCGATATGGTGCGAGTGCATGAAACAGGCGAAAGCCGAGGAGAAGAACCAGAGCGCCGCGCTCATGGCGAAGATGCGCGCCGGGGAGCTCCGGAGGCTGTCGCTTATGGATTCCGCACTTGCACAAGCGAGATTTGAGAGCTCCGACCGGGGCGGCGAAAACGCCCACAGCGTGGAAACGTGCCGCAGGTACGCCGCGAAATTCCCGCAAATGCGGCAGGATAACCGCGGACTGCTGCTGTTCGGCGGCGTGGGTACCGGAAAGACCTACACGGCAGCGTGCGTTGCTAACAAGCTGCTGGAGCATGGAGTTTCGGTCGTTATGACCTCGCTCGTCAAGCTCATTGACGGCGGCGCGGAGGATATTTGCAGCCGCATGAGTTCCATTGACCTGCTTGTCCTTGACGACCTCGGCGCGGAACGCTCCACGGACTACGCGCTGGAGCAGGTCTACAATATCGTTGACAGCCGCTACCGCGCGGGACTTCCGGTGATATACACCACGAATCTCACGTTGGAGGAGCTGAAACACCCGGCAGATATGCGGTACGCCCGGATCTACGACCGGGTTCTGGAGCGGTGCTTCCCGGTGGAGTTCCGCGGCAGTTCCCGGCGGAAAGCCGGAGCGCGGCAGGGCTTCGAGGAAATGAAAGCTCTGCTGGAATCTGACTAACACTTTAAATACTGTTTAAGGAGGCTTTTATGGACAAGAAATACAAGAAGCTCACAAAGTCCCGCGGACTGACTATCCCGCGCGACATGGCGGAGTACCTCGATTTAACTGCGGGAACTCCGGTAGACCTTACCGCCACGGGAGACGGCAGGCTCATCGTTTCCAAACACGTTGATTCCTGCCGGTTCTGCGGCGGAACGGAGCGGATAAAGAAGTTCGGCGGGATATTCTGCTGCCCCCACTGCGCAACAGCGCTGTATGAGGAGGTGTGCAGATGAACGAGGTCGTAGAAAAAGTCCGGGAACTCAGCCGGATAAAGGCGGATATCGCGAAGCTCTCAGACCGGAAGAAGCAGCTTGAAGCGTACTTTCTGGAGCGCGGCGGAGATGATGTCCTTGACACCAAATTCAAATCCGCTACATACGCCGACCCGGATTCTCAGGCGGCGGTCACCTACACCGAGGCGCAGAGCCTTACCGTGGTTTTTCCGGAGTGCCTGAAAAAGGCTCTGGGAGAGGTGTTCGGGGATATCTTCAGCGTGGAGACCAAGACCGAGATCAAGCCGAAGAACAAGGACATAGAGCGTATGCTCATCGGTATGTACACCAACAGCTACACAAGGGCGGCTCCGGCGGAGGTTATCGCGCAGCTCCCCTGCGACGAAAAGGCGAAGTCCGCGCTGGCGAAGAAACTTAAGGGCGCGAAGTTCGAGACCGACCGCGACAATCTTATGAAGCTCGGCGGATTTTCGGAGCAGGACGCGGGAGATTACGCCTACCTGTACGCGGAGGCGGTGGTCTGGCAGACGTTCCGGAACCTTGTGGAGATGTCCGGCGCTGACGAGGAGAAACTGCTTAACTGCATAAACCGCGGCGTGGCTGTGGACAGCTCCACTAAGATCGCGGTGACCTGATGGCGACCAGGGAACAGATCCGGCGGATATATGCCCTCGGCGCTGCCGCCGGACTGCTCGACCGGAGCGCTGGGAACGACGATAACCTCCACCTGTGGATAAAGCAGTTTTCGCTGAAAGACCACATCTCGGAGCTTAACGAGCAGCAGGCGGATTTCATCATAAGGCGGCTGGAGGAATACCGCGCGCAGGTCGCGCCGCTGCCGGAGCTCGTCACCGGGGAACAGCAGAATATGTGCTTCCGGCTGATTTATCGCATAGCGGATATTTCCCCGTCGGACGTCAAGCCCCGGGAACGGCTGAGGGGCGTTATCTCCAAGGTGACCGGCAGAGATATCCGACCGGACAGGGATATTTTCCATAAGGTCACCCGGGCGGAGGGGTCGGAGATGATCGAAATGCTGAAGCGGATACTCCGCTCAGAGCAGAACAAACTGAAAAGGAGTGGTAAGAATGGGACTTGCAATGCTGGTAAAAAAGAGCCACCTTAACGCCGATCAGCAGGAGGTGGCGGACATTATCGGGCTGGAAAATTATCTGGCTCTGGTGGATACGTTCGGCGGTTCGCAGATATGGATACCGAAAGCGCGGTCGCTGGTGTCGTCCCCGGAAATCGCAGCATATATCCGGTCAAGGAGGCAGAACGGCGACGCTCCGGAGCAGATAGCCCGGGAGCTGGAGCTTCCGGTGTCGGAGGTACGGCGGCTTTCAAAGTGATTTATGGCTCATCGCAAACGCGGTGAGCCGTTTTTTTATGTCGTTTCGCTTTGTGATTTCACTTTTTACAAAGGTGCATTTTTATAGTATAATGGGCACAGCAAAATAACATTTCAAAGAGGTGATACCGTGGACTTCGACACTATTTATAACATGATACTTACTGTCGGCATGGGCGCAATAACGTTTTTCCTGAAGCGCAGCTTCGACCAGCTGGACAGCCGGGCAAGCTGTTCGGAGGTGGAGGAACTTAAGGGCAGGCTTAACAGCCGTGCGAGCCGCTCAGAGGTGGACGAGCTCAAAAGCAAAATCGAAAGCGCCGATGAAAAATACGCCAGCAAAACAGAGCTCAACGAGCTGAAAAAATCCATTGAGAAAATAGAAAGCAACATAGATTTTCTCAAGGAAAACACCGTGCGGAACGCCGATTTTATCCGCACCATGAGCCGGCTGGAAAACAAAATCGACGACTTGAAAAAGGGGTGATATAGATGGACATGGAAAGAGTACACCGTGAAAAATTCTGCGACAACAACGCCCGGGTGCTCCGGGCTATAAACGCTCTGCGGACTAGATACGTCCATATCCGCGATCTGGAATACGGTCTGGGAGCCGAAATGACGGGATCCGAGATAGCAGACTGTGTGAATTACCTGAACGAGGGCGGCTACATCAAGCTCCGGGACATCGAGTTCCACGGCGAGGTCAGCGACCTTGCGGACGCGGAGCTTCACAGCCTTGAAGCCAAGCTGACGGCGAGGGGCATTGCGTTCCTGAACGGAAAGGTCTCCGACCCGTGCATAAGGCGGTGAGCCATGAAGCGTAAGCACAGCAAGATAGACAGCCTCCCCTCGGATATAAAGGAAGCTGTCGAGCAGATGATAATGGGCGACTACACCTACCGGGACGTGTGCGATTTCGTCCGGGAAACAGCTAACGTCACGCTGTCCGAAGCGGCGGTATGCCGGTACGCGCAGGGGCTGAACGCCAGCGTGCAGGAAATAAGGCTTGCCAGCGAGAATATGCGCGCTCTGACCGAGGAAATGCAGAAGTTCCCGCAGCTCGACACCACCGAGGGAATTGCCCGGCTGGTATCTCACAAGGTATTGCAGGCAGTCCAGCAGATGGACGAGATCGCGCTGAAAGAAGCCGACCCGCTCAAGCTCATCGAAAAGGCAACGGCGCTCATCAGGGCGGTATCGCTGAAAAATTCCACGGATATCAGGACGGCGAACCTCAAAAACGTGGCGTTTGAGAGCTTCAAGGAAGATATCTTCGATGCCATGGCAAAGGAAAACCCGGAGCTGTACCGTTCGCTGGTGCAGTTCATCAACAGCAAACAGGAGGGCTAACGTGTACGTTATTTATTGTCAGTCCGGCAAGGAGATGTCGGTAGTCCGGCAGCTTGCCGAAAAGAACATCACGGCGTATGCTCCCCGCCGTCTGGTTCAGGAGCGCCGCTGCGGAAAATGGACGCAGCGTGAGATCCTGCTGTTCAGCGGGTATGTGTTCCTTGACTGTGCGGAGCTTGACCCGGAGATATGGCAGGCGGTGAAATTCTGTTACGGAACGCTGAAACTGCTCAGTTCCTCGCAGCTCAGCCAGACCGAGGAGGAATATATACGCTTCCTCTGCAACGGCGGCTGTCCGCTGGGAATAAGCCGGGGCTATGTTTCCGGAGGTGTGCTCCATATTACGGACGGCTTCCTGAAACGCTTTGAGCACAGGATAATCAGATACAACAGGCGCGGCAAACGCGCCGTGGCGGACGTTACGATCTACGGCAGGCACTACGAGATCATTCTCGGCTGCGAGATCGAAGCCGCAGGCACTTCTCCGTTGATAAGCTCCGGAGCGGTGAAATATATCCTCTGAATCTGCGGAACATGGTTCCGAACGGATACGGCGAAGCTATATCATCATGATTTCGGGCAGGTGTTTGAAGTACCGCCTGAAATCGTCTGTAAGCGCCTTGTGCGTTTCCGAGGGTAATTTCATTGCCGGGACACGAACGGCGCTTTTGAAGCCCCTTTGAACGCATTTGAAGATATGGTAACCTCTAAAAACCTCCTTCACGGCAGATTTCTATGACTTATATCATCTGCGTCGTTACCAAACCTTGAAATACATACAGTATTACTGCGGTTTGGTGCCTTGCATCTGATATAAGTCATATACGAAATCTACTCGTGTCCCGGTTTTTAGAGGTTACCATATATCCGGAATGCTCCGGAGAATCAGCGCGGAAAATCGCCTGTAAGCCCCGCAGAAATTTCAGAGGGTAATTTCCCCGCCACGAACCAAATCGCGAATTTAAACGTGAATTAAGCGCATTTAAACGTATATGAAAGAGGTGACGGCATGAGCAAAAAGAAAAAGAGCATAGCGGCGCTCGGAGCCGCCATTGCCGAGCGTGAAAAAAACAGCACAGAACAGACCTCCACGGTGCAGCAGCTCGTGGAGGCATATTTGTCCACGAATAACGAAGCCAAGCGCGCAAAGAAGATCTCCGAAATAAAATCCCGCTGCGGCGGGCTGAACGAGCTCCTGTCCCAGAACAGCGAGCTCCTGACCGCCGAAGTGGAGCAGGCGCTCATGCGGGCGGCGACCGGATACACTGTCACCGACCGCACCGTCAGGTGCGTAAACGGAGTGAAAACCGTGGAGACTAAGGAGCGCCACATTCCGCCGTCACAGGCGGCTATCGAGTTCTACCTTATTAATAAGAAGAACGGAGATTACAGCCGGAACGGCGGCGGTTCGGGCAACTCGGACGGCGCTCTGGCGGATATTCTGGAGGCGCTGAAAAATGGGTAAGATAGCATTCACGAAAAAACAGAACGATTTTATCCGGCTGTTCAAGCAGAACAGGCTTCCGCGCCTGACCGTCCTGCAAGGCTCCGTCCGTTCCGGAAAGACGTGGATATCGCTGATAGGCTGGGCGCTGTGGGTGGCTTCCCGCCCGCGGGACTATCTTTACATGATGTCTGCAAAATCGCTCCAGACCCTGAAGCGCAACTGCCTGCTGCCGCTTCAGGAGCTTATCGGCGAAAGAAATTTCACATTCTCGCTCTCCTCAAAGGAGGGCGTTCTTTTTGGACGAAAAATCATGCTGGAGGGCGCGAACGACGCGCGTTCCGAGAACAAGATACGAGGAATTACGCTGGGCGGCGCTTACTGCGATGAGCTGATGCTGTTCCCGGAAGGCTTCTTTACAATGCTGCTTTCAAGATTGTCAGAGCCGGAAGCGAAGCTGTTCGCGACCACCAACCCGGACGCTCCGACCCACTGGCTCAAGAAAAAGTATCTCGACAACGAAGCCCTTGCGGACGACCTGCTGAGCATATTTTTCAGCATTGACGACAACACAACGCTCCCTGCGGACTACGTTGCCAGCCTGAAAAAAGAGTACACCGGCGTGTTCTACGACCGCTTCATTCTCGGAAAATGGGTAGTGGCGGCGGGCGCAATTTACCGGGTTTTCTCCGACAATATCCCCGCGTTCGCCGCTCCGGAGCCGCTCCCCCGGCTGGACATGATAAACGTCGGCGTGGACTGGGGCGGCAACGGCTCGGCTCACGCTATGGTCGCAACGGGCGTGACCTCCGATTACGGGAAGCTCATCGCCCTGCGGAGCGAGCGTGTTCCCGCCACCGGACTGACCCCGCAGCAGATATACAAGCGTATCTACGAATTCTGCGAGGGAGTTCAGCGGGATTACGGCAAAATCGAGGACATCTACGCCGACAGCGCCGAGCAGACGCTTATCGCCGGACTGCGGGAATACATAGACCCGCTCAACCTGACGGTAAAAAACGCGCGCAAGCGCCCCATAATCGACCGGATCCGCGCAACGACTATGCTTATGGGCGGAGAGCGATTCTTCCTGACGCCGGAATGCGAAACGCTGCGGGAGGCGTTTCAGGGCGCAGTGTATGATGACAAGGTAGTCGGCGAGGACGTCCGGCTGGACAACGGCACCTCGGATATTGATACGCTGGACGCGTTCGAATACAGCTTTGAAAGATACATTCCGAGATTGATAAGGAGATAGAATGGGTGTTTTAAACGCGCTTAAAGGCTTATTTAAAGGGAAAGGAGGGACGAGCGTGGACGACTTTAATATTACAGATTCGGCTGTAAGCCCGACCATGCGCTCCGCAACTTCCCTCTGGTGGGACGCGTTCCAGGGACAGCTTCCGTTCGCGCAGACCCACAAAAATTTCAAGCCGCTGCCGACGGCTTACATATCTACCGCATATCTTGCACAGCTCGTCACCGGGGAAATCAAGTTTGAGGTCGCGGACGAGGAGCTGAACAAGCACGTCCAGAAGAACCTCCTGCCGAACCTCGACCGGATAGTTCAGCAGACACTTGTCGGTGGCTACACGGTCATAAAGCCGTATTTCGTGCAGTCCGGCGAGATGTTCTTCGATTCCGGGACAAGCCGTGACTTCCTGCCCCTGGCTCTGGACGAGAACGGGCACATCACCGAGGGCATTTTCTACGAGCGTATCCGGTACTGCGGCAAAATCTACGAACGCCGGGAGCACCACATATTCCGGGACGGGGTGCATACCGTCCGGAACACGGCGTACATCTACGGCACAAAGCACGCCGTGGAGCTTTCCGAGATACCGAAGTGGGCAATGCTTCTCCCGGAGGGACAGATTCCCTCTGACATTCCGATGATAGCGACGTTCCGCACGCCCTACGCGAACAACATAGACCTCGACAGCGAACTGCCGATAAGTATTTTCGCGAATTCCCTCGGCACGCTGCATGAGATTGACGAGGCTCATTCGGAGTACTGCGCGGAATTCAAGAAGATGTCGGCGAAAGTCTTTGCGGACAGCACCGTGATTCGTGGGAATGAGGGCATTCCGGACGATTATTTTGTGAATGTCAGCGGCGATGGTACCTCTTCGATAGAACAGCAGGTAATGGCTTACGCTCCGCAGATCCGCGAGACTGAGCACAGCGCCAAGATAAACAAGGAGCTTCGGTTCTACGAAACGCAGATAGGCGTAAGCTCTGGGACGTTCTCGTTCGACACAGCGAAAGGGCTCGTCACTGCAACGCAGGTGCTTTCCGAGGACAGGACGACTTACAACACGGTCTGCCAGATCCAGCGGCAGCTACGTCCGGTATTGCAGGCGCTGAGCCAGATCATTGTCACGCTGGCGCGGTTCTACGGCTTCGAGTGCGAGGACGGCGAGTGCGCGATAGAGTTCGGCGATTCCGTATTTGAGGACACCGGAACCGAGTTCAACCGCCGCTTCCAGATGGTTCAGGCGGGACTGCTCAGGGCTGAGGACTTCAACGCATGGTACTTCGGCGTTCCAACGGAGCGGGCGCGCGAAATGCTTCCAGAAATGACAAGTGCTTTCGGAGGTGAGTAAATGCTCACTCCAGAACAGCTCCAGAACCTGCCGAAGGAGCTGACAGACCTTTACGATCAGCTCTCCGAATTTATCCTGCGGGACATAGCCCGGCGCATTGCAAAGGGCGCGGAGATAACCGACACGGCGGAATATCAGCTCTACCGGGCGCGGAGCCTTGGACTTTCCACAGATGAAATAGCCGCGAAAATCGCCGAGATAAACGGCAGTTCCGCGGCGGAAATAAACCGGCTTATCCGGGAGGCTGCGGCGCAGTCCGATGAGTTCGACCGGAAAATGCTCGGGGCTGACAACGGCGCGGCGATTCCGCTTGAAGATAATCAGCAGCTCCAGAAGCTGATTTCCGCGCAGATAGCGGAGACCGCCGGAAAGTGCGAGAACCTCACAAACACGATGGGCTTCGCCGACCACGACTTCCTCGGGCGCGTGTACTACCTTTCCATGACGGATATGTACCGCCGGGAGATGGATTCCGCGCACATGAAGGTCGTGACCGGAGCCACGGACTACATGACCGCGATCCGGCAGGCTTGCAATAAACTTGCGGCGAGCGGCGTGCGAACCATAGATTATGAGAGCGGGCGTTCCGACCGTATCGAGGTCGCGGCGCGCAGGGCTCTCCTTACCAGCGTGGCGCACGTCACACACCGGATATCCGAACAGAACGGCGAGGAGCTCGGCGCGGACGGCTGGGAGATGTCGGCGCATTCCGGTTCGCGACCGTCCCACGCAGTTTATCAGGGGCGGCAGTACACGCAGGAGCAGTATGAGCGTATCATAAAGCCGCTCATCAGCGAGCCGAACTGCCGCCATGATGTGTTCCCGATAATCCTCGGCGTGTCCGAACCAGTTTACACCGAGGAGGAACTCCAGAACATAGACCAGTCGCCTTTCACCTATGAGGGGCGGAAATATACCGCGTATGAGGCTTCCCAGCAGATGAGGAAAATGGAGCGCGCCATGCGAAAGCAGAAAGACCGCTGTATCGTTGCCGACGCTGCCGGGGACAAGGAGGGCTTCACCGCTGCGAGCATTAAGCTCCGGCGGCAGAAGGATATCTACGAGGATTTCTGCAAGGCTGCGGACAGCTACACGCAGTACGAGCGGACTTACGTCGCCGGGTACGACCGCAGGCTTGCGGGCAAGACTGGAGCGGTTACGCGGAAGCAGCGGGAGTTTGAAAAGGCGCAGATCCGCTTGACAGATCCGCCAGACAGTGGTAAAATAAAGGGACAGAGAGCAGTGGTGCGTGATTCCGATGGAACAAAGCACTTTGCGCATAAGGTCGGAACTATTGACGTGAACGACAAGAACGTGGTCAACAAGTTCGTTTCCCGGTTCGAGAAAAAGTATACCAATGCTGACAAGGAACACTGCTTGGTTATCAAGCCTGACGGCACTGTTTATATGTCCCGCGGCGATGGAATGAGCGTCAACACGCTTGACCTGCTGGGAGAAGAGGAGCTTAAGGGCTGCTTTACCACTCATAATCACCCCAGAGAATATACACAGTATTCATTCAGCTATGATGACTTTGATTTTACACGGGCGACCTCCGGCAAACGCATGAGAGCCTTTGATTACAAGTACGAATATGAAGCCGTTTTTCCTGACAAGCCTATTTCTCAGGAAGAAATGGAAGATGTCTTTAGCGAAATGAAAAATCAAAAGTATGCCTTATTTGACGAGAGCGGCTTACCGGAAGAAGATTTTGAAGAGAATGCGCAGCACATCATCGTTGAAAATGCTTGTAAGAAACTCGGAATATCGTACACAAGGAGATTGAAAAATGGATAAGCAGGAAGCCAAACGCCGTGAATTAATAGAGCTTGGCAAGGCAGAAGCCGCTGAAGAAAACGAAATACGTTTAAAATATGGCGGTAAAACAAGAGGTCAAGACACATTTCAGCGTGAGTTATTGCCTTTGCGCGAAAAGTATAAAGCTAAATACATAGCCATCTGTGAAAAATACAAGTAATTCCGCACTCCCAGCAATGGGGGTGCAATTTTATACCCATTTTCAGAAAGGAGTCCCCATGCAGCACAACCGATACAATAAAACCTATCAGGCGGCGGTGATCGCGGACGCAGTACGGAAGCGCCAGCGCCGCAACCAGCGAGACCCTCCCCGGTTGGTCAGGAAATACACATACCACATAATTATCGTACCCTTGCCGAGGGTACATTTTTTTACCTATCTATAAGGAGGAATTTTCATGGATAAGTTAAAGGCACTTCTCCAGAAGCTCGGGATCGAGCTTACCGCAGACCAGACCAGGCAGATCGGCGAGGTCGTTGAAAAGGAGTTCGTACCCGCTGCTGATGTCGCAGCCGACAAGACAAAGCTCGATGAGCTGACCAGGCAGCTTGCCGCCCGGGACAAGGATCTCGAAAAGCTCAAGGCGGACAACAAGTCCGAGGAGCTCCAGAAGCAGCTTGACGAGCTGAACGTCAAGTACAAGCAGGACACCGACGACCTCAACGCGAAGCTTTCCGCGCAGCAGGCGGATTTCGCCGCGGAGAAGCTGTTCAGCGGCTACAAGTTCTCAAGCGACCGCGTACGCAAGTCCGTCCTGGACGAATTTAAGGGCAAGGGCTTCAGGCTCGGCGAGAACGGCGAGTTCATCGGCGGCAGGGAGTACCTCGAGGAGCTGAAGCAGTCCGAGCCGTCCGTGTTCGCGGCGGAACAGAAACCCGGGCTGTTTATGGGCAGCACCCAGAGCACTGTCAGTGCCAGCGCAAACAACCTTGAGGAACAGATTTTCGCCGGAATCGGCGTAAAGAAGTAAAGGAGGACACCACAATGGCAATCAATACAATCGAAGCAGCAAAGATATTTCAGACCGCCCTCGATCTGCAGATGATTCAGGGAGCTACCTCCGGCTGGATGGAGGATAATGCCGGACAGACCAAGTATTCCGGCGGCGCTGAGGTCAAGATACCGAAGATGTCGCTCAGCGGTCTTGGCAAGTACAATCGCGACAGCGGTTACGTTCAGGGAGCTATCACCTATTCCTACGAAACTAAGACCCTGACGCAGGACAGAGGCAGAAAGTTCCTGCTCGACAAGATGGACGTTGACGAGACCAACTTCGTTGCAAGCGCTTCCGCAGTCATGAGCGAGTTCCAGCGTACAAAGGTCATTCCGGAGGTGGACGCCTACCGTTACAGCAGAATTTACGCTCTTGCCAAGGACAGCTACGGCAGGACATACACTCCTGCCGCAAGCACTATCCTGTCCACGCTTTCCGCTGATATAACCGCGGCGCAGGATGCCGCCGGAGCTGACGATCTTGTTATCATCATGCCTATAACAGTTTCGGATATGCTGAACAACAGCGAGAAGATGACGAAGTACATCAATGCCGGTGACTTCAAGCAGGGCAACCTTGACCTCAAGGTGAGGTACTTCAATGGCATTCCTATCATTCCGGTTCCCTCTGCGAGAATGAAAACCGCTTACACATTCAACGATGGCACGACTGGCGGTCAGGAAGCCGGAGGTTTCACTCCTGCCGCAAAGGCGACCCAGATAAACTGGATAATATGTCCGAAGTCCGCGCTGATTGCTGTTTCCAAGACGGACAACTTCAAGATCATCGACCCGGACGCGAACCAGTCCGCTGACGCGTGGCTCATCGCATACCGCAAGTTCCACGACCTTTGGATAAAGGACAATATGCTGCCTTCTATCCGCGTATGCGCGGTACCCGAAACATGAGCTACGCTGACTACACCTATTACACCGGGACTTACGGCGGCAAAGCGGTAACGCAGGAGGATTTCCTCCGGTTTGCCGCCGAGGCTTCCGCGTACCTCGACCGGGTGACCTCCGGCAGAGCCGAGGAGCATTCCGAGGACGACCGGCTGAAAATATGCTGCTGTGCGCTCTGCGATATTCTCGCAGCCACAGCGGACACCGGAGGTCTGGTGAAGCAGTCCGAAAGCGTGGGGAGCTGGTCATATTCACTTGCGGGCAGTTCGGCGGCAACAGCCGAGGAGCTGATGTACAAGCGGTGTCTGATGTGGCTTCCGGCTGAATGGCTTTACAGAGGGGTGGCTAGAGAATGACTTTCGGCGATACCATCACGGTCTACAACAAGATCCCGCAGCAGGGGCGCGAACCGGAGCAGCTCCGCCGCATGGTAGTTCGCGGCGTGTTCTGGGACTACACCACCGGAGCGGCGTTTGGCAAATCCGGAAAGGACGGCAGCGACAGCATTACGGTCATGATTCCGGACTTGCCTGAGCTGGCTTCGGCAGCGGAATGGTTCCGGGATGGCTGTCCCGAAGATAAGTTTACGCTTTCCCCCGGAGACATCATCGCCCGGGGCGAATGCGGAGATATCGCAAGCGTGGCGGAACTCGAACGGCAGCACACCGAAAAATTGATAATAACAGCGGTTCGTGACTGCCTGTTCGGTTCTCCGAGCCTGCGGCACTGGGAGGTAATGGGCAAATGATGAAGATAACTACCGAACGCGGTGAGCTGTTCGTCAACGCCAGTGGCAAGTCCATTCTTCGCTGGAACGGCGGCAAACCGCCCACAGATGAGGGCTTCGACCAGCTCCAGACGTTCATCGACAACACAGTAGTCCGGCACATGGACGCATACGTTCCCATGCGCACCGGAATGCTGAAGAAGTCCGTTATCCTCGGTTCCCGCATGGGAAGCGGCGAGCTGGTGTTCATTGCGCCGTATGCTCATAAGCAATACTACCGCAACGGAAAGCTCAACGGAAAGCGCGGTTCTCGGTGGTTTCACCGTATGTGGGCGGCGCGTAAGGACACCATCGTCCGGGAAGCCAAAAACTATGCAAGGAGGGTTATGCCGTGAATTCTATCATGGACAGCGTTTGCAAATATCTCGCAGAATGCCCGGTCATTGATTCCGGGCTGCCGTTTTACCTCGATTATGTGGACGATAACGACTGCTACTGCGTGGGAACCGTTCCGAATACTCCTTACCGCAAGGACATTCTCGGCAACCGTATCTACACGGTAACGTTCCAGTTCGCATATCGGACGGCTGTCAGCAGCGACGTGGAGCGGGGCAAAAACATGGAATTCCTTGAGAAATTCTGCCGCTGGATAGACGAGCAGAATGACCGGCGCAGCTTCCCCGCCCTGGCGGCGAACCAGACCGCCCAGAGCCTGAAGGTCATAGAAACAAGCGCCCTTGACGAAGTGGACGAGGGCAGAACCACGGGAATTTATATCACACAGTTACAATTTATTTATAAGGAGAGATGTTAACATGGCAATCACAGGAACAGGCGCAGTAGAGCGCGAAAAGAGCATACTTTTTATCCAGATCAACGGAATCTGGTACCCCATCGGCGAGGACAACGAGAGCATGGAGCGCACCCGCAACAACACGGTGACCCAGACAAAGAACGTTCTCGGCGTGACAAAGACCAAGGTCACAAAGGGCAATCAGGTGACTTCCGTTTCACCGTTCCTCATTGCGAGGGATTCCGCGCTGGCTAAGGAGCTTTACGAGATAGACCGCCTGAACAAGCAGCTTGACGAGGTCAAGTACCGCTTTATGGAAACTTCCATCTTCGACGAACGCGGCGATAATAAGTTCGCGGCGTGGACGCAGGAAGCAAAGATCGACCTCAAGAGCTGGGGCGGCGCGGCTGCCGACGGGCTTACGGCTCCGTTTGACATCGTCTGGGAGGGCGACCGCACATACGGCGTGTATGACCGTGCTGCGAACACCTTTACCAGCGACGACGGTATCGAGGAGCTGACGGTGGTTTCTACCGCAGGTTCTTCCGCGACAAGCACGGTGCTGCTGGTTTCCCCGCAGCTCAGCACCGGAAATCACTATGTGTACAAGGGCGGCGCTTCCGCTCAGACTGTGACCTCCGGACAGGACGTTACAAGCTGGTCTGTGCTTTCTCCCGGTACCGCGATAACGCTGACCGGCTCTCCGGCAACCATCACGGTAGTCGAGGCTGACGCCGCGGGCAAGGCTGTTAAGGCTGGAAGCGTGACGGCGGTGTACGGCGGCTGATTGGTATAAAGTAAAAACTCCGTGATTTTTTTCACGGAGTTTTTGCTAAAATCAGAAATAAGAATAGGTTTTCTTGGGTGAGAATGATATACTGATACTGTCAATACAGCCATCAATGGAATTTGAACTAACGAATGTTATTAGTTCGTTGTCGTTTTCGTAGCTGGCTGTTTGGAAATAAGTCCATACCGATCCATCGGACATCTCATGTGTCCACGGATCAAGGCTTTCTTCATCAACTTTCAATGCCAATGCAAGATATGTATTGTATGAATCGGCGATGTCACTTGACAGACCATCGGGGAAATCGTATGTCTGAGTTATCTTTTCCAACTTTCCACTATCAAATTTATACGATACTTCTGGTGCAAATGCAAATTGCGGATCAATGTTTATGAAATCCTGTGCAATTAAAATATTGTATGTTATTTCATCGCCAGAATTGACTGTCGAATATTCTTCGGACAATATTTTATTGACCTGGCTTTGTGACATTCCGTAATACACGTTTGGGTTGTATGTGCTATATATACGCTCTGTGCTATCGCATGAGCACAACGCCAAAACAAAGGCAGCTATTAGTCCTAAAGAAACCGCTTTTTTCATATTGACACTCCTTTCGTCTTAAACAATATTATATATTAAAAGATGATAGATGTCAATAGAATAGGAGAAAATATCATGAACACAATGAAATACACAGTAACCCCCGAGCCCCCGGTTGACATTGAAATATCTGTCAACGGCGAAACACACCACATCAATTTCTACCCGACAGACCTTGCCGTCCGCGAACGGTTCTATCAGGTCTACGAAAACCTGAAGAACTACAAGCCGAAGGATATCAAGGTAACGGTAGACGAGAACGGCGTTTCGAACGCTGAGTTGGAGAACGCAAAGGAACTGCGCCGTTTCACAGAGTTCCTCGGCGAACAGGTGGACGGCATTTACGGCGCGGGAACGGCGAAGCTGCTTACCTGCGGGCGCTGCGAACCCGTGGAGCTTATCAAATTTATATGCGAAACCGCAAAATACTTCACACAGACCTCAAACAGGCTCATAAAGCACTACACCGAAGCGATCCAGGGCGGTGTCATGGAGTGAATTATCTGCTCGAACGAATGCCGCAGGCTGTCCTGATAGACGGCAAAGCGGTACCCATAAACACGGATTTCCGGGTGTGCCTCCGAGCTATTCAGGCTCTGGAGGACGAGCGGCTCATGGAGCACGAAAAGCTTACCGTGCTGCTGACTTTGCTCTACCCGGAACCGCCGCAGAACACAGCCCTTGCTATAAAGCAGGGGCTGAAATTCTTGAATCTTGGCGAGGAAGCCGACGCCTCAAAGCTGAAACAGCAGCAGGTGTACAGCCTTACGAAGGATTCAAGCTACATTTATACCGCGTTTAAAAGCACTTTCAACATTGATTTAAACTCGGTTGAATATCTTCACTGGTGGAAATTCCGCAGTCTTTTTGCCGATCTCGGCAGGGACTGCTTTTTTAATACACTAATAAGTCTGCGGTCGCGGCAGCAGTCGGGAAAGCTCACGGACAGCGAGAAAGAATTCGTCCGGAAGAATCCGGAGCTTATGTCGCTGTCTGAGCAAAAGCACAGCAGCGCCGTGCAGGACTTTATTTCAAAGATAGGAAGGAGGAGTTAATATGTCACAGGCAGACGGATATGTGCGTATCGTCACGCGCAATGATACCTCTGAAGCTCAGCGTTCCACGGAACAGCTCGGAGATACCATACACGACGCGCTGGATACTTCTCCGGCGGACAATATGACGCAGGCTGTAAACGAAGTCCAGAGCGCCGCCGAACAGCTCAGCGATACCATGCAGAATTCCATGGACGCCGCCCCGGCACAGCAGATGGCTCAGGCTGTGAACAATGTTCAGAGCGCAGCGGAAAGCCTCGGCGAAGCTGTTCATGATTCGCTTGATACTGCACCAGCTCAACAGATGGCAAACGCGGTTATGAACGTTCAGGATTCCGCCGAACAGCTCGGCACCGCTATCACCGAAGCGACAGACACAACCCCGGCGGACAACATGACCGGCGCGGTCGGCGGGCTGAAAGACGGCATTTCTGACACTGGCGACGCCGCACTCAAAACCGGAGATATAATAAAGGCAAATCTGGTTTCGGAAGCTGTTACGCAGGGAATTCAGAAACTTGGAGACGTCCTGAAAAACTCTGCTTCCCGAACAATTGAGATAGCGGACGGTCTGGACGGCTCGGTAAATAAAATCGCCGCTGCTACAAATGCCAGCGCAGAGGAAATAGAGAAGCTGCGGTCTGCTGTCGAGCGGATCTATGGCGATAATTTCGGCGAGGGCTTCGAAGATATCGCAGACAGCATAGCGAAAATCAAGCAGAACCTCGGCGAGCTTGATGACAAGGAGCTTGTTGAGATTACAGAAAGTGCCTATGCCCTTAAGGATGTGTTTGACTACGACATAGCTGAAAGTTCCCGCGCGGTAAAGGCAATGATGGAGAACTTCGGTATTTCCGCTTCGGAAGCCTACGATTACATCGCCCGCGGTGCTCAGAACGGCCTTGATTATTCCGGCGAGCTGCTGGACAACATCTCGGAATATTCCGTGCAGTTCAAGAAAATGGGGCTTTCCGCAAGCGATATGTTCACGATTTTCTCAACGGTGACGAGAATGGCGCGTGGAATCTTGACAAAATCGGCGATTCCGTAAAGGAGCTTGCGATACGCGTTATTGACGGCTCGGACACCAGCAAGCAGGGCTTTGAAGCTCTCGGATTTGAAGCCGACAGCATGGCGGAACGGTTTGCCGCAGGAGGCGTTTCCGCAAGAGTGGCTTTTCAGGAGGTCATAACAGCGCTTGCCGCCATGACCGACCCCGTCGCCCAGAACACAGCCGGAATCAATCTCATGGGTACCATGTGGGAGGACATGGGAGCACAGGCGGTACTGGCGCTCGGGGATATCTCCGACAGCGCATACGACTGCGCCGGCGCGATGGACGGTATCAAGGACGTAAATTACAGCAGTCTCTCAAACTCGCTGGATAATGTTAAGAGGCAGATAGACCTGCTTATCGAGCCTATCGGCGAAGAATTGATTCCAGTTATTGATGAGGCTGCGGATTCTGTTGCAGAGATAGCACAAAAAGGCGACCTGAAAGAGATAGCAGCCGGCGTCGGCAGCTTTGTTTCCGGTACCTTGTCATTTCTCCTGAAGAACATCAATCTCATAGCTTCGGCGGTCACCGGCGTTACCGCTTCGGTTATTGCGTTCAAGGCGGCAAGTGCATTGACAAAGGTAATAGCAAGCTGGCAGACTGCCGCTTTGCAGGTAACTCTTCTCGGAAATGCGCAGGGAGCGGCGGCTATTAAGACAGCTGCATTAAACGGCGAGCTTACAGCACAGGAGATAATCTACGGTGTTCTTAGCGGTAAACTGGATATTGCAACTGCAAAAGAAATTGCGTTAAACACTGCGATGAGCATGAACCCCGCAGGAATAGTTGCCGCAGCAATCGGATTGCTTGCAACTGCGCTGACTGGATATGCCCTCCAAGCAGCTTCGGCGACTGATGAAACACAAGATTTTTCAGCCGCACTTTCAGAAATGAAAAAAGCATATGATGATCAAATTGCTTCGGGAGAAGCAGAGCTTGTAATTCTTGAAAAGAAGGTCAAGAGATATGAGGAGTTGCGCACTCAGCTGAACCTAACAGCAGAAGAATCATCTGAACTCAAAGGATTAGCCAGTGATCTTCAGAGTGTATTTGGAGATTCAATTTCAGTAGTTGATTCGCTTACCGGAAGTTATAATTCATTGACAAAAGCCTATAACGATTATTCCACGGCTTTGCGGGCTAGTGTTATATCAGACGCTAAAAAGAGGCTTGCTTCTGATGCAGCAGATTCGCTCATTGAAATGCAAAAGGAATATGACGAGTTATGCAAGCAGATTGAAAATAAAGATTTTGATTTGCCCAATGGGTTTATGGGTGTTGGCGTTAACCAAGATGTTGTTGGAGAAAGCATTCTGCTAAGCAGAAAAAAACAGCTTGAGGAGGCAATGACGGAAGCAAATGCAATAATTGACGAGTATGTTAATTACAATGCATCTTACATGAACTCCAAACCTGACAGCGGCACAACTCCGGGGACAATCCCCAGCAGCACATCCACCTCCGGTGATTTCATGGACAATGAAAAGATGCTGGAGAAATTCAAGACGGAACGTGAATGGCTGAAATATGAGTATGAAATGGGCGAAATGGAAGCCTCGGATTATTACAGTTCGCTCCAGCGGATACGCGACCAGTATCTCAGCTACAACATAGATTCCGACGAGTATCGCAGCGCTTCGCTGGAAATCAAGAAGTATTACGACCAGCTCGCAGAGGAGGAAAAGAAAGCGTATGACGAGCGGCTCGCAGCGCAAAAGAAAGCCGCAGAGGAAGCTCAAAAAGCTGCGGATCAGGCAGCCGCAGACGCTATTGCCGCCCGAAAATCCGCCTACGCCGAAGATAAGTCCCAGCTCGAATTCAAACTGAGGACGAACCAGATCAGCGAGAAAAAATACTACTCCGAGCTGGCGAAGATCAGGGACAGGTACCTCGACAAAAACTCCGCGGAATGGCGCAGCGCCTACCTTGAAACCTACGAATACAACCAGAAGATAATTCAGGCGAACAAGGACGCTCTGGAGCAGCTTCTGAACGATACCAGCGATTCCACGCTGAACGCCCTGAACAAGATAGTTTCAGCCCGGGACAGCCTGACGACGAAGCTCACGGATTTCAACAAGACGTTCGAAAAGGTCACGGAAACTGTGCCGGAGACCGTTGCAGTCGCGGGAAAATTCACAATAACCACCGCCGAGCACGATGAGGAAACCTACAAGATGGGCGCGGACAGCATCGAAGACAATATCCGTATTCTTGAAGAATACGGCGATATACTGGACGCTCTCAAGGCTCGCGGCGCTGACGAAAGCACGCTTGATTCCATTCTCGGAATGGACATCGAGGAGGGCATGGAATTCGGCACCAAGCTGCTGAAAATGTCCGACCGGGAATGGAAAAGCTACTTCGACAGCCTTGAACGGCTCCATAAAACCGCCGCGGATATCTCCGCGAAATACTATCAGGATCAGGTGAACGACCTGAAGGAGAATTTTGTGGATAAGCTCCGGCAGGAGCTTGACGGGCTTGGAACGGATATGTACAAAGTCGGCGCAGATGTCGCTGCGGAGTTCGTCAAGGGCTGGAACGAATCCCTCGGGACGAAAGACCTTACCCTCGGCGAAATCATGCGGGCGGTCAGCGGAGGAACTCTTTCCACTGCCCCGACCGCCGCGCAGGGCATGACAGCCGCAGGGACTTCCTCGCTCGGCGGCGTGACAAAGATGATGTCCCAGATACTCAAAATCCCGGTGTATATCGGCACGAGCAAGCTGGAGGAGATAACGGTGGACGCGCTCAACGGCCGCATAATCCAGACCGGAAAGAACGTCCTGCTCACATAAGGAGATGATAATATGCTTTGGTGGAACAGCGAACCTCTGCCGGTTCCGTCCCCGCCGATACAGTACGAAAACCGCATAGTCGAGGGCACGAACAGCGGGCAGACCCTCGGCGGGACATATTCCAAAAAGATAATCGCGCGAAAGGAAGATTTGCTTGTCAGGTGGGAGGGACTTTCCGCGGCGGAATGCGCGGTAATCGGAAAAATAAACAACAGCACCTACGGAAATCTGACGTTCTTCAGCCCGGCTGCCGGGAGGTTCGTCACGCGCGTTATGCACATCGAGAGCTTCACCGACGATATGTCCGAAGCAGTGCTCGACAGCGGGAAGCTGGACGGAACATTCAGTGTGACCGTGCAGTTACGGGAGCGCTAAAGGAGGCTTAAACGTGGTTTTAATTACCTTTTCAAAGGCGGGAAAGGACGATATAATTCTTACGGAAAACGACCTGTTCAGCTTTGAATATCAGGATTCCTGCTTTTCCGGCGATGTCTTTGAGCTCGGCGGGAGCAATGCCCGGAAATTCCAGATAACCATAGACAACAACGGCAGGAGGTTCAGCCGCGGAACGTTCGCGAACTGCCGGGCGAAGCTGGAGCTGAACGGAAAGTTTTACGGGCTGTACAACACGGAGCTCCCCAAGCGCCGGAACGGCGTGATAGAGCTTACCGCATACGACGACATGGTGAAGCTCGACACGGAATTCCCGACCGATTACACGTTCCCGCAGACGTTCTGGGCGGTGTACGCACAGTGCGTTTTTGAAGCCGGGCTCGCTTCCGAGGTTTCGTTCGATAATGTCGTCCTGAACGGCGTATGGGACAACGGCATTATTTCGGCGGACTACACGCAGTACATATACGCGAATTCCTGCCGCAAGCTGGTGGCGGGAATGGCGGAATGGAACGGCGGATATGCTCACATCAACGCCGACAATAAGCTCCAGATAGACAAGTTTTCGAAGGAAGTCAGCCGGGAATATTCCTCCGGGGAGCTGATGGAGCTTGATTACAGCGACGAGACCGTGACGTTCTCAAAGGTCAGGACGTCTCAGAAGAACAAGACCTACGAAATGGGCACGGGCGACGGCTACACGCTGGTGCTGAATAATCAGTACATCAGCTACGGGCTTTCCGACGAGAATTTCGAGCTGTATCTCACAAAAATATTCGAATATTACAGCGGATTCACGCTTACGCCGATGTTGTTTACGCTTGCCGAGCCTGACTTTGAGCTCAGAATCGGCGACAGAATCAGGGTGTATGACGAGGAAGAGCAGATTTCGGTTTACGGAAATGTGTCCAAAATAGAGATAAGCGGAAATCTTTCCATGGTCGTGACCTGCGGAGGATTCGACAGCGCGGGGAGCTCCAACAGCTTCACGCCCACGTCGTTCAGCCAGATACAGCAGAGCAAGCAGGAGGCTAAGGCGGAGGTTTCTGAGAATGCTGTATATACCAAGAAAATCGCGTTCAAGGACGGCGGCTTCGCTCTGACATTCAGCGGTTCCGGCGGCGATGCCGTAAATGAATTCAGCGTTACTGAGAACAGCTCCGGAAACATCACCAAAATCACGAACACCACAGCCGGAAGGAGCATTGACATAACCTATGACTGACGATTACAAAAAAGGGCTTATCACAGGACTCGCAATGCAGCCGCTGTATGTAGCCGGCGCAGACTTGGTGAAATACGGCGCACACAATCTCCTGACAGACGCGGGAATCACGTTTGGGACGGAGTTCACAGAGTTCGCGATGAATGGTGAGAAGTGTCTGTGTTCCGTTAAGGAGTGCCAGGACAGCGTGAACTGGTGGTATAAGGCGGTTGGCGGACTCACGCTTAAATCCGGGTATATGTATAAGCTGACAGCAAGCAGGTTTGCGGGATACGGACGATTTGGCATCACCAATATGCCTGGATATCATCCTTTTTACAATGTCGGACGGAATGCTTACGGAATATTTCCGTATGATCCCGCGGTGCCGTCTGATGGCGATAATCACCTGCTTCAGCGTGGCTGGTTGGAATCACAATTCTATGTCGGGCGTAATAGCTCGGGATACGGTGTAGCGTCTACGACCGCGGAACTATGGCTGTGCACAGATTTACCGTACAACGGAGGCAAGGCGGCGCACAGCTTTGAAATGGCACTTTTTGAGGAGGTAAAATCATGACAAGCAAAACAATAACGCTTTCGGGCGAGGAAATCAAGGTGGAGTATTCCGGCGGATGTAATGCCTGGCTGCGCAACGACGGCACGGCGGCGGTGTACGCTTCCGGAGCTCCGGGCATTACGGCGGGGGCTGACGAGGTGGTATCAATTCTGGCAGGAAAGGGTGCAGTGATTTACGGCGCGAACGGCACGGTGTACCTGAAAGGAACCGGTTCGGTACAGCTTGTAGGCAGTGATTACAGCGAATGCCCTTTTTATGATTCCGCGGCTTCCGGCGGCTCGGGCGCGGACGATATCGCAAGAGCCGCTATTAAGGCGCACGGGGAGAATACGACGATACACGTCACCGCCACTGAAAAAGAAGTCTGGAACGGCAAGGCGGACAAATCAGATATTCCGGATAAGCTCCCTGCGAACGGCGGAAACGCAGACACGCTCGGCGGCAGGCACGAAAGCGACTTCGTTGAGAATATGCTTAATCAGGATATGCATTTTTCGCTTGTATGGGGCGACAGCAATTATATCACAAATCAGATAGACGCGGATATACCTGCTGTTCCTGCGCTTTCCAATTATGTGTTCATTCTTGCGAAAAACGGCGAGGGAAAGGTAATGTCCGCGCTTGCAATAGGGGTAGATTACACTGAGAACATTTATGTTTATCAGTCCGGGGAGTGGAAAAAGATCAACGACAATGGCAACGCCGCAACGCTCGGTGGATTTTCCGCGGAAGATTTTGTACTTTCAGCGCACGACAATGCCTCGAATCAGATACAGATACCCGATAATGTGGACGTGCCGTTGTGGATCTCAGGCAATGCAAAGCTGTATACGCGATACTATTCGAATACATACAACACGGGTCTTACAAATATTCCGGGCGGAGATTCCAACGACTGGGTCTGGTATTACACTGACGGCTTAAATATCATCGCCACCGGAAATATGAGCAGGAAGGTATGGATTTCTGCGGTGATAAATCAGGAGTTCCGCGGCTGGACGCAGATAAATTCCACCGATGCGGATACTCTTGGAGGAAAGTCCGTTGGAGATTTGGCACTGAAATCTGAGCTGACCGCGCTGGAAGCAAGGATCGCGGCACTGGAGGGAGGCAAATAATGAAAATAACCGAAAAAATCATACCTATAAACAAGTACAATCGTCCGGGAACCAAATCAGTACCCGGACGAATCTGCGTTCATTACACTGGGCAGGCTGGGACGGACGCGGATAAGCTTGCTTTATTCTACAAGAATGTTGCGGCAGGGATGTTCCCGGGCAAGCCGAATAGCTGGACGAGCACTCAGTACATAATCGGGCTTGAAGGCAAGGTGATCCGAATAATTCCGGACAACGAGGTAGCTTACGCTGCAAGCGGTAAAAACGACGGAACGCTCCACATTGAGGTGTGCTATTCCAAAGCGGGCGGCGAGTTTGAGGAAGCGTCTGTTTCGGCTCTGCGGGAGCTGGTGCAGTATCTTATGCAGAAGTACAATATTACGGCAGAAAAAGTGCTGCGGCACTATGACCTGACTGGAAAGTACTGCCCGTGGTTCTATGTTGACGAGAACCGCTGGGCAGTGCTGCATGAATACATAACAGCTCCCACGGTCAAGCTTAAAAAGCTGTATCGTGTTCAGGTGGGCGCATTCAGCAGCAAGGAGAATGCCGGGCTCTATATGAATAAGGTGAGAGCCGCAGGATTCAGTGGCGCTTTTATTGTGGAGGAGGATAATAATGCTTAATAAACTGTCAAAGCTCATTAATGTAAAGTCCATTGTTACGCTGGTGCTTACAGGGGTGTTTTCCTACCTTGCCGTTACTGGTAAGATCGCAGTGGACAACTTTACGGATATGTTTCAGATAATCATGATTTTCTACTTCGGAACGCAGTCCGGAAAGGCTGAGGCTTCTTCTGTTTCTAAGTCCGAATAGTTAGTTTGCCTGATTTGTGGACTTTGCACAAAACTGCAAAACTGATTATAATTTATATACATAATTGTGCTTGGTTTCTGGAATGCGTTCTTTAATTCATGATAAAACGGCTTTGTAGAGCCGTTTTAATATAATTTAAATCCGCCAGTGATTCGTTTCGCTGGCGGATTTTTTTGTATTTCGCTTGTCAATTTTTTGCGTTTTGCGTGGCAGACAACATGAGGAGTTGTTGACGGAAGCGATAGCGTTTTCAAGTCAACAACTAGCGACGCAAGGCTGGTCTGTCGTTAGTTTGGCACAAAATGTAACATCGCACTTATAGCAGGCGGTGATATTTTGTGCCAAATTAGCCCCTCTGACACACTCCCCCATCGGGGGAGACACGCCTTGCCAGGACGAATTGTGCAAGATGCAAGCAAGACACGTGCAAAATCCAATAAATGGTCTTTGTGCGGTGTTGCCTTAATTTAACCAAATAATAGTTTACCAAAGCACACTTGTCAAGAAGGTATATTCCTGCATTTTCCAGCAGGCGCTGACGCTGAAAATCAACGTATCGGCTTGGCAATTACGTCTCCGGCGATCAAATTTCCCGCTCCCGGCGCGGATCACTCCTGGAGAGGGTCTCAAACTGGCTGAAGTATTCCTGCGCGGCATATTGTTTTATGGGAACCTCTAAAAACCGGTGTGAAAAGCAAAAATGGGCAGGGTGTGCCAGCTTCTAGGAAAGCCGACGAAGTAAGGCTGTATGCCTTACGAGGAGGTGCAACACGATGTTGCAGAGCGAAATAACCGGGCGACGGCATGGACGCCGTCGCATCAGAAATTTCGCTTGTTGACAGACGAAGATGGTGCGCACTGCTCATTTTCGATCACATGGGTTTTTTAGAGGTGACCTTATAAAAACAGACACATATAAAAGCAAAACAGGCTCCTCTCGTTATCAGGAGCCTGTTTGTTGCTTAATTTATTCCATAGAGGTCTTTTTTACTTTGCCTGTACAAAAACTCCGGTTTTATTATGCCTCGTCTGTCTGGTTGCTGTAAAGCGAGCTGAAATTGTACACCGTCATGGATTCGCTCTCCTCATACAAAACATGGAGCAGGAAAGGTCTGCCGCCGCTCGTCCTGAAGCTCCTGATACTGCTGACATCTCTGCCGCAAAGAACGGAGAGAACCTGTGCAGCCTGCTTCATATCACCGCCGACATTTCCGTTTTCATCTGCCGGGAAAAGCAGATTGCCGCTGCTGTCGGCCGCTTCAAGCAGCTCAGCAGCTGCTGCGTACATCCGCTGGAGCTCGCTCAGCTCCGGTGGAGAAACAATCTGCGAAATATCACCGCCGTAATAGATTCGCAGCTTCTGAACCATATATACATTCTCGTGCGAGCTGCACTCCATGCTGACGGTCACCGTGCTTCCGGAAAAACTCCAGTTTATGATATACGTTTCTCCCTCTACCGAGCGTTTCAGCGGAGATACTGCGACCTCCAGCGGCTCGCCGGTGAGAGTCCCCTGCTCCAGCGCAGCCACTTCATCGGCGTCAGCGTCCAAAACCGATAACGGGCAGCGCAGCCGCAGAATTGGCAGCTGATTCACAGCCTTGTATATCTCAACGGATACGGCGGCATTGCCGGGATATTTCTTCACCGTGACTGCCCTGCGGATATCGTCCATCGTCTGGGTCATCAGCTTCTCGCAGGTGCGGTCAGCGGTATGACCTATGTACTCAGATATTCCAGGAACTGCAATAGCGGCGGCAATTCCGATGATCACCAGGACTATTATGACTTCCACCAGCGTGAAGCCTTTCTTTGCCAGAGCTTTCATCAGATCCCTCCCATTTAATCGGAATAATATGCCACGCGGAGCACCTCTTCAGGTGTGGTGATTCCCTTTGCAACGAGCTCAACAGCGCTCTGGTAAAGGGTTTTCATGCCCTGCTCGCGGCGCACGTATTCCTCCATCTCATCTGCGTCAGTTCCTTTGGCTATCATGCGTTTGAGCGTCTTGTCGACCGACACTATCTCGTGAATGGATACTCTTCCCTTGTAACCTGTATTATTGCAGGCGCGGCAGCCCTTTCCCTTTCTGATCCTTCGTATATCGGAGCCGATCACCGCGCTCTCCTCAGCGGTAGGTTCCGTTTCATACCCGCAGGATGGACACACCTTTCGCACAAGCCGCTGTGCCACTATCCCGACCAGGGAATTCGCAACGAGGTACGGCGGAATCCCCATGTCTTCAAGGCGGACTATCGAGCTTACCGCATCGTTCGTGTGGAGCGTTGAAAGAACGAGATGTCCAGTTATCGCCGCGCGAATGGATATCTCTGCGGTCTCCGCGTCGCGGGTCTCGCCAAGCATGATTATATCAGGATCCTGGCGCAGCAGCGCACGCAGCCCGACTCCGAACGTTATGCCTGCGGCGTTGTTCGTCTGCATCTGATTGACCTTTGCAATGCGCCGCTCTACCGGATCTTCTATGGTCGAGATATTTACAGGGCGCTTCGCAAGCTCCTCAAGTACCATGTAAAGCGTGGTGGTCTTTCCTGAGCCCGTTGGTCCGGTTATATAGATTATGCCGTTCGGAGCATTCATCATTTTCTGGAGCTTCTGGTAGGGCTCGTCTTCCATGCCGAAATGTCCTGCCTTGTCGATAACTGTTTCAGACGTCAGGTAGCGCATTACCACCTTTTCTCCGTACACTGTTGGAATTACCGACACTCTTACGGAAATATCGTAGTCGTCTATCCTTGTCCTGAAATTACCGTCCTGGGGCATTCTGCGCTCCGCAATGTCAAGTCCGCTCATTATCTTGACGCGGGCGACAAGCGCAGGGTGCATTGAACGCGCTATTGTCGCGTAATCAACCATAAGCCCGTCAATTCTCATACGAATGGACGTGTGCTTTTCAAAGGGCTCGATATGGATATCCGATACGTTGGTGCTGTATCCTCTTGCAAGGAGCGTGTTGATCAGCCGTATAGCCGGGGCGTCGTCGTTTTCGTCCTCCTGGGTATTCTGCGCGAGCATTTCAAGCTCCACATCGGTGACCTTAGCCTGCTCCGTTGCACGCTTTGCCGCTATCTCTGCATAATGATGGTCTATGGCGGAGTCTATCTCGCGGCGTTCGCACAGAACAATGTCTATCGACATTCCGGCGATCTGCTTTATGTCCTCCTGGGCATAGAAATCCAGCGGGTCGCACATAACCACTGTCAGCCTGCCGTTTTTCTCCGCGACAGGGAGGGCGGAATATTTCTCAAGTATTGGCTTCGGGACCTTTGAAACCGCGGAGTCGTCTATCTCAATATCTTCCAGCTTTACCAGCGGGAGACCCAGCTTCTTTCCGAGCGCCTCAAGCACCTGCTTTTCCGTAACGAATCCAAGCCGGAGAAGCGCGTCGCCGAGGCGCACTCCCATGCCGGCTTCGGACTTCTGGAAATCCAGCGCTTCCTTTATATTGCTGTCGGTGATATAGCCATACTCTTTCAGCACCTCACCAATAGGGATATTCTTCATATCATTCACCACTCTTTCCGGCGATCATGCCAACTCTGAAAATACGAAATACAGGTCGGAGCTGGAATTGTCGCTGTTCTGAACGTCACAGAAGCTGTCCAGTTCCGGATTTGAGGCATTCATCAGGCGGACAGTTCCGCTGCGGGAATACAGCAGTCTGTCGTCCTCCGCTGATCTTACCTCTACGTTAAGCCCGGCAAGCGTGTCGCTTTCGTAACTGGCTGAAACGCTCATGCGCATTCCCGCGAGCTGCTCCGGTGTTATCACGTCAGGCGGCTCCAGAGCCCCTATGCCAAGTCCCACACGGTCGCCCTCCACCGGGATATAAATGCAGACGTTGCCGTCCTCCTGCACATTGTAGGAATCATGGATTTCTTTTGCGCTGTTGGATACAGTCAGGTCGACAGCGTAGGTCAGGCGTGAGCTTATCAGCTCGTAAGCCGTGTCGCCTGTGCTCTGTGCACGGTTTCTTAAAGCCGTCCTGCCGTATATGCCAAACCCGGACATCATTACCGCGCTGACTGTTCCTGCAAGAATAAGCAGCACTACAAGCCCTATCAGCGTTTCGGTCAGTGTGAATCCACCGTGCCTGAATAATTTCTTCATGCCGCCCCTTTCTGTCAGTCGCTGTCTGCTGCCTCGTAATAATATAACACGATGCCGCTGTTTTTGCCGAAATATTCATTGCGGACCGCACATACGGCGTATACATCGATAACATTTTCCCCTGAGCGCTCCGGCGAAAAATCACCTGTATGCGTGATGACCCCGACCTGCGGCGCTTCCGGGTCGAACAGAGCCGGTATCTCTCCGTTTTCCGCCGCCATGTACAGCTGCGAGGAAGCGGCCTCGCATTCATTTCTCAGCTCATTGGCGGAGTTGTATATGCCCAGACCTGCAATGATCCCGGAAGCTGTGATCAGCGCCGTTATGCCGATAAGCGCAAATGCGATCATCGTTTCCAGCAGTGAAAACGCCTTCCTGCCAGAAAGCCGCCTTAATCCTGCACGAAGCCTGCGAAATTCCATATTCCGTCCTCCCCGTAGCCCCAGAATACCGCCGAGCAGGAAGCCGCGCTGTCGCCGCACACTGCCTCGGAGCGGACTCTCAGAATATACACGCGCAGCTCCTCGCCGGCTGCTATCTTGTCCTCGTCATTGGAAGCTGACTCCTCAGATGAAAAGTGCAGCGTTACGTACTCGTCATCCTCCCCGGTGCCGCCGCTCAGATAGACGCGGCGCTCGGCGTTCTCGTCCTTTTTCACGTTTATCGGTACCCAGTCCTCAGAAAAATCTCCGCCGGAAACATCGAGCATATGCACCGCGTAATTTGCCCCGGACTGTGCCATAAGCTGAGCCTTCATCAACATAGCCTCGTCCAGCGTCCTGTCATAGTACGCTGCGGCTAATGTCAGCAGAGAAGCCGCAATGAGAGTCAGCACCATCATCGCGCACACGGCCCACACAAGAGCGGAGCCGCAGCGCCCTAATATTCGCTTCAAAGCTCCACCTCCATGGATTTACAGAAGATAATCCGGTCTTTCATCAGAACCTGCTTCAAGGGTCTGGGATGCAGGCTCGTCAAAATGCTCCGGAATATCAGGTGCTGAATACATATAAACCTGCACGGTTATTTCAAAAGTCATATCGCGCTCAGAAGCAGGGGTCTGGGTCAGGTCGCTCAGGGCTCCTCCGGCGGTTACGGTGTAAGATTTGTCCTCTGACGCTTCCGCTGTACCGGAAACAGAGCTTATCACCACTGCCGGCATGTCATTTACCCTGGAAACAAATCTCAGGAGCGAGGAATAACTTCCTTTCGCATTATAGACGGCTGTTATGATATAAACTCCGGTGTTGTCCGAGCCGTCCTTTTCATCCCCCGCAGAAGCGGAGGAAACCGAAAGTGATGAAGCGCTCAGTCCGCTTGAGCTCATGCCTGAAAGGAGCATCATGTCAGCGTCCTCGGTATTCATGACCGGATACAGCTCCGCAGTTTTTTCGCTTATCCTGCTGAGCGTATCTTCAATATCACGCTCATAGCCGGGTATGGAGATTATTTCACTCTGCATATCGGAAAGGAGCATTTCATTGTCGAAAATCTCCTCGTCCAGTTCATCGCAGGAGGTCAGCAGCGGTGAAAGCAGGTACTGCCAGTATACGACCACCAGAAGCACCGCCGATAATATGACCAGTAAGATCACCTGATTGCGTTTCTTTTTTTCTGACGCTATCATCTTGTCCCCTCCTCTTCCGGCATTTCATCGGTTAGCCCGCAGATTATGGTGAACAGCGTTTCAGAACCGCTCTCATCCGACGTGAACCCGCTGTAATCTATCCAGCTGAATATCTCCTCGCTTCGCAGTTTCTGTACCAGCTCAGCCGCCTCTGACGCCTTATCCGACCTGAACGAAAACGTCAGAATGCTGTCGTTAAGCTCAATGGATTCAATTGACGTGCCGCCGGGAAACTGACGCCGTATTCTTGCAAACAGGTCGCTGGCGTAATATTCATACTGCGAGCCGGAATCTTCAAGCGCTGCAAGCTGCCCGCCGGTGTTTTCCTCCATATCCTTCGCCCAGTCCAGTTTAAGGCTGAGCTGTTTGGCTTCGCTGACATGTATTTTCGCAAGGCTTATGTCTGCCAGGAGTTCATCTTTTTGATCAGAAAGCTGCGAATGCCTCATTGCCGCCGAAGCATATAATGCTCCCGCCGCTGCGACCACAGCCGCGCACGCTATCCAGATTATCCCGCCGGGGCGGCCGCGCCTTTGCTCCTTTACCTTCTCGTTTTCCGCAAAACGCAGTGCGCGTATGAAGTCTATATCACGGCGCTTAACCCGGGCTGCCCTTACTGAGGTTATTTTTTCCGTATTACTCATCTGATGACCTCCTCAGAAAAGCCCGCCGGCTGCCAGTACGCAGTCAGACAGCATTCCCCTGAATTTATCCGGGCAGACTATCCCGGAAAGCTCCGGGAGCCTGCCAATGCGCATTCCGTCGTAAATCAGGGATACTGAATTGATCTCCTGCTCGGACGCCCCGCACAGATAAACGTCAGTTATCTCAGAAACGATGTTTTCAGATTTCTTGAACTGAATAAGATTGGATATCATCCGCGCGATCTCATCCGCAAATTCCGGAGTGCCGCGGTCGTACAGAACTCTCTGCCGCTTGGAAAAGCGGTATTCTCCGTCAATGAACAGGAACTGCGATACCAGGTTTTTATCCAGCACGGTCAGGATATAGGACGAGCTGTTCAGTTCCTTGCAGAACTGCGCCATACGTATCTGACCGCAAACGGCAAGCCCTATCGACCGGAGCTTAAGCCCGGCTGTGCTGAACAGCGAAACATAGCTCCGTATAAATCCGGCCTCGGTCATTGCAGCGAGCACCTTTAAGCCGCCGTTTGCTCCGGCGCCGATAACCGCATAGTCGTACACCGCTTCCTCTGCGTCAAATTCGTTGAAGCTTTCCTTTACCAGATTCATAAGATAACTGCCGCGGACATTGGGAAGCTCCAACATCTTTGTGCTGACAGAGCTGCTCTCTACCACCAGGTCAAGTCCGGACCTGGGCAGCCGGTTTGCCTCCCAGAACGAGGCGATCCGGTCACGGAGCGCGGCTTCGTCAGTTATCACGCCGCCTATAACGCAGCCATCGCCTGTCTCTCCGCATGCAATGTGTGATATCTTGACCCGGCTGCCGCTCCTGGAGCCTGTCACTGCCTGGATATTCTCATTGGATATGTATACTGAGGTCATAAAATTCCTCCGTTATTGATCAATACTTCCGTACAGCTGATATATCGGGAGCATTACCGATAACATTACTGTGAGGATTATTACTGACATCACCATTATCATTATCGGTTCTATCAGCTTGACAAGCTTCTTTATCGCCATGGAAGACTCATAGTCAAAGCTGTCGGCTATGTTCAGCAGCAGGTCATCGACCCGCCCCGTTTCTTCTCCGACAGCGATAGTTTCAGTCAGCTTTACGTCAAAGCCGTCTACTCCGCTGAGAGATTCTGAAAGGGACATACCCTGCCGGACTGACCTTAACACTTCGTCAAACTGAGCCGCAATGTACCGGTTTCCTATGGTACCGCGGGTAATCTGGAGAGCGTCAAGTATCGTCAGACCGCTTGAATACAGCGATGAAAAAGTACGGGCAAATCTTGCCGTATAGATTATCTTCATCAGCTTGCCGACCCTGGGACACTTCACCTTGAACCTGTCCCAGGCATACCGCACGGAATTCAGCCGGGTCAGCCAGTAAATGCCGAGTCCCGCCGCAAGCACGATTATCAGCAGAAGAAGCCACTGATTCGTCATAAAGCTGCTTATCGCCATCATTATCTGTGTGATGACCGGAAGCTCCATATCCCCGAAAACACCTATAAATGTCGGGAATATAAACGTGAAAACCGCTATGATCACGAGCAGAGTAATAACGATCAGAATTATCGGGTAGGTCATAGCTCCGCGGATATCCTGATTCGTGCGGTGCTCCGCGTCATAATGATCCGCCATTTTTTGCAGCGACTGATCCAGCTTTCCGTTGGATTCTCCTGCGCGTACCATGTTAATCAGCAGTTCCGGGAAAACTCCGTCCTGCTGCTCCATTGCATCAGAGAGCGCGATTCCGCGCTTTATCTGGCTGTTAAGCGAAGAAAATGTCGTTTTCATCGCCGGGGTCAGGTCGCGGTGAAGTATTATCTGCATTGAACGGACAAGCGATACTCCTGTGCCGAGCATGGATGAAAGCTCCCGGCAGAACTCTGCAAGCTCCCTTGCTTTAAGGCGTCTGCCGTTGGCGGCGTGCTTTTCCTCGTATTTCAGCAGATAAAGCTCCTGACGGAGCAGATTCTCCCTGAGCTGTTCCGGGGTCGATGCGTTCAGCGTTCCCTTGACGGTGCTGCCGTTCATTTTTGCAGCGGTGTAGCTGAATTCTGCCAATTTTGCGCTCCTCCTGAAAAGAATTAACCCGCCCTCCGGTTCGGGAAAGGCGGGCATTGTTATTGCTGAGAAAAACGTTGATTAAAAATTACTTAACATCCATTGTACTTGCAGGCTTGGTGGAATCACTTACTACATTGTAGCTTGTGCCAGTAAATGTCACATGAAATTCACCATCATAGAATTCCACGGTAGTTACCTTACCCTTGGGAGACATGAAGATCTGTCCGCTGTACTTGGTAGAATCAAGCTCAGCAAGGTCGAATACTTCCTTGAGGAACTTATCTTTATCAACATTTGCACTTGTTCCGCTAGTGCTGAGCGTGCCCTGTTCGCCATAGGTCTCAGAGCCGATAGTCTGCGCTGCGAGGACAAAGCTGCGGCAGGTAGCGATCGAAGCCTTTTCGTTTGCCTTGTCTATGTATCCGACAAGTGACGGAATAAGTATCGCTGCAAGTATCGCGAGGATAACGAGAACGATGATAACTTCAACAAGTGTGAAGCCATTCTTTTTCTTGAGGTTCCTGGTAAGCTGTGTCATTTCGTATAACTCCTTAAAATGCGTGATCGGCACAATGCAGTGTGCCTTTGTTAAATATAGCATACCATACGAATCCGCTTTTGTCAATGAAAGAAATTGTCATTTCACGATTTTTTCAGACAAAATCTTTCGGCGTTTTATACGAAAAGGCTGTAACAGGCATTACATTACATTTATGCCAGGGAATAATTGCACGCCTGTGCCTGATTTCGGCAGTTTTTATCCCATGTGGCGGCAGCCGTATCTCGCAATTTCCTGGAGCCTGTCGTGTACATATCCAGGCAGAAAAACGTCCCACGAAAATACTATCACCTTTCCGATTTTTTCTACAAGCGTGTTTTCAAGCCTGCCCTCACGGAAAAGCTCCCGCAAATGCTGACACTTCATATATTCGCGGTAAAGCTCAGCGTCATACTCGTCGTTTTCGTCATAGGTATCCCTGTTGTCGAACCACGCCCTGCCCTGGCAGCAGATGATCCCGCACTTGGTGCAGTCAGTCACAGGAACCATGGCGCCAAGATACTGCGGCTCAACGTCCAGATCATACCAATCGACTACTTCCTCAATATCCTCGATGTTAAAGCCGTCAATCGGTTCGGAAAGGTCGATTATGCGGAATGCAATATAATCTCTTGTTATTTCCCTGTCATGGGAATACATGTATTCTTCGCATTCCTCGTACCGCTCTTTCTCTATCCACGGACTTATATCAGTATCGAAAAGGAAATCCCAGCCCATAATATCGAACAGCTTAAACCGCGCTTCTTTAGGGCCGGTGAATTTATAGAAATACCTGCCGTATTCCAACCCCGCGCCGAGCTTTTCAAATTCTGCGCGATTCTCCTCGTAGCGCTGTGCAATTTCCCGGATAAAGTCAAGGAATATCCCGCGCATGAGCTGATACACGCTCTCCCGGTCGTATCCGGAGTCATCTCCCGCTTTTCCCAGGACATAGCTCGCAGATGATGAATTAGTCACAAAGCTGTTTCTGATTTTCACTTTATCACCCCATATGATTACAGCCGTATCTTGCAATTTTCTCCAGTCTTTCATGGACATACATCGGGAGAAAGCTGTCTTCAGAGTAGATAAACACTTTCCCCATTCTCGCAAGCAGGAGGTTCTCCAGCTTTCCCTCCCGGAACTGCTTTTTCATTTTCTGGCATCTGAGGTACTGTTTATGTTCATCGGGATATGTCGATTCAGCGGACTCCCCGTCTTCCTTATTTGCCTCAAACCAGCAGCTGCCCTCGCAGCCATACGCCCAGTCCTGGCATGATTCGCAGTCGATATCCGGGTGGATGGCTCCGAAATACTGCGGTGGTATGTCCAGGTTATACCACTGCGCTGCCTGCCCTGCCTCAACGGTTTCAGAAATATCCGCGATAGGCTCTGCAAGGTCGATGATACCGAAAAAAGGCACACCGCCCTTTCCACGCAGCTTCAGATAATCTGCATACCTTCTCTGGACGATCCATTTGCTTATATCATAGTGCTGTTCGTTATAATGATATTGACCGTCTTCTAACGGAGCGCCGACTAACGCATCGAGTATATCTTCGTACTCGCCGGTGTACCTGAACGAATACTTTGTCCATTCCAGGGAAACTCCGTGCTCCCTGAAATATTCCTTGTTTTTCTTAAAGTATCGTACCTCGTCCGCGATATAGTCAAGGAATATCCGGCGCATGAGCTGGTATGCGCTCTCGACATCGTATCCGGGAACATCGTCTTTCTTCCCGAGTATATAGCTTGCAGAAGACGAATTTGTTACAAAGCTGCGTCTTATTTTCATATATTCACCATTCTCAGATATGCCACGCTGATTTCTCGCAGTAATGTGCAAGTTCATACCGCAGGTCATACGAAATGACCCTCTCGTTGTCCGCCCAGACAAGTATTCTTCCGAGCCTCAGCACGCGATTCTCAAGCTTTCCCTGTTGAAATTCCCTGCCCATTTTACTGCATCTGCGGCGGGCTTTTTCAGCCAGTTCCCCATTTGGGCCGCAGCCATCGCATTCTACATTGTTTTCACGGCAGAACTCACAGTTCCCGGGGGCAAACGTGCAGACCAGGTACCGAGGGTCAAACTCCGGCTCATACCAGAGCGCTGACGCGTATACGCCCCCGAACTCTTCCCCGGGAACGGGCTCTGAAAGATCCGTTATAATGAACCGAAAATATACATTGCGCTTGGCATTGCAGTAATCCTCGTATGTTTCGAGTCCCAGCCAGTCGCTTCCGTCGTATTCTTTTTCACCGGCGTAATAATATGCTGCGTCATTCAAAGCGCGCTCATAATCGTCATAACTGCTATAAGTGAATTTGAAGCTGTATTTGCCGAGTTCCAGTCCAACGCCGTTTTTCTCGAATACTTCGCGGTTTTCCTCATAAAATCGCTCCGCGGCGTCAATGGTCTCTATATGGATCCTGCGTATCAGCTGATAAACGCTCTCCTTGGTGTACTGCGTTTCGTCAGGCTTTCCGAGAATAAAACTGGCGGAAGACGAATTCGTCACCATATCAGTCCTGTACTTCATGGGACCGCCTCCTTTTTCCGCAGAGAACTATATCAGGACATATCGGGCAGCCTCCCATGCATGATGAGCGCTCCGGGCAGTCCGGGCACGACGACCTCAGCCTGTTTCTGAAATCCTCAAACTGCGGGCTGTTCCAGCCGTTTTCTATTGTGTCGCAGGAAATGTCATACGCCCAGCGGAGCTTATCGTTATCGAAGCTGCAGGGAAGCAGCTTCATATCCGGCGTTATGTACGCTGACCAGCGTCCGCCCTCGCAGGTATCAAAGGAATCCCGGTCAGTGTTCTTCATATAACTGATCAGCGCAGGCGCAGAGCAGGAATCAAAGCCTATGCCGAACGGGAACTCATTTTCATCAATGAATTCCAGGAAATCCACAAGCCTTTCATCACCGTATTTCAGCATATTTTCCCTGCTTCCGGAGCCCACCGGCTTATGCAGCAGGAAAATAACAGCGTTTATCCCTCTGGGGAAACCTCCGTTTTTCAGGAGCTCAGCCGCTTCTCCGATAGTATTCTGACCAAGCACGAAATGGATGTTCGTCTTTACCCCGGCTTCCAGCAGGAGCTTCAGTGCATTCAGCGTATGCGGCTGACGATACCAGGATACCGCCACAGCGCCGCAGAACTCTTTGCACAGCTCCGCCTTTTCACGGGTCATGCCGAGCCCGGATGTGGTGAAATTCGGGACGATGCTGTTTTCGCGGCAGCACTCCAGTATCTCGCGGAAATTAGGGTGCATATCGGGATCTCCCCTCCCGCCGAGCGCGAACTGGAACGTTTTTTCGCGGCATTCCTCTGCTATTCTGCGGAAGTCCTCCAGCTTCATATCCGGCTGACAGACGCCGGCTCCGTTCTGGTAACACTCTACGCCGGAGGCTGCACACAGTCCCAGTCTGCCATGGGCGCAGCTTCCCATTATGCCTACGTCCAGCAGCTCCGGAAATACCGTCATGAAAGGATCCTCTCCGGTGTCCTTTCCGTCCTTTATTATTCCGGTCCGCATATAAAATCCGCTTGTCGGGTCAAAAAAAGCCCTGAACTGGTTTTTCCTGTCTGTCTTGATTATCACCGGATCACCCCCTATGATTCACATTATACACAGTCCGGCGACATTAATCAATACCAAAAAAGGGACAGTTTCAGTCTTTTTTAGGCTTTTTGTGTATCTTTATCTCCGGAAATGCGAGGTTCTCAAATACTACTTCGTCCCTGCCGCTGTCGTCCTCGGGAGCTTCATCGGCGTCTCCGCTGCCGCCGACATGTACCTCGGGCACCGCAAGATTCTCGGAAAAATAGTCCAGCTTCTGGTTCTTGTCATTCTTGTTTTTCATAAATTACCTCCGGCTTTCAGTTCAGGAAATTGATGAAGAAAGTAATTACAAGGCTGTTGATGAAATCCGCAAACATACTCCCGACTATCGGGACGAGCAGATACGCCTTGACTGACGGCGCGTATTTTTCAGTTATCGCCTGCATATTAGCCATTGCATTCGGAGTCGCGCCCATTCCGAAGCCGCATACGCCTGCGCTCAGCACTGCCGCGTCATAGTCCCTGCCCATTACGTTGAAAACCACGAAATAGGAGAACACCGCCATCAGTATCACCTGAGCCGTAAGCAGCACAAACAGCGGGAGCGCCAGCTCAGCAAGCTGCCAGAGCTTCAGCGTTATCATGGCGATACCCAGGAAAAGCGACAGGCATATTCCGCCGATGTCGTTTATCTCGCCCATGTGTATGTGGAGCTTTCCGGTATACTCGTCAATATTTCGCATGAATGCCGCAACTATCATTGATCCGATGTATATGGGGAACGTCATTCCTGTGAGCGACAGCGCCCAGGAAACTATCGTACCGATACCCATTGCTATCGCGATCTGATACGCTGCGGGAGCATACATGCTCACCGAGCGGTGATGCTTGTGTTCCTCCTCCTCGAGTATTGCGGCGTCCTCGGAAGCCGCCTTTTTAAGCAGGTCGTTGCGGATTATCAGTCTGCGCGCGATAGGTCCGCCCATTAGGGAGCCTATCACCAGCCCGAAAGTCGCCGCCGCAGTGCAGAACGTGGTCGCGCCCTCAATGCCGAAATCCTCCAGCACCGGACCAAACGCGCCTGAAGTACCATGCCCTCCGACCATCGGTATAGAACCCGTGCACATTCCAACAAGCGGGCTTATGTCAAGCAGTTCTGAGAGTCCGACGGCGGTGAGGTTCTGTACCACGATCAGCACGAACAGACAGCCGAGGAAAACCACAAGGCTCAGCCCGCCGGCGCGCAGCACCTTCAGATTCGCCTGAAATCCCACTGATGTAAAGAACATTACCATGCAGACGTTCTTCAGCGTTTCGTCAAAGTTGAACTCAACTATTCCCGTGACGTACAGCAGGCACGATACCACTGCGAATATTATTCCTCCCACCACTGGCGCGGGAATGCAGAACGTTTCAAGAAAACGCACCTTCTTTTTCAGGAATCCTCCCAGAAACAGCACGCCTACCGCAATGGCAAGCGTCTGATACATATCTATCTCAAGTATGTGCAAATGTAGTTCCTCCCTTAGTTTTCAGCCGTATCGACCGATATTCCGGCGCTCTCGTAATACTGCGCCGCTCCCTCGTGAAATTCACACGGAATGTCAGTTACCGCGAACTCCAGGTCGGGTTCCGGAACGGAAAGCGAAAACTTTATACTGCTGCCCTTCTCAAAGAGCGCAGCCGTAACCTCCCTTATTCTGCCGCTGTCTATCCGTGAATCAGCAGTAAGCACCGCCTTGACGCCTATGGTCTGAATGTCGGAGTCCTGACCGGAATACGTTCCCGCCGGTATGGTCATGCTGAAGTAGCCGGAAAACAGCTCCGTCATGGCGCCGGCTGTCCGTTCGTCAATGGCAAGCAGGCGGACGTTGTCATCAGCGTACAGCTCGCTTATAACCGTGGACGGAGCGCCAAGCACGCAGAAAAACGCGTCTATGCCGCCGGATTCCAGCGCCTCGGCGGACTCAGTATACGACATACACACCGTCTGGACTGATTTCTCCGAAACCCCTGCGGAAGTCAGCAGATGCGTAAGATTGTGGACAGCGCCGGAGCCCTCCTCGCCAACGGAAATTTTCTTTCCCTTCAGGTCCGAAAGGCTCTCTATTCCGGAGTCACCACGGACTACTATATGAAATGCTTCGCTGTAAAGCCCGGCAACGGCGCGTATCCTCTCAACCGGCTCGCCGTCGAATGAGCCGGAGCCCTCGACAGCCTCCGCAAGTACGTCGCTCTGGACTATGGCAAGATCCAGGAAATCCTCGTCAAGCAGGCGCATATTGGCCTGGGAGCCCTCTGTGCGCTTTACGGATATCTTGTTTCCGTCCATTTCTCTGAGCGTATTTCCGTAAGAGTAATATATTCCCCCGGGATTCCCCGTACCGAGCCTGAGCTCGCCGCTCCCGCTGCATGAGCAGAGGAAAAATACCGCTGCGGCAGAAACCGCCGCGGCTATGATGTGCTTCTTTATTTTCATGGTGTACCGCCTTTCAGGATTCTTTATTAATTATAACATATAACGCGCTTTTTTTCAAGTGTCGCGTGTTCTCTCGTTATACTGCACAATCGCGGCTCCCGGAAACCCAGTATATTCTAACAGATAGGAATGCAAATATATATTGACAATTTATACCGAAGAGGTTATAATATTGTATTGAAAATCAGGGAGGACGAAAATGTTGCTTTTAACTGTTGCAAAAAAAGTAAAGATGTGGTATACTATATTTTAGAAATTATACTAAAGAGGTTGATATAATGACTGAACAGCTTATTCATTTCGATGTTGCTGCGTTCGTTGTTCTTTTGATAACGCTGATATCACAGCTCACACGCAATATGAAAAGGGGTTCAACGAACAGATTCTTCCTTTCGCTTGTCATACTGACTATGCTGTGTGCCTGCGCCGATATATGGGCTGCGCTTCTGGACAATTTCAACTACCCGGGGGCCGCGATGCATTTGGCTGCACACACAGTCTATCTGCTGCTTTACAACTCTATCCCGCCATTCTTCCTGATGTACATAATCAGCCTGACAAACACCTGGTCAAAGATAACTGGGAGGGTTCCGCTGGCTGTGTGCCTGGCTATCCCATACGCCGGAAATATAGTGATTCACATCGTAAATATATTTACAGGATGTCTTTTCACAGTCGATGACGGCGTCTTCACCGTAACCGACCTGGCAGTGATCCCCTATTCGGTTGCAAGCTTTTACATCATCTGCTGTATAATTCACCTGATAAGGTACCACAGGCTTTTTACGGTAAGAAAAGCCCTGGCGCTTCTGCTTATGCTTCCTATAATGGGAGCGGTCGTCCTAGCTCAGCTAGTTGCCCCGAACACCCTTATAATGATCTTCGGAAACGCGGTCGGACTTATGCTGATATCCGTTCTTGTACAGCGTCCGGAAAGCATGATAGATACTTTCACGGGACTGCGCAAATACAGCGCCTACGCGGACGACATGAAAAAGAATTTTATGACGGATACCCATACGGTCCTCATACTCATCAACATTGCGAATTTCGATTCACTTCAAAAGCTTCTTGGGTATGACCGGACAAGCCTGATGCTGAAGAACATTGCCAAAATGCTGAACGAAAAGAATCGTGCAGCCAGGGCTCACGGAACGCTGTATTATCTTGACCGCGGACGCTTCCGGATAGCGATAAACAGCTTCAACAAGGACAAGGCGGAAAATACGGCGCAGCTTGTGAACCAGATGTTCCGCCAGCCGGTCAAGGTCGATAAATTCGATCTGAATATCATAGCATATGTCTGCCTGGCAAACTGCCCGGAGGATATCCCGAACTTCCGGTCGCTCATATCGTTCGGAAATGACATACACCAGAAACTTCCGTATAACGGAGAAGTGATATACGCGTCAAGCAGCAAGGTAAAAAACATGGTTTATCTGCTCAGCGATGTGGACGATATCATCGACCGCGCATTTGCAAACCACGGATTCCATGTTTACTACCAGCCGATATACTCCATTGAGAAAAAGAAGTTCGTTTCCGCCGAGGCGCTCCTGCGGCTCATTGATGAAAAGCAGGGATTCATTTCGCCGGAGATCTTTATTCCTGCGGCGGAAAAGAGCGGCGCTATCCACAAAATCGGCGATTTCGTGCTGAACGAGGTGTGCCGCTTCATGGCAAGCGACCAGTGCAAAAAGCTGGGTCTGGAATATATCGAGGTAAACCTCTCCGTATCCCAGTGCATGAGGCACGACCTTGCACACAGGGTTCTCGAAGTCATGAACAAATACGGCGTAACCTCCGACCAGGTGAACCTTGAGATAACCGAAACGGCAGCCAGCTACGACCAGAATGTCATGGCGGAGAACCTGAAGCAGCTCAGCGCGGCTGGAATCAACTTCTCGCTTGACGACTACGGCACAGGATATTCCAATATGTCGCGTATCGCAGCGCTTCCACTGAAGATAGTCAAGCTTGATAAAAGCTTCGTAAACAGCCAGACCGACAAAATGTGGACAATACTCCAGAACACCGTCAGAATGATAAAAGACCTCAACATGGAAATCGTTGTCGAGGGAATCGAAACGGCCGATATGGTCAAGAAATTTTCTGACCTGAAATGCGATTTTATCCAGGGATTCTATTATTCCAAGCCGATTCCCGAACAGGAATTTGTGAAGTTCATTTCAGACAAGAACAGTGTTTCTGCATAATATCAGAATAATTAAGAGGTGCAGTTTTCAGCCGCACCTTTTTCTGTTACCTGAGCGGTATTCTGACGGAGTAACTCCTGCAATGCTCTTAAACTGCCTGTTAAAATTAGAAAGATTCCTGAAACCGCATTCGTAAGCTATTTCAGCTATGGTCTTCTCCGTTGAGCCGAGCAGCTTCACCGCCGCCCTTGCCCTGACCTGATTCACATATTCTATCGCGCCCATTCCAGCCGCTTGCCGGAAGCAGCTCATAAAATAGCTGCGGCTGAGGTGCGAAATTTCCGCAAGCATATCTATTGTTATGGGCTCGGAAAAATTCTCGCTGATGTACTGCACTGCCGGACGGATAAGCTCCGCATTTCCGGAGATCCCGCGGTTTACTGGGTAAATGCTCCCGCTTTCATACAGAAGCCAGAAAAGCCGCATAAGCTCGCTTTTCATAAGCATATCAAGCATTGCCGTGTCGCCCTTTGCGCAGGAAAAGATCTGCTCCACAGAGGTGCGCAGCTCCTGATAATACGGGTGCTCCCCCGTAACCAGGCTGTGAACGCCGCAGCCGGAGCCAAGCGGCTGTATGCACATCGAAGCGCTCCTGTCGGTCTCCTGGGAGCCCAGCATGGACAGCCCGAATACCAGTGTGTCGTAGGCGCAGTGGTTTTCCCCTGATCTGCTGACTGAATGAAGCATATCCGGCAGAATCACGACCAGCTCCCCTGCATGCGCACTGAATTTTTCATCACCGCAGATAAACTCCGCGCAGCCGTCAAGTATATAGTTCAGCTCCAGCTCCGGGTGCCAGTGCAGCGGGACATTTATAAAATACTCCGGTATGCTGCACTTGTAATATCCGAACGGCTTGTATTCGCTTCCGTGTTCACGATGCTCGCGTGAGGCTTCAGCATTCATCTCTGCTCCTCCAAAAAGTATAATAGTATCAGCTTTGCGTATTTTTTCAGTAGATTATTCTGCCTTTGTGTAGTATTATATCATATAGAAAGCAAAAAATCAACCCGTCAAGGAGGAATTCAATATGAACAGACAGCCCGAATGGCTCAACAACGCAGTATTCTATGAGATCTATCCCCAGTCGTTCAACGACACAAACGGGGACGGTATCGGCGACATTCCCGGAATAACCGAAAAGCTGGATTACATCGCAGAACTCGGCTGCACCGCACTGTGGATCAATCCCTGCTTTGATTCCCCGTTCGGTGACGCGGGCTACGATGTTGCGGACTACTGCAAGGTAGCACCCAGATACGGCACCAACGATGACCTGATAACCCTCTTCAACGAGGCACACAAGCGCGGAATGCATGTCCTGCTCGACCTCGTTCCCGGTCACACATCCTGGAAGCACCCGTGGTTCCTGGAATCAATGAAAGCAGAGCGCAACGAATACACCGACCGCTACGTCTGGACAAACAGCATTTGGGAGGAGCCAACCGGATACGGCTCGCTCCGCGGAATATCCGACCGTGATGGAAGCTGCGCAGTAAACTTCTTCACACACCAGCCCGCGCTGAATTACGGCTACTACAAGCCCGAAAGACCCTGGCAGCAGAGCATGGATTCCGAGGGAGCCATTGCGACCCGCAATGCCATGAAGGACGTTATGAGATTCTGGCTTTCAAGGGGCTGCGACGGTTTCAGAGTTGACATGGCGGGCTCCCTTGTCAAGAACGACGAGGACGGAAAAGGCACCATAAAGCTCTGGCAGGATGTTCGGAAATTCCTTGACGAGGAGTTCCCGCAGGCAGCCATGGTCTCCGAATGGGGCGAGCCGGACAAGAGTCTCCAGGGCGGATTTCACATGGATTTCCTGCTCCACTTTGGTCCCTCGCATTACAACGACCTTTTCCGCTACGGTCAGCCCTTCTTTGAGGGAAACGGCGATTGCAGCGAGTTTGTAAAGAAATACATCGAGAACGCTGAAAAATCCGAGCACAAGGGGCTTATCTGCATCCCCTCCGGCAACCACGACATGGACAGACTCGCAAAGTGGGTACACGGCGACAAACTGAAGATAGCGTTCGCGTTCCTGCTGTCCATGCCCGGCGCTCCGTTCATCTACTACGGCGATGAGCTCGGTATGCGCTATGTCGAGGGGCTGACTTCCGTTGAGGGCGGATACGGCAGAACCGGTTCACGCTCGCCCATGCAGTGGAACAGCGGAAAGAACGCCGGATTCTCTGACGCAGAAGCCGACAAGCTGTACATTCCGATTGACCCGGCAGAGGATCGCCCGAATGCCCAGGATCAGATGTCAGACCCGGATTCCCTGCGCAGCGAGATAAAGAAGCTCATTTCCATAAGAATGGCTCACCCGGCGCTCCAGAGCCGCGGCGGCATCAGCTTCGCGTACTGCGGAAAGAACAGCTATCCTCTCGCTTATGTGAGAAACGCCGGCGATGAAAGGATCCTCATAGTTCTGAACCCCTCAGAAAAGGAAGCAGAGTTCAGCTTTGACGGAGAGGCGGCAGAAGTGCTGTACAGCTTCGGCGGAGGCGCGGAGATCTCCGGCGGAACAGTCCATGCAAAGCCGGTTTCCGCTTGCTGGATAAAGCTCAGATAAGAAAAAGGCTGCCAGGTAAATGCTCCTGGCAGTCTTTTTTAGCTCAGATGATATTTTCCGTCCGGCATAAGCCGGATAATTCCTGCGATCTCCAGTTCGGTCAGCGCTTCTATCTCCTCGGCGTATGATATCCCGGACAGCTCAAGAAGCTCATCAGCCGTAGACGGAGCTTTCTCAACCAGCCTTGCAAGGCTTATCTGCAATTCGGGAAGCCCGCTCAGCCTGTCCTCGGAAAGCTGCGGAGCCGGTTCCGGATTTACGGCTGGTTCAGGAACCGGCTGTGCGGGAGCCTCAGACTGAGCCGGTTTCATCTTTGACCGTATGTACTGCCTGTCGCGCGCTGAAGCCTGCTTGCGTGCAGTGCTCCTGTGATATCTGTCGTTGAGCTCGTCAGCGTCCACGCGGTTAAAGAAATAACACATATACTCCTTTACGATGTCGAGGTGGTCGAACACCGGAATAGCGCCATCACGCAGATACGGAACAACTCCCATGCAGCTCTCACGCATTATATCTCCTGGCGGAACGCAGAACAGGTCGCGCCCCTGGTCTATCGCATGGTTTGCCGTAAGCAGACAGCCGCTCCTGGTTGACGCCTCGACCACCAGCGTGCCCATTCCAAGCCCTGATATCATGCGGTTGCGCTGATGAAAATACCCAGGATCCACTGACGCATGAGGAAGCAGCTCGGATATTACCGCGCCGCCTCCGGAAACGATCTGTCTTTTCAGTTCTTCGCTTTCGGAGGGATAATTGACAAGCTGTCCGCAGGCGAGTACGCCGATAGTCGGAACTCCGCCCCGAACCGCACATGTGTGAGCCACAGTGTCTATACCGACAGCAAGTCCGCTGACAAGCACCGTCCCCAGCTTCACGAGCTCGGAGCACAGTTTCCCCGCGACCCTGACCGCGTAATCTGACGGCCGCCGCGGACCTACGACCGCCAGTGAAACTGCGTCATTCAGGCAGCCAAGATCTCCACGGACAAAAAGAACTATCGGCGGAGAATATATGTTTTTAAGCAGCGAGGGATATTTCTGGTCGTCAAGCGTGACTATGCGGATATTGTCTGACGCGCACTCCTCCATTATCTGGCGGACTTCCCTCGTGCGGGTATTATGTGCGCGCTGTATCTCGGAGTCGCTGAGACCCTCGCAGGTGCCGTCCCTTATCGCGCAGGCAAGCGCTTCTGCTGAGCCGAAATGTTCCAGCAGGGCAAGCGTTTTGGGATTGTGCGGGTTCATCACCAGAAGCAGCCAGAGCCACACCTCGACCGGCGAACTTTTCATAATACCACTCCTTTTGGACGATAGTTCATTACCTGAATATAAGTATATCACGTTTCAGATGACATTTCAAGTAATTTGTCCGAATTTCTTACGCATGGGAAAGCTCCGGGAAATACAGCTTCTGTTCCTCAATGCTGCGCATCGACGCTCCCTTGCAGAACAGCCTGTAATCGTCAGCGCCGTTATACGGCTCGCTTCTGCAAATGTACAAATCTTCCCGGCACGGCGTGAATCCAAGGTTTATCCTTTCCGCGCTTATCCGGTCAACAATCTCAGACAGCGCAATCCGGCGCGTGCTTATAACGCTTTTTAGCTCCACGGTGCCGCCGGAGCGCTCTGAAACCACAAAGCAGTCTATGTCCTCACAATAGAAAACATCGGACATATCCGCAGTGTAGAACATCTGGAGCCCAAATTTATTGATCTGCTCCAGGGAGGAATTAACTGCGCCGTTTCTCACAGCCACGGTATACTTTTTCAGCAGCTCCGGCGAAGCAGGCTCAAAGCTGTCATCTGCGCGGCTCCGGCAGAATTCCGGTCCGACGGAATACTTGTACTGCGTCATCTCGAAGAAGCCCTGTTTCCTGTAAAAATCAAGAGCGTTCATGTTACCGAAAAGGTACACGCCGTCGCACTCCCGGAAATCGTCAAGTATCCGGCTGATAAGCTGACGAGCCAGTCCCCTGCCCCTGTATGCCTCATCGGTCATAACCGTTCCTATCTGTATGTAATTTCTGCGTTCCCCGTTCTGATCAAAGGTCATTTTTGTTCGCGGATGCATTCGACACCAGCTTTCCGTTTTCAAGCAGCGAATACGGGATATAGTCTCCTTCAAACCAGCCGCCGCTCACCCAGTCCTCAAAGTCGAAGCAGAATGTCCGCCGGGTGAGATCATTCAGCATACCGCGATATTTACTGGGAACCTCTAAAAACCGGTTTGAAAAGGGAAAATGGGTAGAGTGCACCGAATGCGATGAAAGCCGACGAAGTAAGGCTGTATGCCTTACGAGGAGGTTTGAAGAAGCAGGCGGTGTGCTATACACATTTTCACTCAAACAAGGTTTTTAGAGGTGACCTACTGTCATTCATATAATTGGTTATAAAGTCCATATATTTTCCTTTCTCCGATATGCAACGCTTGTTGTATTATATCACATTTTCTATGATTTGTAAAGGCAAGCCTAAGAATTGTGTGAAAATTTGAAATAACCCTTTACAAATATATCTTAAAGTGATATACTAGTAATTGTTCTCATTATTCGTCCGAAACACATGGAGGTCATGCCTATGCTAAGCCCAGAAGAACTTGTTGGACTCATAAGCACCAACGCCTGCTACACCTATAAGTTTGACGTCACAACTGACACTGTCAGCGAAGATATAGTTGACAAAAACGGATATAACTACACCAAAGCGGCTGGTCTAACCTCTCCGTGCAGCTTTGACGAAATAATTAACAGAGCCTTTGACGCCGACCACCTGGACATGGAATTCACAATCGAATCCACCAACTGCGAGCTGTCCTGCGCTGCGTTCAGGAAAGCCTATGCTTCCGGCAATACAAGCATCGAAGCCACCGTTTACTATCCTGCGAAGAATATCTATAACCGGCTCTCCTATTATCTGAAAAAGGATGACACGACCGGACATCTTATGGCGTATGTAGTCTGTCAGGACGTGACGGATATGGAAGTGTACCGTCTCTCCCATAACCAGGCCGCAGAGCGCATGCTGGCAGAAACCAACAGCATTATCGCGGACGCAGGCATTGGCGTATGGAAAATGGTCTTATTTGACGGCGAAAAGCCCAGAATGTACGTAAACCAGGTAATGCGCGAGCTCCTGGGGATAACCGATCCGGATATGCCTAATGAACAGGTATATGAAATATGGGATTCCGGTATCAAGCGGTCCTCACGGCCGATCGTGGAACATGGCGTTGCAGAGATGAAAAGCACCGGCAAGGGAGAAATAACATACTCCTGGAATCACCCGGTGCACGGCGAGAAAATCGTCCGCTGCGGCGCGACATCGCAGTACATTGAGAACAAAGGGTACATCATGCGCGGATACCACAGCGATGTAACGGAAATAATCACTGCCGAGGCGCGCCAGAAGCAGCGTCTCGCAGACGCCCTTGACGAGACCAGCGAGCAGAAACGTATGCTCCAGCAGGCTCTGGATAATTTCAAGCAGGCGGATTATGACCGCAGAACGGACTTCCTTACCGGGCTCAGGAGCAGGCAGGACATGTTTGAGATGATGAGCGACTCTCTTTCAGGCAAACGCAGCGAAATAAAAGCGGTCTATATGCTTGACATAGACAATTTCAAAATGCTGAACGACCACTTCGGCCACGCAGCAGGAGACGACTGTCTGCGCAGGATAGGCAGCGCGCTTCTCGACTACGGAAGAAAACACGATATGTACTTCTACCGCTACGGCGGCGAGGAAATGCTCGGCGTGAGGTTCGCCGCCGACCAGGAAAACGATTCTGTTGCCACGGACATAGTGGAGCTCATCTCCGGACTGAACATACAGCGCAGCGATGTGGAAACCGGAAGAGTGACCGTCAGCCTGGGCTATACCACCGACAACTCTCACTTTGAGAGCATGATTGACAAGGCAGACCGGGCGATGTACAATGCAAAGTCCCACGGCAAGAATCATGCGGTTTGCTTCGAAACAATGTAAACAAAACTCACCTTTCATCAGCCGGAAGGTGAGTTTTTTCTGTTCATTCCCATACCTTGCAGACATCGACCCACTCCTTATAGCCGGAGCACTTCTCCAGCTCCTCCGGGGTGAGCTCTATCGCGCTGTTGCTGCTGCCGCACGCAGGAAATACGGTCTCAAAGCGCTTCAGCGAAACATCAAGATACACCGTTACTCCGTCATTCACTGCAAACGGGCACACGCCGCCTATCGCATGACCTATGTACTGAACCACCTCGTCAGGAGTCAGCATTTTCGCTTTCTTGCCGAATTTTGCCTTGTACCTGGCGTTGTCCACCTTTGCGTCGCCTGCCGTCACAATAAGTATCGGTTCCTCGCCGACCATGAATGACAGCGTTTTCGCAATGCGGCAGGGCTCGCAGCTGAGCGCCTGAGCCGCCAGCTCGACCGTTGCACTGGATACGTCAAATTCAAGAATGCGGTCTGCCATTCCAAGCTTTGAAAAATAATCTCTTACTTTTTCTATTGCCATAGTATTTCCTCACTTTGCCGGAAATCGAGCCGCACATCTCAGCGCGGCTCGTTTATGGGAACCTCTAAAAACCGGTGTGAAAAGCAAAAATGGGCAGGGTGTGCCAGATTCTAGGAAAGCCTCCTCGTAAGGCTGTATGCCTTACGAGGAGGTGCAACACGATGTTGCAGAGCGAAATAACCGGGCGACGGCATGGACGCCGTCGCATCAGAAATTTCGCTTGTTGACAGACGAAGATGGTGCGCACTGCTCATTTTCGCTCACATGGGGTTTTTAGAGGTGACCTTATATTACTTCAGGAAGCCCTCTATTATCTTTTCCTCGGCTTCCTCACGGGTAAGACCCAGTGAGCAGAGCTTCAGTATCTGCTCTCCGGCGATCTTTCCTATCGCAGCTTCGTGGATAAGGGCGGCATCTACATTCGCCGCATTCAGCGCCGGCTGAGCGTCTACCCTGCCGTTTTCCGCAAGAATAGCGTCACACGCGGAATGTCCGGTGCAGCGGTTGTTTCCCTCAATAACGGAATAGAACGCCTGGTGTGAATTTCCGCGTGCAACGGACCTTGAAACCAGGTCGGCGCCGCAGTCCTCACCGTTGAGCTCCACCTTGAACTTTGTCACCGCGTCCTCGTCGCCGTCGGTCATGATACGCTCGCGGACAACTATCTTGGCTCCCTTTTCAAGAACAGCAGAGGTGCTTCGGGTTGTCCGGTCCACTCCGCGGAGCTGAACCGTATCCATTTCCAGGTAGGAATCCTCCTTGAGATACGCGTCAGTCACCGGGTCTATCTTACGGAGACCCTTTCCCTTTCCGGTGCCGATGTGCTTTTCCTTGTAGAGCACCCTCGCGCCTTTCTCCAGGAAAAAACGGTGGATTCCGTTGTGCCGCGCCTGCTCTTCTCCGTCATTATGGACTCCGCAGCCGGCTACTATAACGACATCAGCGCCCTCGCCGATGAAGAAATCATTGTACACCAGGTCGTCTACGTCTGAATGAGTTACGCAGGCGGGGATATATACGGTCTCGCCGATCGTTCCCGGCTTTACGGTGATGTTTATTCCCGGCTTGTCGGTCTTGGATTCTATCGTGATGTTCGGCGAGGATTTACGTCCCGCGCACTGGCTGTCCTCGCGGATATTATATGCGCCGTTGAATCCGGTAACGCTGTCGTAATCGGAGATCACCTTCAGCATTTCCGCCGTGACTTCATTGAAGCTCATGTCCTTGATATCACTCATGGCAGCTGCCTCCTTTTGCGTTGTCTTCTGTTCCGGGTACCGGACAGCGGCGCGAAAATTCGCCCTTTAACAGCGCCGGGAGTATCTCATCGCGGGTGCCGCTCGTGCGCACCTTTCCGTCAGCAACGACCACTATCTCATCCGCAATGGAGAGAATGCGCTCCTGATGTGAGATTATTACAAGCGAACCGCTGGTGCTGCTCCTTATCTCCTCGAATGTCTCTACAAGCCTTGCGAAGCTCCAGAGATCTATCCCAGCTTCCGGCTCATCGAATACGGAAAGCTTCGCGCTGCGCGCAAGCACGGTTGCGATCTCGATACGCTTAGCCTCGCCGCCGGAGAGCGCCGCGCTCATCTCGCGGTCGATGTATTCCTCGGCGCAGAGACCTACCTTCCCGAGAAGTCCGCAAAGCTCGTCATGTCCGAGCTTCTTCCCTGCCGCAAGCTCAAGCAGGTCGCGCACCGTCAGTCCCTTGAAGCGCACCGGCTGCTGGAATGCATACGCTATGCCGAGCTTTGCGCGCCCGGTAACGTCCATATCCGTGATATCCTCGCCGTCAAGGAGTATCCTGCCTCCAGCAGGCTTCTCAACGCCCGCGATAAGCTTCGCAAGGGAGGTCTTTCCGCCGCCGTTGGGTCCTGTGATCACCGTAAGCCGGCTGTCCAACTTACAGCTTATTCCATTTATTATTGATTCACCGTCCGGAAGAGTCCAGACAAGATCCTGTAATTCCAGCAAATGAACTGCCCCTTTCAACATCAGCGTTGATGCTTTCGCTGATTTCCTGTCTTATTATTGTATCATAATTGTGGAATTATGTCAAGATTCAATGAAAAACCGCCACGCATGCAGCGCGGCGGCATTATCTCAGATTTTATAGACCCAGTTTTCCTTGCGGGGTTTTGCGGCGGGCACTTCTTTTGCGGGATATCCCAGAATGCAGTGACCTATTCCCTCGTAGTCGCCCTCTATGCCGAGAGATTTCAGTATCTCCTGACCCTCGGGGGATTCGAATTCCTCTTTGGCGCGGTGGATCCAGCAGCTGCCAAGACCGACTGCATTTGCAGCAAGCATGAGGTTCTCCATTACAAGGCTTCCGTCATACTTGTAAGTTCCGACGCTCTTATCCGCGAGCACCACCAGAACGACCGGAGCTCCGTAGAACGGGTCAATGGAGACTCCCATAACTGCGGCGTTCATCTTTGACAGCTTGTCGCGGGTCGCCTTATCAGTGACCTCAATGATTATCGGGGACTGGCGGTTCATGCCGGTCGGAGCATAAGTTCCTGCCTCGACCACCTGGTCGATAAGCTCCTGCGGAGGCATTTCAGGCTTGTAAGCCTTTACGCTCCTGCGGGTCATTATGTTATTCAGTGCTTCGTTCATGATGTGTTCTCCTTTCGTGGATATTCCATATCTTGATGATATCACATATTTTTCTGATTGTCAATACAAGATATGTGAAAGAATGCTGAAATTTAACCCAGCGCTTCAAGCAGGCTCAGCGCGAACCACTTGACCTCCGGACGGTCGGCTATCTCCCAGAGCCTTGACGTGCAGCATACCGCGCCGTCCATACGATAAAGCAGACCAAGGCGCTTGCGGCGCTCCGGGTTGTCGATGACCCAGACCTCCGGCTCGATGTTTGTGCCGTCAAGGTCGGCGCAGCGGCTGTGTGTGACTATCTCATACCACTGCGGGGTCGTGAAACTCTCGCACGGGAATTTCGCCAGCAGCTCGGATTTGTTGTCTATCAGAAGTCCCAGCGTTCCGGTGGGAACAGGCTTTTTCATGCTCTCGGAAATGCTGCGGAACATTCCGTAACACCAGAAATCCGTGCAGTACTCCCCGGGAAGCGTATCGCCGGAAAGCTCCGGAATACAGAGAACGCCGCCCTGCTTTGCCTTTTCGATATCGCGGGTTATGCCGATTTGCCTGCCGCCATAAGATATGCCATCCTCCGTTATGCTTATCGCGAGGTCGGGATATACATACAGCGTATAAAGATTCTCCGCCTCGCCCTCAACTGAAATGTGAAGCTCTGCCTTTAACGGCTCATCGCAGCCAATGCTGAACGAAATGCTCCCTGCGCGGTATATCCTGCCGTTTTTCTCCACTATCTCCGAAACCCCGGAATCCAGAACCTTTCCCTCTGCTGTGAGCTCCCAGGTTATCTGCTTTGCCGAGAAATCCGGCTCGGTGGAGGACACGATAAGTCCGCACTGAATGTCATCTCCTGCCTTGAATACAAAGCCGTCCAGTTCGGCAAGAACCACCGTCTCACCGCAGAAACGCTGCCATTCCTCCGGGGTTATAAGCCCCTTGGACTTCAGGTGAGCGTTGAGAATGCCGACTGTTGCAACTCCCTGCCCCGGGAAATCCTGAATGTCGAGCAGCTGGAATCCGCTCATCATGGAGCTGCGCATTGCCGCCTCAATGTCGCGGCGGTAGCAGTCCACTGCGAGCGCCCCGGAAGCATGGAAGAAGTCCTTCCAGCGGTGGAGCATTCCGGCTTCCTCAAGCCCTTTTCGGTAAGCGGCATACGCTTCATGGCGCACGGGTCCGGTGTAATCCTTTATCTCATCGAAATCCGGGAAAATGGCATACTGACCGACCTCATGGGAAATCACAGGCACATGCACCGAGATATTATCCCAGCTCTCCGCCTTGACCTTTCTCATTTCTGTGCCATACTGTATCATTATCTCGCCATTTTCATCCGTTACCTGGGTGCCGCCGAGCGCCGCCGCTTCATCAATAAGCGGGTCGTAATTATGTATGCTGTTCGGGTAATTCGTCTGGATATGTCCCTGCGGAGCGTCGCACATGGCGTAGCTTCCGCGGATAAGCCGGTCGTGACCAAGACGAACTCCGCTGAAAAAGTCCTCATTTTCAAGAACGCACGGCACGAACTGGAAGTTATTAGAGCCTCCGGCGTACATTTTGTCCGGGAATTCCGCCTTATAGCCGGAAATCAGCTCATTCAGGCGCTCCTTGCTGCCCCAGAGCTCGTTGCCCATGCTCATCATCACAAAGCTTGGGTGATGTCCGAACTCGCGCAGGATACGCCAGCCCTCTTCACGGAGGAACTCGTGCTCCTTGCCGAAAATATCCGGGATAGTTCCCCAGAATGGGAGCTCCGGCTGCATATAGATCCCCATGATATCGGCGGCCTCGAATGCCGCGTCAGGAGGACAGCAGGTGTGGAACCGGTAGTGATTTATGCCGTACATTTCCGCTGTCTCGAACACCTTCAGCCAGGAATCAACATCGGCGGGCATATATCCGGTTTCCGGGAACACCATTCCATCGTGCTTTCCGCGCAGGAATGTCTGCTGACCGTTTATCAGCAGCGTGCGGTCATCGTGGGACATTCTGCGGAGCCCGGTGATGAACGTCCAGCGGTCGCCGGAGATCTCTATCTCAAGTTTCAGCGGCGCGGGAGCGCGGTCGCTCCACAGCGGCGCTCCGGGCACGGAAATGCTGCAATCTATCGGCTTTTCGTTGGTGAACTCAGCCTCAGCAGAGCCGTAATCCTGCACCTCGTCAAAAATGCGGAGGTGCGCAGTCCCGCAGAGCTCGCCCGCAGCCTCAGCGCGAATATGGAATATATGATTCTCCGGGTCTGGGATTATGCGGACATTCTCAGCGCTGGCACGGTATGACTGTAACTCGATACGTCCGATTATTCCGTTCCAGTTGGTCTGCGTGTCACGGGAGGTAAGATGTCCTCCGCCGGTGGGATAATCTGTGTTGTCAACGCAGATCACAAGCTCATGCGTGCCTGCGGAAGCCCCGTTCAAGGAGTAACGGTGCGGCGCGCAGAGCGAGCAATAGCTCCCTATCAGCTTTCCGTCCAGGAAAACGCGGGTCTTTCGGGTGCGCTCCAGGAAAAGTGTGATATTCTTCTCCGCCATTTCCGCGGAAATATCTATGCTCCTGCGGAACCACGCAAAGCCCTCAAACTTATGCAGCTCCGTCAGGCAGCCGTATTCTGTCTCGGTGTTGAGCCTGCCAAGCCCTGCATTTGAGGTGGAATCCGGCAGGTTTATTCTGTCAGGATAGCTTTCGGGAAGAAGTTCGTTCTTTCCCTCGTCAAGGAACACTTCCCATTTTCCGCTAAGGTCTGTGATAGTCATGCTGTACCTCCGTACTTTCAGAATCTTATAGAAACATTATACTAGAAATCCCCATAGAAATCAACAGGTTTTTACAAAAAACAGGCTGCCGGAAGCCAGCAGCTTCACGGCAGCCTGACAGAGAGACGGGCTCTCCGTATCATTCTCTTTTAATTGCTTCAAGTGCTGAGATATGCACCGCCTTGTTAGCCGGGTAGAAGCCCGAGCCAAGTCCGATGAATATTGAGAACACGATAGCGAATGCATACAGCCACAGCGGTACTATGGACATCGGGCTGTTCGCCGGATCCATTGCAGTGGTGAACACGCTCCACAAGGAGGGAATATCCGTTATCTGTATGCTCTTGGCGGCGTCATTCGTGGCGATGTTCATTCCCACTGAGATGAAAAAGCTCAGCAGGCTGCCGACAAGTCCGCCGATAAGCCCGATAAATCCCGCCTCCATGAGGAACACCTCGCGGATATTGCCAAGGAAGCAGCCGAGCGCTTTCATTACGCCTATCTCACGGGTGCGCTCAGAAATGGACATAATCATCGTATTGCATATACCGAGCGCTGCAACAAACAGGGAGACCGCTCCAAGTCCGCCGAGCATCATCTGCTGCTTGCGCGCCTCTTCCTCAAGAGGCTTGCGGACGCTCTCCATTGAATACGTGCTGTAGCCGAGCTTCTTTATCTCGCTTTCGATGTCAGCCACCTGTGAGATATCCTTTGCCTTGACATATATCTCATTGTATTCGGTGCTCTGGGTATTCGTGGACGGATAAAACATCTTATACAGCGTCTGAAGGTCGCTTGTCATGAAGATAAGTCCCTCGCTGGTGCAGTAATCCTTGTTGTAATCTTCCTTGACGATACCCGTTACCTTTATGTCCTGATATTTCTTGTTGTCGGAATTCTCATAGCTGTAAAGCTCCAGCTTTATGGTCTGGTTCAGCAGATCCATATACGGATCAGGGAGCTCTGCGTCCGGATTATATTCATAGATTCCGGAGCCGTTGTCGGAATACATCGCGCTCCAGCGGTCGATCGTGTTGTGACCGTCCGGGCGCTGTGTATCCACAAGGTTATATGCTGTAAACTGTCCGGCGAGGACCTCAAACGGCTCCTTCGGGAAAGAACCCTCAAGGAGCTCAAAGCCGAACTTTGCCAATGCCTCCTTGCTTATACCGACAACCTGGACCCACTGCATCTCATAGCGGTCGTTGTCCCCGACATACGCCTGGAGATTTATGTTATTGAGCTGTGATTTTCCCATTGCAACGTCAACGTTTGCAATATTCTGGAACTTTTTGATTGCCTTGTCGTCCAGTTTGGCGTCCTTACGCCCGCTGGAATACACCTGTATCAGCGTAAGGTCGCCCATTCCCTCCAGCATTATCTGCTGGGAATTCTGGACTCCGATGCCTATGGACATCATAATTACGATCGCGCAGCAGCCCACCACAACGCCGAGAACAGTCAGGATCGTTCTTGACTTACGGCGTGTGAGGTTTTGCAGGCACATCTTGATCATGTCAAATAATTTCATGGCTCATCACCATTAAACCTTTGTCTTGTCATCGCTGTCGGACTTGTCGTCGTCAAGCTCATCCTCCCAGTCGATGTCGTCCGCTGTGAGCTTCTTGCCGTTCTTGTGCTTCTTGTGAACTACCACGATTATTACAACGACTGCCGCAACAACCAGCACACTGCCGCCGATTATAACAGCGATCCACGGGAAGCCGCCCTCGCCGGAATCGGTGGTCTCATAAGTCATGGGGTAATCGGGGACGTCCCACTGCTGTTCCATGGCTGTGAAGCTGACAGGGAGCTCCTTGACGATCTCGTTCATGTTGGAGTCTTCGTATGTTACCTTTATTACAAAGGAAATAGTTCCGCCCATTGTCGGGGTCACTACGAAGTCAACAGTGCCGTTTCCGCCCGCCTGTATGTTGCCGATCACCTTTTCAGTGGAGAGCACGGTATATCCGGGGTCAGAATAGCCGCCGTCAGAGAATCCTCCGTCAACATAGCCTCCGTCATACATTCCGTCATCAACAGCAACCATATTATCGGCTGCCGCGGAGAACATAGGCATTTCGCCGTCAACAGGCTGAATGTCATCGCCGCCGACAACGCCCTCGGCAGTGCCGTACCCGCCGGACGTTCCGTCGTCCGCCGGAATATCGCCGCCGGTTCCGTTGTCAGCCGAGGTACTGGAAGCAACTATCTCCGCCTTTACATTTGAAGCGTCTGCACGGCCCTTGTTCATGTAGCTGAGGGTGATGTATACCTCGTTGCCGACATAAACATCATAGGTAGGCTTGCTTACTGAAAGCGTGAGCTTATCCGGCTGATAGAGCGGAATAAAGATGCTCTGCTCGGAAGTCATAGTTGTTCTGGTGTCATTTACAACGTAGTCGTACTTGAACGAAACGGTAACGGAAGATGTTCCTGTTGCCGCAGTCGGGAGAGCGCGGAGCTGTATGGATTCGTTGGCAGCCGCTGCCGCAGCGAGATTCTGATAGAAGAACGAGCTGCTTCCTCCGTAAATGGAGAGATCGCCGCTGGCACCGATAGTCATTACAACGTTCTCAATGGAAGTGGAAGCGCTTGTGTTATAGAAATCCAGGTCAAGGGTGAATACATCGCCGGCTGCGATCTGGTCTGCGCCGATATCGTACTTGCCGATGATGATATTAGGAGCTGCTGATGTATTGCTGCCGTCCGCTCCCTCGGTGGCAGCCGCGATAAGCGTTATGGACGAGTTGGACTCCGCCTGCTTCACTGATGTGTCCCTGCCGTATGAATACTTCATTGCAGCTGTGATGCTCTGCTTTACAGACGTGATCTTTTTCAGCGTGCGGAACTTCACCTTGAGCTCTGCCGTCTTGCCCGGACGGATAATGTCGATGAAGCCGGCTTCAGTTCCGTCAAGGAAGTAGATGTCGTCCGTCGCGGTAAGGTCAATGAAAGCGTCCCTTACGGTAATATCGCCGTAGTTCTTGACATAAATAGTGTACTCGTAGTCGTGGTCCGCAACAAGCGCCTCGGGAAGTCTTTCGCCGGATATGCGCAGGACAGGCGTAGTGGACACCTCGGAGGAGAGGTAAACGGAACCTGTCTTGGTTTCAGGAGTCATGGTTCCAGCCTTGTCGTAGTAGTACTCGATCTCAATATCGAGCGACTGCGTTACGGAAGTGAGTTCTGCAAGTGTGTTGAAGTTCACGAGAATGCGCTTGGATTTACCAGCACCGATCTTTTCAACAAAGAACTGATCGTTGCCCTTGGTGATGGTGAGCCCTTCGCTTCCCTTTACCTTTACGGTGATGTTGGTCATATCGCCGGTGCCCTTGTTGTTTATGTAAATTGCCTTGCGGTACTGTCTTCCTGCAAGAAGCGGATTTTCAAAGGGCTTGGAGGTGATCACGGGAAGCGGAGAGGTCTCCGCGATCTTTTTGCCGAGCATCACGAACGCCTGCTCATAAGTGCCGTCAGGCTGCTCGCTGCCGTACTTATAGGTATACTTGAGCGAAGCTGTCACTGACTGGCGCAGCGCTGTGAATTCCTCCATAGTGCGGAAGCTGATGGTGAGCTTCTTTTCTGTGTTTACGGGAATACTCTCAAAGAATCTTGAACCTGTGCCGCCTGTGATGATCAGATCGTCAGTTGCGCTTATGTTCACAAATACATTGTCCATATCAGCAGAGCCGATATTCTTGACTGTCAGCACTGCCGAATAATCCTTGCCGCTTTCAAGCGTTGTGTCTGCAAGGGAGAAGTCTGAAACAATGACAGGGTACACCTTTTCTACCGTGGAAACCTCCGCTGCAACCGCCACCTGTGAGGTCGCATTGCCTGTAACCTCAGATGTTCCATTATCATAATAGTATCTCAGGGAAACGCCGAAATTCTGCTTTTCAGCGTTTATCTTTTCTAGGGCCTTGTACTTTATCGTCAGTATCTCTTCGCCCTTGAAATCAATGCTCTCAATGTCCTGAGTACCGGTTCCGTCAATGATAAGGATATCATCGGACGGAGTTACCTCGGCAAGTACGTTGTATGCAGATGTTGCGCCAAGGTTCTTCAGCTTTATCTTGAACTCGCCGGTTTCACCCGCCTTTATGGGGGACGCCGGTTCTATCGCGCTGATCTTGATTATCGGCTCTGCAACGTTAACTACGGGGTCTTCGGTCTTATCGGGAGTATTGCATTCCGTAATGGTTACAGAACCTGTGGCATAGTCATTTGCCCCGGAGTAACCCACCATAAAGCCGAATGCCTTGTCTCCGCCGGTCCACTTGCAGTCCTTGAGGACCACGTCATATTTCAGCAGGTCGTTTCCGCTGGAGGTTATCGTCACAGACTCAACGGTTGCCTTGAAGCCATCCATGCTCTTGATGAAATCAATGCTCGCATTCTCGCCAAGCTGGGATGTTTTTACCTTTATGTCCTTTATGGATATTTTCATTCTGAAAGGGGTCGATGAGGTAATGCTGCTGATCGCCTTTCCATTGGAATTCATGACCTCATAGCCGATTACGATCGGGTTGAGCGTCACCTCGCTGCCCGCCTCAGATGTCGCAGCATACGCCGCAAACGGCACAGCAGCAGGGACTGACGCAGTTAGCACGGCTGCGCCAAGCATTACTGAAAAAATTCTGTTAAGATACCTTTTCATTGTTCTCTCCTTTAGTATCGCCGACTATCTTTCCGTCAACAAGCGTAACTATTCTGTCAGCGTATTTTGCAAGTTCAGGGTCATGCGTTACCAGGACTATCGTCTGGTTATATTTCCGGGCAAAGGACTTTATCATGTCCATTACCTCAACTGTTGTCTTGGAATCGAGGTTTCCGGTAGGCTCGTCTGCAAACACGACGTCCGGTCTTGCCACAAACGCCCTTGCGATTCCCACTCGCTGCTGCTGACCGCCTGACATCTGCCGCGGATAATGCCTCAGCCGGTTCCCCAGACCAACTTTTTTCAGCATAGCCACCGCTTTCCTGGTGCGCTCCCTGCGGCTTTCGCCCCTGAACATCAGCGGCATTGCGACATTCTCCACCGCCGTCATAAACGGCAGGAGATTATATGACTGGAACACGAATCCTATGTGCTTCTGCCGGAATGAAGCAAGCTGATTTTCACTCAGCCGCGTTATCGGCACTCCTCTTATGTAAACATCTCCGAACGTAGGTTTTTCAAGCCCTGCAAGCTGATTCAGCAGTGTGGACTTACCAGAACCAGACGTTCCGAAAATGCAGCACAGTTCCCCTTCCATTATCTCAAGGTTGATACGCTTCAGCGCAACAACGGACTCGCCGCCGTCCAGCTTGTATTCCTTACGGAGATCCTTGACGCGTATCATCGTCCTGGGTTTTCTGGGACTTTCGTTTTCCATGCTGTCACCTCCTTCAAATAACTCTACCTATAAAACAGCCTGAAAAATCCAAAGGTTGCATTTTTCAGGAATATTCCAGGCATATTTTTTTCATATAGCAGTATATCATTTTTATCTTATTATGTCAATATATATTACAAAACTGTAATATAATATATTTCTCAGTTGAGCAAATAAAAAGGCGGCACAGATATGCACCGCCTCAGTTTGTCGGAATATTATATCCCAGACCCCGTTATCAGTTGCTCTTGGGAAGCACGGACGCAATAGCGCCTGCAACATTGCTGATAGGCATTGTCTGGAGATAGATCTTTCCGGGGCCTGTAACTACTGTGTTGAACAGACCCTCGCCGCCGAAGAGAACATTTCCGATTCCCTTGACAGTCTGGATATCCATTGTGCAGCTTCCGGACATTGCAGCAAGATAGCCGGTATCAATAAGCATCTGCTGACCTGCCTGAAGCTCATACTCTACGACATAGCCGTCTATCTCAACGAAAGCCATACCAGTGCCGTGCAGCTTCTGCATGATGAAGCCCTCGCCGCCGAAGAAACCAGCGCCGAGCTTCTTCTGGAACGCGATGGAAAGCTCAACGGAAGGCTCGGAAGCAAGATAGCCTGTCTTCTGAACGATGAAATCGCCCTTGCTTACATCGATCGGAATAATAGAGCCCGGGAAGCTGGAAGCAAACGCGATCATTCCGGGGCCGCCCTCTGCGGTGTATGTATTCTGGAACATGGACTCGCCGGAGAACATTCTGCTGAATGCCTTTCCAACGCTTCCTGCGCCGGTTGCCATCTTCATGTTCGGCGTCATCCAGGACATTGCGCCCTTTTCGCACTTAATTGACTCGCCTGCGTCAAGATAAACGATTACGACGGGCAGCGGCTCGCCTTTGATCTCATACCTCATAAAAAACTCCTTTGCATTCATTATAATTACTTTGCCATTAACAGGGGATTTGCTTTTTATATTATACAATATTTCCCGAAAAATGTCAAGCACCTTACGATTTATTTTACCAGCTCCTGACGGACATCAGCAATAAATATGCGGATGTTATAATGAGCGTGGGGCTTACCTTTCCTCCGGCAAGGAAAAGGACAGCGGCCGCAAAAAATGCCGAGCCGACCGCGCAGAGCCGGAGCGTTCCGTCAATCTTTTCCGGCGGGAGCGCCTTTATCAGCGCAAGCTTCAGCAGTCTTCTTCCGTCAAATTCACCCACCGGAAGCAGGTTGAACAATCCGCACGAAAGGCTGACCGCGGCGGGATATGGCTTCCCTGCCGCAAAAAGCGCCGTCGCAAGCAGGAAATTCATCACGCAGCCTGCACCGTAGACCGCCGCCTGCTCCGCAGGAGAGTGCCGCTCAGTTTCGGCTGAAGTTATCCGTATTCCTGCGCCATAAAACGTGACGCATTCGGGAATTATCCCGCAAAAAAGCATGACGGCGAGGTGTGCCAGCTCATGTGCCGCACATATTCCGAGCGCAGTCAGACCGAATCCAGTGCCGTCAAGGCTGAAAAAAAGCGCAAGCACCGCAAAAAACGAGAAGTCCCATCGCAGCGAGGTGCGGGGCAGATTCAATTCTATCATGCCACATTATATTCGCCGGAAGCAGGAATAGAACAAGCCCCTGCCGTTTCCGACAGGGGCTTTGTGAATCTTAGTCCTTGAATACCGCGCCGGTATTGGAAGATGTAACCAGCTTTGCATAACGCTTGAGGTAGCCGGAAAGCTCCTTGGGCGGGAGGATTCCCTTTTCCTTGCGCTTTGCGATCTCAGCGTCATCTACCAGCAGAGTTATGCTGCGGTTCGGGATATCAATGTGGATCTTGTCGCCGTCCTCAACGAACGCGATAAGTCCGCCCTCTGCCGCCTCCGGTGAAACGTGTCCGATAGCCGCGCCCCTGGAAGCTCCGCTGAAGCGTCCGTCAGTGATGAGGGCTACGTTTCCGTCAAGGCCCTTACCAACGATAGCCGCGGTAGGAGCCAGCATTTCCGGCATTCCGGGTCCGCCCTTCGGTCCCTCGTAACGGATAACCACAACATCGCCCGCCTTGATGTCTCCGCCGAGAATAGCGTCGCATGCGGCCTGCTCGCCGTTGAATACGCGCGCGGTGCCTGTGAAGTCCATCATCTCCGGCTTGACTGCGCCCTGCTTTACAACAGAACCGTTCTCAGCCAGGTTGCCGCTCAGGATCGCAATACCGCCGTCCTTGCGTATAGGAGCGTCTATCTTGTGGACGATAACGCCGTCTGCGTCCTTGGCCTTTGCGATACGGTCAGCCTGTGTGCCGGATACAGTCATAACGTCTGTATTTACATGACCGCCCTTTGACAGCTCGCGGATTACGGTCTGGATACCGCCGACAGCGTTCAGGTCAGTGATGAAAACGCTGGAGGCAGGATTCAGCTTAGCAAGCTGCGGGGTCTTTCTGCTCATCTGGTCGATATCGTCAAGAGAGATGTCCACCTTTGCTTCGTGTGCGATAGCAAGCAGGTGGAGCACTGTGTTGGAGGAAGCTCCGATAGCCATATCTGTTGCGAGGGCATTGAGCATATTCTTCTTTGTAAGGATATCGCTCGGACGGATATTCTGCTTTACCAGCTCGACAACACGCTCGCCGGATTCCTTGGCAAGTCTGCGGCGCGCGGAGTTTACAGCGGGCTCTGTGCCGGCTGTCGGGAGCGCAAGACCGAGCGCCTCGGTCAGGCAGTTCATGGAGTTAGCGGTGTACATACCGGAGCAGCTTCCGCAGGTGGGGCATGCGTTATCCTCGAAATCCTTGATAACGTCGTCGCCAATCTCGCCGTTAGAGTACTGACCGATCGCCTCGTAGATCTCGGAATATCCTACGCGCTTGCCCTGTACGCAGCCGGGGTTCATCGGACCGCCGCTGCAGAAGATCGAGGGCAGGTTCATTCTTGCGGCAGCAAGCACCATTCCCGGTACTATCTTGTCGCAGTTAGGAATGAATACAACGCCGTCCAGCGGGTGCGCTGTGAGCATAACCTCGATGGAATCAGCGATAAGCTCTCTGGAGGCAAGGGAGTATCTCATGCCCTTGTGGTTCATCGCAAGTCCATCGCATACGCCAATGGTGAAAAACTCAAACGGAACACCGCCTGCGTTTCTGATTCCGTCCTTAACAGCTCTGGAAATTTCATGCAGGTGCATGTGTCCGGGAACATAGTCGCTTGCCGCACAGACAACTGCGATGAAAGGTCTGTGCATTTCGCTGTCTGTAACGCCGAGAGCCTTCAGGATTGCTCTGTGGGGAGTCTTTTCTACTCCCTCTTTAATAAGATCACTTCTCATGGTGTGTCCTTTCTTCCCGCCGTGCGGGTGTTTTATTTGCAGGCCTTGTGGAGCATTGCAGCCCCTATAATGCCCGCGTCATTACCGAGGGAGCAAATCACGATCTCGGTATTTTTTGCGCTGTTTCTTGTATAAACCTGCTCTGCGACCGCCTTTTTCAGAGGAACGAGAAGCGTGTCGCCCTCGTTGCAGACTCCGCCGCCTATGCAGAGGATATCAGGCTGGAATATGTTGATGACATTTGTTATTCCTACCGCGAGGTACTTGACGTACTGTTCTGTGACTTCAAGTCCGACAGGATCTCCCTGCTTCATCGCCTGATAAGCAGTGCGGGCGCTTACCCTGCCCTCCTGCTTTATGAGCCTTGCCATAAGGCTGTCGGGATTTTTCGCGGCGTATTCGCGGGTCGTGGTGACAAGTCCGGTAGCTGAGGAATAAGCCTCAAAGCAGCCGTTTCTGCCGCAGGTGCAGGGTCTGCCGTCAACCACTATAACGGTATGTCCTATCTCGCCGCCGGCGAAATTGGAGCCGCTGTAAATCTTTCCGTTGATGATTATGCCGGAGCCGACCCCGGTGCCGAGAGTGATAACGACAGCGCTGTCCGCTCCCTTTGCGGAGCCTGCGCAGTACTCTCCGAACGCCGCTGCGTCAGCGTCATTCCCGAGGTACGTCCTTACACAGAAATGCTTCTCAACGTCAGGTCTGAGCGGAACGTTTTTGAATCCGAGGTTGTTGGAATATTCCACCACGCCGGTGTCCTGATTGCAGGTGCCCGGGCAGCCCATTCCGATGGAATCAAGCTGCGCGGGAGTTATCCCGGCTTCCTCGCAGGCGAGCTCTCCGGCGCGGATAATGTCCGCCAGGATCTCATCGTAGGGTCTCGGGGAATTCGTTCTGACCTTGGAACGCGCGATTATCTCGCATTCCTCGCTGACGATACCGCAGGCGATATTGGTGCCGCCGATATCAATTCCGAGATGATAAGCCATGTCAGACCTCCCTCTTATATAATATCGGTAAGAATGATCGTACCCTTGCCGGTCACGGTGTAATCTCCGGTGCCGGCGCTGATGAACAGGCTGTCGCCCTTCTTTGCGCCCACCTTCTCGGAGCCGGCCGCAACCTCAAAGCTGCCGTCCAGGACGAGCAGGGAATTGAACGAGCCCTCGCCTGCTGTAAGCTTAGCAGTTCCGTCAAGCTCCAGCTTGTTTACATTGAAGTACTCGCAGGAGCGCAGGAGCGTCTCAGTGCCGCCGGGGATCTGTTCGGGAGCGCCCTGTGCCGTGGTCGGGTACTTCGGAGGAACAAGGTTTGTAACGTCCTTTGCCTTTTCAACGTGGAGCTCACGGGGCTTGCCGTCCTTGCCCACTCTGCCGTAATCGTAGATACGATAGGTGGTGTTGGAGTTCTGCTGGATCTCCGCGATAAGGATTCCCTTGCCGATAGCATGGAGCGTTCCGCTTTCGATGAAGAACACATCGCCCTTGTGCACCGGAACATTGTTTGTGACCTCCAGGAGCGTGTTGTTCGCTATGCGCTCTGCGAACTCCTCCTTGGAGATCTCGTGCTTGAAGCCGTAAAGGAGCTCCGCGCCGGGGTCGCAGTCAACGATGTACCACATCTCGGTCTTGCCGTATTCGCCCTCTACCCTGAGCGCGTACTCATTGGAGGGGTGCACCTGAACGGAAAGGTTGTCCTTTGCGTCAATGAGCTTTATCAGCACCGGGAAATACTCAAAGCGCTCGCAGTTCTTTCCGAGAACGCCCTTGCCCTTTTCTGCTATGTACTCGGAAAGGGTCTTGCCGTCGGATTCACCGCCAACTATGACGCTCTGTCCGTCCTTGTGGCAGGAGAGCTCCCAGCTCTCGGCGATCCTGTCGGAGTCGAGCTCCTTGCCGTATTCCTCACGGAGCCTGTTTCCGCCCCAGATGTAGTCCTTGCACGGTGCTTTCAGCTTTAATATTGCCATAATTATGTATCCTTTCTTAATAGCCCAGTTTTTCGTTGACTATGATTACCTTTATTCTGTCCTTGACGCGCTGCTGCGACATTCTTACGTATGAGCAGCAGATACGTCCCTTGCTCCTGCAATGGGAGCAGCTTTCTGTTACCTCGCAGGGAGTTCCGCTGTTCAGGCGCTTTGTATTCAGCGGAGCCGCGATTCTTTCTACGCGGCAGACCGCCTCGTCCATGTCCTTTACTATCTTGTTCACGCCGACAATGAGCACAACCTGGGCAGGTCCGTAGATCATCGCGGAAACGCGGTTTCCCCTGCCGTCCACGTTGTAGAGCTCGCCTTCCTCGGTGACTGCATTGCTGCTGGCAAAGAAAGTGTCGGAAACGAACGCCTTATGCAGGATGTCCTCCACCTCCTCCGGGGTCTTTCCCTCGGAGCGGTCAAGGTATATTCCGGGATACTCTGTCATAAGCAGCTGCTTTACGCCGCTTTCTTCAAGGGTTACCGAGCCTCCGGCGGTTATGAGCTTGTCATTCTTTACAAGCTCCCGCACGATTTCGTAGAGCTCCTCGCGTGTCTCTGCGAAGCACGCCTTCATGTTGTTCCTTTCAAGCGCCGCCATGGTGCGGCTGATCCTATCGTCCATGTTATTCCTCCTGTCCGGATTTCTGGCGGATAGATATAACGGAATTATCGGATATCGTGAAGCTTCCGTCGTCGCCGTATTCGCCGTAGGGGACATAATATTCAGCAGGATTTATACCATACTGGGCAGTATTGAGCATAGCCGCCTTTCTGCTCAGGTAGGCGTCCTGCGTAATGTCGGTTTCTGCGCTGTCCATTATTTCGGCGGCGTAAACATCAAGCAGCGAGCTGTCGATGTAGGTGAGGTTCTGGTTCACAAGCTCAATGAGCAGTGAGCAGATCATGTTCCAGCGGTAATCCTCGCTCTCGCCGAAATCAGCGAACATCAGGTAGCTGTAAATCGCGTCGGCGGTAAGGATCTGGTCGCCGGAGTTTATTGTGGTGACCTCGTTTCCGTCAGTGATCATCAAAGTCTTGGGGACCTCGTATTCCACGTTGCCGAACGTGGTCACGAGAGAAACGAAGCTGGAGCGCGTGAATCTGATGTAACCGTCCAGCTTTATGCCGCACTGTTCGCCGACCGCCTCTGCGACTCCCCTGCCGCCCTGCGCCGCATAGATATTGGGAAGCGTGCGCCCGGAAGAAGCCAGCGCAATGCCATCGTTCACCGGAATAAAGGTGAGTCTGTTCTCCACTGCGTCAAACGCCGCAATAATAAACAGCTGCGGCATATCGTTCTCGCCATCGGATATCATGGTCATAACGGAAAGGTTCATGCCGGAATCGGGCACGAAATCACTTGTAAGCTCTCCGTCAGCGGTGAGTCCGGTTTCAGCGCTCTTCGGGAAAATGAAGTCCCGGAAGGAAACTATTGCCATGATTATCATTGCCAGCGTAATGCCGAATGCGATGAAATATATATACCAGTTGCTTTTTCTGCGTACTGCCATAGTGCCACCTTTTTAAAAAATATCTTATCATTCCGAAAAGGTATTGAATTTTTCCGGAATTAGTAATATAATAGATTAGTGGGTTCAAAATTGCTGACCCGGTGTCCGTTCTGTATATATGTGCAGGGACATAAAGTATTATATCACATTTTTTCTGAAATTTCAAGGTATTGACGCATAAAGATTAAACCGGATTTTATCCGGCGCCTGTACCGGAGAATATATCTAAGGAGAAGCCATGAACAGTTTTTACCACAGAACATGGGCGGAGATAAACCTCGATGTCCTGAAAAACAACATAGAAATCATCAGGAAATACATAGGTGAAAAGCAGATAATCGCGATCGTCAAGGCAAACGCCTACGGACACGGGGACGCCGAATGCGCCCTCGCCCTGAACGAATGCGGCGTTGAGCACTTCGCCGTTTCAAACATCTGGGAGGCCCAGAACCTCATAAATGCCAAGGTAAAGGGCGATATTCTGATATTTGGCTACTGCGATGTGCCCATGGTGATGCAGGAGCTCGGAAAGGGCTGCATTTTCACGGTCGGCAGCGTTGACTACGCGCGGGAGCTTTCCGAAGCCGCCGTGAAAGCAGGCGTAAAGATCCCGGTGCACATAAAGTTCGACACTGGAATGTCCCGCGTTGGTATCACCACCGCCGAGGAGGCTGATGAGATCCTTTCACTGCCCGGGCTTGACTGCCGCGCCGGTTATACTCACTTTGCCGTTGCCGATTCCCTGGAGCCGCAGGACGTTGAGTTCACCAGGCTGCAATACAAGAGATTATCGGATATATGCCGCAGCAGGAAACTCCCCATGCACTGCCAGAACAGCGGCGGCATACTTTTCCATGACTTCGACAGCGACTTTGTAAGGGCAGGAATCGTAATGTACGGTCACCGCCCGAATACGGCGTATGCGCTTCCGGACGGAATAAAATCCATATTCAGCATGAAAACCGTTATCAGCCAGATAAAGACGATCCAGCCCGGCGACACGGTGAGCTACGGAAGGACCTTCACCGCACAGAAGCCCACCAGGATTGCGCTAATTCCGATTGGCTATGCAGACGGCTTCAACCGCAAGCTCTCGGGGCAGTGGAATGTGCTCGTGCGCGGAAAGGAAGCCCCGATACTCGGCAGGATATGCATGGATCAGACGCTCATTGACGTCACCGACATCCCAGAAGCTCAGGTCGGAGATACCGTAACGGTATTCTCGGACGAAACTGACGGAGGATGTTCGGTAGACCGCGCCGCGGACATCATCGGCACGATAAGCTACGAGCTGCTCTGCTGCCTCGGTCCGAGAGTCCCGAGGGTCTACATCGAAAATGGCAGGGAAAAGGACATCCTGAAATATATCTGATCACACGAAAACCCCGCAGGTACTGAATGACCTGCGGGGTCGTTTTATTTCTTTTCGTCCGCGTCTGATGAGCGCTTCATCAGGCGGAGCGACTGCTTCTGCGGCTCGGAAGCCGGCTGTTCATGGTACTCCGGCGCTTCAAACCAGAACGTGCTTCCCTTTCCGACCTCGCTGTCGGCACCGTATTTGAACCCGTGCTGCTCCAGCACATTCTTTACTATCGAAAGCCCGATCCCGCTGCCCATTTTTGCGCGCTTGTGGGTCTTGTTGCGCTCGCTGACCTTGTAGTATCTGTCCCAGATATACGGCAGGTATTCAGGTGCAATGCCGTCTCCGTGGTCGGTGACTTCAAACCTCATCAGCCCCGGTTCCTTGCGGTAAAGCCGGACGATGACCGTGTTATCGTCTCCGGTATATGTGACTGCATTGTTTATCAGATTATAGACCACCTGCTCCAGCTTGGTGATGTCGGCGTTTATCATTATGCCTTCCTCCGCCTGGAGTTCAATGATTATACCGTCATTCTCCTTCAGTATGTCAAAGCGGGAAATTACGCCGGAGAGCCTGTCTGACAGGTCAAACACCGACATGTTCATTTCAGTTACTCCCGCCTGGAGCTTCGACAGGTCGAGTATATCGTTGACCAGCGACGAGAGCCTGTCGGTTTCATCGATTATGACCTTCAGGTGCCGCTCGCGCTTCTCCGGATTGTCGCCGGAAAGGTCGCGTATCATTTCGGCGTAAGCCTTTATCATCGTCAGCGGAGTGCGCAGGTCATGTGAGATGTTCGCCATCAGCTCACGGCGCAGGTCATCTGATTTCGCTATTTCCTTTGAAGCGTCCTCAAGGGTCGCGGCAAGCTGCTGTATCTCGTTGAAGTCGTGCTCGTCTATCTTAGCGTCAAATTTACCCTGCGGCAGGTCCTTGGCATGCTTGTTGATTTTGATTATCGGGTTTGTTATCTTGTTCGCGAAGAACAGCGAAACAAATATGGTCAGCATCATTATCAGCAGTGCAACAAACAGGAACTGCCTGCGGAATATCGCAACTGTCGTTCCGATAGGCTGAATATAGTTGCAGATAAAGATGTACGCCTCCGGGTCGTCCTTGCTGCCGATGTAGGTGCACATCATAAGTACGCTGTTGTCCTCGCGCTCGTCCCGGAACTGCTCATAGTACACGCCCGTCTCGGAATCCAGCGCCGCCTGCTGGTACTTGGTCTTTGAAAGCTGCGACAACGACTGGCTTCCTCCGAGGTAATCGACATATCCTATGTTGTACGGCGTGGATATCTCGATGTACATTTTGTTCTTGCGCGCCATGGAGGTGACAACGGTGCCGAATTTATCGGAATCACCCACGGTCCAGCTCGCCTTGATGTACGCCACTGCCTCGGCTATCTCATAGGTCTTCATCCACTCGTAAAAAATCGGAAAGAGGACTATCAGAAAAACGTAGGTAAACACCAGCATCGCGAGGACTATCGCCTCAAAACGCGCCCAGACGTTGAATTTGATGCTCCTGAGAAACTTCATCAGTCTGCCTCAAACTTGTAGCCCATGCCTCTCAGCGTAACGATATAGTTGCGGTACGGTCCGAGATTATTTCTGAGCATCTTGATGTGCGTGTCTATCGTGCGGTCATCGCCGAAGAAATCATAGCCCCACACCTCTTCAAGAAGTTTGTTGCGGGTGAGCGCGATGTTCTTGTTGCGTACAAGGTAGAACAGCAGGTCGTACTCCTTGGGAGTGAGGTTTGCCTTTACGCCGTCAATGTACACATCTCTTGAGGTGAAGTTGATCTCCAGCCCGCCGAATTTCACAGTTTCCGGCGCGGGAGAAGCGGGAGCCTTTGCCGCGGAATTACGCTTTACAATAGCGTTTACGCGCGCCATGACCTCCTTGGGCGAGAAGGGCTTTACGACATAATCGTCAATGCCGAGCTCAAAGCCGAACAGCTTGTCGTACTCCTCGCCGCGGGCAGAAAGCATGAGCACGGGGATCTGCTTTATCTTGCGGATCTCCTTGCAGGCAGAATAGCCGTCGAGCCTCGGCATCATTACGTCCATGATGATGATGTCATAGTCGTTGTTCTTCACCATTTCGATAGCCTGCATTCCGTCACACGCCTCAGACACCTGATGTCCCTCAAACTCTGCGTATTCCTTGATAACCTCGCGGATATTCTCTTCATCGTCAACTACAAGTATTCTGTACATACGTTCATCTCCCTGATTTTCTCAATGGTTTCTTTTCACAATAGATTTTCCTGCTAAAAGCTGGCGCTCCTCGGAACGCCTGCTTTGTATGATATAATCATTATACTTCACAATTATGACGGCGGTGTGAAAAGCCGCTGAATTTTACCTGTGCAGTTTTCAGGAGTCCTGTGCGTCCCCGAAGAACTGCGCAACCTCGCGCATCATCGCCTCGATTATGTCCGGTCTGCCGGTATCGTAGGACGCGGTTCCCGGCGCCCTCAGAATTACCGTACCGAAATCATTGTTTGCTGCCGGCAGTGTCACAGTCACCGTTACTCTGCCTCTTTCTTCCGTCATGGAAAAGCTTCCGCCGCTTACCGAGGCAAACCGCTTTATTATGGGTATTCCATAGCCGATGCGCTGGTAGCTGAAATTTACCTCCCTGCCGCCTGAAAAGTCGCTGCCCGAAAACATGCTGCTTTCGTTCGTTATCCGGAACTCAATAAAGCTCCTGCCACGCTGCTCCCTGCGGTAGACCGCAAGTATCGGCTCCGTGTCCTTCGGCGAATAAAGCAGCGCGTTCTGTACAGCGTTCACAAGGGCGACTACCGCGCGGCGGCTGTCCGCAAAGATACGCAGATCCTGCGGATCCGTCAGCACCTCTATTCTTCTGCCGCACTTGGCAAGAGCCGCATTGCAGCGCTCCGCCAGATTCATCGCAAGCTCCCCGGCGTCTATGACCGTGCTGTTCTGGTTCTGGCTGAACATATTCGCGTATTCAAACGCGTTTCCGCACACTGCCGCGATGTTGGACATGGCGCTCTCGATCGCCAGGACGTCCGCCAGCTTCGCATAATCGTGGCTTTCCGAAAGCCCGACCCTGAGCTTTGACGAGCTTCTCCACACCGTGGAGATATTGAGCTCTATCGCATTATACAGCGCAAGAATGTCAGACGGGCTTTCCGTGAGCTCCCCGATATGCCGCGCCGCGTCGGCGGAGAAAATTTCGCAGATATACGCCACGCTTTCTCCGATATCATTCTTTATCGGATAGATACGGCAGCAGCTGAAAATATCGTCCCTGTAAAGCGTGAACTCCATAACTCTGCCCAGCGGCTCCGGAACAGTTTCCCGGATATAACCGAGCAGGCTCTCGCCGGGACGGAACTTACCGTCCGGGGAATACACACAGCAGAAGCGGTTATCCAGGCAAACCAGCGGATTCTCTCCGGAAAGCATAGCCAGATAAGGCTTATAAATTTCGTTCAGAGCTGTCTGCATTATGCCTCCGTCACTTCATGAGTTCTTCCATTTCATCTACGAGCTCGCCGAACAGCTTCAGCGCGTCTGTAACCGGCTTCGTGGAGGTCATATCAACGCCCGCGCCCTTTAACAGCGAAATGGGATCCTTGGAGCAGCCGCCGCTCAGGAATCCGATATAATCCTTTACGGCAGGCTCACCCTCTCTGAGAATACGCTGGCTCAGCGCAATGGCGGCAGAGAATCCTGTCGCATACTGGTAAACATAATAGTTGTAATAGAAATGCGGGATTCGCGCCCACTCCATGTCGAGCTCGTGGTCGATGATTATATCCTCGCCGTAATAGAGCAGGTTCAGCTTTCTGTAAAGCTCGCAGAGGACGTCTGCCGTCAGGCTCTCGCCGTTTTCGGACATCTCGTTGATCTTCAGCTCGAATTCAGCGAACATGGTCTGGCGGTAAAGCGTGGTGCGGAACTGCTCCAGGAAGTAATTTATGAGATAAGCGCGGCGCTTCTTGTCGGTAGTGGTTTTCAGCAGGTGCTGCATGAGCAGGCTCTCGTTACAGGTGGAAGCCACCTCGGCAACGAAAATCACGTAATCCGCGTAAACCACCGGCTGATTCTTGTTGGACAGGTAGGAATGGATAGCGTGGCCCATTTCATGCGCCAGCGTGAACTCGCTGTCGAGAGTATCCTTGTGGTTAAGCAGTACATACGGGTGAACCCTTGCTCCCGCGGAATACGCGCCGCTGCGCTTGCCCTCGTTCTCGTAAACGTCTATCCAGCGGTTGTCTATGCCCTCCTTGAAGATAGCGCGGTAATCCTCGCCCATAGGCGCAAGAGAGTCGTAGACCTCCTGCTTTGCCTGCTCAAACGGTATCTTAACTTCGATATCGCTGACAATGGGAGCGTACAGGTCGTATGCGTGGAGCTCGTCAACGCCGAGCAGCTTCTTGCGGAGCTTCACATACTTGTACATATAGTGCATATTCTCGTGGACTGCCTCGATAAGCTGCTTGTAAACCTCCACCGGGACCTCGTTGCCGTCCAGCGCCGCCTGAAGGGAGTTGTCGTACTTCCTTGCCCGCGCGCGGAATGTCAGGCACTTGACCTGGGAAGCCAGCACTGCCGCGGAGGTATTCTTGAAGCCCTCGTATACTCCGTAAAGGCTTTCGAACGCGGATTTTCTGAGCTCGCGGTCAGTGGAGTGCATAAGCGGGATATAGCTCCCGTGAGTTACCTGGTGCTTGTTGCCGTCCTTGTCAGCCGCGTCCGGGAATTTAAGGTCAGCGTCATTGAACATGGAGAATATCGTGTCCGGGGAACCCGTCATCTCGCCGGTGAGCGCCATTATGCGCTCCTCAGCCTCGGAGAGGACGTGCGCCCTTCTGCGGCGCACCCTGTCGATGCACAGACGGTAGAGCTCCATTCCGGGCTGTTCCTTAAAGAAGCGCTCCATGGTGTCATCGTCTATCGAAAGTATCTCCGGAGTAACGAACGCGGAGGCTCCGGATATCTCAACGAACAGCATTTCAAGGCGGCTCACCATATCCTGGTACTTGGATTCGCGCGTGTCCTCGTCATTCCTGCGCTGGGCGTAATTTATCAGGGATTCCAGAACGACTGTCATGTCATCGTCAGTTCTGAGGTATTCCAGCAGCTTCGCTGAATCAGTGCAAAGCTGTCCCTTATATCCGGATACGATTTCAGCAAAGCCCTTCGCCCTGGCGAAATCCTGCTCCCACGCCTCGTCTGTGGGATAGATGTCCTCGATTGCCCACTTGTCTTCAGCGGGAATGTCCTTTCTCTGGGGGATTCTTTCTGACATATCAAAACTCCTATCTAAAAAATCATTTCATTCTTTTGGAAATCTTGGGCTTGAGCACCTTTTCATAGAACGGGTAAAACAGCCCGAGGAAGACGTCGTAAAGCACGAACGCAACGGCACCTAGTCCAAGAAGCACCCACTGTCCGTACTGTCCGAATTCTCCCATATCCTCAAGCAGCTGTGACATTCCGAACAGGTATATCAGCACGAAATAGCAGGAAACTGCGGCAGCCGCGTATATTCCGAGCTTCGCCGCCCAGCGCAGCACGAACACCTTTATTTTTACAAGGTACTGCCGTACTATCGGGTACCAGCCGAGCAGGAATACGAACATCATGCTCGCCTCGTAATTTGCGGTGAACAGCATGGTAAGCAGCCCGACAGCCGCGTAGCTCACCAGACCGTACCTCACTCCGAGCCGCTCCCTTATCACCCATATCAGCACGCCTGCGACAGCGGGGCTGACGTATTCGAAGCTGGGTATCATTCCCAGGCAGAACATCAGGGCGAGAGCCAGGCCGCTCATTATACCGCACAGCGACACGATATAGGCGATGCCGGGAGTCTGTTTCTCAGCCATTCAGCGCCTTCTCCTGACCGTAGTATTTCATGCTTTCTTCCTTGCGCTCCCTGCCGACCTTCAGCAGTTCCTTCAGCCGCGGCTTGTCATCGTCAACCATTGCGTCACGGTATTCCGTGAGCTTTTCGATTATCGTGTTTATCTCGAACAGAAGCGCGTCCTTGTTGCACAGGAACAGGCTGGACCACATCTCCTCGTTGAGCTTTGCGACTCTTGTGAGATCAAGGAAGCTTCCGGCGGAGAAACCGTCCGCGCGCAGGAGGGACGGGCTCTTGACGTAGGCGTTGGAAACAACGTGCGCAAGCTGCGAGGTAAACGCAATGTTGGTGTCATGCTGCTCCGGGGTGGCTATTACGACCTGACCGAAGCCCATGCAGCTTCCCAGCGTGGAAATAAGGTCTATCGCGATCTGCGGAGTGCTCTCAGTCGGGGTCAGGATGTAGCTTGCCTTGACGAACATATCCGCCTTGGAGTAATCAAATCCGGAGTTTTCCGTACCAGCCATCGGGTGCGTTCCTAGGAAGTAAACTCCCTTTTCGTCAAGAACCGGCGTACAGCCGTGGACTACATAGCCCTTTACGCCGCCGACATCAATTACGATAGAGCCCTTGCGGAACCTGTCGGCGTTGCGCTTTACGAATTCCACCGTCGGAACCGGGTAGAGTGCGATTATCGTGAGATTAGCCTCGCCTAAGCGGCTCTCGTCGATCTCCTCGTCAATGGCGCCCTGCTCCAGCGCCTTGCGGACCGTTTCCCTGTCGGTGTCTATGCCCATGATATGGTGGAACGTGTTCGCCTTGAGCGCCTTGCAGAACGAACCGCCGATCAATCCGAGACCTACTACTGCTATATTCATTTTATTATGTCCTTTCAGGGGGGTATATTTTTACAGAATATATTTTACCACAATTCCGGAAAAATTTCAACCACTTTCAATAAAAAAGCGGTACGCATAACTGCGTACCGCCCAACTTGTCGAAAAAGTAAATTTTGCCCGCGAAGCGGGCTTTGAAATTCATTTTTTGACCCAGCTCTGCCGGGTCAAAAAATACTTTTATCCCAGCAAGTGTCTAAGCGACGGCTTCGCCTTACGCAGAATTATCAGCGTAGCTGATAATGAGTGCGCGCGGAAGCGAAGCTGGGGACTTGGGCAAAGCCCAAAGTCCAGGGATTTTTCGACGATCTCAAACGGTACGCATAACTGCGTACCGCCTGTAAATTTACTCCAGATCCATGGTATCGGTGCTTTCCTCTACCGGAATTTCCTTCGGCTCCTCCGCCTTGGGACGGAGTCCGTCAATCACGTCAAGGAACAGGTTCTGTATAACCCGGTTGAACTCGATGCTTATATCCAGTATCCTGCTTTCCTCTGCGAAGCCGCCTGCCATGGAACGGTGACCGCCGCCGGAGCCAACGTCCTTTAGCGCCTCCGCCGCGATAGTTCCCGCATTCAGCTCGTCAAGCTCGGAACGTATCGAAAACTTGAATCCTTTTTCCCGGCGGGAATAAACCACCGCGAATGTCACAACGTCAAGGTTCAGGATAAAGTCTGAAATAGTCGCCACGAAAGCGTCCGCACAGGGGAAGTTCAGGAATGCAAACGCTACGCCGTTGTAAATATCGATGTTCTTCATCGCGTCAACAAACGCTTCCAGTTCGTCATACTGGATAACCCCGGACTGGAACTTACGGATAAGCTGATTGTCCGCCCGCGGGAAAAGATACCGGTAGACCTCGATATCAAGCTCCGTCACGCCGCGCGTGAAATCCGCCGTATCCATTTTAAGTCCATACAGCAGAGCTGTTGCAACGTCCTGCGGCATATCCATTTTATAGGACATATAGTAATCCGCGATAAGCGTTGCGCAGCTGCCGACTATGCGAATATCCTTATACTTGTAGTCCGCCGGACAGAATGTTGGGTGGTGGTCGATACAGGCAACTTCATTCCCCACGAGATCAAGGATATTCGCGTTGCCCTTCTGGGAATCCACCGTTATGATGTAGTCCTCGCTGGTCATGTCGGTAAGGTCAGACGCCACGACCATGTTTATCCCGAACTCAGCAACCATATTCGCAGTCGCAGTGCGCTCTATATTGCCGTGGTGGCAGATAGTGGTAGGTATCTTGAAGCGCTCCAGGAGCACCTGGAGTCCGTAAGCGCTGGCGATAGCGTCAGGGTCGGGAAAATTGTGGGTCTGTATAAAGACTCTGTGACCCTTCAGCAGGGTTATCAGCTCGCTAAGTTTCGGGGACATCTCTGGTCCTCCTTATTCTGTCAGGAAAATTCCGGCGGGGCATAGCTTTCCACACCATTGAATTTATTTTACCACATTACCTAAAAAAAAGCAATAGTTTTTTCGCAGGATTTTCACAAAATATTGTACATTTTTTATACAACAGGCGTTATGTAACGCAATTTATTACATATTGCGTGCATTACGCGTCAGAAACATTGAAGGCAATTCAAATACAGAAAAATCCCGGGCAGCATGCCGCCCGGGAATACATTTTATCGAAAAAATCGGTATTGCCCGCGAAGCGGGCTTTTGAAATCCGTTTTTTGCCTCAGCTTTGCCGAGGCAAAAAACACTTCTATCCCAGCAAGTGTGCGAATTATCAGCGCAGCTGATAATGAGTGCGCGCGGCTGGGATGTTCGGCGGAAAAGCCCCTTCAGGGGATTTTTCGACGTTCTCAAATCCCGGGCAGCATGCCGCCCGGGAATACGCTTATTCGCTGAGTGGGAAGGTCAGCGTAACCTTGAACATATCGCCGTCAATGTCCAGCCTGAAGTCCCCGCCGCACGCCTGAGTGAACGCCTGCGCAATGGAAAGCCCCAGCCCGGAGCCCTCGCTGCTGCGCGATTTGTCCCCGCGGGCGAAACGCTCCAGTATCTCGTCAGCCGTGAAATTCATTTCATAGCCTGCAATGTTCCGGATAGTCATTACCGCCCTGCCGCCGGATTTTTCCAGAGAAAAATTGATCCTCGTTCCGGCAAGGGAGTATTTCAGCGCGTTGTCAAGGAGATTCTGGAGCACCCGGTACAGCCGCTTTCCGTCGCTTATCACCTCCACCGGCGGTTCGCATATCTCGGTTTTCAACCCCAGCCCGGAAGCCTCGATTTTGTCCTGCATTTCCGCGAGAGTCTGGTTTGCAAGCCTTGTCAGGTCGAGCAGCTCGTGCTCCACCGTGATATCGCCGCTGGCGGTCTTGGCAAGCTCGAATACGTCTGCTACAATGGATCTCAGCCGCTCGGATTTGCTCTGGAGCACCCCGATGTACTCCATGCACTGCGGCGGAAGCTCCTCCCTGGAAAGCAGGTCGATGTAGCTTATTATCGAGGTCAGCGGGGTTTTCAGGTCGTGGGACACGTTGGTTATGAGCTCGATTTTCGTGTGCTCCGCCCGGACCGCCTCGGAAATGCTCTTTTCATAGCTCTGCGACAGATTCGCCAGAAGCTCGGAGCTCCTGAGATACGGGGACTTCTTGCTGAGCTGCGGGGCGCTGTCGTACTTCCCCGCGCAGATATCGCGTATCTGCTGTTCAACGAGGGCTTCGTCCTTGTTTATAAGGTACCTGCCGTAGATGAATACTCCCAGCGCAACAAGCCACAGGAACAGCAGCGCTATCACAAATCCGATCAGGGATTCCGTATAATAATTGTAACGCTGGCTCTCAAACAGGATCGCCGCCGGAATAAGCAGCGCCGCGCTTACTGCCATGAACGTGATATCCATGCAGACCAGCTTCCGCGCGGCCCGGTCAGTGGAATACAGCTCGCCCGTGATGAGCTCCTTTATGAACCGGAAGAACCCGCGTATTCCGTGTCCGGAGAACTTCGCGCCCCTGCGGAGCATTTTCAGCAGCTTCCAGCACAGGAATCCCTCGGCGAACTCCCTGTTCTTTATCCGCCCGCAGACGCTGAGAATAAGCCACACGACCAGCGCCGTGAACAGGATGAATCCTGCCGCCACGCCGGATATATTCATTATGGTTCTGAAATTTATATCAAACCCGAACTGAACATCGTAATCGAAATACGAAAAATCGGGCATAGCAAAGGTCATGAGATAGGCATAAAATGCCGTCAGTCCGTAAATCACCTCATACGGCATGCGCAGCAGCAGGACCGGTCTTCTCACCGTCCCGTCAGGAGCCTCGCACAGCACTCGGCAGAGAAGCACCAGTGCGGCAAGCGCCAGCGCCGCAAGCGCCGCGGAAGTCGCCAGCATTATCCTCATGTTCTTCTGCGCGGTGTTCCAGACTGCCCGGTCGTATTCCACCTGTTCAACGCCCGGACCTGCCTGTATGGTACAGCCGAATGTGTCATACCATGTATTCAGTACGCCCTGCGGAACATTAACGCCGTCGGACACGGTCACACAGGATAACTCTTCAGCTTCGTCCCGGACTGTGGACATGACTATATACGGCTCAACATCGTTTTCCACGTCAAATGCGGCGACTTTCCTGTACGTGGTCTTATCTCCGTAAAAGCTGTCGTATACAGGGATATTTCCGCCATCGCTGTGAATGTGATAATAATAGTCCGCCCGCTTGTCAGGCTCGGTTCCCATGCTGAGCTTTTCCGTGCGGTCAACTGCTTTGTTCATAACCGAATTCAGGATATTTTCATATCTTTTTGAATCGAAGTAATCCTCGTGCTCAAATACATCGCGCCACAGACCGCTCTGACGGTAGCCGCACTCTGAAATGTACCCCGCCATTGCGCCGATTATCCCGGCGCACAGCATTATCACCGCCGTCAGCAGCGCCTTAAAGCCCCTGCTTCGGCTGAATCTTTTCCATTTTGTATCCAATTCCCCACACCACCTTTAAATATCTCGGCTCGTTCGGATCTATCTCGATCTTCTCGCGGATCCTGCGGATATGCACCATTATCGTGTTCTCCACGGAAAATGCCGTTTCGTTCCATACGCGTTCATAAATTTCCTCGGCAGAGAACACCCTGCCGGGCTTCGACATCAGCAGCTCCACTATGCTGTACTCCTTCGGCGTGAGCTTCACCGGCTCGCCGTCAACGTACAGCCTGCGCTCCTCCCGGCGCAGCGCAAGCCCGCCGAGAACTATGTCCGCGCCGCTCCTGTTGTTGTAATCTCCCAGCGACATGTAACGCCTGAGCTGCGATTTCACACGCGCTATAAGCTCCGCAGGCGAAAACGGCTTCGTGACGTAATCGTCCGCGCCGACTGAAAGCCCCAGTATCTTGTCGCTCTCCTCGGTCTTGGCGGAGAGCATTATCACCGGGATATTCCGCTCGGAGCGTATCTTTATCGTGGCTGAGATACCGTCCATCTCCGGCATCATTATGTCGATGATCATGAGATGTATCTCGCCCTCCGTGAGCCGCTCGACCGCCTCCCTGCCGTTGTACGCCGGGACTGCCTCGATGCCCTCCCGCTCCAGCAGGCGGATTATCGCGGTGACGATCTCGCGGTCGTCATCGACAACGAGTACACGCTGTTTGTCCATCGGACTACCTCCTTTTTCTTTGGTGATTTTATAATAACATGAAATTCTTACAAAAAGTCTGCCATAAATCTTACAAAAATCTTAAATCGCATAAATCGCGGCGCGTAGCAGAAAATAATAGCGAATAAATCGCAAGGAGCGCTGAACATGGAAAAAATCGCATTTTTTGATACCAAGCCCTACGACCGGATATGGTTCGACAGGCTTAACAGGGAATTTGAGATAGTATATTTTGAGAGCCGCCTGCGCCCGGAATCGGTCCGTCTGACCGAGGGATTCCGCGCGGTGTGCGCTTTCGTGAACGACGACATTGGCGAAAGGACCGTGCAGGGTCTGGCGGCTAACGGTGTGGAATTAGTCGCCATGCGCTGCGCGGGCTACAACAATGTCGCCCTCGGCGCCGCCCGGGGAAGGCTCCGGGTGGTGAGGGTTCCTGCGTACTCTCCATACGCGGTGGCGGAACACGCAATGGGAATGATCCTGATGCTGAACCGGAAGCTCCACAAGGCGTATATCCGCACCAGGGACTTTAACTTCAGCCTGAACGGGCTTATGGGCTTTGACCTCCACGGGAAGACCGCCGGGGTCATCGGCACCGGAAAAATCGGGCGGACTTTCATTGATATATGCCGCGGCTTCGGAATGAACGTCATCGCAAACGACCCTTTCCCCGCAAAGGACAGCGAGATAACCTACGTCAGCCGCGAGGAGCTTTTCCGGCAGTCGGATATAATCTCGCTGCACTGCCCCCTCACCGAGGATACCCGCTACATTATAAACGAGCAGGCGCTGTCGCTCATGAAGCCGGAAACCCTCATCGTAAACACCTCCCGCGGAAAGCTCATAGACAGCGAGGCCCTTCTGGCGGCTCTCAACGAAAAGCGGATAGGCGGCGCGGCTCTCGATGTTTACGAGGAGGAGACCGACCTGTTCTTTGAGGACAACTCCGACAAGCTGATAAAGGACGACACGCTGTCGCTGCTGGTCTCCCGCCCGAATGTGCTGATAACCTCGCACCAGGCTTTCTTTACCCGGGAGGCAATGCAAAGCATAGCGGAAACCACCCTCCAGAGCATCAGCGATTTTTTCGCCGGGCGGGAGCTTAAATACGAAATAAGAAAGGACTGATAACATGAGGATTCTGCCTGTAACAATGGCGGTAGTCGCCGCAGCGGCTCCGTCCGCCTCAGAATATTCGAGGTTCGAAAGCTACGACAACACGAAAGTCGCCTACGGAATGGGCGTGGAAACCGACTCGCAGAACCGCCCGCTCGGAGCGGTCCAGGCGCAGAAACAGTACGGAGACCTGGGCGGGCTGTTCATCGGAGAAAGCGATAAACAGCGTATCTGGCTGACCTTTGACGAGGGCTACGAAAACGGCAAGACCGCCGATATCCTGGACACGCTGAAAGAGAAAAACGTCCGGGCGGTGTTCTTCGTGACCTACGACTACTGCAAGCGTAATCCGGAGCTCGTGAAGCGCATGATCGCGGAGGGTCACACGGTCGGAAACCACACATGGAGCCACCCATCGCTGCCGGAGTGTTCTCCGGACGAGCTCTACTCGGAGCTTTCGCTTCTGCACCAATACGTCCGTGACAACTTCGGGTACGAGATGTACGTCATGCGCCCGCCCAAGGGAGAATTCTCAGAGCGCGTTCTTGCCTGTGCAAAGGAGCTCGGCTACACTACTGTGCTGTGGAGCTTCGCCTACCCCGACTGGGACGTGAACAATCAGCCAGACCCGGAGCAGGCATTCGCAAAAATAACCGGGAAATCGCATAACGGCGCGGTTTACCTGCTTCATGCGGTGTCCGAAACAAACGCCTCGATACTCGGCAGGGTAATCGACTACTGGCGCGGTAACGGCTACGTCATCTCGCCGATGTAACGAAAAATCGGGCGGAATCTGTTCGGTTCCGCCCGAAAATTTACTCGGCTGTTTTGCTCCAAGAAAGCTGTTCTGAAAGCGCACTGAAAACCTCCGAAAGCCTTGCGGAGGGACGCTCGAACCTCCCGGCGGGTACGAAAAGCACCTCTGCGCCGGAGGATATCATTCCGGCATAAACGGCATTCCCGGAGATTTCCGCTTCGGTAAGGCTGTCTGCGGCTATGATATACTGCGGCGCTTCCGTTTCCTCAGATAATTCCGCATAGCCTGCGCCCGCGCAGAGATTCCGCCCGCAGAGGGAGAGCACTGCGCTCTCAAATGTGTCGGAACCGGCGGCGGTGAGCTTCGGGGTTACATATATAAATGTGCCGAGCTCCACGCCGGAAGCAGAATTCTTAAGCTCAGAGACCGCCTTTTCCGCCGCGGAATCTCCCGCCGCGCTGCCGGAGAAAACCTCGGCGGCGGTGCCGTACAGCTTCCCGAAATCCTCCAGCGTTTTCGGAGCGGAAAGCGTGACAACAGTGATCCCGGCAGAATCAAGCGTATAAATCTCGCGCTCGGCAAGCGCGGACATCGTGAAAACAACGTCCGGGGAAAGCTCCGTCAGCTTGTCTATATCAGGATTCTCGCTGCTGCCCGCCGTGACCTCCGGGAGCCCGTCCGGGTAGTCGCAGTAACGGCTGACTGCGCACAGCCGGTCGGAATATCCGAGTTCCGCGAGGATCTCAGTCGCCGCCGGGGAAAGGCTGGCGATGCGCTCCGGCTCGGATTTTATCTCCGTGCCGTCCGGGAGCTTCACCGGGAAAATCCCCTGCTCCGCTTCGGAGGTATTCCCGCCCGTGACGATTATCTCAGACGGCGTTGAAGACGTCTCCCCGCCGCAGCCGGAGAGCATTACCGCCGCAATAAGCCCAAAAGTTGCAAACGCTTTTTTCATCAGTAATCCAATCCCAGTTCAATGCGCGAGCTGAGCCAGTCCGTGAACTGACGAGCAATTCTCGGAGAGCGTCCGCCGCGCTTCAGCGCGAAGCGCTCTGCGGCAGCCGTGAGCTCGCTGTCGTCTATGTCTATCTCCCTGTCCTCGGCGAGCTTTCTCACGATATCGAAGAATATCTCGCGGCTGGGCTGTGTGAATGTTATGAAAAGCCCGAAACGGTCCGCAAGGGACATGCTCTCGTCCACTGCGTCGCTCCTGCCTATGCTGTCAACGGAGCGGTCCGCGTTGGATTCCTTTATCAGCTTGCGGCGGTTGGTGGTGGAATATATCAGGATGTTGTCCGGACGTGCGGAAAGGCTTCCGTCAAGTGTCGCCTTGAGTATCCCGAAACGCTCATCGTCCTCGGTGAATGCGAGGTCGTCAATGGTCACGATGAAGTGCAGGGGAACGTCCTTCAGCATGTCGAAAAGCTCCGGCAGACCCGCAATCTCCGCCTTGGGAAGCTCGACCATGCGGAGCTCCTCATACTCGTTCAGTATCGCCTTTATCGTGGAGGATTTGCCGCAGCCCCTGTCGCCGTACAGCAGTACGTTCTGCGCGGGAAGCCCGTTCAGGAATGCAACGGTATTGTCTACCACCTGACCGCGCTGGAGCTCGTAATTCTTGAGGTCCGTAAGGCGGATAGGGTCGATGTTGTCAATGGGAACCAGCTTCTTGTCCTTATAGGTGAACGCCTTGTGCTTGGCGAATTCTCCTGTGCCGTTCTTTGCCGCGAATTTCAGCAGGCGGTCGGCGGTCAGCGTGAACTTTCCGCTCTCGTACTCAGGGAGCGCGGAATAATCGGCGGTAGCTCCGTCAAGCCCGGAAAGCGCGCCCTTTACCGCGGCGGCGGTGTACTCCTTAACGACCTTTTTCAGCAGGGCGATATCGTAGGCGAGAGCCTTTTTGCGCGGCTCGGTGGGCTGCTTTACGGTCATTGCGAAAAGCGGGGACTTTGAATACATCACCGCGTCCGTGAGGTACTCGCCGAGGGTCTTTCCGGTCATAAGGAGCTCGGAGCTTATATTCGCGTAGCCCTTGAGACGCTCCTCCTCGGTCCTGCCGGAATCCAGCCACCTGATTCCGCGTGCAAACAGCACATTATCGTTGAATATCTCCTGAAATACCATAAGAGGCGGGATCTTCTCTTCACATACTTTCATTGTCTTTTTCTCCTTGTTCTGTCTTGATTTCTTCTATAAGGCGCTCTAATTGTTCGAGCGTAGTAAGCTCACTGCACAGGTTGCGGAACCTCGCCGCTCCCTGCATTCCCTTGAGGTACCACGAAGCCGGGCGGCGCGCTTCCTTCATGCCGACCTTCTCGCCCTTGTCGGACACTATCAGCCTGATATGCCGGCGCATTATCTCCAGGCGTTCCTCCGGCGAGGGGTCGGGGGAATAGCTCCCGGTCTCCAGGTACTCGCGTATCTGCCGGAAAAGCCACGGTCTGCCGTAGCTCCCCCTGCCTACCATAACCAGGTCGCAGCCGGTGTATTCGTACATCTCGCGGCAGAGCTCCGGAGTGGCGACGTCGCCGTTTCCTATCACCGGAATGCTCACCGACTGCTTTACAGCGCGGATAACGTCCCAGTCCGCCTTGCCGGAATACAGCTGCGTTTTCGTCCGCCCGTGGACTGCGACTGCCGCCGCGCCGCTCTGCTCCGCGATCTGAGCCATTCTGACCGCGTTTATGCTGTTCTCGTCCCAGCCTGCGCGGATCTTCACCGTCACCGGCACGGAAGCGGATTCCACCGCCGCGCGGACTACATCGCCGAAAAGCTCCGGGGTCTTCATCAGCGCGCTGCCCGCGCCCCCGGAAACTATCTTCGGCATGGGGCAGCCGGAATTGATGTCGATTATGTCCGGCTGGAATTTCTCGGCTATCTTTACCGCCGCCGCCACGAATTCCGGCTCGGCGCCGAAAAGCTGAACCGCCATGGGGCGCTCCTCCGGAGTTACCGAAAGCAGCTCGGCGGTTTTTCTGTCGTTATAGCAGAGCCCCTTGCAGCTCGCCATTTCGCCGACAACGTATGCGGCTCCGTATTCCTTTGCCATCTGACGGTAGGCGCGGTCCGCAACGCTCGCCATCGGGGCAAGCGCGGCGGTCTTTTCGATCCTGACCCCGCCTATCTCGGTATATTTCATCGTTTTTCCTCGCGTTCTATCGAAATTTCAAATTTAATAACTTATATTGTACCACAAAATCCAAAAGTGTTCAAGTTGTTCTTGTAATTTTTTCGGATTTATGATATAATGTCATAGATGTTGCACAAACGACCACACGGAAGAGGTACTGAAAATGGAAAAGACGCAGAAAAAATCCAGCGCCGGGCGCGTTGGTATCCTCGATGAAATAAGAGGCTTTGCCATAATCTGCATGGTGGTGTATCACGCCATGTACGACCTGAAATACATATTCGGGCTGGATGTTCCGGTGTTCTTTGAAAGCTGGTTTGACGTTGTCCGGGATATTTTTGCGGGAATGTTCATATTCATTTCCGGAACGGTCTGCCGGTATTCCTCAAATAATATAAAGCGCGGCGCCCAGTGCTTCCTCATCGGAATGATGATGACGTTCATAATGCCGTTCTTCACGAGCGGTACTATCATGTTCGGGATACTTCACTTCCTCGGTATCAGCATGATCCTGTTCGGGCTTGGTCAGAAGCTGTTCGACCTGCTGCCCTCCTGGGTGGGTATCGCGGCGAGCGTGCTGCTTTTCGTGCTGACCATGAACGTACAGCTCACATACGTCAGCGGTATCCTCACCACCGGATATATCGGGATCCCCGGGCTGTTTCAGCTGCACCTGCCCATGCAGGCTTACAATGTCGGCGTGCTGTTCCCGCTGGGACTCCATGACGCGTACTTTGCCTCCTCGGACTACTTCCCCATGCTGCCGTGGTTCTTCCTTTTCATCGCGGGGAGCTATTTCGGGATCATCGCCAAGGACGGCAGACTGCCGAAATTCTGCTATCCCACGCACATCAGGTGGCTGGCGACAGTCGGACGCTACACCATTTGGATATATGTGCTCCACCAGCCGGTGCTTTATCTGATTTTTTCACTTATTTTTCACTGAATTACGCTAAATTGTGTCACAAAAGGCATAATTAAGGACTTGCTTTTTTCCGACAGATGATATATAATATATGCTACTACTAATAGTACAAGAGAAAGGGGAATTTGATATATGAGTACAGAAAAGAACACATCCAAAAAGACCGTGAATGAAATTATCCCTGCTATTTCCCTGCGGGGTCTGGTCGTATTTCCGTCAATGGTGCTCCATTTTGACGTGGGAAGGGAGCGCTCCGTAAACGCGCTCAGAGCGGCGGCTGACGGCTCAGGACGCATTTTCCTGGTGGCGCAGAAGGACGCCGCCGTTACCGACCCGGAGCTTTCCGATATGTACGAGGTCGGCGTTATCGCAGAGGTGCGCCAGCTCCTCACCACTCCCGACGGCTCGACAAGAGTTCTTGTCGAGGGTCTTACCCGTGCAAAACGCGTAAAGCAGACAGCCGGCAAGGACTATCTTGAATTCGAGGTAAAGGAGCTCCCGCAGCGCTCCGTTGCCGTCTCCGACAGTACTGCCGCGGCTGCCCTGCGCACCCTGAAAAACGTTTTCGCCGAGTATTCTCAGATCTCCCCCAGAATGCCCCGCGAGCTCTTTGAAGGCATAATGAGCGAGGAGGATCTGGGCGAGCTCTTCGAAAAGGTGGTTTTCAACGTTGTCCTGAAGGTAGAGGACAAGCAGGCGCTGCTTGAAGCCAACGGAATCCTCCGCCGCGTGAAAATGCTCATCGCAATGCTGGAAAGCGAGATCGAAATAATCGAGACCGAGATAGACATTCAGGAGCAGGTAAAGGAGCAGGTAGACAAGAACCAGCGCGAATATTACCTGCGCGAACAGCTCCGCGCTATCTACAAGCAGCTCGGCGAGGGCGACAACCCGCAGGAGGAAGCGGACGGCTACATAGAAAAGATCAAGGCGCTGAACCTCTCCGATGAGATAACCGAAAAACTGGTCGGCGAGGCGCAGAAGCTCGTGAAGATGTCCTATTCCTCGCAGGAAGCGGGCGTTATCCGCGGCTATCTCGATACCGTGCTTGAGCTCCCCTGGAACATAAAAACCAAGGATAAGCTGGATATAGACAAGGTGCAGAAGCAGCTCGACAAGGATCACTACGGGCTGAAAAAGGTCAAGGAGCGTATAACCGAGATAATCTCCGTGCGCGCCATGGCTCCGGACGTCAAGGGGCAGATAATCTGCCTTTACGGCCCTCCCGGAGTCGGCAAGACTTCTATCGGAAAGTCCATAGCGGCCGCACTCGGCAGGAATTACGCGCGGATCTCCCTCGGCGGCGTCCACGATGAAGCCGAGATACGCGGTCACAGAAAGACCTACATCGGCGCTATGCCCGGACGTATCGCTGCTGCCCTGAAGCAGGCAAAGAGCATGAATCCCGTGCTCCTGCTGGACGAAATCGACAAGATGGGCAGCGATTACAAGGGCGATCCCGCCTCTGCAATGCTGGAAGTCCTCGACAGCGAACAGAACACCACGTTCACCGACCACTTCCTTGAGATCCCGCTGGACCTCAGCGATGTGCTGTTCATCACCACCGCAAACAGCCTGGACACCATTCCGGCTCCGCTGCTGGACAGAATGGAGATAATCGAGCTTTCCAGCTACACCCGCGAAGAAAAGTTCAACATCGCCAAGAAGCACCTCCTGCCGAAGCAGCTCAAAAAGCACGGCGAGAAGCCCACAAACGTCAAGATAACCGACAAGGCGCTGTACTCCGTCATCGACTTCTATACAAGGGAGGCCGGCGTAAGGGGTCTGGAGCGCAATATCGCGGATATCTGCCGCAAATCCGCAAAGAAGCTGGTCACCGGAGAGAAAAAGGTGACGGTCACCGATGAGAACATCACCGATTTCCTCGGCGTAAAGAAGCATCTGCCGGAGCACCTCGCGGCTCACGATGAGGTCGGTCTGGTAAACGGACTTGCGTGGACTTCCGTGGGCGGAGTTCTCATGCCGCTCGAGGTCCTCGTACTGGACGGCACCGGAAAGACGGAATTCACCGGAAGCCTCGGCGAGGTAATGAAGGAATCCGCAAAGATAGCGGTTTCACTCACCCGCTCAATCGCAAAGAAATACAATATCGACCCGGAGTTCTGGAAGACAAAGGATATACATGTCCACGCCCCCGAGGGAGCAGTTCCGAAGGACGGTCCGTCCGCCGGAGTTACGCTCACGACCGCGCTTGTATCCGCACTTTCCGGAACGCCCGTCCGCCGCGATGTGGCAATGACGGGCGAGATAACCCTCCGCGGAAAGGTGCTCGCCATCGGCGGTCTTAAGGAGAAAACCATGGCGGCTTACCGCGCCGGAGTAAAGACCGTGTGCATTCCCAAGGAGAATGAACCCGATATCGACGAGCTCGACGATGTTGTCAAGAACAACGTGAAATTCGTCATCGCGGAGGATATCTCCACCGTACTGGAAACCGCGCTCGTACTGCCGAACTGCGCCCCCAAGGAGAAGGCTCCCATGAAGCGCCGCAGCTCCCGCGCAAAGTCGGAGCCGGAGGAAAAGGTTCCGGCACTGACGGCTAACTGATATAATTCCACCGCCGGGGGCGAAATCTCCCGGCGGCTTGATTTAAGGTGAAATATGAACTACAACAACGCAGAATTCTTTACATCCTACGGGAGCTTCAGGCAGATACCGAAGTCCGACCGCACCGAGATAGCTTTTTCCGGGCGCTCAAACGTTGGCAAATCCTCGCTGATCAATAAGATCTTCAACCGGAAAAGCCTGGCAAGAGTCAGCGCAGTCCCCGGCAAGACCGCCACGATCAACTTTTACAGGCTGGAAAACCTGTACTTTGTTGATCTGCCGGGATACGGCTATGCAAAGGTCTCCAAGTCCGAAAAGGAGCGCTGGGGCGGGCTTATCGAGGGATATCTCCACGACGACCGCGAGCTTGCGCTCGTGTTCCAGCTGATAGACTTCCGCCACCCGCCCACAAAGGATGATGTGATGATGGTGAATTTTCTTATCGACAGCGGGATTCCGTTCGTTGTGGTGCTCACCAAGGCGGACAAGCTCTCCAAAAAGCAGCGCGAGGAACGCCGCGCGGCTCTCATGCAGGAGCTTCCCTGCGCCGAGGACATCACTATAATAGAATTCTCCGCGCAGACCGGCGAAGGCCGCGACGATATCCGCGCGATCATCGAGGAGATCGCCGCTGACGATGAGGAAGAAAAAAACTGAAAAAATTTTCAGAAAACACTTGACAAATCGGATTTGACATGATATAATAATTATGCTGTTCTGAAGACAGCAGGCTGACGAAAGTCTATAATGGTGCAAACCGCCTGCCGAGGAATGGGAATTAGATAAACGTCTACTCCCTTTCTGTGTCTTTGCAGAAAGGGATTTTTTTCTGATCTCCTTATCTGAACAGCGCAAATTTAGTAAAGGAGTGAAATTTATGCCTAGCAAAAGCGTACTCGAACAGAAGCAGGCGTATGTTGCTGACTTAGCTGAAAAGCTCAAGAACGCTGCCGGCGGTGTTCTCGTTGACTACAAGGGTATCTCCGTTGAGGCCGACACCAAGCTCCGTAAGGATCTTCGTGAGAACGGCGTTGACTATTTCGTAGTTAAGAACACACTGCTCAAGCGTGCAGCTGAGATCGCAGGAATCGAGGGTCTTGAGCCCGCTCTTTCCGGCACAACAGCTATCGCACTGAGCGCTGAGGACATCATCATTGCCCCCAAGCTCCTGTTCAAGCAGACCGAGGTTCCGGACAGCACTTTCGCTATCAAGCTCGGTTTTGTTGACGGCAAGGTAATTTCCAAGGAAGAGGTTGAGGCTTACGCAAAGCTTCCGTCCAAGGAGACCCTGCTCTCTCAGCTCGTATTCATGCTTCAGTCCCCGATCCAGAGAGTTGCTATCGCACTCAACGAGATCGCAAAGAAGAACGAAGAGCAGTCCGCTTAATCGCGGGATTTCCGGAGAATGCCGCATAGTACGGCTCTCACCGGAACAAAAACTTACTGCGTGATCACGCACGACAAAATTTATTTTTATGGAGGATACTAAAATGGCATCTGAGAAGATTTTAGCTATGATCGAAGAAGTTAAGGCTCTTTCCGTTCTCGAACTGAACGAGCTCGTAAAGGCACTTGAGGAAGAGTTCGGCGTTTCCGCTGCTGCTGTTGCTGCTGCTCCCGCTGCTGGCGCTGGCGCTGCTGCTGCTGAAGAGAAGACCGAGTTCGACGTAGTTCTCGCATCTTTCGGCGACGCTAAGATGGCTGTTATCAAGGCTGTTAAGGACGTTATGGGTCTTGGCCTTAAGGAAGCTAAGGAGCTCGTTGAGGCTGCTCCTAAGGCTCTCAAGGAGGGCGTTTCCAAGGCAGAGGCTGAGGAGATCAAGGCTAAGCTCGAAGAGGCTGGCGCAAAGATCGAGCTCAAGTAATTTTTGCTCACTTTACACAACCGATACCCCGTCTGAAAAGGCGGGGTATTTTTTATATGTATCAATTTATGCCTTGATTTATCGGAAAAATTATGATATAATAGCCGCAACGTTTATTATATGCTGAGATCGCATAAGCATGACGAGGAGATATCTTATGAGCTTCTACCGGACAACCGTTTACGACTTTGTTATTGCGGAAAAATATCGGGGATATTTCACGAATGTTTACAAGCATAAGTGCTGGTATTACATTCCGGACTTAAGCGTCTGGGAAAAAGTGGATTTCGTGTATAAATATACTCTGACCAGTTACTTCCCCTACACCGGAAGTTATGATGAACGATCCGGCAGGGTATCATTTGTCGCCGATTTTAACCTCAATTCACACCATGATTACTACGAAATGGACGAAATATTTGACCTGATCCTGCCGGACTACTCTGATAAAAAACAGCCATATTTTCACTCAGCCTGGGATGAGGGAGATTACGATAAAACTGATATATACGATGAAAACAGCATGGAATGTACTTCAGTAGAATGGGAAGTAAATGAAACGCTGGATTCCCTCGATGACTATCACAAGGTATTTGACGGCTGGCATGAAAGTTATCCCCACTGCCGGACAAGGAAACAGCCCAGGAAATACTGTATTATAGAAGGCAAGCTTCATAACTATGATCTCGTAAGCCCCATTTTAAAGGAGGATCTAAAAAAAGCAAAAACCGTCCTGCCTGCGATTCCTGAAAAGGATGTCATTTCGCCGGACGGCAGGCTTATCATTCCGGAAGGCGTAAGCTCTATTTCACCCGGGTGCTTCCGGAATAACGAGAAGCTGAAATTCGTTGAGCTTCCGAGCGGCATTAAGGTAGACGAATCAGCGTTCGCGTCATGTCCGAATCTCCGTGAGGCTGTGATCAGCGAAGCAGTGTACATGTCTGAAAAAGTCTTTGCAGAATGCCATTCGCTGGAATCGGTAACATACAAGGGAAACATGGACACTCTGCCGGCATATACATTTTTCGGCTGTTTTTCGCTGAGATCCCCTGCATTCCCGCCAGGCGTCAGGCTTATTGAAAAACGCGCCTTTGCAGCCTGCCGCTTTGAAAACGTGGTCATTCCTAACACAGTCAGAACGATAGGCTCCGGGACGTTTCAGTCATGCAGCCAGTTACAGAAGGTCACTATTCCGGACAGCGTTGAAGAGATAGGCTGCAATGTTTTTTCATGCTGTGACAGCCTGAAAGAAATCGAAATACCTTACACCGTTTGTGTAATCGGCGACAGGGAGAATGATAACAGAACTCTTGCCGCCTGTGCAGATGTTCCTGAATTTTCCCATAACGATATAGTAATAACGGGAAAGGGAATGTCCGCGGACGTTGCCGATTTTGCGATCACGAATGACCTGACGATAATATAATCAACCGGGCAGTCCACCACTGAACTGCCCGGATTTTTTATTTTATCTCAACAGCGTACTCACGCATCCAGTACTCTATCTGGAGCATATACGCGTATATCTGCGGGACCGTCATCAGCTGACCGAACCAGTTCTTCGTGAAGCTGGCTCCACCCGTATCAAGCATCTCGCGCAGCTTATCAGCGCTGACTATCTCCACAAGGCGGCAGTCATCCCGGTCAAGCACCTCCCGGAGCCGGCGGCTGAGCAGCTCCATGTAATTGGGATTGTGCGTCTTGGGATAAGGGCTCTTTTTGCGCCAGAGTACGTCATCAGGCAGGATACCCGTCATCGCATGGCGTACAAGCCCCTTTTCCCGCCCGGTGTACGACTTCATCTCCCACGGAATATTGTAGGCGTACTCAACTATCCGGTAATCGCAGAACGGCACGCGGACCTCAAGCCCGTGAGCCATTGACATTCGGTCTTTGCGGTCAAGCAGAGTTGCCATGAAGTAATCCATGTTCATAATGAACATCTCACGCATTCGCCGCGCTGTCTCGTTATCGCTGTCGAGATAATCCGTTTTCGCAAGGCACTTGTCGTAGCTTCCGCGGACGTATGCTTCAGCGTCGCAGGCGGTCATCGGACGCTTCATCAGGGCGGCGCGCTCCGGGACGGCAGTCGACCACGGGAAGCCGTCGTAAAACAGCACTTCCCTGCGATGATACCACGGATAGCCGCCGAAAATTTCGTCAGCGCACTCGCCCGAGAGCGCAACCGGGAAGCGCTCCTTTATCTTCCCGCAGAACAGATAAAGCGAGCTGTCCACGTCTGCCATTCCGGGGAGGTCGCGGGCGCGGGTGGAATCCTCCAGGGCGTCTGCCAGCGCGGGAGTGTCAAGCTCCACATTCGTGTGATCGGAGCCTATGAACTCCGCCATGCGCTTTACCCAGGGAGCGTCCTCGTCAGGCTGGAAGCTGCTTGCGTGGAAGTTCTGATGATTGTACTTGTAGTCTATCGACCATGTGCAGAGCCTCTCGCCGCGCTTTTTGAATTCCCCGGCTGCTATCGCGGAAATTATGCTGCTGTCCAGCCCCCCTGAAAGGAAGCAGCACAGCGGGACATCGCTCACGAGCTGCCGCTTTACCGCGTCTGTTATCAGCTCCCGGACATGCGCTGAGGTCTCCGTGAAGTTTTCCGTGTGCGGCTCGGCTTTAAGCTCCCAGTAACAACGCAGCCGGAAGCCCTCCCCGGTCAGCACCGCGCAGTGCGCCGCGGGAATCTCGCTTATATCTCGGAAAACTCCGCTGCCAACGCGCTTCGCGGGACCTATCAGCATTATCTCAGCCACGCCGTCCTCGGTTATCACCGGCTTCACGGAGGGGTGCTTCAGTAGTGCCTTTATCTCGCTCGCGAATATTATCCCGTCCCCGGTAAGCGAATAAAACAGCGGCTTCACGCCTATGCGGTCCCGGGCAAGGAAGAGCTTCCGCTTGCGGCTGTCCCAGACCGCAAACGCAAATATCCCGTTGAACAGCTTAACGCAGTCCTCACCGTAGGTCAGGAACGCTTTCAGGACTACCTCGGTGTCCGAATGCCCCGTGAACTCCACGCCCTGCATTTTCATCTTCTGGCGGAGCTCCGCGGTATTGTACAGCTCGCCGTTATAGACCAGTGTGCATCCGCCGCTGCTCATGGGCTGTGCTCCGTTCTCCGGGTCGATGACTATAAGCCGGCGGTGGACTAAGTACGCGTTGTCGTCATTGTATATCCCGGAGGCGTCCGGTCCCCGCGGAGCCAGCGCAGCGCTCATCTTCGCCATGACTCCGGACATCTGCCGCATGTTCTGCTCAAATCCTATCTGTCCTGCTATTCCGCACATTACTCATTCCCCTTTCTGTGCTTTCTCATCTATTGTATGCAGAACTCCGGGAGCCGTGATTAAAAATTTTTATTTACCCCCTTGACAAAATTGTATCGATATGATATATTGTATATACAAGATATACACAATATTCACTTTCAGGAGGATCCATGAATATTATCATAACTAACTCAGCCGGCACGCCGATCTACGACCAGATAGCCTCGCAGATAAAGGCGCATATTCTTTCCGGCGAGCTGAAAGAGGGCGACCCGCTGCCCTCAATGCGGGCGCTGGCCCAGGATCTGCGGGTCAGCGTTATCACCACCAAGCGCGCCTACGAGATACTGGAGCAGGAAAAGCTCATTGAAAGCTTCACCGGGCGGGGGAGCTTCGTTTCCGCACAGAGTCCGGAAATGCTCCGGGAGCAGAGCCTCCGTGAGATAGAGCAGCACCTCGCAAAGGCGGCGGATTCCGCGAAACGCAGCGGCGTGAAATACGAGGAGCTCGCGGATATACTCAGGCTTTTCATGGAATGAGCCCGGCGGCTCACTGCATTTATCAAATGGCATTCTGTAAACAAATTCTCTTTTAATGTATGGAGGTAATTCAATGGAAAACAGTATTGAAATAAAAGGGCTGACCTGCCGGTACAGCAATTTCGCGCTGGAAAACCTGTATCTCACTGTCCCGTGCGGCTCGGTCATGGGACTTATCGGAGAAAACGGCGCCGGAAAATCCACCACTATCAAGGCGATACTGGGCTTGATCAGACCGGAAAGCGGCTCTGTTACGGTGCTTGGCGAGGATTCAGCGAAGCTCTCTGCGGCTGTAAGGGAGCAGATAGGAGTGGTTTTCGACACCCTGCCGTTTCCCGCAGCACTGACCGCGAAGCAGCTGGATAAGGTGCTCGGCGGGATATTCAGAACATGGGACAGCACGGAATACTACAACTATCTGGAGCGTTTCTGCCTGCCCGCAGATAAAAAGCTCGGCAGCTTCTCACGTGGAATGCAGATGCGGCTGTCAATAGCAGCAGCGCTCTCGCATCACCCGAAGCTGCTTGTACTGGACGAACCGACCGGCGGTCTTGACCCGGTAATGCGCGCGGAGATCCTCGACCTGCTTATGGACTTCATTCAGGACGAAACGCACTCTATCCTTATCTCAACGCATATAACAAGCGACCTGGAGCATATCGCGGACTACATAGGCTTTATCCACAAGGGGCACCTTGTTTTCTCGGAGGAGCGCAACGCGCTCAAGGAAAAGCACCGCGTCCTGAAATGCACTGACGAGGAGCTGAAGCGCATAGATCCCGCCGACATAATCGGAATGCGTAAGGGCAGGTTCTCAAACGAAGTGCTGACCACCGCCGGGGACAAATACCCGGATATCGCGCAGGATATCCCGTCCATAGACGAGCTCATGGTGTACTACGTCAGGGACGCCGATGAATGGAGGGACGTATTTTGAAAGGCATACTGTATTCATTCTTTGCAAAGAATTATTCGTATTTTACGGGGGCGCTGATTTATTGCACCGCCGCCTGCGCCCTGGGATTTGCGGCGCTGCTTCTGCCGGATAATATTCTGCACAACAACGGGTTCAATACTCTCACGATAATTATTCCACTGATCCTTCTGGTGATCCCGGAATTCGTTCTGCGCGACCTTGAAAGCGACATCAAATCCCGCTATGCCGATTATGTGCTGACTGCGGTCACCCGGGACACTTTCGCCATGGGAATGCTGATCAAAAACCTAATATGCATGGCGGCGGGGCTTGCGCTCTCAATGCTGGTTGCCGCAGTATACTACTTTGTCGGAATAGCGGACGTCACCATATTCGTACTGCTTCCGGCGATGGCGGCGATATGCGGCGCGGTAGACTGGGCGTGCACTCCTCTGGTGATCCAGATGAAAAGCGCCGAAAAAGCCGGTCTCACCGTGGGACTTATCATAGGGATCGCTGTAATTCTTCCGCTGATGATTGCAGTCAGCGTATTTGCAGATGAAGACGCATCCGTTTTTCTGAGCATTATAAACTGGCTTTCCGGAGCGCAGGCGCTTATCCCGGCATATCTCATTGCCGCGGCTCTGTACGCCGGGTTCTACTTCATTCTGCTGAAAAGGCTCGAAAGGGGGAACGTATGTTGAAAGGGCTCATTCTGAAGGACATCTACACGGTAAGGTTTCAGCTCATTGTAAGCTTGTTGCTTATGCTCATACCGGATCTTGTTGTCAGCCTTGCCGCCGGCTCGTTCGGCGGGAGCGGAGATATCGGGCAGATAATGACGATATTCCTTTTCGGAGCTGCGAACCTTATATGTATCTGCCTGTTCTCCTCGTTCATTCTGAACACGCTGAACGATGACGTAAACAGCGGCTGGTGCAAAATAGTGCGCACAATGCCTGTCAGTTCCGGGCAGGCGGTCGGAGCAAAGTTCGCTTCAAGCGCTGTTGTGGTCGGAATGACCACAGCGGTTTCGCTTATTTTCAACATCGTTGGAATAATCGTGCAGGGACTTCCCGCAGAGCCGCTGATCATGCTCCCGGTATGCCTCGCGGTACTGCAAGCGGCGGTTCTCAGCCCGGTTTTTCCGCTGGCAATGAAGCTTGGTACGCGTTCCACCAGCCTGATTTATGTGTTCACGCTCGTAATTCTGCTCTCCGGAGCCGTGACAGCGCTGTATCTCGCATTGATCTCCGGAAGCCTTGTTCTGCTCAGGGTGATTTTCTACGGAGGACTGCCGGTACTGGCGGCGGTTTCAGTAATCCTGTCCTACCGCGCGGGTATCAGGCTATTCGGTAATATGACTGTATAAAACAGGCTCCCCCGAATCCGGGGGAGCTTTTAATTTATTCAGTAGTAACGGACTTTGCAAGATTCCTGGGCTTGTCGGGATCTATTCCGCGGAGCACTGACGTGTAGTACGCGATGAACTGGAGTGCGCATACAGTCGGGAGCGGGAGCAGCATATCGTCAAGGTCTGCGTCTATCTCCAGCCGGAGATCTACGGTATTCTCCGCGAATACCGTCCCCTTGCGGCAGACCGCAATAATGAAGCCGCCGCGCGCCTTGACCTCCTCCATATTGCTTATTGTCTTGGCAAGGATATCCGCCTGGGTAACTACGGTTATCACCGGTATTCCCGGCTCAATGAGCGAGATAGTGCCGTGCTTCAGCTCGCCCGCCGCATACGCCTCGGAATGGATATAGCTTATCTCCTTCAGCTTCAGGGAACCCTCCAGCGAGAGCGCGTAATCAAAGCTCCTGCCAATGAAGAACAGATTGTCTGCGTTAACCAGCTTGCTTGCGATGAACTGGCATTCGTCCTTGTTGTCAATGACCTTCTGTATCGCCGCAGGAGCCTTCAGGAGCTGCGCCGTGAGCTCTTTCAGGCGGGATTCGTCTATCATTCCCCGGGCGAATGCAAACCGGAACGCCAGCATATACAGCACGGAAATCTGCGCTGTGTACGCCTTGGTGGAAGCTACCGCAACCTCCGGACCCGCAAGCGTGTGGATATACATATCCGCCTGCCGCGCTATCGCGGAATACTTCACGTTCACGACTGCGAGGGTCTTTGCACCGCGCTCCCTGGCAAGCTCCAGACCGGCCTTGGTGTCCGCGGTCTCGCCGCTCTGGGAAACCAGGATGACAAGATCTCCCTCGCCGACAATAGGATCCATATACCGGAATTCGGAAGCCACCTCCACAGTGACAGGAACCCGCGCCAGCTTCTCTATCGCATAGCGCGCCACGATCCCGGCGTGCATTGCGGTTCCGCAGGCAACGACAAAAACGCGCTTTACGTCCCGCAGGAGCTCATCGGTAAGCCCGATGTCCCCGAAATACGGCTCGCCGTCACGGCAGCAGGAATTCAGCGTTTTTGCCACTATCTCGGGCTGCTCGTGTATCTCCTTCAGCATGAAATGCGGGAAGCCGCACTTCTGCGCCTGCTCAACATCCCATTCGGCAACGCTGACCTCTTTCTGCTCCGGGAGTCCGTGCACATCGTAAAACTCAACGCGGTCGTTCCTCATGCAAACTATATCATCGTTATCCAGAAGAACGTACTTTTTCGTGTATTTCAGGAACGCCGGGATATCACTGCCGATGAAGTACTCGTTCTCACCGATTCCAACGATAAGCGGACTTTCCTTGCGGGTCGCATACACTCTGTCTGGGAAATCCTTGAACATGATACCGAGCGCGTAACTTCCCTGGAGCTCCTTGAGCGTTTCGGTGATAGCGCGGAGCGGGTTTCTCTCGGAGTAATAGTAGTCCAGCAGGCAGGCAACCACCTCGCTGTCCGTCTGGGAGGTGAAGGTGTAGCCCTTTTCCGTCAGGAACTGCTTGAGCTCGATGTAATTTTCGATTATTCCGTTATGTACTATCGTCACCCTGCCGTTTGAGTGGGGGTGGGAATTCAGGTCGCTGGGCTCGCCGTGCGTTGCCCATCTGGTGTGGCCAATTCCGCAGTGACCGACCGGGCTTCCCTCCCTGCGGAGCTTCTCGCGCATATCGCTGAGCTTTCCCTTGGTCTTGACCGTCTTTATCCCGGTCTTTTCGAAAACTGCGATACCGGCGCTGTCATAGCCGCGGTACTCCAGCTTCTCCAGACCCTGCATAAGCACGTCAGTGCAGTCGCGCTGACCTATATATCCTACTATTCCGCACATTATATTTTCCTCCAGGCATAGATTATCTTATGGGAACCTCTAAAAACCGGGACACGAGCAGATTTCGTACATGACTTATATCAGATGCTAGGCACCAAACCGCAGCGTTTTCCGCCGTAGGCGGATAATGCGTTTACTGTATGTATTTCAAGGTTTGACAACGAAGCAGATGATACGGGATACGCTGAATATAGCGAAGCGTAACAAAATCAGACGCGTGAGTTTCGCGTTTGAACGTGTCGATTTTGTTTTATTCAGCGTTTCCCTTTGTCATAGAAATCTGCCGTGAAGGAGGTTTTTAGAGGTTCCCTTATATGTATTCGGTTTCCCCGGTAAAAATTCGTTTTTGCCTTACCTATTATAGCACAGACAGCGGAAAAATGCAAGTACGCCGGAGCGTTCCGCACCTTTCCGCTGTGAAATTATTCTACCCTTATGCCGCCTCCGCCGATATCTGGCTCTGAAGTATCAGGCTCGGAAGTATCCGCAGGCTCCTCAGTTACGGGGATTTCCGGCTCAGATGTGGCAGGCTCCTCCGTTTCGGGGGATTCCGGCTCGGACGTATTGCCGGGCTCCGGCTCGGAGGCGTCAGTCCCGTTGTCCGGAACTGTGGGTTCCTCGGTATGGGACGGAGTGTTGTCGTCCGGCTCCTGTGGTTCGTCCGGCGTCTCCGGAGTTACGCCGCTGTTGTCGGGAGCCTCACTGCTTCCGCTGCCGGAATAGCTCAGCCCGCTGCGCGCGAAATACGCCTTTACACCGTCCGCAATGGACTGCGCGATCCCCGCCTGGCGGGACGGGTCAGCCATTACCATGCACTCACGCTCGTTCGAGATGAATCCCATTTCGACCAGCACGGACGGAAAATCCTGCTGGAGGGTCACCCAGTAGTAGCTGTACTTCTCACCGCGGCTGCTCTGGGTCCCGTCATTGTAAACGCTGTAATCGTAGTACGCCGACAGCTTGTCGTTTATGCTCTCCGCCAGGGGCTGCGAGAACGGCGTGAAATAGTACGCCTCAACGCCGTGAGCCTGTTCGTTCAGGGCGGAATTACAATGCAGCGAAATGAACATATCCGCGCCGTAGGCTCTCGCGACTGACGGGCGGGTGGTCGTGAGGATAAACTCGCTCTCGGTTTTGAGCCTTATGACTGTCGCGCCCATTTCAGTGAGCTTCTGTTCAAGCTGCTTTGAAACCGCGAGATTCACGGACTGCTCCGTAACATTGCCGATAGCTCCCGGGTCAAGCCAGCCTGCGGACTTGCCGTAGCCGTGTCCCGGGTCGATGACAATTACCTTGCCGGAAAGCGGCGCGGTGGGCACATTGAACGTTATCATCAGGTCGCCGTTATCATCGTAATACGAACCGCAGCCGCTGTAAATCCCAGCCTGGCGCAGGGTCAGCGTGAGCCGGAATTTCGGCACGCCGTTACGCGTTACGGTATCCCAGCTTCCGGAGCTGAACATGGAGCAGCTCGAAAAATCCGGGAGCTTGGTCACGCTGGTAACGTTATCGAAAATTATCTCCACCGTGGAGGCGTTGAAGCTTGTAACGCCGTAGGGGCCGTCGTCCTCGTCAACGTAGCTCACCGGAGCGGTAACATTGAATGTTGACTTGTAATCAAGGTGTATTTTCAGGAAGCTCTTTCCGCCGGAATTACCGACCGCCCTGACCGCAAGCCTGTTCTCGCCAAGTCCCGTATCCGTGAACGTAGTCACATCGGAAGCCTTGTATCTGCGCCCGGAGGTGCTTATCACATAATCTCCGGAGGTGCTCTTGTAATAATCCAGGGAGCCCGCGGGGAGCTGCGAAAGCACGGGGCACGGCGCGCCGCCGGTGGTCTGGCTGTCGTACAGCACGGTGTAGTTGTTCAGGGTCTTGATGTAGGTCACGCTCTCCGAGGAGGACACCACCGGGGATATCGTGCCGACTACCTCGCCGGTGCCGACATTCGCCTGGTCCTTTATCTCGTCAACGATGACCTCCCTGGGAGGCTCCGGCTCGGCGTCTATCGTTATGCTGCCGCCGGTCATGTACTCCTCTATCCCCTTGTAAACCGCGTAATAGGACGTGTTTCCGAGCTGCTGCTTCTCGCCTATCTTACCTTCGGGGACGCGGTAATAGCCCACAAATCTCGCGTAATCGGAGTTCGCGTCAAGGTCCTCGCTGGCTCCTGATTTCTCGCGGAGCTTCACTGTGGTGCCGCCTATCATGGCGGTCACCTTGCTGCCGCTGTATGCGACAGCCTCCAGCGTAACGCGGGAGCCGCCCTCCACCAGGATATCCTTGGTCTGCTCAATGGAGCTCAGCACGTCAACGCGGCGCTCTATCGAGTAATTAATCTTCTTGCCCTTGTGCTCGATGACAAAGCTGTTCCTGCCGACTTTCAGCTCCTTCTGGAAATAGAAGTTGCCCGCCTCGTTCAGCTTTACCTTTTCGCCGTCAAACAGCACGTCGAAGTTCTCGTCAAAGGTTCCCATGAACTTCACCGTGGAATCGTATGTAACGAAGCTCGTCTGGGTCGGCGATATCATCTGGAGCGTGTCGAACAGCGTGTTCGTGTTTATCTGCTCGTCAAAGTATTTCAGCAGCGTGGTCGTGGAACCCAGCCTGTCGTCCCGCAGACCTTGCAGAGAGTTGAAGCAGCTTCCGCCAAGGGTCGGGAACTGCTCCATTATCGAGAGCTGCCGCAGGAGCTGGTCCTCGTACCAGCCGGCGTATTCGCCTATGCGCTCGTTCAGGTGGAGGACGTACATTTTCGTGTCCGTTTCGTCCGCAAGGGCGCTCCACCAGGAAATGACCCTGTCGAAATCAAGCGCCGCGTCTGAATCGGTGCCGTAAGCCTTGACTACTATCATATCCGCATAGCCCCGCGAGAGATACTCCCTCGTGTCGCAGTGACCGTCAAACAGAGCCTGCACAACGTCTGCGGTGTCAGAGCCGCCCTCCTTTGAGGAGACGTTCGCCCACATATCGGTTATCAGGAGCCCCACCGCTGTGGTGTTGCTTGTTCCGCGGATGACCTCGGAAAGGGTGCGTATAACATACTCGTTGGTCTCGTACAGCCAGTTCCCGTAGCCTATTCCGGAGCCGCTCGCCATGTATTCCGCGAACATCTCCGGCGTATCGGAGGTGTAGTAATCGTTGAGGATTATTCCCTCGCAGGCGTATTTCATAGCGAACTTGTGAGCCGCCGCCGCGAATCCCGCGCGGAGCCCTCCGCCCCCGGCGATTACGTCCGCGATAAGCGAGTTCACGTCAAGCTGGACGTACGCGTTGAAGCCGCTGTCGTGCGCGTAGTCGATAACCGCGCCGAGCGCCCCCCTGCCGGAGCCCATGTCGAGGTCGTAGCACTTTTCGCCCTCGCAGTCGGTGTTTATGACCACCGTGTTCATGTCGAAGCCGGAAAGCTCCTCAAACAGCGCCGGAAGCTCCTCCGCAAGGGAGGCGTCCGTCTGCTCGCCAGTGTAGAAATCCACAGTCGGAGTGAGCGAAACCGCGCGCATTCCGTCCGGGAGGTAGACCATGCTCTCCCCGGTCATGAGGTCGGCGGCTGTCTCCTGCTCAGGCTCCTCGTCAATGAGCCCGGGCTGCGCTTCCTCCGTTGCCGGGAGCGCCGAAGCAGTTCCCGCCAGAATGCACAGCGCAAGCGCCGCGCTCGTCAGTCCTTTTATAAATCTGTTCATTTTATTTCCCCATTGTCAGATGAGCTCCCTGAGAGCCGAAATTTCCTTGCTTACAGCGGCGCTGACCGAGCTTTCCGGAGCGAAAACGCTGCGATAGCTGTACAATGCGAATCCGCCGTAGCTCCGGCATTTCTTTGCCTCGGCGAGCTGCCGCGAGATTATGTCGCTGTTGTTTATCCACTCGTATTTTCCGCTGCCCGCCCATTTGTCCTCGCAGCCGACCTTCGACACCGAAAGTCCCGCGACTATCGGGACACCGCCCTTTACGCCGAGCGCCTCCCAGTCGTCAAGCGTGGATTTGTACGGCGCCGCGGAATTCTCAAAGCCGTAATATATCTGCGGTATCATCATGTCGAGATACCCCGGAGTGGTGCACCATTTGCGCACGTCCGCATAGAGCTGCGTGTAGTTGTTCTCTATCCGCCCCTGGACGCTCACGCTGAAAACCGCCGTGGAGTTCGACTTCTTGACGGCGCTGTAAAGCTCCGACACCATTCTGTCGCAGTTCGCGAACCGGAAATCCTCCAGACTGGAGGCTCCGCTGGCTCTGAACGCGCTGCTGTCGAACGAAGCGTCCGTTGTCGGGTAGAAATAGTCGTCAATGTGCAGCCCGTCAACATCGTAATCCGAAACTATCTCGGCGGCGCCCTCGGCGATGTACTTCGTCACCTCGTCAAATGCGGGATTCAGGTAATAGGTGCCGTTTACGTCAACCGCGTACTTCCCCGCCATGCCGTCCGCAGTGGCGAACGTATACACAGGATATCCCTTATATCCGGAGATCTGCGAGGTACCGCAGGCTCTCAGCGGGTTTATCCATGCCTGGAACGATATCCCGCGGGAGTGCGCCTCCTCTATCATTATTTCCAGCGGGTCGAAGCCCGGGTCGCTGCCGACAGCCCCCGCCGCGTACTTCGTCCAGGGAAACAGCTCCGAGCGGTAATACGCGTCACTGTGCGAGCGCACGTGGACATACGCCGTGTTTATCCCCAGGGAAACGCAGTTGTCGAATATCCCGCCGATCCCGCTGCGGAAGCCCTCGGCGGTCTGCCCCTGGAGCACGTCCGCAAGCTCGATGTAGCTTATCCATACGCCCTTTACCTCGGAGTAGTTCAGCGCCTTGTAGTCCCTTGCCCCGGAGCTCCCGGACGGCTTTTCCTCCGGCTTTGCGGTCTGCGTTGTTTTTGAGGTGGTCTTTTCAGGCTTCGGTGTGGTCTGGGTCGTGTCGGCGGGCTTGGACGTGGAGCTGCCGGTTTCCGGCTTTTGGGTGGAAGCGGAGGTGGTCTGCTCCGGAGCCCTGGTCGTGCCCGTCTGCGAGGCTGATGTGGTCTCCGGCGCGGAGGTCGTATCGTCCACCCGTATTCCGCCCTGACTGCCGGAGTAATCTATCCCGTCAGAGCTTCCTATCTCCGGGAGGCTGGTGTCCGGGTTCTCCCCGGAGAATCCGCACCCATTCAGGAATGCGGCAAGAATAAGGGCGATAAGCGCCCCTATGCTGTTATTTTTCATGTATATTTTCCCTCTTGTTCGCAGGAGGTTCTGCTTATCCCGCCCTGCGTTATCTATATTATATAGTTACTTTTATTATAGCATTGCGCCGCCTATCTGTCAATAGCAGGAAAGGAATTTCACAGCACCCGGAGCGTATTCTGCCAGAAAAATGCAGTTCCGGGGATATTTCGCCCGTTTTCGGGAAAAACGCCTTGAAATCTCACGCCGGACGTGGTACAATTATTGTATCATCTCATGAAAGGAACCGCAATGGAAAGGAAACACATGAACTCTATCTTAGCAGGATTACTTGCAATAGCCGTGGCTCTCAGCTCCGGCTGCGCGAAAACCGGGAACATCAGCTCCGGGGACGTTGAGAGCATTATAAGCAGCGTTGAGGCCCTGACCTCCGGCTGCACGGAGGAAAACACCCCGGACGAGGTACAGCAGGAGGGCTTCTCCGTCAGGGGGACGAAGCTCTTTGACGCGAACGGAAACGATTTCGTCATGCGCGGAATAAACCACCCGCACTCATGGTTCACCTCGCAGGACGATACCGCGCTGGAGGCTATCGCGGCGACCGGCGCGAACACCGTGCGCATAGTATGCGGCAGCGGTCAGCAGTACACCAGGGACAGCGCCGAGAGCCTGAACAGGATAACCGACAAATGCCGCGACCTCGGCATGATATCCATTCTGGAGGTGCACGACATCACCGGCAAGGACGACAAGTCGCTGCTGGAGACCGCCGCAGATTACTGGATATCCGTAAAGGACGCGCTCATCGGAAAGGAAAGCTATGTTATCCTGAACATCGCCAACGAATGGGTCGGCACTTGGGACGGTCAGGGCTGGTGTGACGGCTATGCCTCCGTCATTCCGGAGCTGCGGAAAGCCGGGATAAGGAACACCATAATGGTTGACGCCGCAGGCTGGGGGCAGTACGGGCAGAGCGTTTCCGACTTCGGCGAGCAGGTTCTCGCCGCCGACCCTGACGGCAACACGATGTTCTCGATACACATGTACGGCACCGCCGGAAAGAACAAGGCGACCATCGCCGGGAACCTCAAACGCGCCACGGACAAGGGTCTGTGCGTTATCGTGGGCGAGTTCGGCTGGAACCACACTGACGGCGATGTTGACGAGGAATACATCATGCAGTACTGCGCCGAAAACGGCATAGGCTGGCTCGCCTGGAGCTGGAAAGGCAACGGCGGCGGAGTCGAGTACCTCGACCTCGCAAATGAATGGGACGGCTCGGCGCTCTCCGACTGGGGGAATACGGTCGTCAACGGCGAAAACGGACTGAAAAAGACGTCGGTAAAGTGCAGCATATTTGAATAAGCGAAACGGGGTGAGAGATCGCCCCGTTTTTCATACTGAAAAAGGAGCCCTGCAAAAGCAGAGCTCCCTGAACATTTTCTTTCAGCATAAACCTATCCAAGTTTTGGTAAATGTACAACCCTTATCAAGCTCAGCCATGCACTGTCTCTTGGAACATCACACGCGTCATCACTTTACAGACTGCTACGACTATCAAGTTTACGTCAGTCTGATAGGCAGCTCCTGCCGCCTGCATAACAGTGCTTTCGCGCTGTTTCTGCTGTTTATTATACACTAAACTGCAAAGAAAATCAAGACCTGTCTGATGTCAGGACAGCGCGCCGAACATAACAATGTCATTCGCCTATCATATCAAGGAGCTCCGCCTCGGAGATGACTGTTATCCCGAGCTCCTGAGCCTTTGTGAGCTTGCTCCCCGCCTCCTCGCCGGCGAGGACGTAGGTGGTCTTTCTGCTGACTGAGCCGGAGCACTTTCCGCCGCGCTCCTCTATCAGCTTCTTTGCCTGGTCGCGGGTCAGGGTCGGGAGCGTTCCGGTCAGCACGAACGTCTTTCCCGCCAGGTCGTCCGATATCTTCCCGCTCTCGTAGGTCATGTTAACGCCGTAGGAGCGCAGCCGCTCTATCAGCTTTATCCTGTGCGGCTCCTGCATTGCATTGTAGACGGAATCCGCCATTATCTCGCCGAAGCCGTCTATCGCGCACAGCTCCAGCGGGAGCGCCTGCATTATCGCGTCCATGCTGCCGAATTTCTCGCAGAGGAGCTTCGCCGCTTTCTGCCCTATGCCGCGTATCCCCAGTGCGAAAACAAGCCTGTCAAGGCTGCTCTGCTTCGATTTTTCAATGGAGGCTATCAGGTTCTCCGCGGACTTCATGCCGCCGGTCACCTGCATCACGGTCTGGACGTCCAGCGTGTAGAGGTCGCCCACGTTGCTGATGAATTTGTTGTCCAGGAGCTGCTGAACTATCGCCTCCCCGAGACCCTCGATGTTCATTGCGCCGCGGCTCGCGAAATGCTCCACGGAGCGCGCAAGCTGCGCCGGGCAGTCGAGATTCTGGCAGCGTATGACAGCTTCGTCCTCGTCACGGAGCGCCTCCGCGCCGCATATCGGGCAGACGTTCGGGATATGGTACGGCACCGAGCCCTCCCGGTGGGAAACGCTGCGGACTACCTCCGGGATAATGTCCCCCGCCTTGCGCACGACTATACGGTCGCCAACGCGGATATCCTTGTCGGTTATCATGTCCTGATTGTGCAGCACCGCCCTGGAAACAGTCGTCCCCGCAAGCTGGACAGGGTCGAATACCGCCACCGGAGTGAGCGCGCCCGTCCTGCCGACATTTATCTCTATCTCATTGAGCGTGGTCTCCTTTTCCTCCGGAGGGTACTTGAACGCCACAGCCCACTTCGGGACTTTCGTTGTCGCGCCTATCTCCGTGCGCAGCGCGAAGCTGTTCACCTTGACCACCGCGCCGTCAATATCGAACGGCAGGGAGCGGCGCATTTCACCTATCCCGCGGATACGCTCCACCACCTCGTCGGCGGTATGGCAGACGCGCAGGTCGGGTATTATCCGGAAGCCGAGGCTCTGCATATACTCGAGGGACTCTGAGTGCGTGGAAAGCTCCTTACCCTCTATCTGCTGGAGGTTGAAGCAGAATATATCCAGCCTGCGCTTTGCAGTCACGGAGCTGTCTTTCTGCCGCAGTGAGCCCGCCGCCGCGTTCCTGGGATTCTTCGGGAGGGGCTCGCCGTTTCGCTCCTGCTCCTCGCAGAGAGCCGCAAAGCTCTTTTTCGGCATATAGACCTCGCCGCGCACCTCTATGAACGGGAGCGCCTCGGCAAGCTTCAGCGGAATGGAATGTATGGTCTTCAGGTTTGCCGTGATGTCCTCGCCGACAAAGCCGTCTCCACGGGTGGAGCCCCGGGTGAACACTCCGTCACGGTATTCCAGCGACACGGAAAGTCCGTCTATCTTCGGCTCAACGCTGAATTCATGCGCGCCCTGCTCCATTACTCCCGCCAGGAACGAGCGCACCTCCTCCTCGCTGAAAACGTCCTGGAGCGAGCCCATCTGGACTGTATGCGCTACCTTTTCGAAGCTGCTGTTCACCGTTCCGCCTACCCTCTGCGTGGGGGAATCCGGCGTAAGGAGCTGCGGAAATTCCTGCTCTATCCCGCGGAGCTCCCGCATGAGGGCGTCATATTCATCGTCCTCAATGGTAGGCTGGTCGAGGTCGTAGTAATTGTGGTTGTGCTTCTCGATAGTCCTGCGCAGCTCAGCCGCGCGGTTTTCTGCTTCCTGTATCTGCAAAACGTCCTCCTTGTCAGTCAAGCACGGCGCCGTAGTCCTGGAGAAGACCCACAAGGTCGGTATCTCCGGCGACAACGTGGGTATATGCGTCCGGCACCTTGCCGACTATGACGGTCTCAGCGGCTACTATGGCGGTTGTCACCGGCACTCTCGAGGAATAGCCGGGTATGACCGCGTCAGCAACTACGCTTATCTGTATGATTATCCTGTGGCGGGTCTGGTTGAGCCCTGCCTCCGTGAATTCGCTTATCACGGAGGTCTGCGCGTAGCCCTCCGGGCTGACCGTCATCCCTATCGGGAATCCCCTGCCGTGCAGGAGCTGTATCCCGGTAAGCGTGCCTATGGGTATCTTTATCTCGATGTCGCTCATGCGGGAAAGCTCCCGCTCCAGACGGTCGGCGATGTTGTTTTTCAGGCGGTTGACCCCGACTGCGTTGGTCTCTATGGAGCACACCGCGCCCGCCTCGTCCCTGGTGAGCTCCACAAGGCTGTCGTAGCTGATATCCTCGCGCTCCAGCTCGGCGGAGATACTGTGGTTTATCATCGCGGAGACGGCGGCGTGGCACTCGTTGTAGTTGACGCTCTCCACCACCGGGCGGAACCCCAGGTCTGCGATGAACGCAAGCCCCACGATTATCATTGCCGCCGCTATCAGCTTCACACCGAGCTTTCTAAGGCGCGTGCGGGTCTTATCCTTTAACATGAACATCACCTCTGCATATTCTATGTCTATGCAGAGGTGCGCGTGAATCCGTACAGTTTGTACAGACAATTATAGCGTTTGTGAATATTATGGAGGGTGTGGAGGGTTTATATAACCTTTCTACTAAAAAAATCAGAAAGAAAATATATAAAAAAGTATATAGTAACCCTCCACACCTTCCACCTGTAAAAAAATGGTGTGGCGGGTGTGGCGGGTTTACCTAACCCTTTTATAGAAAATTTGAAAATCATAAATATATAAAAGAAGTTATAGTAAGCCGCCACACCCGCCACAAGTCCCAGAACTTGGTATAAAAGCACAACTTCCAGATTGTGGGATGACGGGTATGACGGGTTTACCTAACCCTTTTATAGAAAATTTGAAAAACATAAAATATATAAAAAAGTTATAGTAAGCCGTCATACCCGTCATCCCTGGCATTTCCAGGGAAATATCAGTTATTTACGAATGCCTCGAAAGCCTTGTAGGCAGCCCACACATCGGTCTTGGCGGTTATCTCGAACGGGGCGTGCATGGAAAGCACCGGAACTCCCACGTCAATGGTGTTGACATCGAGGTTCGCGATGTAAGCCGCAACGGTTCCGCCGCCGCCGTTGTCAACCTTGCCGAGCTCTCCGGTCTGCCAGATGACGCCGTTTTTGTCAAGGAGCATTCTTATCTCGCTGACGAACTCTGCTGAGGCGTCAGAGGTGCCGCTCTTTCCGCGGGAGCCTGTGTACTTGGTAACGCACACGCCGCCGTTCAGCAGGGCGCTGTTGCGCTTCTCGAACACATCGGGGAATGTCGGGTCGAACGCCGCGTTTACGTCCGCGGACAGGCAGCGCGAATTGTGGAGGACAGTCCTGCCCTTGACGCCGAACGCTGCCGCGAGGTCGGCAATGAAGTACTTCAGGTAAGCGGAGCGGAGGCCTGTGTTGCCGTCAGAGCCGGTCTCCTCCTTGTCGGTGAGGATAGCTACCGCCGTTCTCGCGGGGTTCTCCAGCTCCAGGACAGCCATGAGCTCGGTGTATGCGCACACCCTATCGTCCTGACCGTAGGCGCCCACAAGGCTCCTGTCGAAGCCAACGTCCTTTGCCCTGAACGCCGGGACAGCCTCCAGCTCGGCGGAGATGAAGTCGCTCTCCACAATGCCGTACTTCTCGTTGAGCGTCATCATGATGTTGAGCTTCACAAGCTCGCTGCCCTCATCATCCTTAAAGGGTCTGCTGCCGATGATGAGGTTCAGCTCCTCGCCCTTGATGAGCTGGGTCGCCGGGCGCTTGTACTGCGCGTCCGCAAGGTGCGGGAGCAGGTCGGAAACGCAGAATACCGGGTCGTTCTCGTCCTCGCCGATGTTCACCTCCACCTTTGAGCCGTCAGCCTTCAGGATAACTCCGTGCAGGGAAAGCGGAACGGTAGGCCACTGGTACTTCTTGATACCGCCGTAGTAGTGGGTCTTGAAGTAAGCCACCTCGTCCTTTTCGTAGAGCGGGTTCTGCTTCATGTCGAGGCGCGGTGAGTCGATGTGCGCCGCAACGAGGTTCACGCCGTTCTCGATGCTCTCCCTGCCTATCACGGACAGTATGACGGACTTGCCGCGGTTCATGTAGTAAACCTTGTCGCCGGGCTTGTAGCGGTTCTTTGCGCTGAATTCCACGAAGCCGCGCGCCTTTGCCATTTTCACGATCTCGGCGGCGGCCTCGCGCTCGGTCTTTGCGGTATCGAGGAACTTCTTGTAGCCCTCGCAGAACTTGTCGCACTTCTTCAGCTCGTCCTCAGACATTCTGAGCACTGCGTTCTTCTTGTCCATGAGGAGCTTTTCCCTGAGCTCCTTTGCTGTTAATTTTGTAGCCATTGTATTCAAAGTCCTTTCTGTGTATTGTTCATGAGCTTGCGCTCATTGATTGTCGTACAGCTTCCTGTAAGTCGCCAGCGCCCGGTCTATCTTGCTGACGTAGTGCGCCGTGTCGGAGATCGGGATAACGTCCAGATGAACTCCGTCCGCTGAGATATCCGCGTCCTCCAGCCACTCGCCGACCTGACCGCTCCCTGCGTGATACGCCGCCATTGCGGTGTCCACATCGCCAAATTCCCGGCAGAGGTAGCCGATGAGCCAGCAGCCGTAGCGGATATTGGTTTCCGGGTCGTACATATCCAGATAGCGGGAATCCTCGTCCCCGAGGCGGTATTTCACCCAGTCGAACGTTGGCTCCATTATCTGCATGAGCCCGCGTGCCCCGACATCCGAGACCGCCTGCGGGTCGAAGCCGCTCTCGGTCTTTATCACCGCGTACACGAGGTACTTGTCCAGACCGTTCTCCCGGGAGTACCGCTCAACGAGATTCTCGTACCTTATCGGATGGGTGTACAGCTCAAAGCGGCTGTACCCGAATATTCCCGCCGCCGCAAGCAGAACCGCCAGTACGGCGCATATTATCACCGCCGGCAGTGCCCTGCGCTTCTTCCTGTGGTATTTAGTCATGCTTTGCCTTTCAGTAGTTCTGCTGTCTGAGCCGCTTTCGCGAACAGCTCCGCCCCGGTGCCGTTGTTTTCAAGGCAGAAGTCCGAGCGCATGCGGTAGAACTCCGCGCCGTGCTGGCTCGCGAGCCTTGCCCTTGCAAGCTCCTCCGGGATATTGTCCCGGGCGGTTATCCTGGCGGCGCAGACGCCGATATCAGCGACTACGCTCACTATCCTCCCGCAGAGGAACTCCAGCCGCGCCTCGAACAGGGTCGGGGCGTCCAGCAGTATCAGCCCGCCGCCCTGCTTTATCTTCCCGGCGATATTATATGTGATATACGGGTAGATTATTTTGTTGAACAGCGCCCTTTTTTCCGGGTCACGGAAAATCAGCTCGGAGGTCGCGCGGCGGTCAAGGCTCCCGTCCGGGAGTATCACATCGCGGCTGAACCTTTCGCGGAGCTCGTCAAGCGCGGGACAGCCCGGCTTCACGACCTCGCGGGCGCTGAGGTCGCAGTCAACCACATAAAAACCGTGTTCTGCGAACACCCGGCAGACGGTGGATTTCCCCGCGCCGGACATTCCCGTAAGTCCCACTATCAGCCTATTCATCTGCTTCCACTACCCTGAATGCCGCCGCACGGAGCAGGCGGTTGTACACTGCAAGCCCTATCCCGTCCTTTGAGGGGATCTCAACGTAGACGGTCTGCGCGCCCTCATCGTCCGCTTCACGCAGGAGCGCGAACAGCCTGTGCGCCTGCGCCTGCACGTCCGTCCCGAAACAGCGGAACATTCCATGCTCCACCGGGTCGGCGGAAAGCGCCAGCGTCCTGCCCTTTTCATGGGCGAGGCACCAGTCCCGGAACCGCTCTCCGTGCGCGTTCACGATGAACACCTCCGCTTTCGGGGAGTAGTGCTTGTACTTCATTCCCGGGGACAGCACCTTAGCGCCCCTGGGCGGCTCGGAGGTGACAGCCGGGTCGATATCCACCGAGCACAGCTCCGAGAGCATTTCTGCGGTAACTCCGCCGGGACGGAGTATCCTCACTCTGTCGGCCGCCGGGAAGCACAGCACGGTGCTCTCAACGCCGCAGTCGCACTCGCCGCCGTCTATTATCAGCGGGATCCTGCCGTCCATGTCGCGAAGGACGTGCCGCGCGGTGGTCGGGCTGGGGCTCCCTGACAGATTCGCGGACGGAGCCGCCAGCGGGAATCCGCACGCGTCAATTATCGCCCTTGCGGCGGGGCTCCGGGGCATTCTGACCGCAACGGTGTCAAGGCCGCCGCTTGTCGCCTGCGGGATAACGTCCGACTTGGGGAAAATCATGGTCAGCGGACCCGGCCAGAACCTTCCGGCTATCCTGAGCGCCAGCTCCGGAATCTCGCGCACCAGCGGTCTCAGCTGTTCTATCGCGCTGATATGCACGATGAGCGGGTTATCCTGCGGACGTCCCTTTGCCTCGAATATGCTGTGCACCGCGGCTTCATTCCGGGCGTCTGCGGCGAGGCCGTACACAGTTTCGGTCGGTATGCCGACTACTCCGCCCGCCGCCATTATTTCAGCCGCTTTCTCCGCGCTTTCCGGGGAAAACGGCAGGACTTCTGTCTTCACTGGGGTCATTTCCTTTCTGTTGGTCAACTATTCCTGTTTCAGGAGCTTCGCCGTCTGGTCGGCGAGCCGCAGCGCCTCGAAAACCTCGTCACAGCCGCCGTTCATCATCTCGTCCAGCTTGTACAGCGTGAGATTTATCCGGTGGTCTGTCACCCTCGACTGCGGGAAGTTGTACGTCCGTATCCGCTCGGAGCGGTCGCCGGTGCCCACCTGAATGCGGCGCTCCTCGGCAATGGCGCTGTCCCGGGCTTCCAGCTTTGCCTCGTAGAGCTTGCTGTACAGCTTCTTGAGCGCTTTCTCCTTGTTCTTGAACTGGGAGCGCTCCTCCTGGCACTCGACAACCGTGCCGGTCGGGTTGTGGATGATCCTTATCGCGGATTCGGTCTTGTTGATGTGCTGACCTCCCGCGCCGCTGGAGCGGAACGTCTCTATCGTGAGGTCTGCCGGGTTTATGTCAACATCGACCTCCTCGGCTTCCGGGAGCACCGCGACAGTGACTGTCGAGGTCTGAATGCGCCCCTGGGATTCCGTCTCAGGGACCCTCTGCACGCGGTGAACGCCGCTCTCGTATTTCAGCTTTGCGAACACTCCCTCGCCCTCGACAAGGAAGCTCACCTCGCGGTAGCCGCCGAGCTCGGTCGGGTTGGAGCTTATCTGCTCGGTTTTCCAGCCCTGGCGCGCGGCGTACATCGTGTACATCCGCAGCAGGGAGTTCGCGAACAGCGCGGCCTCCTCGCCGCCGGCTCCGGCTCTTATCTCGATTATGCAGCTGCGGTCATCGTCCGGGTCCTTCGGCAGAAGCAGGAGCTTCAGCTCCCCGGACAGCTTTTCCATAAGCGCCTTGTTCTCATCGTATTCGCCCTGCGCAAGCTCCCGGAGCTCCGCGTCCGCGCCCGCCTCGTCCAGCGCGGAAACCGCGTCCTCAAAGCTGCGCTGAGCCTTTTTGTACTGCTGCCAGACCTCAATCAGCGGGGTCAGGCTCTTGTGCTCTCTCATAAGCTCGCGGTAGAGCTTGTTGTCTGCGATCACGGCGGGGTCTGAGAGCTTCACGGCTATCTCATCGTAGCGCGCCTCCGCCATTGCAAGCTTTTCGTTCATATTATAACCTCCTGTGCATGATTCTGAAAGGAACCATGCGCCGCTATCGCTCGGAGGCTTCTGTTTCGCGGATAACCGTGCGTATCTTCTTCTCGCACTTTGAGCGCGGTATCATAAAGACGTGCCCGCAGCCCTTGCAGCACAGCCGGAAATCCGCTCCGCAGCGCTGCACGAGCATTCTGTCGCTACCGCAGCCGGGGTGAGGCTTCTTCATCACCAGAACATCGCCGACCCGTATATCCATCTGCGCTCATCTCCTTACATCGCATATATAATGTATTATATCACAACTTCGCTTTTTTTGCAATAGCGCCTGAAAAATTCAGGGCTCTCCCCGGAAAAACAGAAGCTGGCGCGGTTTGACCACGCCAGCTCCGGATCAATGGACGAATGTCCTGATGATGCCTATGACAAAGATAAGGACGCACATGGCGGGCAGGACATACGTCATGTAGCCCCTCATGAATCTCCTGAGCTTCATGCCCTTTCCGGTGTTCGCCTCGCTGAAGAAATTATCCCAGCCCCAGCCCTTTTTCAGCACGCAGAAAAGTATCACGACCACGGAGCCAAGCGGCAGTATAAGGTTGCTCACCAGGAAATCCTCAAGGTCCATTATGGTGGAGCCCTCGCCGAGCGGCTGAATGAATCCCAGCACATTGAACCCGAGGCAGCACGGCAGCGACAGCACAAAGAGCAGTATCCCGTTGACTATGCAGGCTTTCCTGCGGCCACAGCCGAAGATATCCTGCGTGCAGGCGACTATCTCCTCAAACACTGCGAGGACGGTAGAAAGCGCCGCAAACGACATGAATACGAAGAACAGGCTTCCCCACAGCCTTCCGCCGGGCATATTGTTGAAGATGTTCGGCAGCGTGATGAAGATAAGACCGGGACCGCTGTCCACATCCACCCCATACGCAAAGCAGGCGGGGAAGATGATAAGTCCCGAGGCAACGGCGACCACGGTGTCAAGCAGCGCAACATTCACGGATTCGCCGAGGAGGGTACGCTCCTTGCCGATGTAGCTTCCGAATATCGCCATGGCTCCGATGCCGAGGCTCAGCGTGAAGAACGCCTGATTCATGGCGTTAACTACCAGATTCCCTATACCGATTTTTTCCACCGCCTCAGCGTCCGGCATAAGGTAAAATGCGAGACCCGCCTCGCCGCCGGGCATAAAGAAGCTGTTCACCGCGAGAACTATCATTATCGCGAGCAGCGCCAGCATCATGACCTTTGTCACGCGCTCCAGACCGTTCTCCAGCCCTATGGAGCACACCAGGACGGCGGCCGCGATGACAACGCCCATGTACAGCACCATTTGCGGAGCGTCCGCCAGGACGCCGCTGAAAAAATCCGCTATGCCTGCCGAATCAAGTCCTGCCGTATCTCCCGCCGCCGTGGACACGAAATACCGCACCATCCAGCCGGCAACTGTCGTGTAGAACATCATCAGCAGGTATGCGCCTGCCATTGCCGCCTTTCCGTGAATGTGCCACTTAGTGCCCTGCGGCTCCAGCTGCTGATACATCCTTACCGGGCTTTTCTGCGCTGCCCTGCCTATGGAAAACTCCATTGTAAGCACGGGGATCCCGAGCAGCGCAAGGAATGCCAGATAGACCAGCACAAAGATACCGCCGCCGTTCTGACCCACGACATACGGGAACTTCCACACGTTTCCTATTCCGATGGCGCAGCCCGCGCTCAGCAGAATAAATCCAAGCCTGCTCCCTAATTTCTCTCTTTTCATAATAACCTCCGCTCAGACAGCAATATACTTATGATACTATTTATTTGCCGGATTGTCAAGCCGCCGGGCTGAAAATAGGCATTCCGCACCAAACCGTTTGTGCAGATTGCCCTGTACCCTCCCCTTTCCACATCACATGCGGCAAAAGTTGAAAGTATTTCCGGGAGCGTTTACGGGCAGGCAGAATGAAAATAACCCCCGCTCCTTTCCGGAACGGGGGCTTGTTTTATTTCAGCCTGAATCTTCCCACAAGACCCTTGAGCGTTTCCGCCTGACCGGACAGCTCCTCGGAAGCCGCCGCGCTTTCCTCGGCGGTGGCGGAGTTGGACTGCACCACGCCTGAGATCCTGTTTATGTCCGAGCTGATCTTCCCGACCATATCCCGCTGGCGTCCGCAGGATTCCGTGATCTCGTCCACTATGCGCTTCACGGACAGCGTGTACTCGCTGAGCGTCTTCATTGCTTCGGCGGTCTGACCGGTGATCTCTGCGCCGTTGTTCGCCGCACTGACCGAGCTCTCTATCAGCCTTGTCGTGTCGCCCACTGCCTCGGAGGATTTCCCTGCAAGCGTGCGCACCTCGTCAGCAACTACCGCGAAGCCCTTGCCCGCCGCTCCTGCCCTCGCCGCCTCTATCGCGGCATTGAGCGCAAGTATATTCGTCTGGAACGCGATATCCTCGATAGTCCCGATTATATCGCCGATTTTTCCGGAGGTGTCGCTGATATCGCCCATCGCGCCTGTAAGCGTCTGCATTTTCCGGTTGACTTCCTCAACAAAGCGGGAGGTCTTTTCCATGAGCTCCCGGGCTTTCTCGCAGTTGTCGGCGTTAGCCTGCACCTGCTTCTCGATATTGTCGAGGCTCTTTGCCAGCTCCTCAATGGAGGCGCTCTGCTCTGCCGCCCCCTGCGAAAGCGTGAGGGCGCCTGACGCCACCTGTCCCGAACCGGAGCTTACCTGGTCTGCCACGTTGTAGATCTCCGATATTACCTCGGACAGCTGGTCCCTTATCTCCGAGAGGCTCTCTGCAAGCTGCGAGAAATCTCCCGTGTAGTATTGGATGTTCTCCCTGGTGTCCACCGCGAGATTCTCAGCCGCGAGCTCCCGGAGAATACGCGCCACGTCATCGGTCGCGTTTTTCAGCGAGGCGCTCATATCAACCACGGCTGTGGCAATAGTGCCGACCTCGTCCGGGCTTCTGACAAGATCCTCTACCTCCCTTGCGGAATCAAGGTCTATCTTCTCCAGCTTTGCGGCGGCTTTCTCAACGCGCTTCAGCGGAAGCATGAGGTTATGCACCACCAGATATACCCACAGCGTCAGGACTGCCATGCTGATCAGGCAGATGATTATAAGCTGTATCCTCATGGAATATACGGACGACATTACCTCTGACGACTTGTCCGCAAGCACGAACGCCCAGCCCTGGTTCTCCATGAATGTATACGCCGCGGTGTACTCTCTGCCGTCCTTATAGGTTATGGAGCCTGAACCCTCGCCGTCCCTTACTCTGCTTATGATCTCGTTCATGTACGGCTCATCCGCAATAGTGGTTATCTTCTCCGGATCAGGGCTGAAGATATATTCGCCGGTGCTGACGTTTATAAGGTAATAAACCGCATTGTCTATCCCGGTCAGCGGAAGCTGGTTCAGCTTTTCAACAAGCCCGCTGGTGTAAATCCCAATGCCGCCGAGACCAATCGGATCGCCGTTGTCATCGGTCACCTTGCTGTACATGGAGATTATCTGCTCCCCGGAAGCCGGCGAGATGATTATGCCCGCGTTATATACGCCGCCGGAATCCAGCGCGTCATGCAGCTTACCGAGGCTGTCCGCGTCAGACCGCGTTACCTTTCCGATGACCTGCGGATTCGTATGCGTCCGCACCATAGTGTCCCAGGTGCTGGCGTAAATGCCCTCCAGGCTGTCTATGTCCTTGCTGAAGCTCTCGGTGTATTTCTGGGCTGCCGCCGCCTTATCCGCGTTGCCGGGTTCTTCAAGCAGGTCGTATATCTGTTCCGCCTTTAGGTAGGCGGTCAGCCTGTCCTCAGTCGACTGTATGTAATTGCTGATTGTCTCAGACCTGTCCTTTGCCGAAGTCTGAAGGCTGTTTACGGCGCTCTCCCGCGCAGCGGAGGACGTCATCATATTCACGAACACGAAAAGCAGCGAGAATACTATCAGCTGTATGACGAACAGAGTAACCGTGATCCTAAAATCAAGCCTGAATCTTTTAACTTGTTTTTCCATATAATTCTCCAATATCCAGAATCAGATGTCTTCTGTTCTGTCCGGCAAGCATCTTTCCGGCGCCAACGCCTGCCGGCACACATGGAATCCGCCTCCGGCAGACGTATATGCAGGGCATTTGTCAGACATAAATGCTATGCGTTTATTATATACCAAAACTTCTGAAAAGTCAATCTGTTTTTCGACTTTTTCTGCCGCGATACGCAAACACCAGAACTGATGTCACCGCATAAAAGCTGGCTTTGACGACAATAATCAGCAAAGCCATGAAACTGTAAGAATATTCCTGGGATAAATCGATGATCCTCAGAACAGTTCAGGGTGATTCTCAAGGGAATCCGCTTCCGTAATAGCGCGTATAACTTTGCACGGCACACCTGCCGCCAGGGAATTCGGCGGAATATCACGAGTTACCACGCTTCCCGCGCCGATAACGCAGCCCTCGCCGATCGTCACGCCGCCGCAGACGGTGACATTTCCGGCAATCCAGCAGTTATTTCCGATGGTGATCGGCTTCGCGTATTCCTTATCAGTAAAGGTCCCATCGGGCTTGGCGTACTGATTTCTGTCCTGCCAGCGCAGCGGGTGCATCGGGGTCAGCAGGGATACATTCGGTCCCATGAATACGTTGTCTCCGATATTCACCGGACAACAGTCCACGCAGGTGAAATTGAAATTGGCATAGGAATTGATTCCTATCGTTGTCAGAAAACCATAGTCGAACTGGACAGGCCCCTGCAAATAAAATGAGCTTCCGTTGATTCCGAGCTTTTTCAGAATCTCTCCGCGCTTTTCGTCCGTTTCGGGGAGCGCGTTATATTCCATGCTCAGCTTGTGAGCGTTTGCCCTGAGCGCGGCAAGCTCCTTATCGGAAGGGTCGTATATCTTTCCGGCGATCATCTTTTCCTCTTCAGTCATTCTTATCGCTCCTTTCCTGACGAATCAGACTGATTATATCATAGTATTTATGCTTTGTCAAGAACTGATTCATTGCCGACAGGGGCTCATACTTTTTTTCTCACCAGGACTTCACGCCCTGAAGCTTATGGTCACCTCTAAAAACCTTGTTTGAGTGAAAATGTGTATAGCACACCGCATGCTTCTTTCAACGAGCGAAATTTCTGATGCGACGGCGTCCATGCCGTCGCCCGGTTATTTCGCTCTGCAACATCGTGTTGCACCTCCTCGTAAGGCATACAGCCTTACTTCGTCGGCTTTCATCGCATTCGGCGCACTCTACCCATTTTCACTTTTCAAACCGGTTTTTAGAGGCTCCCTTATGTAATTTACTGAGTATAAAGTGAAGTTCAAAACCTGCTATGCCCTGATACCCTATTTATCCTTTTTCGGGCATTTCCGGAGCCCATATATCAAAAGCCGTGCACTTTTGCGCAATGATTTGGTAAAATGATAAAAAAACACTTGCATTAAATTGCGAAAAGTGCTATAATATTTAATAGCGTATGTGCAAATAATGCAGGCAAGAACGTCCCCGACAGCCGGTTCTCCGGCTTCAAATACAGACGAGGTGACTTAATGAAAGCAGATCTACATTGCCACACAACTATTTCCGATGGCTCGCTCGGCATTTCCGATGTGATCCGTCAGGCGGACAGGAACGATGTCCGCTGCCTTGCCATAACCGATCATGACAGCCTCGCTTCGCTGTCGCGCTCTGCGGTTCTCGGCAAGCGATACAACGTGAACGTTATCCCCGCCGTAGAGTTCTCCGCGTTCGACAGCGAGCGCAGGAAAAAGGTGCACATCCTGTGCTACATGCCCGCAAAGCCGGATCGTCTCGAGGGGCTGTGCCTGCGCACCTCTACCGGAAGAATGGATCTGGGCAAGCGCATGGCGGTCAAGGTGCTGGATAAGTACCCTATCACCCTGGAGAGCATTCTGCGCTACTCCGCCGGGAGCAAGGCGATATACAAGTGCCACATAATGCACGCACTCATGGACTACGGCTACACCACCGAGCTTTACGGCGATGTGTACGACTCCATTTTTGACGTGAAGGACGGAATATGCGCAGAGGAGGTCGCCTCAGAGGCTGATTTCTACCCGGACGTTCACTTCGTGACAACGCTGATACGCGCGTCGGGCGGTATATCCGTCATGGCACACCCGAAGGTATACGACAGCACCGCCCTGCTTGAGGAGCTCGCCGCAAAGCACGAGATAGACGGCGTTGAGGTATGGCATCAGAGCGCCGACCCGGACTACCAGAAGGACCTGCTCTCGATTGCAGAAGCCAACGGTCTGCTGACCACCGGAGGTTCGGATTTCCACGGATTCTACAACCACTACGCGATACAGATAGGCTCCAACCTCACGCCGGAGCCTGTTCTCAGCAAAATAGTCAATCATAAGGGCAAAGCCTGAAATAATACATAAAGAAGGACAAAAGCATGGATATCAAAGAAAAAGCACTCCAGAAGCACTATGAATGGGGTGGAAAGCTCGAAGTGGTTCCCCGCGCAAAGATAGAGACCCGCGAGGATCTGTCCCTTGCGTACACTCCCGGCGTTGCGCAGCCCTGCCTTGAGATCGCAAAGGATCCTGAGCTTTCCTACAAGCTCACCCGCCGCAGCAACCTCGTTGCCGTGATCACGGACGGCACCGCAGTACTCGGTCTCGGCGACATCGGCGGTCTTGCGGGAATGCCCGTAATGGAGGGCAAGTGCTGCCTGTTCAAGGAATTCGGCGGCGTTGACGCGTTCCCTCTCTGCATAAAGAGCAAGGACACGGACGAGATAGTCCGCACCATTGAGCTCATCTCCGACAGCTTCGGCGGAATAAACCTCGAGGACATCTCCGCTCCCCGCTGCTTCGAGATAGAGGCAAAGCTGAAGGAAAGGCTCGATATCCCTGTTTTCCATGACGACCAGCACGGCACCGCGATCGTTGTCGGCGCCGCAATGATCAACGCGATAAAGCTCGCCGGAAAGAAGCTCTCCGACATCACGGTAGTTATCAACGGCGCAGGCTCCGCGGGAATCGCAATCGGAAAGTTCCTGCTGAAGCTCGGCGTTGGCAATCTCATAATGGTCGATCTCTGCGGAATAATCAACCGCGATGACCACTACGACAATCCCGCCCACGCGGAAATAGCGAAGCTCACAAACAAGAACAACGTCAAGGGAAATCTCGCGGACGCCCTTAAAGGCGCTGACGCATTCGTGGGCGTCTCCAAGCCGAACCTCGTAACTCCTGAGATGGTGAAGTCCATGGCTGACAAGCCCGTGCTCTTCCCGATGGCGAACCCCGAGCCGGAGATCACCTACGACCTCGCAAAGCAGAGCGGCGCATACATCGTTGGCACCGGCAGAAGCGACTTCCCGAACCAGATAAACAACGTCCTGGTATTTCCCGGCATCTTCAAGGGAGCGCTCAAGGTGCGCGCAAAGGCTATCACAGAGGAAATGAAGCTCGCAGCGGCTTACGCTATCGCAGGTCTTGTAACGGACGACAAGCTGTCCACCGATTACATTATCCCGAGCGCACTGGACAAGTCCGTGGCTCAGGCAGTGGCTGACGCGGTTGCAGACGAGTGGCTCAGATCCGGCAACAAATAAGGAGGTACAAACATGACTTTTGAATATATTCCCCGCGGCGTATGCTCGCGCAAAATGGTTTTTGAAATCGAGGACGGAGTTATCAAGTCGCTTGAAGTCATCGGCGGCTGCAACGGCAACCTCAAGGGAATTTCCTCCCTTGTCAGCGGGATGAAGGCCGAGGACGTCATCGCCCGCCTGGAGGGGATCACCTGCGGAAGCAAGCCCACATCATGTCCTGCGCAGATCGCAGAGGCTCTCAAAAAGTATCTTTCTGAAAACTAAAGGGATCTACACAATATGAAAATACCTGAACTATTCAAGCCCGGCAGAACCGTTTTCTCTTTCGAGGTTTTCCCTCCGAAAAAGGACAACGACGTTTCTGTCATCTACGACACACTTGACCAGCTCGGTGATCTCCACCCGGATTTCATCAGCGTGACCTATGGAGCGGGCGGCAGCGCCGCAGGCGCCTCCACCACCGACCTTGTATGCCGGATAAAGGAACACTGCCATACCGAGTCCATAGCTCACCTTACCTGCGTGAACTCCACTCACGCCGACATTGACGAAAAAATCCAGGAATTCAGGGAGCGCGGCATTGAAAACGTGCTCGCACTCCGCGGCGACATAAATCCGAATATCCCGCCAAAGCACGAATTCCTCCACGCAAGCGATCTTATCGAGTACATGAAGCCGCGCTCCGACCTGTCATTCTCGGGCGGCTGCTACCCGGAGGTACACCCCGAGGCTGCAAGCGCCGTTGACGATATCATCAACCTGAAAAAGAAAGTGGACGCCGGCGCTTCCCACCTGATTTCACAGCTGTTCTTCGACAACAGCTCCTTTATCAGCTTCCTGGAGAAAGCCCGCATTGCCGGGATAACAGTGCCGATAGAAGCCGGGATCATGCCCTGCGTGAACGCAAAGCAGATCCAGAGAATGGTGACGATGTGCGGCGCCAGCCTCCCGCTGAAGTTCACGAAGATGATAAACCGCTACGGCGATAATCCGGAGGCAATGCGCGACGCTGGCATCGCATACGCGGTAGACCAGATAATCGACCTGGTTGCCCAGGGAGTAGACGGCATTCATCTCTACACGATGAACAACCCCTATATTGCCAGAAAAATCAGTGAAAGCATAGAAAAGGTGATACGCTGTGACAACTGAAATTACCCGAATCAACAGAGCAGAAGCGCTGCGCTACATGGGATATACCGAGGAACCTGACTCCCGTATCAGCGCGGTTATAGACGAATGCGAGCAGGAGCTCCTGAAAGAAGCGCGCCCTCAGTTCGTCTGGAGAGTCTTCAACATCATGCGCAACGAACATGAGCTTTACCTCTCCGACTGCGATTTTCCGCTGGAAGGCAAGGATATCGCAGAACATCTGCGGGGCTGCGACAAGGCGGCGATAGTGTGCTCCACGCTCTCCTCGGATACCGACAGATTCCTGAAGAAGCTGGACGTTTCCGACTCGATGAAGGCACTGATCTCTGACGCACTGGCAAACGCCCTGATAGAGCAGGTCAACGAAAACGCCCGCCAGGATATCCTCGCGAATATGCCCGGATACTCCACGACCTGGTGCTACGGCGCAGGCTACGGGGATTTCCCGCTCGACTGCGCGCCTATGCTCATCGCCTCCGTGGACGCTGTAAGGAAAATAGGCGTTTGCTGCACGGCTACCAAAATGCTCACCCCGCGCAAGACTATAATCGGCGTGATAGGTCTTTTCCGCGGAGAGCTGGACAAAAAGCGCAAGAGCTGCGAGGACTGCAATGCAAAGGACACCTGCAAGTTCCGCGCTTACGGCACCCGCTGCTGAGATGACATACATCTGAATTTAAATCGGTAACCTCTAAAAACCGGGACACGAGCAGATTTCGTACATGACTTATATCAGATGCTAGGCGTCAAACCGCAGCGTTTTCGCGAAGCGATAATGCGTTTACTGTATGTATTTCAAGGTTTGACAACGAAGCAGATGATATAAGTCATAGAAATCTGCCGTGAAGGAGGTTTTTAGAGGTTACCAATCATCAGCGCCGACACCTGTTATAGTGCCGACGCTGATATTTTGTTATTTTTATTGGAATAAACCTATTGACAAATACTAGAAGCAATGATATAATGAATTGTACTCAGAAATGCACACATTGTTTCTGAATTGCTCAGGCAGGCTGAACTGCCGCAGATATCCGGTAAAGGCTGAGATCAGCTTACTGACAAAAGAGGAGCCCCGTTATGCCGCCAAAACCCAAATTTACAAGAGAAGAGATCATTGCTTCCGCTGTGGAACTGGTCAGCAAGGAAGGTATTGATCACCTCACCACACGAAACCTCGGTGAATGGATGGGCAGTTCCGCCCGCCCGATCTTTACCGTATTCAACAGTATGGACGAGGTAGTGAGCGAAGTCCGCGCTGCTGCAACGGAGCGCTTCAACAGCTACATCCGCGAGATCGCAAATTTCACGCCCGCCTTCAAGGAAGCCGGAATACGCATGGTAAGGTTCGCCATACGCGAGCCGAAGCTGTTCCACCTCATATTTATGACTGAAACAAACCCGAATGAGAATCCGGGGTCATTCTTTGGCAGCCTGGGTGATTACGAGCCGCTGTGCATCGAAGTTATCCAGCGCGATTACAACCTGACGCAGGAGCAGGCAGCCGTGCTTTTCCAGCACATGTGGACCTATACATACGGCATAAGCGCGCTGTGCGCAACGCACATGTGCATGTTCCCGGAAAACGAGATCGCAAACCGGCTGGGAACTGAATTCCTGGCAATCACCTCGCTTATCAAATCCGGAAATATGTATACGACTACCCCCGCGCCCGTCCCCGGAAACAACCCCGAAAATCTGAAAACAAACGACATCCTCGCAGGATTAAAGTAAAAACTGAAGCCTCCGCATTGAACGCGGAGGCTTTTGTGTTTTATTCCAGGAACATTCTGAGGTTCTTGCTGCGCGACTGCTGGCGGAGCTTTCTCAGCGCCTTTGCTTCTATCTGGCGGATACGCTCGCGGGTAACATTGAACTGCCTGCCGACTTCCTCGAGAGTGTGCGCCCTGTCGCTGCCTACTCCGTAACGGAATTTCAGCACATCGCGTTCACGCTCGGGAAGCGTATCAAGCGCCTTGTTCAGCTCGTCCTTGAACACCGACTGCATCGCGCTGTCGATAGGCGCGGGAGCGTCCTCGTCCGGAATAAAGTCCCCGAGGTAGCTGTCCTCTTCCTCGCCGACAGGCGCCTCCAGGGAGACCGGATCCTGCGCTATGCGTATGACCTCGCGGACGCGCTCCGGAGTCATGTTGAGCTCCTGTGCGACTTCCTCGACAGTGGGCTCATGGCCGTTCTTGTGGAGGAGCTGGTTCTGCGCTTTCTTGACCTTGGTGATGGTTTCAACCATGTGTACGGGTATGCGGATGGTTCTCGCCTGATCCGCGATAGCGCGGGAGATCGACTGTCTTATCCACCATGTAGCATAGGTCGAGAACTTATAGCCCTTTGTATGGTCGAACTTCTCGACAGCCTTTATCAGACCGATATAACCCTCCTGGATAAGATCCAGGAACGGCATTCCGCGTCCCACAAAGTGCTTGGCAATGCTCACTACGAGCCTAAGATTGGCTTCGATCAGGCGGTTGCGCGCCTCCTGGTCGCCGGCGCTTATCCTCTCGGCAAGCTGTATCTCTTCTTCCGTTGTCAGCAGCGGGATCTTTCCTATCTCTTTCAGGTGTATCTTTACCGGGTCGTCCGCTGCGATGCCCTCCGCCGAATAATCGCCGTCATCATCTCCTGTGGACACGTCAAGCGCCGTATCCAGGTCGCCGGGGGTTATATCGTCAACTATCTCTATATTGTTGCTTTCAAGGTCGTCATACAGCTTGTTGATCTGATCGGCGTCAATGTCCATTTCCTCAATGGCGTCGGTGATCTCCTTAGTCGTAAGGCGGCCGTTCTGTTTTCCGTGATTGAGAAGCTCTCCGATCACTTTTTCGTTGCTCATTCTGTGTTTCCTTTCCTCCGGTGAACACGAGGGTTCTGGGTGCCTTATGTATAGCTGATCATTCAAGGAAGTCCTTCAGCTTCTTGCTGCGCGTGGGGTGGCGGAGCTTACGGAGCGCCTTGGTCTCTATCTGGCGGATTCTCTCACGCGTTACCTGGAACTCCTGACCTACCTCCTCAAGCGTTCTCTGCCTGCCGTCAATAAGTCCGTATCTCAGGATAATTACGCGCTTTTCGCGGTCTGTGAGCGTGTCCAGCACATCGCTGAGTGTCTGCTTCAGCACGCTGTTGCACGCCTCGTCTGCGGGTGCTGGTGCGTCCTCGTCAGGAATGAAGTCGCCCAAGTGGCTGTCCTCCTCCTCGCCGATAGGCGTTTCGAGAGAAACAGGATCCTGCGCTATGCGGATTATCTCGCGCACCTTGTCCAGCGGCATGTTGAGCTTTTCAGCGATCTCGTCCTCGGTAGGCTCGTAACCGTTCTCATGCAGGAGCTGGCTCTGCATCTTCTTGACCTTGGTGATTGTCTCGACCATGTGTACCGGAATACGGATTGTCCTTGCCTGATCCGCTATGGCACGGGTTATGGACTGTCTTATCCACCATGTAGCATAGGTCGAGAACTTGAATCCCTTGGTATAGTCGAACTTGTCGACTGCCTTGATAAGTCCGAGGTTTCCCTCCTGAATAAGGTCAAGGAACTGCATTCCGCGGCGGACGTACTTCTTTGCGATACTTACGACCAGACGGAGGTTTGCCTCGCTGAGGCGCTTCTTTGCGGCCGCGTCGCCGTTTGCCATACGCTCCGCGAGCTTTATCTCCTCCTCGGTGGTGAGCAGCGGGATACGGCCTATCTCCTTGAGGTACAGCTTTACGGAGTCGTCTGCGAGCATTCCGTCAGTGTCATAGCTTTCGTCTGCATTCTCCGTTTCCGCAAGGTCGATGAGGTTCTCGATATCGAGATCGGCGGTGTAGTCGTCAACGATGCGTATATTGAGGCTCTCAAGCTCCTCGTAGAGTCCGTTTATCTGCTCAGCGTCAAAGTTCAGTTCCTCCAGGACATCAGTGATCTCCTTTGTGGTGAGGCAACCTTTCTGCTTTCCCTGAGTAAGCAGCTCGTGAAGAGTTGCTATGCTGCCATTGTTCTCTGTCATCAGCTTTTCTTCTCCTTTAACTTTTGTGCAAGCATCAGCAGGTCATCGTCCGACATACTTGCTGCATCTCTCTGTTTTATATTATCATAGTACTCGTTGAGCACCTTTATATAATCCTCGGCAACGTCCGCGCTGTGCGCAAACTGCGAAAAATCATTAAGTATACCGTAGATCCGGCCGACTTCCTCGGTAGAGAAGCCCTCGTTGAACATTCCGCCGGTGAAGACCATTCCGGCGTTGTTCTTTTCCTCCATGAACTCAAATACGCGGCGGTTGAATTCCGTGGCGAAGCCTGCCGTAAGCTTCTTTCTCACGGAGGGCAGCTTGTCCTGATTGTGGAACACGAAGCACAGAAGTCCGCGCTCCGCCTTTTCCTCCCGCGGGAGCTTTGCGGACTCAGGATTTATCTTGTCCTTTGCGCGGGGGGAGATGAGCTCCCTGTACTGCTCGCGGTCGGATTTCTTCTTCTGGCGTGAAATTTCGCTCTTGACTGCGAAATCTACCGTTTCGGCAGGAACTCTTGCGTTTTCCGCCGCCTTTGAAATGTAGACGGCGCGCTCCAGGGAATTGTGTATCTGCGCAAGGAAAACGACAACTTTTTTAAGATACGCCGCCCTGTCCTCCTCCTTATTGAGGTCGAGACCTGCGGTTAGCTTACCCATTTCGTAATCTATCGCGCCGCCGGAGCTCTCGATAAGGTGCGCGAACGCCTCCGCCCCGAACTTCTTGATGTACTCGTCCGGGTCCTTTGCGCCGGTCATCTGGAGCACACGCGCCTTGACTCCTGCCTCGCTGAGCAGGTTTATTCCGCGGGAAGCGGCTTTCTGCCCCGGCCCGTCCGAATCGTAGGACAGAATGACCTCGGATTTCCCCATGCGCCCGATAAGCCGCGCCTGGGTCGACGTTATCGCAGTGCCGAGCGTGGCGACCGCGCTGTCAAATCCCGCCTGATGCATGGAAATGACGTCCATGTAGCCCTCGCAGAGTATGAAGTAATCTGCTTTGGAATTTTTCGCGTAATTCAGGGCGAACAGGTTGTCGCGCTTCTGAAAGACGTAGGTCTCGGCGCTGTTGAGGTACTTCGCAGGAGCGTCAGAGGAAAGCGCCCGCCCGCCGAACGCGATGATGTTCCCGCGGGTATCGAAAATCGGGAACATCACGCGGTTCACGAACTTGTCGTAAACACGGTTGTTATTCCGGACAAGCAGCGAGCCGTCGATCAGCTCGTCCTCCGAAAACCCGAGATTCCTCATATAATAATGGAGCTTGTGATAATCGTTGACCGCGTACCCTATCCCGAAATGCCGTATAGTATGCTCCGTGAGCTGGCGTCCGGTGATGTAGTTCCAGCCGTCCGCACCCTCCGGGGAAAAAAGCTGCCTGTGAAAGAACTTCCCCGCCTCGCGGTTCATTTCGTACAGCCGCTTGCGCTTTTTCGCGGAATCATCGTCCCTGTCCTCCGGCATAGCCATTCCGGAGCGCTGCGCCAGGAAGCGCACAGCCTCGATGTAGTCGAGGTTCTCAATGGTGCGGATAAATGTGATGACGTCTCCGCCCGCTCCGCAGCCGAAGCAGTAGTAGCTCTGCGTGTTCGGGTAAACGTGGAATGACGGCGTTCTCTCCGAGTGGAACGGGCACCGGCAGGAATATGTGCTGCCGGAACGCTTCAGCTCGACATAATTTTCAATCACGGACACAATTTCGTTGTTGTCCCGAAGTTCCTGAAGAAATCCCTCCGGTAAAGCCATATTCTCCCTCCTGTTCTTTTGAATACGCCGCTGACGTAAGTATTTGTAAAGGCGAGTGCATTATACGAATGCCGAAAACGCCAAAAAAGGGCATAAATCCCCCTCTGTTAATATATACAGAATCCGCGGCGGGATTCCTTTTGATTTTCGACAAGTTTGTTGGTTCTGCACAAATATTTCGTGTTACTTTGCACTGATTTATGCAAAATCAAAGTTTAATTTTTCAATTTCTTCCACACTTATGTTTCCGTTGCAGGAATCCACCAGCTTGTCCGTAAGCGCCCCGGCGTTTTCCTCACGGATATGGAGGGTAATCTGAACGTTGTCGGCGAATTTCTCCTCGTCAACCCGTGCGTCATATTCCGCGAATATCTGCGCCAGCCTGCCGTAAAGTCCGTAATCCACCGTAACAAGGAGCTTCACTGCTGCCGCCATGCACTTTATCTGAGCCGCGTCCACTGCGTCCTTTGCGCCTTTGGTGTACGCGCGGACCAGCCCCCCCGCTCCCAGCAGAATTCCGCCGAAATACCGCGTAACCACGCAGCACACGTCCGTGAGACCCTCCCTGCGCAGCACCTCGTAAATCGGGACTCCGGCGGTGCCGCCCGGTTCGCCGTCATCGGAATGGCGCGCAGTGTTGTTCTCCCGCAGGATATAGGCATAGCAGTTATGCGTTGCCTTTCGGTGCACGGCGCGTATTTCCTCGATGAACGCCACTGCCTGCTCCTCAGTCTGTACCGGACAGAGGTACCCGATGAATTCGGACTTCTTCTCAATAAAACGCGCCTCGCAGCGGCGCGCAATGGTCTTGTATTCCATAGTACCTCCCTAAACGCAAAAACACACGCAGGAAAATCGAGCGTGTGTTTTTAACTACTTTAAACCTACCGTGTGAACAATTACTTGCCCATATTGTAGCGCTTCTTAAATCTGTCAACACGTCCGCCGGAATCTACCAGCTTCTGCTTACCTGTGAAGAACGGATGGCACTTAGAGCAGATTTCTACTCTGATGTCCTTCTTGGTAGAGCGTGTAGCGATTTCATTGCCGCAAGCGCATCTGATAACAGTAGCCTCGTATGCGGGATGAATACCTTCCTTCATGAATTTCACCTCAATCCGTATATGCCAAACCCTGGTTTGCTTACCATCAGCGGTTCAGACTATGGCATAGTCATTAACAATTATATAGTATACCACAACTCTCCCACAATTGCAAGGGGTTTTTGAAAATTTTCTTGAAAATTTTCGTTCTATGTGGAACTATATTCCAATCAGAAGCCGAGGATCTTTGTGAAATCTGCGGACAGCTTCTCCTGGAGTGCAACAGCGTCAGCCTTCTGCGCGCCTGTTGTGGTGTAGTATACCTTGATCTTCGGCTCTGTGCCGGACGGTCTGATAACTACGCTCGCATTATCTGTCAGGAAGAATGTGATAACGTTGGACTTCGGCAGGGTGATCTGCTCGGTCTTGCCGTCGGTGTAGGTCTTTACGGAAGCCTCATAATCAGCGGTTGCAACTACATCCAGACCGCCAATGGACTTCGGACCGTTCTTTCTGAGGTCGGACATGATCTCGCTCATGCGCTCCATGCCGCTCTCGCCCTCGCAGGTGAAGGTATCCAGCTTGTTGAAGTAAACGCCGTATTCAGCGTACATTCTCTTTCTTGCCTCGATGAGGGAGATCCCCTTTGTGCGGTAGAAAGCAGCCATCTCGCAGATGAGCATGGAAGCCACAACGGCGTCCTTATCGCGGACATAGCCGCCTGCAAGGTAGCCGTAGCTCTCCTCAAAGCCGAAGATGTAGCGGTTCTCCTCGCCCTTTGCCTCGAGGAATCCGATCTGCTCGCCGATGAACTTGAAGCCTGTGAGTACTTCGCGGAGCTCAACGCCGTACTTAGCGCAGATAGCCTTTGTGATATCAGTTGTAACGATAGTCTTTACTGCAACAGGGTTCTTGGGCATTGTGCCGAGAGCTATGCGCTCCTTGCAGATGTATTCGAGGAGCAGCGCGCCGACTTCGTTGCCGGTGAACAGCTCGTAATGATCGCCGTCAGGAACTGCGATACCTACGCGGTCGCAGTCAGGGTCGGTTGCAAGCAGCAGGTCGGGCTTCTCGGTCTCGCAGAGCTTCAGACCGCAGGCGAGAGCCTCCTTGATCTCGGGGTTCGGATAGGGGCAGGTCGGGAAGTGGCCGTCAGGATTCTCCTGCTCGGGAACTACAACGACATTCTTAATGCCGATCTCCCTGAGGATACGGCGTACAGGCTTGTTGCCGGTGCCGTTCAGAGGTGTGTAAACTACCTTGAGGCCGCTGTCAGCAACGAGATCCGTATGGAGTCCCTGCTCCTTTACCTTTGCCATGTAAGCGTCGATAACGTCATCGCCGATGAAGCTGATCATGCCGTCAGCGACAGCCTTGTCGAAATCCATGGACTTAACGCCGTCAAAGATGTCGATAGCGTTGATCTTGGAGAGAACTGCCTCGGCAGCTTCAAGCGTGAGCTGGCAGCCGTCGTTGCCGTATACCTTATAACCGTTGTACTTTGCAGGATTGTGGCTGGCTGTAACCATGATACCTGCGCCGCAGTCCAGCGCCCTTACAGCCCATGAAAGCATAGGAGTAGGCATGAGCTCCTTATAGATATGTACCTTGATTCCGTTTGCAGCAAGAACCTCCGCTGCGCCCTTGGAGAAATAATCGGACTTGATACGGCTGTCATAGGAGATAGCCACGGACTTCTTCTCGCCGCTTGCGAGAATATACTCAGCAAGACCCTGAGTAGCCTTCTTTACGGTGTAAATGTTCATTCTGTTGGTGCCTGCGCCGATAACGCCGCGCAGTCCGCCGGTACCGAATTCGAGATCGCGGTAGAAACGGTCGTTCTTGCCGTCCTCGTCGGACTTTATGCTCTCCAGCTCAGTCTTGAGGTCGGGATCGGCAACCGCCTTCTCCAGCCACTGGTCATAGAGCTTATGAATATCTGCCATGATGAATACCTCCTGATGATTTTCGGATTTCGACTATTCAAAGTAAAACGTATGCTTTGCTCATCAATCAAAATTATTATAGCATAATTCCTTTCAGATTTCAAGGGGGCATAATAAAAAAGTTTTACCTAAAACACACGATTTTTCAGCTAATTTATACCACAATTATGAGTTGCTTTGTTACATCAGCTCTAAAAATTTTTCTGCCTTTCCTCTTGACAAATCACTGAATATATGATATTATGTATTTGCTGGTTAGGCGTTGCTAACCTAGGCTGCGGGGTTCCGCATTTTATTTTACGCACATGTTAGTAAACGCTAACACGGAGTAAAACCACATAAAACGCACAAGATAAGGAGATAGGACATGTCCACGGAAGAATGCAGGCGCTTTGAAAAGAAGCTGGCTTTCCACACAGCGCCGTCACTGCTTGGAATAAAGTGCGCAAGCCTGCTGACGCTTTCGCGCAGGGAGTTCGACATAGACGGAAATGCGCGCAGGTTCAACCGCCGCGCAGCGATAAAAGGTCTCCGGATAAAGGTGCTCCGTGAGCAATGCGCCTGCCGCGAGCGCTCCCTTATCCTCGTGTACAATGCGGAAAAGCTCGCAAAACGGCTGTCAGAGCCGGAGACCCGCGGTTTTCTGCGTGAATACGGCTACACGGACGACATGACTATGGATCAGTGCCTTGAACGGCTCTCGCAGCGCACTTTCTGCGACGATTTCCCGCATGAGATCGGGCTTTTCCTCGATTATCCGGTTGAGGACGTGCGTGGGTTCGTTGAAAACGGCGGAGGCAACTACAAGCTGTGCGGCTGCTGGAAAGTCTACGGCTGTGTGGAATCGGCAAGGCGGAAATTCGCGGCATACGACAGGTGCAGGGAATATCTCTGCGAAAGACTAGAGCAGGGCGAGGACATATACCGCGCTCTGAAAATATCATAAGGAGGACAACTACTATGAAAATTGCTGTTATTTACTGGAGCGGCACAGGAAACACCGAGGCTATGGCAAAGGCCGTTGCCGAGGGCGCAGGCGCTGAGCTTTTCTCCGTTTCCGAATTCTCCGGAGACGTGGCAGATTACGACAGACTTGCATTCGGCTGCCCGGCAATGGGCGCTGAAAACCTTGAGGAGGGCGAATTCGAGCCGTTCTTCACTGACAACGAAAGCAAGCTCTCCGGCAAGAAGGTAGCGCTTTTCGGCTCCTACGGCTGGGGCGACGGCGAGTGGATGCGCCAGTGGGCTGACCGCGTTACCGCTGACGGCGCAGAGCTCGTAAACGGCGAGGGACTCATCGTAAACGAGACCCCCGATGACGGCGCACTTGCAGACTGCAAGGCTCTTGGAGCAAAGCTCGCAGAATAAAATTTACAGTCCACCTTCCCCCTTAAATAAAAGCAGGCTGCCGGTATCATCTGCCGGCAACCTGTTTTTTTCAGAAGCCAAAGGACTCGTAGTCCTCCTTGGTGAAGCGGTGATAGGTCAGCTGGATCCCCTCGTCTGCAAAGCAGTAGTAATAGCCGTCCGGCTTACCGTCCTCAAAGTAAACGAGATAGTCGAATTCATCGTTTGCGGATTTTTCAACGTGCACCTTGTCAGAATACTTCCGGAAAAGCGCCGTCACATCTTCCAGCGTGATCCCTTTTTCCCGGATGAGGCTTACATATTCCGGCAGGAAGCTGCATTTATCAGCGTGTTCATAAATATATTCCGCGCCCTTTGCCGGGACGTCAATGCGGACGAGCTTTCCGCCGTACTGCCTCTCGAATTCCACCCGCCCCAGGCGCTCCTCAGCGTAATCAGCGAATCTGCTGAGATACTCCTCCATTTCCTCCATGCTGGCGTTCACTCCAAGCAGGCGGTTAAGGGAATCGAGCGGATAGTTTATGCTCATTTTATGACTTCCAAAACCGATTTTAAGCTGAGCCTCGTATATAAAATCCGATATGTTCTTTTCAAGCTTTGCAAAATCCATGGCATTCCTTTCCCAGTGTTTCAGTAGGCTTTGATATAATTGTACCACATTTTTCAGGAAAAATCAAGAGAAAAAGCACGGAGTTTTCGCTCCGTGCTTCAATCTTTAAAGAAGACCAACTATGGATCTCAGGATAGCCGCCGCGTCAAGCGCATTGACAAACCCGTCGCCGTTAAAGTCGCAGGTTTCATCGAATCCAAAAGTGCCAACGCACATTTTCAGTATAGCGGACGCGTCCTTGGCGTCAACGCGTGTGCTGTTGTCGGCGTCTCCCGGAAGCGTGGTTCTGGTGTCAAGCATGATCACATAATCGCCGGTCACTGTCGGCTTTGCCTGCGCAATGCCTGTGGAAGCCGACACCTTGGAGGTAGATACGAAGTCCAGGAGATAAGTCTCCTCGTTATACATGTACATATTAACGAAGCGGTTCTTCTCCTTGCAGCCGGTCTTTATGTAAAGCACTGCCCCGATCTTATTGTCGCCGTATGTATGGATCCTTGCGACCTCGCTGTCGCCTGCCGTATCTATAAGCACTGACGGAATATACACATCCGTGCTCTTTATTCCAACGCTGACGCTTGAAACCGTCTTGTTCTCCTTTAATGTACCTGCGTCAACCACCCAACTGAACATGTCGTTCACGACAAACTCAAGCGTGGCTTTCTTTGAAATAGCCGCGTTGACGATGTCCGCCGGAACAGAGGTATTTCCGTTCAGGTTGATGACCAGCCTGGATTCCGCCTTGGCAGCCTTGACCTTTAGCAGGAGCTGATCCCAGCCCTTTACGGAGCTTCCTTTCATTGTCGGAGGGCTGACCGTTGTGTCGTCAGTCTTGGTGGTATCATCGTCCTTGGCAGTGTCGTCAGTTTTGGTGGTATCGTCGGTCTTAGTGTCGTCCTTCTTGCCGTTGTCCTTGGAGGTATCGGTGCTCGTGTCGTCCTTCTTGCGGACAACTATGTTGAACGTTGTCGTTGCACCGTGGAAATTAACGACAACAGTCTGCTGACCCAGCACCCAGCTGTCGAACTCCTCGATCATATCATCGTCCATGAGGATGCTCTCGGTTTTTCCGTCCTCATACGTAACCTTGATCTGACCGCCGGTGACGTTGATAAGCTCACCCAGATAATAGGAATATTTCAGCGGACGCTTTTCAAGCTCAATGGATTTTACTCCGTAATCAACGCCTACCGTGTACTTGTACTCCGCAAGCGGGCTGTCGTCAACATTCGGGTCGGTAGACTTGGCATAGGTGCGGAGAAGATAAACCGTTGACTCATACTTATCCTTTTTCAGCGTGATGACAGTGTTCGCCGCATACTTGGTGAAGTTCTTGACTGCAACGGTGCTGTCGAGAGTATAATATATCTCAGTGTTCTTGGAATCGCATGCCAGCGTGAGCTTCACGGTATCCTCATAATTCCCGGCATTCTTGCTGGGATAGGGCGAAAGCGCCTTGTTCTTTGGAATATTTACCGTATACGTGTAGGATACCACATCGGAATCGAACATTCTGCCGGTAGTGTCCTTGGAGTAGCAGTATATTCTGAAGGTCTTGCTGGTATTCGGGTCGGTATTCAGCGTGATAACGCCGGAATACTTCGTGTAGCTGTCCTTTTTCGCGGAGGGATCCATGGAATAATACACGTCCGCGCCAACAGTCGTTGTGTTCAGGGCGATATTCAGCGCGTACTGATATGTGCCGGAAGCGACATTCGCTGTCGGAGCCTCAGCCGTGAGCTTCGGTATCTTGACCGTATAAACGAACGTGCTTACGGAGCTTTCCTTCATTCCGGGGGCGGTAGCTATCGCCTTGATGTAATAGTCAACGGTCTCTCCGGGGATACCGGAAAGCGTTATCGGCGCGGAGGAAGAGAACGCAGTACCGCCGGTGACGGTCGGAGCGGCGATATTCGCGTCGTTTCCGATCGTATAGTAAATGGTCGCGTAATCCGGAACCGTCTTCAGGTATACCTTCGTCTCCTCGTAGAATGCGACCTTGCCCTCAGTGGAATCCAGCGGATCAGCCCACGGAGGCGTAACAGTTCCCGCCTCGCCGACATTTACGACTATCTCGACAGTATCGCCGTTTGTCGTTGTGTCGATGTAATCCGGGAGCGACACCTTGCCCTTTAGCTTGAACTGCTGCGCCTTGCCCATCTTCGGGTTGTAGACATCATTTGCGGAGGTGAGGTCCCACGTTACCGCGCAGCCGTCCTCCAGCGGAGTTCCCGTGGGAGCTTCAACGCTGACTATTGCCGGGAGCAGCTTGCCGATATCGGTTATGGAAGCGCCGTTCACAGCGTAAACCGCCTTGGGCTCGATTATCTTGTAATCGTCCAGCTTTTCGGTCTTTCCCGGGAATGTGTAGGTTACCGTCAGCGTACCCGTGGAGTTCGTCATGCACTTTGCGGAATTGCCGTTTACAAACGCCTGGGTCGAGAAGAAAGCGTACATATTCTTTGCGGTGAGCTGTACGCTTATCGAATAGCTGGTGTTGTAATCAGCCTTGCCGTTGGAGTTCGAGCCTATCCAGGCAACCGCGGAAACAAGCGCGATTCCATATCTCTCAGGGTCAGACGAGGGAGTTACAAGCGTTGCGACCGTGTTGAACGTCTCACCGCCGACCGGCGCCTGCACCTCAAGGTGGACTTCCGGTATATTGGTCAGGTTTGACGGCTCCAGCGTGATGGAATATGTAAACATAGCCACAGCACTGGTATTGAAGCGCTCATTGTATGCCACCGCCTTGATGTAATAGGTCTTGGTGGTTCCAACAACGCCGGCAAGGTTGATGCCGCCGTTATACTTGAAGTTTGTTGAGGTCTCAACGCCTCCCTGCGGGTCAGGACCGTTCTCATTCTCGCTTATGGTATAGTAGATCGTTTCAGAAGAACTGAGCTTTACTGTGATACCAGTCCTGTATTCGCCCTCGGCGGTGGTTGTGGTCGGCTTTGCAAGCTGGTCAGCTGCCAGTACAATAACATTGACATAAACGTTGTACTTGGTCGAGGTATCCTCTACCTGTGAGCCGGAAGGCACCGACAATGTACCGCGGATCTTGAAGCTCTGCTGTGCAACGTCGTTGGGGTTGTATGTGGTGGAAGTAGCGTAGTCAAAGGTATTGAGCGCAGTCTTCCATGTTATCTTGGACTCGAATGTATAGGTGGTATCCTCGGTGCGTACAAGCGCGGTATCCGGGAGCTGTCTTAATATCTCCGCGTCCGTTGTATGGCAGGGGAACGGGTCGATAGTGATTTCCTTGCTTCCCTCCGGGATAGTCGTTGTCGTAACGAACTCGGCGCTTACCGTATTCGGCAGGCGCGTTGCGTCAAAGGACATCTCTGCAATTATGTACTGGTCTCCCTCAGTGCGGGTAGTCATCGCCTGCGGCGCAGATCCTACATAATAAAAGACCTTTGCATTTTTTTCAACAGAATAGTTGGTTATATCGATTCTGAGAGATATCTCAACGCGGTACTTCTTGTTGTAGCCAGCGTTTCCGGTCACAACGGTATTGCTGCCGTCGTCAAGGTACCATGTCACCTTTTTCTCGCGGATAGCCGTTTCTCTGTTGGTCCTTATGGCAGAAGTCCCCCAGAAGCTCTTTCCCGCCTCCGGTGACGCAGGAACGCTGTCCAGCGTGATCTCAGAAATAGGAATCAGATCTGCTGCAAACGCCTTTCCTGCTTCGTTGATCAGTTCCCCTAAAATAGCCGTATCCGTCAGCGTGAACATAAGTGCGAACGCCGCCAGCACAGCAGTAATTTTCTTCAATAGCTTCATACCAATACCTCCAGATATACGAAATTGTATACAGTATTATTATATAATATTTTCCTCGTCAAGTCAATAGAAAAATAATTTTTTGGACTGCCTCCCAGCATACTGGCGGCAGCTTCTATATTATATATCGGCAGCTTTTCAAAAAAATGAACACCTGTCTGATGATTTTTGATTATTTCTCCGAAACTGTGAAAATAAGTCCGTCGTCTGCGAAATCTGAAGTCAGTCCGATTTCCGCGAAATAGCCGCAGATAAACTCCCGCAGACCGTCGTTCCTCTCATCAAGGGAAAAGTACTGCCCGCCGCAGCCGTCATGAAAATGCACGTGATCCGGATAATGCTCCGCACAGGCGGCTTTCAGCTTCAGCACGTCGCTGTATTCAAAAATGTGGCTCATCTCTTGTCCTCCTTGAGTTCTCCGCACTGGCTCAGATATCTGCGCACCTCGCTGATATACACGTCTCCGATATCGCTGAGCATGCTGTGCTTCTTGACTATATAGCCGATCTCCATTATCGTGTTGCGGTTATGCTCGTCCTCGCGGAACGGCACTGCGCGGAAATCGCTGCCGTTGAGCTCCTCGCAGATTATTCCGGAGCAGAGCGTGTAGCCGTTAAGTCCTATCATAAGGTTCAGCTGGGTCGCGCGGTCGCTGCTGCGTATCATACGCGGGTAGTCGTTATCGGTGAGTATCTCCTCCGCAAGGAATCCGGAAGCGCCGTCCCCCTGCTCGAAAACCATGCAGGGATAATCCGCCAGCTGCTCTATCCCTATGGAGCTTTCTCCGGCAAGAGGGTGGTGCTTCCACAGGTAAACGTAGGCGCGGCAGTCAATGAGCGGCACGAATTCCAGTTCCTGCTCACGCAGGAGCCGCTCGATTATCTTTCGGTTGTAATCGCACTGGTAGATTATTCCTATCTCACTGCGGAAGCTGCCGACATCATTCAGCACGTCCATGGTGCGGGTCTCGCGGATGGCGAACTCAAAATTCAGTGTGCCGAAGCGCTTGACCATTTCAACGAACGCTTTCACCGCGAACGAATAGTGCTGGGTCGATACGCCGAACTTGCGCTTCACATTCCCGGAACCGCCGTATTTCTGCCGCAGGATATCGTACTGCTGGCAGACCTGCCGAACATACATCAGGAAATCGGCGCCCTCGGCCGTGACAGAGACTCCGCGGCTTCCCCTGACGAAAATCTGTATTCCGGATTCCTTTTCGAGCTCCCTGACCGCGCTGGTGAGAGACGGCTGGGAAACGAACAGCTTTTCAGCCGCCTTGTTCATTGACCCCTCGTCAGCGATAGCCAGGACGTATTTCATCTGCTGTAATGTCATTTTCTTCTCTCCGCAACAAGTAATATGCTTCAATTATAGCACTATATCCCCGCTGTGTCAAGATAATTTATATCACGCCGCACAATCAATAGAAATAATCTATAATAAAAATGCCGCCCGAAAAGGGCGGCATCGAGACCGTCGAAAAATCCCCTAAAGGGGCTTTTCCGCCGAACAATCCCTGGACTTTGGGCTTTGCCCAAGTCCCCAGCTTCGCTTCCGCGCGCACTCATTATCAGCTACGCTGATAATTCGCACACTTGCTGGGATAAAAGTATTTTTTGCCCCGGCAGAGCTGGGGCAAAAAATGGATTTCAAATGCCCGCTTCGCGGGCAAATTTAGATTTTTTCGACAAGCTGAATGCCGCCCGAAAAGGGCGGCATCTTCAGGATTCACTTGTTGAGAAAAGCGCCGAGCTTCTTGTCCTCGGTGCGGATATGCGTCACCAGCAGTCCGATGTGACCGTTGATCTTCGCCAGGTCGGCAATGGAGACCCCGGAATCCGAAATACCGGCGGTTATCTCCCTGAGCGTCTGCTTGTATTTCTCGTGGAAAGCCCGGTGTCCCTCATAGCCCGGATAACCGCTCTGCTTCTGGAGCTTTTCCTCATCAGCGAAGTGGCGCTCCACATAATCGTTCAGGAATTTCACCATTTCGCTCACCTGTCCCCTGCCCTTTCCGGCGGAACAAGCCTCCATAAGCTTGTTTGCCGCTGCGAGAAGCTCGCGGTGCTCTCTGTCAATCAGCGAGTTGCCTGTTTCAAGGTCCTTTGTAAATTCAAATCTAGCCATAACTGCCTCCATGATGCTTATTTAAAAGATTCGTTTTCCTGACAAAAACATATAACCCGCACAGATTGTGCGGGTTATAATTGGCGGACAGGGAGGGATTCGAACCCTCGAACGGGTTTAATCGTTACACGATTTCCAATCGTGCGCCTTAGACCAGCTCAGCCACCTGTCCATTTCTAGGTTATTGGAGCTTTGTTTTTTGTCGTGCTCTCAACGACTTGTTTATTATAGCACATCTTTTTTATTTTGTCAAGCATTTTCTCAAAAAAAATCGAAAAAAATCAAAAAAATTTTCAAGCCCCGCGTTATTTGGCTTAACACGGGGCTTTTATGGGATTCAGTGTTTTTTCTTTCTCGGGCGCTTAGGGGCGGTCTGACCTGCCGGGGCTTTCACAAGCTCATAGTACGCTGCGGAATATCTCGGTACGCTGAGCTTTACGCAGCCGTTGGAGCCTGCCGTCATAGTCCCAGGGTAATGCGGAGCGCAGCCGCCGTATCTGTCCTCAGTGGAATCCAGCAGCAGCCTGAGTCTCATGCCGGCGCCGATCTCAAGCTTGTAATCCTCCTGAAGCCGGTCGGAGAAATTCATCACGCAGACGATAGTTTTCTCGCCCGGGCAGCAGCGCAGCATGGTATAGCAGCGCTTCAGCGGACTGCTGCAATCCAGCCAGCGGAAACCGTCCGTAGTATCGTCCCAGCGGGAAAGCGCCGGATACTGCATATACATATTGCACAGCTTCTTCATAAAGTGCATGAATCCGTCGTGCATCGGATATTTCAGTATATCCCAGTCCTGCTCGCGCTTTTCGTCCCACTCGCGGAACTGCGCAAGCTCGCTGCCCATGAAGTTCAGCTTCTTGCCCGGGTGGGCGTACATATACATATAAAGCGCCCTCGCCTGCGGGAACTTGTCCTCATAGCCGCCGTACATCTTCTGGATAATGGTAGCCTTGCCGTGTACATTCTCATCATGCGACAGCGGAAGGATATACTTCTCGCTGTAAAAATACATCATTGAAAACGTCAGCTTGTGATAATGGTCAACGCGCTCGTCCGGGGGCGTCCGGAAGTAGTTCAGCGTGTCGTTCATCCAGCCCATATCCCACTTGTAGTCAAAGCCAAGTCCGCCTTCGTCCACCGGCTTTGTTACCATAGGATAGTCCGTGGAATCCTCCGCGCAGAGTATAGCCGAAGGATTTATCCACTTCAGTCCGCGGTTGAGCGATTTCAGGAATCTCACGCCGCATACGTTCTCACCGCGGCTGGGGTCTCCCATATAGTAGATGACTCGGCTGATCGCGTCCATGCGCAGACCGTCAAAGTGGTATTCCGTAAGCCAGTAGTTCGCCGCGGATTTCAGGAAGCTGCACACATGACCCTTGGTGAAGTCAAAATTACAGCTGCCCCACTCGCTGAACGCGATATCCCTGAACTCGGATTCGTATGTCGGAGTGCCGTCAAACTGGGCAAGCGCATATCCGTCCACCGCAAAATGCACCGGAACATAGTCCATAAGCACCGCGATCCCGGAAGCATGACAGCAGTCCACCAGCTTCTTGAGCCCCTCAGCAGTACCGTACCGCGAGGTGGGCGAGAAAAATCCGGTCGCCTGGTAGCCCCAGCTTTCATCGCAGGGGTATTCGTTGAGCGGCATGAGCTCGATGCAGTTATAGCCGTGCTCCTTGCAGTACTTCACAAGGCGCGGGGCTATCTCCTCGTACCTGTACCAGCCGTTTTCATCGTCAGGATCAGTGTGCCAGCTGCCGAGGTGAACCTCATAGATATTCAGCGCGTCGCCGTGCCAGGTATGGCGCTTCTCCATCCATTCCAGGTCATGGAACTGGTACTCCATATCCCTGATAACGGACGCAAACTTAGGGCGCAGCTCCATTCCGAAGCCCACGGGATCGCAGCGCTCCGTGATATTCCCGCCGTGAAGCACCTTATACTTGTACATCTGTCCAGGTTTTGCGCCGTCTATGTACAGCTCCCAGAACTTTCCGTCGCCGGTGCGGTTCATGTACCAGTCGTTCCAGCCGTTGAAATCTCCTATGACAGATATCCCCTCAGCATTGGGGGCGTAAACGCGGAACCACGTTCCTTTCCCGTCATAATGCGCCCCGAGCCATTTATAGGCGTCAAAGCAGTCGCCTGAAATGAAATCCCGAATGTTCAAGCTATTCCCTCCGTATGGTATAAAATTGTAAAATATAGGTTGACAACCTCTGTTTTTTCCGCTATAATATATATAAATTAGCTTATTGAAAAAAGTATCTATCCAGACTGTTGAGAAAGGTGCAGATGCTAGGAAGCGTTATTTCGGCTAGGCTTTTTGCCTGCCGAAATGGCGCTGACGACGCAGATGTGCCTTTATCGACAGTCTGATAAATATGTATTATACAATTTATCAGCTAACTTATTTACCTAACTATATTATATAGAATACAGCGAATTAGTTCAAGCGACAAAAATCAGCTTTAGTCTATTATCAGACTTATTTGTTCTTTTGTCTATTAACGGAGGATAGTATGGATCTGCGAATTCAGAAAACCAAGGCTGCGATAAAATCCGCATTTCTGGAGCTTCGTAAGAAGAAGCCGGTGGAAAAGATAACCGTGACCGAGCTTTCAAGGCTTGCGGAGATCAACAAGGCTACATTCTACCTGCATTATTCGGACATCTATTCACTTACCGACGAAATGGAAGACGAGGCCATTGACGATATCCTTTCCGGAATACAGGGCCTCAACAAATTCTTTGACGACCCGAAAAAGTACTCCCACGAAATATTCCGCGCGTTCGTTGAGAACCGCCGCACGCTGAACAGCCTTTTCAGCGGATCAAGGCACACGAATTTCTCCACCAAGACGGAGGAAAGGATAAAGGCGCGGCTGTATGCCGAATTCCCGCGGCTCAGAACAAAGCGGAACGATATCGTGCTTTCGTTCATGATCCAGGGAGCGTTCCACACTGTCGCCGCAAACACCGCCGGGCGTGACACTGAAATCTCCGAGGAACTGGATATGATATCCAGGCTGATGGACGTGATCATCTCAGAACTCGACCCTCCTGCGGAAAATTAATTGACATTCTGCCAGTTTTGTGGTATAATTTGAATGTATCAGGCTTTATCTTAATGATACATGAAAGGAACTAAAATGAGCAAGACCAATCAGATATTTTTTGACGAACCCGGTGATTTCAGCCTGTGGGAACAGACTTGCCTCCCGATAGGCAACGGATATATGGGCGCGAGCATGTTCGGCGGAATAAAAACCGAACGCGTGGTGCTCAACGAAAAGACATTCTGGGCAGGCGGTCCCTGCGGGGCGCGCCCCGACTACTACGGAGGAAACCACCGCGACCGATATAAATATGTGAAGCAGGTACAGGAATACCTCGCCGCCGGCGAGAACAAAAAAGCCGAGGAGCTCCTCCCCATGCTCACGGGCGATGGAGATTTCGGCAGCTATCTGCTCCTGTGCGATATGGTGCTTGATTTTGATATTCCCGAGGGCGAGGTCGCTGGTTACCGCCGGACTCTCGATCTCGACAAGTCGCTTTATACATGCGAATTCTCCTGCGGCGGAGTAAAATTCGTCAGGGAGGCATTTGCAAGCTATCCTGCGAGGATCATCGCGTTCAGGTTCACCGCCTCCGCCAAGGGAGCACTGAGCTTCACACTTTCCCTGGACAAGACCCACAGCGGGACAGTCACCGCCGACAGCAGCACACTGATATGCTCCGGTGCGGCCGAGGACAACGGAATGCGCTATGACGCGAGATTCCGCGTATTCTCAGACGGAAACGTCACCCCGGACGGTGAAAGGCTTCATGTCTCCGGCGCTTCCGAGGCGGTCATATACTTCTGTGCGGCTACGGACTATGACATGAAGTACCCGAAGTACCGCACGGAAACCGCCCCCGCCTCCTTCACCATGCCTCTTCTCCACACTGCTGAGAGACTGGGCTGGGACGCCCTCTACGAGGAGCACTATATAGATTATTCCGCGATGTTCAGCCGTGTTTCACTTACGCTCGGCGACAGCGAAAAGGAGCTCCCGGCTGACGAACTTCTGGAAGCCTACCGCGCCGGCGACCGCGCGGCAATGAACCGCCTTGAAACGCTGTATTTCAGCTACGGAAGATATCTGCTGATCTCATCGTCAAGGGCGGGCTCGCTGCCTGCAAATCTCCAGGGCGTGTGGAACGAGAGCAACACTCCGCCATGGTGCTGCGACTACCATATCAACGTAAATCTCCAGATGAATTACTGGGGCGCATACAACACTAACCTTGCGGAAACCGTTCCTCCGCTGACGGATTTCCTCGACTCCCTGCGCGAGCCGGGGCGCGTTACCGCCAGGGAATACTACGGCATTGAAAGCACTCCCGACAAGCCGGAAAACGGCTGGACAGCGCACACGCAGTGCTCGCCGTTCGGCTGGACGGCTCCCGGCTGGGAATTCTACTGGGGCTGGTCAACTGCGGCTGTCGCATGGCTCATGCAAAATATCTGGGAGCACTACGAGTTCACAGGAAACAAGGACTACCTGCGCGACAAGATATATCCTATCATGCGCGAAAGCGTGCAGTTCTACGTTCAGTGGCTCATATACGACAAAAAGCAGGACAGAATGGTGTCCTCGCCGACATATTCGCCGGAACACGGTCCCGCGACTATCGGCAATACATACGAGCAGAGCCTAATAGAGCAGCTGTTCATCGACTTCCTGAAAGCCTCAGCGGAGCTCAACACCGACCCGGAGCTTGCCGGAAAGGTCCGCGAGATACTGCCTATGCTGAAGCCATACCACATCGGAAAGACCGGGCTGCTCAAGGAATGGTACGAGGAGGACGAACCGGATTTCGACCGCAGCAAGGTACAGAAGAATCACCGTCACATCTCACACCTTATGGGACTTTATCCCGGAAAGCAGATAAACCACTCCAGACCGGAGCTCATGCAGGCGGCTATCGCCACAATGAACGACCGCGGCGATGAATCCACCGGCTGGGCAAGAGCCTACAAGATAAATCTCTGGGCGAGAACCGGAGACGGCAACCGCACCTACAAGCTCCTTCGCGGGCTTCTTGAGAGCTGCACTTTCAGGAACCTCTGGGATTTCCACCCGCCGTTCCAGATCGACGGAAACTTCGGCGCTTCTGCCGGAATAGCCGAAATGCTGCTTCAGAGCCATGAGGGAAATATCGCGCTCCTCCCTGCCCTGCCCGATGCCTGGAGCACCGGAAAGTTCACGGGACTTTGCGCGCGCGGCGGGTTCGTCATTGACGCCGCCTGGGAAAACGGCTTTATCACAAAGCTGCGCGTTATGCCGAAGCTCGGAGGAAAGTGCGTGCTGAAGATCCCGACCAGTTCCGGAATCCAGATCGTTGAATTTGACACCGAAAAAGGCAAGGCGCTTGAATTAACATACTGATACTGACGCGGGCAGGATGTTTGCAGACATTCTGCCCGTAAATTCTTATGCAAAAAAACTGGATTTTTTATGTTAAACCCCTTTATTTTATTTCAAATATATGCTATAATAATATTGTATAATATATTTCAGCTCTCATTCATGAACGAAACGAGGGCAGCCCGGAGGGTAGATTATGGCTTTCTGCGATTTAAAGCCGGTCAGAGTGTATGACGACGGCAGCAGCATAACTTATGTCATAGGAGAGGTTTTCGCTGTTTACGACAGCGCACCTGTCCCGGTCATTTACAGCTGGAATCAGGTTCAGAGCGTCATTGAGGACAAGCGCAGCCTGACAATTAAAACACAAAACTGCGATTTCGTTATTCCTAAAAAGGATTTTGCCCACACGGAGGACTATTTCCGTGCAATAGCTATCATAGAATGCACGCAGAAAACAGGCGGCTTCGTTTATGAGCATCAGCGGCGTATTCTTCCGCTGAAGGGCGACTACATAGAAATGGACCCCGGGCGCGACTGCTACACAGGCACCTGCGAAATTGACGAGAATGACGCGGCTTCCACGTTTATCATGCTGATGAACTACAAGCTGATGAAAATTCTCTGGCTGCTCGCAATTATAATGATGCTCGTGATATTCCTCGGACTTCATTTGATTTTTGGCATTACCCGCGAGAATATCCTGTATTTCATTCCGATCTCGATAATAAGCGGCGGAATCGTGACCCTGCTCATTTATCTTATCTGCTACCTCAACGCGCGCAGAAAATACACCTCTGCCGCTGGCTGCGACCCCGCTTCCGAGGAGCTAATTTCATTCATTGTCTGCCCGTCAGGATTTGCGGCATGCGAAACCTGCATTTTTGACAGCCAGGAGCTTATTCCCTGGGCAAGCTTCGACTACTTTGTTGAATCCGATAAGATGTTTGTGCTGTTCAAGGACGGAACCGCCTCGGTATTCGTTCCCAAAAGCGCATTTGACAAGAAATGCCTCGGCGGTATTTCAGATATAATTTCGCTCAGGCTTGAGCAGAGATAATGGAGGTACGGCAAAGTGGGCGTTGAGATAAAAAGCGAACACATTGACATAAACGGCAGCACCGTTCTGCTGGTTTCGGTACGCGGAGGCAGCGCCGTTATCGGCACCTGCTCCGCCGGCTACGGCTCAAAGCGCGGAGATACATCGGCGCTGACGCGGCTGTTCTATATCGGGAACAGTCCCGCAATAGAGATACTCTGCCCGAATCACGGCAGCAAGAACTCTGACAAGCTGATCTCCCTGTGCGGCAGCTATTCTTTTATGGACGAGGATATACACGACAAGCTGTCCGAGAGCCTCACAAAGCTCAACCGCGGAGAATCGCTCCCGGCAGGTCTGCATGATGTATTCGCGCTGCTGCCTGACGGAGTATACACTGCATACATCAGCGACTATTACCCGACTGACGGCGCGGGTTCGTTCTTCTGGGGAGCTTATAACCTCACTCACGAGATACACGGCACCGCCGAGCACAACCGTACTATCGGCACGGAAAAGACATACCGCCCCTGCTTCCTGATACCCGGCGCTCCGCTGGACGGCTTTGACTCCAAGACGCTCACAGCGACAAACGAGGCTGTAAAGTCGCGCACTGTCCAGGGAATTGCATACCACTTGTCCGGGCTCCATTCCGTGCTGCTGAAAGGACATCACGGTGCAGTTTCCTGCGTTGACAAGAAACTGCCTTTCAGATGCGCAGTCATCGAAAAGCTCACCGAGCCCTACACTGACCTGTTCGTTACGCCAGTTGCAGAGCCTGCTCCCGCAGAGCCCGCCGAGGCTTCATCCGAAACGAACGCCGAAACAGCAGAGCCGGAGACTCCCACACAGGCAAAGCAAGTGGATATTCCGGAGCCGGAGGGAATCACAGGATTCCGCAGCGCATCCACAAAGATACCGCTGGAATTCATGCCGCGCGATATGCTGAAGCTCATCATCGAAACCCGCACGGAATACAAGCCTGATCACTACAAAACGCTGTACAAGAAGCTCGGCTCCGTCCGTAAGAAGACTTACAGCAACAAGCTGCTCCCACGTCCTGTGCTGGAAGCCTGCGAGCAGATGCCGGACTGTGAGATGATGGAATCCGTTTTTGCGGTGCAGAAGCTCACGCAGCAGCAGCTTGACGCGCTCCTCTCCGGAGAAACCGAGTGCAACGGAGAGATAATTATTTCGCCGAATTTCTACTCCAGCATAGTGACGGCATGCAACTTCCTGCAATATTCAAACCCGAAGAAGTTCATAGACTTCTCGCTGAATATACTCGATAATCCGGAGCTTTACGCAACGCACGAGTACATTGCAAACCGTATTTCCCGCGTCACCAGCAAGGAGATCTATTCCTACTTCAAGAATGTCGCCGCCAACCGCGAAACGGCAGAAGAAAAGCTGCTCCCCATAGCAGAAAGGTACATTTCCTACTATGAGAAACAGCAGAACAGCGAACAATAAATTATAAAGGAGGCTTTACAGCCTCCTTTGCTTTATTTGGTCGTAGAACCAAATCCGCCGTTCCTGACGCCTTCTGCGTCATCGTCAACGGTTATTCCGAACTCCACGAAAATTCCCTGTGCAAAGCCTGTTCCTGCCGGGATCTCAAGCGTCTTTCCCTCGTTGGAATCATTCGTCAGTTTGATGAAGATGTGGCCCTCGTTATCGGAATCTGAGTAATCGCTGTCTATTATTCCCACCGTGTTATTGAGCTGAAGGCGGTACTTGAAGCCAAGACCGCTCCTGGGATAGAGCTTCAGCACCCAGCCCTGCTCTATCAGCGCCCTGATTCCGGTAGGTATCTTCACGGTCTCTCCAGGGGCGAGAGTTATCGCATACGGAGCATAGAAATCATAGCCCGCAGAGCCCGCTGTTGCACGGCGCGGCAGCTTTATGCCATTGTAGATCTCCTCTGCGTCCGGACGGTCGCAGCCCTCTTTGAACTGCGTTATGCTGACCTTTTCAAACTTAGCTATTCTTTTCATAATGCCTCCTTAATCAAAAAGTACTACCTTGCCTAGCCTGAGTGTTTCCTGCACGTCAATAACGCGCTGGTTGGAGCTCCCTTTCCAATGGAGCTTCGGGTCGCGGACCGCCTCAACATACGGTCCATCTACAATAACGTCAAGATACGGTACTATCTCCAGATCCTGAATATCCTCCCAAAGGTAGCCGGTGTACAGCCATATCGTCTTTTCCGGAAGCTGCTCGCGCACTTTTTTCGCAAGCCGGGTTATCTCCCCGCGGTTGTGCACATGGAGCGGGTCTCCGCCGCTGAACGTGATTCCGCTGATGTAATCCGCCGACAACTTCTCAAAGAGCTCCTGCTCGGCCGCTTCGTCAAAGGGGATACCTCCGTCAATATCCCATGTTATCGGGTTATGGCAGCCGCGGCAGCGGTGCTCGCAGCCCGCCACCCACAGAACGGTGCGGAGTCCGTCCCCGTTCAGCATATCGTCTGTCGTTATGTTATGGTAACGCATATTCCTGATTCTCTCGTTTCTTACATACTCTTTCTGTCTGCTATTTCAGCCATTTTAGCGGCATTAAGGCGCGTGTCGCCCTTTACTCTCGAATAGCTCAGGTAGCCGTTCATGCGGTCTATCTTGGTCAGATTGCTGCTGCCGCACTTGGGGCATACGTCCATTTCAAGCTGCTGATAACCGCAGTCATCGCAGTACGCAAGCGAAAGGTTGACGCCCTCGTAAAAGCCCTTCTTCATTGCGCGGCGCACAAGGGTTTCAACAGCTCCCTTGTTGTAGTCTATCGGATAGCGGACGTACTGTATCTTTCCTCCGTTGAACATATCCCAGAAACGCTGCTCCTTGTCCTGCTTCTGGATAGGCGTGATATCCTCGGTGACATGGCAGTGGAAGCTGTTGCTTACATATTCGCGGTCGGATACGTTCTCGATTATCCCGTACTTCTTGCGGAACTGCTTTATCTGGAGGCCGCAGAGATTTTCCGCGGGAGTACCGTATATCGCATAGAGGTGGCCGTCCTCTTTCTTGAACTCGTTGATACGCTTATTGATGAACTCCATGGTTCTGAGCGAGAAGCTGCCGTCCTCAACAAGGGACTTCTTGTCCGCAAGCTCCTCAAGCTCGTTGAGCGCGGTGATTCCAAAGGACGCAGTTGCAGATTTCAGCAGCGGCTTTATCTTGTCGTGTATTCCGAGGTGTCCCCCAAGGAATCCGCCCTCGCAGTAAGCCAGGGGGTTGGTGCTTGCCTTCATCTCGCCGAGATAATCATAGGTGCGTATGTGAATCTTTCTGATAAGATTCAGGTAGTAGTCCAGCACCTCAAAGAAATCCCTGCTCTCCTGCTGAGCCTTTGCATATATCATCGGAAGGTGGAGCGACACCGCACCGATGTTGAATCTTCCGACAAATACCGGCTTGTCGTCCTCGTCCGCGGGCTCCATGCCGCCTCTCTCAAACCACGGGGACAGGAACGCACGGCAGCCCATCGGACTGATTATCCTGCCGTATTTCTTGTAAATGGAAGCAACATAGCCGTCCCCGGACAGGCTCAGCCAGTCGGGATACATAGCCTTCTGGCTGCACTCAACGCCGGCTCTGAACACATCTTCAAGGGGCTTACCGGGGCCGTGGAGGTTCTCGTCATAGAGGAACACGATTTTCGGGAAAAGCACTGGTTTCTTGCAGTTCTTCTTGCCCTGACCCTTTCTGCGGACGTCCAGCATGGTTATGCTTGCCATTTTAGCAAATCTTCCCGTGCCTGTGCCGGCAGTCATTGTGATGAACGGATAGTCGCCGCGGCTGGAGCTTACGGAATTGAACTTGTACTCCCAGCCCTGGAAGCCCTGCTCAAAGTCTACCTTGACATCGTTCATCGCTTCACGGTCTGCGGCTTCGTCAGAAAGTCCCAGGCTCTTATAGCGGTCGTACTGCTTCTTGTAGGACTTCTCCGCATACGGCTCCAGCAGGAGGTCAACGCTCGGCACGGTAAATCCGCCGTACTGCTGGCTGGCAGCGGACAGCGTAATATCTCCGATGACATCAAATGCGACCGCCAGGGTCTTAGGCTCGTTGTACCAGAGATTTCCCATCTCAAAGCCGCCCTCCAGTACGCTCTTTACATCGAACAGGCAGCAGTTCATCGTATCACGGCGGGCGCTCATGTCATGGACATAAATGTAGCCATCGCGGCACGCCTGAAGCTCCTCGGTCGTCATAAAGAACTTCTGGTAAAGCTCCTTGTTGAGCTCGTTGAATATCAGGCTCCTTTTGGTGGAAACCAGCGCAGAGTCAGTGTTGGAATTCTCCTTGTCGCCGATGTACATAATGGACTGGCTCTTTTTATACACCTCGTCCAGCATGCTTACGAAATCCTGCTTGTAGTTGCGGTAGTCCTTGTAGCTCTTGGCAACAGCGGGATTCGTGGCTTCAAGCGCGCCCTCCACGATGTTATGCATCTGCGCGATTGTTATTTCATCGGTTCCGAGCGCCTCAGCCTTTTCTGTGACGAATTTGCAGATAAAGTCGATTTCCTCGGGTTTGAAGGTATACATCACCCTGGTGGCTGATTTATTTACCGCGTTCACCACCTTCTGAACGTTGAATTCTTCCTTGGTGTTGTCCTTTTTTATAACCCGAATCATCCTGTGACATTCCTTTCGCTCATGAATATTCTATGTGCCGCAGATGTAGTTTTCATTCTATATCTAGTAGCAGTATATCTATAATAGCACTTTTTCTTGTATAAGTCAAGCCATTATCGGTGATATTCATTTTTTACATAGTAAAAAAGAAACCCGAAAATTTGTGCGGAATTACCGTTGACAGCCGCAAACCGCCATGCAATGCCATGTAACGCATTTACATGAAAATGGCGCAAAAAATGTCCCGAACAGGGCACGTCCAGCCTGCCGCAGGATAATACGGCAGGTGTCGTGTATTCCCCCATTCAGGACGCTTTTCTATCTCTGTATAAATTACTTTGTGCCGTAAAGTCTGTCGCCGCAGTCGCCGATTCCGGGAACGATATAGAGGTTCTCGTTCAGACCCTTGTCAATAGCGCCGGTGATGATGTCAACGTCGGGATGAGCCTCCTGAACTGCCTTGACGCCCTCCGGGCATGTGATGATGCACATGAACTTGATCTGCTTTGCGCCTGCATTCTTTACGATATTGATTGCCTTGATAGCGGAGCCGCCGGTTGCGAGCATAGGATCGAGGATAATCACTTCGCGGTTCGCGATATCAAACGGGAGCTTGCAGTAATACTCATGTGTGGTATTGCCGTTCACCTCGTCGCGGTAAAGACCGATATGACCTACCTTAGCCGCAGGAACCAGCGCCAGTGCGCCCTCCATCATGCCGAGACCGGCTCTCATTATCGGAACAAAAGCTACCTTTCTGCCGCTGATGATGTTGGAATCAGCCAGCCCCAGAGGGGTTTCGATCTGGACCTGCTTCAGCGGGAGATCGCGTGTTGCCTCATAGCACATGAACATTGCTATCTCCTGAACCAGCTCGCGGAACTCCTTAGCGCCTGTGTTCTTATCGCGCAGAAGTGAGATCTTGTGCTGAACCAGCGGGTGATCGCAGACGATTACGTTACTCATTGTTACTTTTCCTCCAGCTTCATTATCTTATCAACGCGGCGCGCGTGGCGTCCGCCCTCAAATTCGGTTTCAAGGAATATATCGGTTATCTCGGCCGCAAGTCCGGCGCCGATAACTCTGCCGCCCATGCACAGTACGTTCGCGTCGTTGTGCAGGCGTGTATATTTTGCGGAATACCAGTCGCCGCAAAGTGCAGCGCGTATTCCCTTTATCTTGTTTGCGGAAATGGAAATGCCGACTCCGGTGCCGCATATAAGAATGCCCTTGTCAGCTTCGCCGGAAACTACCTTCGCGCAGGTCTTTTCGGCGATATCCGGATAATCAACGCTCTCGCCGTTGCAGCCGCAGTCGATGTACTGGACGCCCTTTTCTTCAAGATGCTTGATGATTTCGCACTTGAGCGCGTAGCCAGCGTGATCTGAACCGATAGCTATCATCACTGATACCTCTTTTCAAAAGAATATATTCTTATTATACAACAAATCTCTGCTTTGGTCAATAGCTTTTTTAATTATTTCAAAAAAAGAGCGCCGCACGCGCAGCGCCCTTTTCAACAATTAACCGTTTATTTCATTGAGCCGTCCCCGCCCATAAGCGCGGTGAGCTCCTCAATGCGCTCTATCGGGAACGGAGGCTCGCACAGCGGCTTCAGCGCTATGCTCATCAGCTTCATGGGATTGTCGTCAGCAGCGGTGCGGTTGCTTGAAAACACGCCGCACCGCCGGCAGCGGTGTATTATAGCCCACTCGCCGCTCTTCCTGACCCAGACCGCCACAGGCTCCATTATCCCGCCGCAGTCGGAAGCCCGGTCGCCAGGCTCGTTATCAACGTGCAGGCTGGAAAGGCAGTTCGGGCAGTGATTCCTGTGGCCGCTTCCCGCGCCCTCCGGAACCACGGTCCTCCCGCATACGCGGCAGGTGAATACGTCATTGCACGGGTGAGTCTTATAATATCCTTTTTCGTAGAGCTTTCTCTTATTTTCACGGTTCATTCTGTGTCCTCCATACGTTCGTCCAAAGTTAAGTCAGAACGCCGGGAGGAATGCCGTCCGCAGACCTCCCGGTCAACGAACAATAGCCGATGTAAAGTTAGTCAAACAAATTCTCCTTGTGTCAGTAATTAAAGTTATTCCGTAACTGGCCTGCCCTCGCGCGCCAGTCTCTCGCGCTCCGCCTGGGGGAGCCTGAGATAGCTCGGCATGAGCGCCGCCGGGTCGATAAGCGCCCTGCCCTGCGCCGCAAGGCACACTCCGCTGCCGCGCTGGAATCTCAGGGGATACGGTGCGAGCTCAAACTTTTCCCCGGTGGACTTATGCGCAAGCTCCGCGCCGTCTCCGGCGAGTATCATCCTGCCGGACATGGTTTCAAGCTCCTTTGCGAGCTCCTCCAGACGTATCGCGCGGTCACCGCACAGGCGGGTGATAACTCCGCCCTCGCTGCGGAAAACGGCATTGTAGACCTGCCCGCAGCGTGCGTCCATGCAGCAGACTATCGTGCCGTCTATCCCCGGGAAGTTGTACGCTATCGCCTCCAGCGAGGAAACGGGGACGCACTTCTTCCCCGCGCCGTAGCACATTCCCTTGACGGTGGAAACCCCTATTCGCAGTCCGGTGAAAGATCCCGGACCCACAGTCACAGCCGCTGCGTCAAGGTCGGCTATGGAAACTCCCGCGCACTTCATCATGCTCTCTATCATCGGGAGAAGCGTCTGGGAATGCGTGTGCTTCGTGTTCAAAAACTGCTCTGCGATTATCCTGCCGGAATCGTCCATAAGTGCGCAGCCTGCGCTTATCGCGGAGCTGTCTATGCCTAAAATCATCTTATCACTCCCTCAGCGTATCACAGATACGACTTGTTTTCAAGCTCGTTCCAGTAGGGCTTCATGCCGCGGCTCTCCATATAATGCGTGAACGTGTCAGCATTTTCCGCCGAAATGCGAGGCTCTGTCCAGAGAGCGCCGCAGCCCTCGCAGATACGGACGATATCTCCGGTCTGCCTTACGGTGGAGCGGGAGACCTCGTTGCTGCCGCACAGCGGGCAGACGATGCGTCCGCTGACCTTTATGCGCCGCTCACTGTCGCCGGATTTCTTGATGCGTATTTTCAGTATGGTGCGGGTGCTGTCGCCGGAAAGCTCCTGCTCAAGACCCTCGATGTTCTCGCTCCATTCCGCCGCGATTATTCCGCCGCGGTCGAGGTAATCAAGGAACCCAATAGCGTACAGGTCGTCATAGCTGTCTATGCGGTAGAGGTCGAAGTGGAACAGCGGCAGTCTGCCATCGGTGTACTCGTTTACCAGGGCGAATGTCGGACTGGTGACCGGGTCGGTTATGCCGAGAGCCGCGGCAAGCCCCTTGGTGAAAGTGGTCTTGCCGGCGCCCATGTCTCCCTCGTAGAGGATAATATCTCCCGCCCGGAGCTGGGTCGCTATCTCGGCGGCTATGCGTGCGGTGTCCTCCGGGCTTTCCGAGATGTACTCAACGTATTCTTCCATCAGAACAGACCTGTGATCTTTCCGTCCGCGTCAACGTCAATGTTATCAGCGGCGGGAACCTTCGGCAGACCGGGCATTACCATAACGTCGCCGGTGTAAACTACCACGAATCCCGCGCCTGCGGAAGCCCTCACATCGCTGACGGTTATCCTGAAATGCTCCGGCTTGCCGAGCTTTGCCGGATCGTCTGAGAGGGAGTACTGGGTCTTTGCAACGCATACCGGAACTCTGTCCATGCCGAGCGCTTCGATCTCCTTGAGCGCCTTTGCCGCCTTGGGAGTGAAGTCCACGCCGTCAGCACGGTATATCTCCTTTGCGATGATATCCAGCTTCTCCTTTACCGTGAGCTTCTCGTCATAGAGCGGTCTGTAATCGCTCTTTGTGCTCTCGATGGTCTCAACGACTGCGTTTGCGAGCTCGATTCCGCCCTCGCCGCCCTTCAGGAACACATCCGAGAAAGCGACCTTTGCGCCGTGCTTCTCGCAGTAGTCCTTGACTACCGCGATCTCAGCGTCAGTATCAGTGTAGAAGTGGTTGATTGCAACCACTACCGGAACGCCGAACTTTTTCAGGTTTTCAATGTGAACGCCGAGGTTTACGATTCCCTTTTCGAGAGCCTCTACGTTCTCCTTTGTGAGGTCGGGCTTTGCAACTCCGCCGTTGTACTTCAGCGCGCGTATAGTTGCAACCAGCACGGTGCAGTCGGGCTTGAGTCCGGCATAACGGCACTTGATGTCAAAGAACTTCTCAGCGCCGAGGTCAGAGCCGAAGCCGGCTTCAGTGATCGTGTAATCACAGAGCTTCATAGCGAGTTTGGTAGCTCTCACGGAGTTGCAGCCGTGCGCGATATTTGCGAACGGACCGCCGTGGATAAGCGCGGGGTTGCCCTCGAGTGTCTGCACGAGGTTCGGGTTTATGGCGTCCTTGAGGAGCGCGGTCATTGCGCCGACAGCGTGGAGGTCGCGTGCAAATACCGGCTCGCCGGAATAGGTGTAGGCGACAAGGATATTGCCGAGGCGCTCCTTAAGGTCCTCAAGATCTGAAGCAAGGCAGAGGATAGCCATTATCTCGCTGGCAACGGTGATCTGGAAGTGATCCTCGCGCGGGATTCCGTTCACCTTGCCGCCCATGCCGATAACGCAGTTGCGGAGGGCTCTGTCGTTCATGTCGAGAACGCGCTTGAAGAGTATCCTGCGGACGTCAATGCCGAGCGCGTTTCCCTGCTGGATGTGATTGTCCATGAGCGCTGCGAGCAGGTTGTTAGCCGCTGTAATGGCGTGCATGTCTCCGGTGAAGTGCAGGTTGATGTCCTCCATGGGGACTACCTGAGAATATCCGCCGCCTGCCGCGCCGCCCTTGATTCCGAACACCGGGCCGAGGGACGGCTCGCGCAGTGCAAGTATCGACTTCCTGCCGGTCTTGTTCATTGCCTCGCAGAGACCTACGGAGGTCGTGGTCTTGCCCTCGCCCGCGGGGGTCGGGTTGATCGCGGTCACAAGTATCAGCTTTCCGTCCGGCTTGTCTGCGAGCCTGTTGAACAGCTTCTGAGAAAGCTTCGCCTTATAGTGTCCATAGGGCTCCAGTTCTTCTTCCTCAATGCCGAGATTCGCAGCGATCTCGGTGATTTTCTTCATTTTCGCCTGCTGTGCGATTTCAATATCTGTAAGCATTTTATGTCCTCCAAATTACATCAGCGTGAGCTGATCGATGTCCTCGTCTGTCGCCGTTCCCGCGGAGGGAATGGTCTTTATGCGCAGCGCCTCTATATCCTTTACGCCGCTGTTTTCCACCGGGTAAGCTCCGGAGAGCTCCGCCCTGGTAAGGCGCATTACCTGAACGCCCTGGGTATCACGCGACGCCTTCGGCAGCACCAGCGCGGTATTGAACACCAGCGCCTTTCCCGCCGTGGATCTCAGCACGAAATCCGCCTCGCCCTTTATCAGGAATATCCCCACAAGCTCCGACAGGCCGGAGTAGGCTCCGGAGAGCTTGCGGCGCTTCGTCTTGGTCTCGTAGCTGGAAAGCGGCACCTTTGCGCACTTTCCGTTGCGGAAGAACATCACCAGCGTTTCGCTGTAATCCTCCGTCACCGCAAGGAAGCGTATGCTCTCGCCGTCATCGAATCCGAGCTTCGCCGGGATATAGTCGCCCATTGCGCTTGCCTTGGTCTCGTCAAAGTCGGCGCAGCGCGTCTTGTATACCTGCTGTTTGTCCGTAAAGAACAGCAGCTCTGCATTTCCGCTGACCTCACGCGCGAGGATCACCTCGTCGTTCTCTTTCAGCTTATGCTGACTGCTCATGCGCAGCGACTGCGGCGTTATCTTCTTGAAATACCCCTCGCGGGTCAGGAAGATGTTCACCGGGCCGAGCTTCACCGGCTCCTCTGCGGCATCTGCGGATTCCTCCACATCGTAAAGGAACATCGTGCGGCGCGGCTGACCGTATTTCTTCGCGATATCGCGGAGCTCCTCGATTATAAGCTTGTTGACGCGCTTTTCATTCCCCAGGATATCCTCCATGTCCGCGATCTCCTTTTCGAGGTCTGCGGTCTCCTGCGTGCGCTTGAGGATATATTCCCGGTTGATGTGGCGGAGCTTTATTTCTGCAACATATTCCGCCTGGACCTCGTCAATGCCGAAGCCGACCATAAGGTTCGGAACTACCTCCGCCTCCTCGTCGGTCTCGCGGATAAGCTTTATCGCGTAGTCGATGTCGAGCAGTATCTTTTTTAGACCGTTCAGCAGGTGGAGCTTCTCTTTCTTCTTTTTCAGGTCGAAAGCCACACGTCGCTTCACGCAGCCGCGGCGGAATATCGTCCACTCGTTCAGTATCTCGTACACGCCCATGACGCGCGGGCTTCCGTTTATCAGGACGTTGAAGTTGCAGTTGAAGTTGTCCTGAAGCGGCGTCAGCCTGAACAGCTTGTTCATAACCGCGTCAGGGTCCTGACCCTTTTTCAGGTCGAACGCAAGCCGCAGACCGGAAAGGTCGGTCTCATCTCGCACGTCGGATATCTCCCTGAGTTTTCCGTCCTTGACCAGCTCCACTACCTTGTCGATTATCGCCTCGATCGTGGTGGTCGGCGGTATCTGAGTTACCTCGATACAGCGGGAATCCGGGTCGTAGTTATATACCGCCCTGACCTTTACGGCACCCATTCCGGTGCGGTATATCTTGTTCATCTCGGCTTCGTCATAGACGATGTAGCCGCCTCCCGGGAAATCCGGACCTTTCAGCGTGGAAAGCGCGTCATGCTCCGGGTCCTTCATCAGCGCAATGGTCGTCTCGCAGACCTCGCTGAGGTTGAACGAGCATATATTGCTCGCCATGGATACCGCAAGTCCGAAGTTGTTGTTCACCAGCACCGCCGGATATCTCACCGGGAAAAGGCTGGGCTCAAGCATGGTGTTGTCGTAATTCGGCACCATGTCGACTGCGTCCTTGTCTATCTCGGCAAAGAGTTCGCCGCTTATCGGCTCCAGCTTCGCCTCGGTGTATCGCGAAGCCGCATACGCCATGTCGCGGGAATACGCCTTGCCGAAGTTGCCCTTGCTGTCAACGTATGGGTGTAGAAGCGCTTCGTTTCCGCGCGCAAGCCTTACCATGGTTTCGTAAATCGCAGCGTCGCCGTGGGGATTCAGCCGCATGGTCTGACCGACGATATTCGCGGACTTGGTGCGGTTTCCGGTCAGGAGCCCCATTTTATACATGGTATACAGCAGCTTCCTGTGCGAGGGCTTGAAGCCGTCTATCTCCGGGAGTGCGCGGCTGACGATAACGCTCATTGCGTATGGCATATAGTTTTCTTCCAGGGTGCTGACTATATCTTTCTGCTCGACAATGCCGCTGCCCTCGATGTAGGCTCCCGACATTGAGGAGCTGAAGCGCTTCGGCTGCTTTTTCGGGTTATTCTTTTTCAAAAAACTACTTCCTTTATATTATTGTGTGGAAATCAACTTATGTCAGCGGCGGCAAGGTACCTGCTTCCGTTTTCCTTTATGAAGCGCTTGCGCCCCTCCAGATTGTTGCCGAGCAGCACATCGAACATCTCGCGCGTTGCTTCAACATCGGTGGGATTCACCTTTATCAGGCGGCGCGTTTCGGGATTCATGGTGGTCAGGCTCATCATGTCAGGGTCGTTCTCGCCGAGACCTTTGCTTCGCTGAATGGTGTACTTGTTCTCGCCTATCATGCCGAGGATCTTGGTTTTCTCCGGCTCGGTGTAGGCGAAATAGGTGCGCTCCTTGGTGGTTATCTCATACAGCGGGGATTCCGCAATGTAGACATAGCCCTTTTCGATAAGCGTGGGGCAGAGCTCCTGTATCATCGTCAGAATGAGCGTGCGTATCTGGAATCCGTCCTCATCGGCATCGGTACAGATAACGATCTTATTCCAGCGGAGGTTGTCAAGGTTGAACGTTGAAAGCTGCCTGTTCGCCTTGGTCTTTACCTCTACTCCACAGCCGAGTACCTTTATGAGATTCGTGATTATCTCGCTCTTGAATATCTTGTCATAGCTTGCCTTGAGGCAGTTGAGTATCTTTCCGCGCACCGGAATTACCGCCTGGAACTCCGCGTCCCGGGCGAGCTTTACGGATCCCAGCGCCGAATCACCCTCCACGATATAGACCTCGCGGCGGGAAACATCCTTGCTGCGGCAGTCCACGAACTTGTCTATACGGTTGGTGAGGTCTATCGTGCCGGTAAGCTTCTGGAGCGTGCTCTGGCGCACCTTGTCGGCGTTCTCGCGGGAACGCTTGTTTATCAGCACCTGAGTGCCTATCTTCACGGCTTCGTCCGGGTTTTCAAGGAAGTAAACCTCCAGCTGATGTTTCAGCCACTCGGTCATTGCCTCGGTGATGAACTCGTTGTTTATCGCCTTTTTCGTCTGGTTTTCATAGCTTGCCTGGGTCGAAAAGTTGTTGGAAATGAACACGAGGCAGTCCTCTACGTCCTCCCACTTTATGCTCTTTTCGCCCTTGTTGTACTTATTTCCGCTTTTCAGGTAGCCGTCTATCTGGGACAGGAACGCTTTCTGGAGCGCTTTCTGAGGGCTTCCGCCGTGCTCCAGCCAGCTGGAGTTGTGGTAGTGCTCGATAAACTGTACTTCCTTGCTGAACGTGAACGCAACGTTCATTTTCAGCTTGTATTCGTCCTTGTCCTCGCGGTCGCGTCCCTGGCGCTCCGCCGTCCAGCACTGCGGAGTTGTCATCGACTTGTCGCCGACTACCTCCATAAGATAATCCCTGATGCCGTTCTCATAGCAGAATATCTGCTCGGTGAAGGTGCCGTCCTCGTGCTCGTCCTTTAAGACCAGCTCAACGCCGTCGTTCACTATCGCCTGCCTGCGGAGAATATCCGCGAGGTAATCCGCGCCGATGTCGATATCCGTGAACACCTCGAGGTCGGGCTTCCAGGTTATTCTGGTGCCGGTGGAGCCGTCCCCGCGGGACTTCTTGAATCCGCGCTCATCCGGGGTCACGTTGAAGCCCTTTTCAAAGCGCAGCGAATAATTCCACTGCCCCCTGCGGCTCTCTACCTCCATATATTCGCTGGAGAACTGCGTTGCGCAGAGTCCGAGGCCGTTCAGACCGAGCGCGAACGAGTAGTTTCCGCCGGAGTTGTTGTTGTACTTGCTTCCTGCGTACAGGGTGCAGAACGCAAGCTCCCAGTTGTACCTGTCCTCAGCCTTGTTGAAATCTATCGGGATACCGCGTCCGAAATCCTCTACGGTTATCGACTTATCCGCATGGAGCGTGATGATTATTCGCTTTCCGTAGCCCTCGCGCGCCTCGTCTATCGAGTTCGAGATGATCTCAAACACCGAATGGCGGCAGCCGTCCACGCTGTCAGAGCCGAAAATTACTCCCGGGCGCAGCCGGACCTGGTCAGGGCCTTTCAGCGATACCAGATCATTGTAATTATTTTCCTTTGCCATTTATGCCTCTCCTGTTTACCGCAGCTACGCCGCAAATGAGCATAAAACTGCATTATCTTTTTTAGTATAACACAATTCTCAAAAAAAAGCAAGTAGCATAACGGCGCAAATTACCGCGCTTTATAAAAGAAACTGCCGCTGCCTATTGATTTTTTTACGGAATTGTGCTAGAATAGAAGCACGTTAGTCAAATCTAACCAACTTTCAACAGGAGGATACAACATGGTCAGGATCACTGAATTGAGCGAAAGAGAGATCGAAGAAATAGGCGAGGCGTTCGCCGACCACCCCTATGCGGACGGCGAAAAAGGGATGTCATACCTTTTCGAAAGCCGCGACAAGCTGAAGGAATACATCTGCGGCTACGCCCGCGCCATGATCAGGGGCGGATATCTTTACAGCACGGGCGAAAATCACGAAGCGTTCGTGGCTTACAAATATTCCAAGGACAAAATGTCCGCCGCGGCAGGGATCGAGCTGCTGAAAGCGGTATTCCGCACGCTCGGATTCAGCGGCGCAGTGAAAATGCTGAAGTCCATGAAAAGCGGCGGGAGATCCTACGAGGACATCTTCAAGAAAACAAAAAAGCCGTACATTTTCGTCGGGATGCTCGTTGTCCGCAAGCAGTATCAGGGTCATGGCTTCATGCGCAAAGCGCTCGATATCGCCTTTGAGGACGGAAGAAAAATGCACTGCCCCGTTATCCTCGAAACGGACGCAGTGCTGAAACGCGACAAGTATGTTCATCTCGGAATGGACAATGTCCAGACAAGAAAGATAAATGAAAGCTCATATCTGTACGACCTTGTAAGGCAGCCCTGAGCCGGCGCTTGACATTGCGCCGCCGGTGTGATATACTCAAATAAAATTTAGGGCAACACCGCACAAAGACCATTTATTGGATTTTGCACGTGTCTTGCTTGCATCTTTTCCGTCATCTTGCACAATTCGTCCTAGCAAGGCGATAGCCTTGCGTTGTCCTCGTTGTACAATCTGACGAAAAATCTGACTGCGCAATACACGCACATTCTTTGTGCGGTATTGCCTTAGAACAGAACGAGGTGACAGCCGGAGCATGAAAGCGTACTACCATCTTCCGGGATTATTTGAGTTTTATGAGCTTTACAGTGCATTCCTGCCAATTTTCCGCGGGCACAGGGAATACTTCTACGACTGGTGCGATATCGGTTCAATTTACGGAGCGCCGGCAGACTGCTTGTGGGGCGGCGGCAGGGCAGGCTTCGGGGATAACACGCCGCAGGAGGTACTGGCGCTGACGCAGGAATACAGCATCTCCGCAAGGCTCACTTTCAGCAATTCCCTGCTGAGAGAAGAACATCTTTCCGACAGAAAATGCAACGCGCTCTGCGCTCTTTTCAGCCGGGGCTGCGCGCCGGAAAGCGGAGTCATCATTCACTCCGACCTGCTGCTGGAATATCTGAAAGAGAACTACCCGGGATTTTATTTTGTTTCCTCAACAACAAAAGTACTGACGGATTTCCGGCAATTCCTGGGAGAAGTGGACCGCGGGGATTTCCGCTATGTCGTTCCGGATTTCCGGCTGAACAAAAGGCTTGACGAGCTTGGCGCGATGTCCGCCGCCCAGAAGGACAAGGTGGAATTTCTGTGCAACGAATGCTGCTGGGTCGGCTGCACGGACAGAAAGCGCTGCTACGAGAATGTCAGCCGCAAGAATCTCGGGGAAAACTGCCCCGACCACCGCTGCGCCGCTCCAGAAGCCATGAGGGGATATCTGTTCTCCAGAGCCATGACAAATCCCGCATTCATCGGCACGGACGATATTCTGAACACCTGCCTGCCAATGGGATTCTCCAATTTCAAGATCGAGGGCAGAGGTCTCGGCAGCGCGCTGATCCTGGAATTCCTGCTATATTACATGACCAGACCAGAGCACCAGCTGAAAGTAAGGGAGCTGATCTATCTGGACAGCATGCTCGACATCTTTTGAGAGCCCCTTATCTTATCTCAAAGCCATACCCGCCCTCCAGCGGGATATTCTCCGATTCTATGCGCTCAATGCTGCCCCATGAATGCTCGTCCAGTTCCCGGATAACCGCCGCGATGTCAGCCGGATAACCCTCGGCCTCCATTTCAACGGTGCCGTCGCTGCAATTCCTCACCCAGCCGGTCACTCCGCGGTTCTTGGCACTGTAACACGCCTTGTACCGGAATCCTACGCCCTGGACGGTTCCGTGAAAAATATAATGTATGCGTACTTTCTCCATGCTCATGGTCGCTCTCCTGTTCACATCCGGCATTCCCCGCCCGGACTATCTTCCGGTTTCCTTGATCTCGCCGGAGCGGTAGGCTCTGAGCAGCTCCCGCAGGTCGTTTATCTGCTCCAGGAGCTCCGCGCCCTTGTCGGTATCAGAAATATTAGCGCGGCGTTCCAGCCGCTCCACAAGGTGTATCTCCGGAGTATGCTCGCTTTCGCCGGCGATGAACGGCTTATGCTCCGCAAGATTCAGGCTGTGCGAATCGTATATCAACGTGTAGCCCGCGATCCCGGTAGCCTTCTGGTATGCCTTTGAAATACCGCCGTCAATCACGAACAGCCTGCCGCCCGCCTTTACGGGTCTTTCTCCGTTCTTGATCTTCACCGGGACATGTCCGTTTATTATATGCCCCCTCTGCGGGTCAAGCCCGAACATCTCCAGAATCCTGCCGCAGACCTCCGCCTGCTCTGAAAAATGATAGTAAGCATTGTAGTTTTCCTTCTGAAGTTCCTTGTCCTCAAGGAAATATCGCTCAAAGAATGCCATTTTATCCTTGCCATAAAGCGGAGAGCGCGCGCCGCTCCACAGATACCACATATAATCCGCGGCGTAGTTTCTTTCCTCGCCGGGCTGCATGAAATACGCCTTGTTCGCGATTTCGTCAAGCTTATCAAGCAGAGCCTTGCCGGAATAATCCTTTCCCGCGATATTCACACTCTGGAGCTGCCCGTTTTCGTCAAGCGGAATACAGCCATGAAACAGCAGATTGCCGTTTATCGTCTTGTACATCGAGCCCTTTGAATACAGGAACCGAATGTGGGAATTGAGCCGCTCGCTGTGCATGAACGAGTTTTCCAGCACTGACATAAGCTCATTTTCAGCGTCCGTCAGCGACAGCGGATCTTTACGGCAAACCGTCGGGAAGTTCTTGTCTAGCAGCTCATGCTCCCTGCCGTCTATGGTAACAGTGCCACGTTCAAAATCGACCATTCGGAATATATCGCGCTTTCCCATGCCCCATTCTGGGTGGTGCTCGATAAGCTGACCCTCCAGCTTCAGCTGGATAACCGTTATCGCCTTGTGCATTTTTGCGACCAGCGCTGTATCTACCGGGTCATAGATATTGTCGTCAAGCGTCTGCGGCATAAAGAGCGCGCAGTCGTCGTCCTTATAGTATTCCCCGGCAAACACCGCCAGCGCCCTGAGATTCAGCCCGTAACCGTCCTCCAGGACGTCGAAATTGTTGTACCGCATGGAGATCCTGATAACATTCGCGATAAGCGCCCGGTTCCCCGAGGCAGCACCCATCCATGAGATGTCGTGATTTCCCCACTGGATATCAACATCATGTATTTTCATCAGTTCGTCAAGGATTATGTCGGCTCTGGGTCCTCTGTCGAAAATATCGCCGATCAGGTGCAGCTTGTCAATGGCAAGCGACTGTATCAGCTCGCAGAGCGATTTGATAAAGTGGTCTGCAATGCCCGTATCGAGTATAGTCGTGATTATCTCATCGTAGTAGTATTCCTTGACCACGTCATCGGTGACATTCAGCAGCTCGTCCAGGATATACACCATATCCTTCGGGATACGCTTGCGCACCCGCGACCTCGTGTATTTAGCCGACACTGCCTCGCAGACTAAAATCAGGCGATATATAGTCAGCCTGCGCCACTCGTCGGACAGTTCGCCCTTCATGCGGAGGTTTTTCAGCTGTTTGTCCGGATAGTAGATAAGGTACGCCAGAGCTTCACGCTCAGCGCCGGAAACCGACTTTCCGAGGGTTATGTCTATCTTATTCTTTATCATTCCCGAAGCGCTTTTCAGCATGTGCAGAAACGCCTCGTACTCTCCGTGGATATCGCTGAAAAAATACTCCGTCCCCTTGGGAAGGCTGCGTATCGCGGAAAGATTGACGATCTCGCTCACAGCGCTGTCAATGGTCGGGAACTCTTTGGCAAGGAGTAACAAATATTTCTTGTCCATACTATCGCCCTCCGCAAATGATACGGCGGGAATCTTCCCGCCTTATGAAGACCCGAGGATTCCTCTGTCTGATGTTTATTGTACCACATTTTTCTGTATTTTTCAATCACTTTTATTCCGTGGTGGATCAGCGCAGAAAAACTGAACCGACACAGGAGATCAAAGCCATGAACATTTATGAAATCAAGGAAATAACACCCCAGCGGCTTCTGGAAGTCTGGGAGGATTCCGTCCGCGCCACTCGCCATTTCCTGTCAGACGCGGAGGTGAAGAGAATCAGGGAATACGTCCCGCAGGCAATCAGCGGCGTTTCTCACCTTATTGCTGCCGGAACAGCGCCGGAACCCCCGTCAGCGTTCATGGGAATCGAGGGAAACCGCCTGGGAATGCTGTTCGTCTCCCCTGCCGAGCGCGGAAAGGAGCTCGGGCGGCAGCTTCTGGATTACGGAATACGCAATCTCAGCGTACAGGAAATCACAGTAAATGAGCAGAATCCGCAGGCGGTCGGATTTTACGAGCACATGGGATTCCGGACGTACAAAAGAACTGATCACGACGAGGAAGGCGGCCCATACCCGCTTTTATACATGACGCTTTAGCGAAAATGTCATGGCGTTTCAAGGAAAATCTCCCAGTAAAATTTCCTCGCCGACTGAGGGAAATCGTCAAGCACGCCATGCTCCGGGTCGTAAAAAACGCCGTCCGCATAAAGCGACCAGTGCCAGCAGTGCGGAGTTTCCAGGCTGAGCAGCGCACATCTTGGAAGATCGGCTGAAGTCTGCGCCTGCCTGCGTTCAGGCGAGAATCTTATGCCGTGCTCAGCCAGGACGCGTTTCATTTCACGCAGGTCAGTCTCACGGTCGTTTCCGAGGTACTCGCAGATATATTCAGCAGTCGTTCCCAGTATCATTGCCAGGACTGCCTGACCGCATTGCAGGTCAGTGGGTTCGTGTATATATTCAATGTTCATTTTTCACCTTTATACCTCCGGCTCAGGCGCTGAAAATTCATGCTCACAGATATCTTCCGGTAATGCTGTTCCCATTTTCCCTGATTTCCTGCGGAGTTCCTGCCGCAACGATAGTCCCGCCGCTTTCGCCGCCTCCGGGTCCCATGTCGATAACATAGTCCGCATTGCGGATAACGTCAAGGTCGTGCTCAATAACGACAACGGTCGCGCCGTTGCTTATCAGCGCCTCAAAAACCCCGAGAAGCACCTGCACGTCCAGCGGGTGCAGTCCGATAGAAGGCTCATCAAAGACGAAAACGGAATCCGTCTGCGTTTTGCCGATCTCGCTCGCAAGCTTCAGGCGCTGCGCCTCGCCGCCGGAAAGGCTGGGAGTCTCCTCGCCGAGCGTGAGATACCCCAGTCCAAGCTGACGGAGGATATTCAGCTTCTGGCTGACCGCTTTCATATCCTTGCAGAACTCTATTGCGGAATTTATATCCATATCCATGAGTTCCGGCATCGAAACGGACTGCCCCGCTTTATTCGTCAGTTTCACATCGCGGGCTTCCCTTGCGTAGCGGGAGCCCCGGCAGTCCGGACAGGGAATGTCTACGTCCGGCAGGAACTGAACATCGAGGCTGACTACCCCGGTGCCGTCGCAGCCGGGACAGCGCAGGGAGCCGGTGTTGTAGGAGAAATCGCTTGCCTTGTAGCCCTTTTCCTTTGCCCCGGCGGATTTCGCGTACAGCTTGCGCAGTTCATCGTGAACTCCCGCATAGGTGGCGACCGTTGAGCGGACGTTTATCCCGATGGGCGTAGCGTCAATGAGCTTGACATGCCTGATCCCCTCTGCGGAGATACCGCGTATATGCGGCGGCAGCGCTCTGCCGTCTATTTCCGCTTCCAGCGCCGGCACAAGACTCTCCAGCACCATAGTCGTCTTTCCGGAACCGGAAACGCCCGTAACCACAGTCAGCCGCCCTTTCGGGAAGCTCACCTCGAGCGGTTTCACTGTGTGTATCCTCGCGGTGGAAAGCCGGACAGCGCCGTAAGAAAACAGCTCCTCAGCCGGTGTATGGGAGCGCTTTGTTTCCGCCCTTCCGGAAAGGAACGGTCCTATCTGGGAGGCGGGATTTTCTATAATTGTCGGTATCGTTCCCTCTGCGATAACGTATCCGCCCTTTGCGCCGGATTCCGGTCCCATTTCAACTATCCAGTCGGCTTCTTTCAGTATCTGCGTGTCGTGATCGACTAAAATCACGGAATTTCCGTCCGCAACTAGGTCGTGCATTACGCCCGTAAGTCCCACGATGTTTGACGGGTGCAGACCGATAGACGGCTCGTCCAGCACATAAAGCACTCCGGTAGTGCGGTTGCGGACGGCGCGGGCAAGCTGCATTCTCTGGCGCTCTCCGGTCGATAGCGTGGAGGCGGAACGGTCAAGGGTCAGATAACCAAGCCCCAGATCCAACAGCCGCTTCGCAGTGCTCTCAAACGATTCGCAGATACTCTCCGCCATAGGGCGCATTTCAGCCGGGAGGCTCTCCGGAACCCCGCGAACCCAGTCCACCAGTTCGGAAAGAGTCATTGTGCAGGCCACGTCCAGCGATATCCCGCGAAGCTTCGGAGCGCGGGCGGCGGCTGACAGCCGTGTTCCGCGGCACTCCGGGCAGACGCCCTCCTTCAGGAACCTTTCCACCCGCTTCATGCCCTTTTCGTCCTTGACCTTGGAAAGAGCGTTTTCCACGGTGTAAACGGCGTTATAGTAGGTGAAATCAAGCTCCCCCGCCTGATTGGAGTTCTTGGCGTGGTAAAAGATGTGCTTTTTCTCGGCGGGGCCGTGGTAGACAATATCCTTTTCACGTTCGGTCAGTTCGCGGAACGGAACGTCAGTGCGCACGCCCATTTCCCGGCAGACGTCGGTCATCAGCGACCACATCAGGCTGTTCCACGGAGCGACCGCTCCCTCGTCGATACTCAGTGAATCGTCCGGCACCAGGGAATCCATATCCACGGTGCGGACGCTTCCAGTGCCGCCGCATTTCTGGCAGGCTCCCTGGGAATTGAACGCAAGTTCCTCTGCGGACGGCGCATAGAAACGCTCGCCGCACTCCGGACACAGCAATTCCTTCCCTGCTGCGACCAACAGGGAAGGTTCCAGATAATGCCCGTTCGGGCAGCGGTGTTCTGCGAGCCGCGAATACATCAACCGCAGGCTGTTCAGAAGTTCGGTGCCGGTGCCGAACGTGCTGCGTATCCCCGGGACGCCGGGGCGCTGATGCAGTGCCAGCGCGGCGGGAACATACAGAACCTCGTCAACGCTTGCTCTGGAAGCCTGCGTCATACGACGGCGCGTATAGGTAGAGAGCGCCTCCAGATATCGGCGGGAGCCCTCGGCATACAGCACTCCCAGCGCCAGCGACGATTTTCCGGAGCCGGAAACTCCGGCAACGCCAACGATTTTGTTCAGCGGGATATCCACGTTGATGTTTTTCAGATTGTGGACTCTGGCTCCACGGATAAGCATTTTTTCTATCATGTCATTTACTCTCCAGGTATGTTCACTTTTTTATGCGCTTTTTTCCAGCGCGCGGTTCAGTTCATCGGCGGAGCATTTTCTGATTTTGGGCTTTTCACAGCCTTTTATAGTCCAATGTTAAACCGGAAGTTATTGTACTCCATAAGGTCACCTCTAAAAACCTTGTTTGAGTGAAAATGTGTATAGCACACCGCCTGCTTCTTCAAACCTCCTCGTAAGGCATACAGCCTTACTTCGTCGGCTTTCATCGCATTCGGCGCACTCTGCCCATTTTCCCTTTTCAAACCGGTTTTTAGAGGTTCCCATAAAAAATTCCCTTTTTAAACGAGAGATAGATCGGTAATCCAGAAGCAAAATTTAAAAGGCCGCCAATTATTAACCACAAAAGTTCCGGTGAAACACCTGCGTACAGCACGATCTGAAATATTCCAATAACAGCTCCTGCTAATCCGGAATAAACAGTCACGCCAAAACCTAAATTCTTTTGAAGCCTTGTGGCAATTTCCTTTTCGTGTATTTTGTTCAGGTAAATAATATAGGCAACTCCGAATATGACAGCGACCAACGCAATGAGGGCTATATAGTCCAGCACATGGTGAAATCCGTTTCCGCAAAAGTAAATAATACCTGCTATAAGATGTATTATCCAGCCAATATCGCTTAACAGACCCAATACCATAAACGGAATATCCGGCATCATAGCAGTATAGCGTACTCCTTGTTTCCCCTCCTGCTGGAGCTGTCTGATATTGTCTTCTGTTGTTTTTCTTTTTTCATGCAGGGTTTCTTTTATCTTACTCATAGAACATCTCCAGCTTTCAATTTGCTTTTTATTGCGTATGTGTCAGAACGTTTTGTTACATAAAAACACTCTGCGTTTATTATACAACATTCTTTTAAAAAAAGCAACATTCGCTTATGCCATGGAGTACTCTCAAACAGCCCTTAATGTGGAAAGAAATCATATAGAGTTTTACTACCCTCTCAAAAATTGTTCTGTAATGGGCGTAAATAACAAAGGTAAGGTCATCATTGCTGAATACAATTCTTGAATTGTTTCTGAAACTACCCTCTTAGTCAATATCACATTCATACCATGTTCCACCTTCTTGGTCGGGTAGTGTTTTATCACGGTTTCTATAAATACCGCCAAAAATATACCTGCATTCTGCAGCCTCACATAGACTGCCTTTTTGTGGTTTCCCTCCCAGATTATAAGCGTCGGATTTACTGATGGTCACCTCTAAAAACCTTGTTTGAGTGAAAATGTGTATAGCACACCGCCTGCTTCTTTCAACGAGCAAAATTTCTGATGCGACGGCGTCCATGCCGTCGCCCGGTTATTTCGCTTTGCAACATCGTGTTGCACCTCCTCGTAAGGCATACAGCCTTACGAGGGGGCTTTCATCGCATTCGGCGCACTCTGCCCATTTTCCCTTTTCAAACCGGTTTTTAGAGGTTCCCTGATATAATAATCAGGTAAAGCCGAACTGCAAAAAATCTATTTTAAATTTAAGCGCAAACGCCCATCGGAAACTGTTCCAACGGGCGTTCTTAGCGTCTCGCAACGAAAAGTGCGAGAGATTCATGGTCGAGATGACCCGCGACCCGAATCGCTCACGACATGATATTCCGCTTAACAGAGCCGTTTTCTGAGCACAAATTATATTTCTTATTCAATTATACTCTTCTTGCGGTGAGTTGTCAAGCGTTATCCGCAGGCTTCAGTATTCACCCGAGAGAAGGAAATCCGCAACGTGCATTGTTTTGATTCCCTCGTAGTTACCGCCGGCAAAATCATCTGTCAGCAGTACATATTTGGGGTAGTTGTCGTGAATGTCGAGCAGGCGCTCATACTCACGCTTTGCGGTTTTCTCGGTCTTTATCTCCTGCGTTACCTGGACGTATATTTTCTCGTTCTGGCGGCTTGCCACGAAATCTATCTCGCCGTCAGCGGTCCTTCCGATATTGACGGTATAGCCCCTGCGGCAGAGTTCAAGGTACACCACATTTTCAAGGCTTGCTGCCACGGTGTCGGAATTATAACCGAGCACGCTGTATCGCAGCGAAGTATCGGCAAGGTAGAACTTCTCCTGCGTTTTCAGGACTTCTCTTCCCTGGAGGTCATATCGTGAACAACGGTGCAGAAGATAAGCCTTTTCGAGCTTTTCAAGATAGCTGTATACGGTTTCGTTATCCAGCGAACGCCTTTCGGATTTCAGATAATCGGATATGGATTTTGCAGAGAATGTATTCCCGACATTGCTGAAAGTATATTTCACCACACGTTCAAGCTGGTCGATTTTACGAACCTGATTTCTTTTAACAATATCCGAGAAAATAGTTGAATTATAAATATCCCGGACGATAGTGTAAACCTCGTCCTGCGAATACTCCTGCAAGTGAGTTGCGGGAAATCCTCCCAGTCTGATGTAATTGCCGAGCTCCTCACGGGAGGTTCCGACAGCACTGTACGTCTGCTTGAATGTCAGATATTCCGCAAAGGAAAGCGTGTATATTCTGAAAGCGATATACCTGCCTGTAAGGTAAGTGGAGATCTCTGAGGACATCATACGGGAGTTTGATCCGGTCACATAGACGTCAACGTCAAAGTCCGAAGCCAGCGAATTCACGACCTTCTCCCAGCCCTGAATCTCCTGGATCTCATCAAGGAACAGATATGTCTTGCCGTCAGCTGACAGACGGGATTTGAGTTCATCGTATATCTGCTTTGCAGTCGCTCCATCGTACTCCATGGAATCAAATCGGTAGGACAGAATCTGCTCTCCCGGTACGTTATGTTCGCTTTTCAGCCTTTCCATTATCATTTTCAGTATCGTAGACTTTCCGCAGCGACGCACTCCGGTGAGTATTTTTACGAATGGCGTGTCAACATACGCCATGATTTTATCTACATACATTGGTCTTTCAATCATTTGTAACACCTCCGTTGCGATTATTATACCACTTTGCTACAAAAAAATCAACACTTTTGCGGTTATAAATCGCAAAAGTGTTCGGAGAGAATTATATTAGCAGACTATTTTCGGCTTTTCGCAGCTTTTTTCTGTTGCTTTTCTTTTTTCATGCAGTGTTTCTTTGATCTTATTCATAGTAAATTCCCAATTCGTTTTATAAATCCATCGACGATTCATCAAGCAGGAACTGCTCGATACCTATATACAGCACACCTTTTTCATCATGCCACGGAATGATCCTGTCCTTAACAACAACTATCTTTTTGAACGAGTCTGCCACACGGTACAGCGAGTTAGTTTCCTGCAGGCGCTTCTCTTCATCGGAAATGGAAAGCGCCGACTGCACATAATATTTCTTGCTGCCTTTGCTTGCAACAAAGTCTATTTCGAGCCTGGAGCGGACGCTCTTTCCGGATTCGTCTCGGTGGTTGTATTCCACAACGCCCACATCAACGTTGAAATCACGATATCGCAGCTCGTTGTAAATGATGTTTTCCATGATGTGGTTTTCCTCCTGCTGGCGAAAATTCAGCCGTGCATTGCGAAGTCCCACATCGCTGAAATAGTATTTGAGCGGCGAGCCAATGTATTTTCTGCCCTTGACATCATAGCGCTCCGCCTTTGAAATCATGAAAGAATCAATGAAGAAATCGAGGTATCTCGCTACCGTTGCGGAATCAATATCAATCTGACGGACGCTGTGGAACGTCTTTGCAATATTGCTCGGGTTAGTCAGCGAACCTATCGAAGATGAGATTATATTCAGCAGTTCGTCAAGTACGGATTTCTCGTGAAGTATCTTGTTCCGCTCGACAATATCGCTGATGTAGATTTTGTCGAACAGATCCTGGAGATACTGCGCTTTTTCCTCATGGGTCTTTTTCCGCATAATAAACGGCATTCCGCCATATGTGAAGTACTCCTGCCATGCGTTATGCCTGTCACCGTCGTATGCATTATAGAACTCGCTGAACGACAGCGGATACACCCTTATTTCATCGCCTCTGCCGCGGAATTCTGTCAATATATCTGATGACAGCATTCTTGAATTACTGCTGGTCACATAAACGTCAATGTTCTCATGCTTCATCAGCCCGAGAACTACGTCAACAAAGCTGATTTTATCTTCGGCGTTTTCGATATATGGATTTTGCACCGGTACGACTTTCTGAATTTCGTCAAGGAACACATAATAATTCTTGCTGTCGTCGGAGGTTTTCTGCCTGAGGTACTCTCCCAGTTCAATCGGATTTCTGTACCGGATATTCTCGATTTCATCAAGTGCCAGTTCAATGATCTGATCGTCGCTTATGCCCTGCGATTTCAGATGAACCTTGTAAATATTGAACAGCAGGTAGGATTTACCGCAGCGGCGTATTCCGGTTATTACCTTTACCATTCCGTTATCTTTTCGGCTGATAAGCTTGTCAAGGTACTTCTTGCGTTCTATCATCTCTTTACTCCTCTTTCGGCAAAAATGCGTATTGATACAATTATATCGATTCTATTATATCATGCTCAAGGTCAGAAGTCAATATACATTGATGACTTTCTTTCGATAAAAATGCGTATTTATACACAAATTTCGTAAGTAACTTATTTCTTGCCGTTATCCGCACTTTTGATATATTATTCCATTCGCCAAATATATTTTGCAACACTTTCTTTTGAAATTCTCCACTGTTTCCCCACCCTGAACGCCTCGATCTCACCGCTCTGCACCAACCGCAGAGCGGTGTTTTTTCCTATATGCAGAAGCACCT
>CAKSLI010000004.1 GCA_934466475.1 uncultured Oscillospiraceae bacterium
AGGCATACAGCCTTACTTCGTCGGCTTTCATCGCATTCGGCGCACTCTACCCATTTTCCCTTTTCAAACCGGTTTTTAGAGGTGACCATAAGTCATATACGAAATCTGCTCGTGTCCCGGTTTTTAGGGCAATGCCGCATAATTATTGTCGTTCGATTGCGCCGTCATATTTTTTGTCAGATTGTACAAATTGAGCGCAGGCAGGCTGGCGCCTGCCAAGCGAAAGTTGTGCAAGATGACGGAAAAGATGCAAGCAAGCGTGCGACAAAGGCTTTAGCCGTTAATTGTGCGGTGTTGCCTTAGAGGTGACCATCTGAAAAAATGGTGTGGAGGTTTATATGAGAAAAATATGGGCGGCTTTAGCGGCGTCCGCTGTTCTGGCAGCGTCTGTGAGCGTGACCGCAGCTGCGGAAACCGGGTCGAAAAAGGTCACTGCGGTTATCAGCAGCAGCGAGGTTCAGTTAAATGCAGAACTGTACACGGGAAGCTACTACTGGGGAAGCTGGTACTCAAACTGGAACTGGAACCACTATTCTCCTGTCAGCGACTTTATCGACAATACCGGCAGGTATACGATCGCCTATTCAGACGGCAGGAACATGAATATTTCCCATATCAGTGATAACGGGAAAATTGAGGACACTATAAAATTCAAGCAGCCCATGACGATTGTCGGAGGCGTTGCCTGCGATGATAACGGCAATTTCTATGTTGCCTGCGGAACGGAAGACGAGGCAGGGACAGGGAACATCTGCACATTTGCAGTCTACAAGTATGACAGCGCCGGAACCCTGCTCGGCAAGGCGGAGTATTTCCCGAACGACACCAGTTGGGGTACGCGAGTGCCATTTGACGCCGGAAACTGCGCAATGGCATTCCAGGGAGATTTGCTGATATGCTCCTACGCCCGTGAGATGTACAATGGTCACCAGTCCAATGCTGTTTTCTGCGTTGATACGACTACGATGACCGAAAATCCGTTGTATGACAGCTATGTCAGCCACTCTTTCGATCAGTCTGTCGTGGTCATTGACGACAATACGGTCGCCTTTGCAGACCACGGAGACGCTTACCCGCGCGGTTTTTCCGTAAATGTCCGCAGCGATACAAGTTCGCCAATGATGGGACACAACAGCAACGGAGCCTTTGTTCCGTTCCACATTCCCGGCAGCACGGGAGATAATTTCACGAATGCAAGGCTGACTGAGATAGCGGCTTTGGATACGGGTATCGCATTAGTCGGTTCTTCTGCGAAGTCATCCTCACTGGACTATGAAAGCGAAAAGCAGCAGCTTTTCATGCAGGTCATTGACGAGGAAACAGGCGAGAGCCTGCTCAACGGCTCCGCGCGTACAAACGGAGATAAGGGAATCCTGTGGCTCACGGACTACACGGACGGCAGCGAGGTAAGGGCTTCCGCTGCGGCTGCGCTGGACGATTCCCGGCTTCTTGTAATGTGGGAGCGCTGGAACGACAACAGCCTGGTAAATTCGTATTACTCCATTATCTCATCTGACGGAAGCATACTTGTTGATTCTGTCCCCATGCAGCACGCCATGCTGAACGGCGCAGAAGAGCTTAAGGTCGATGGCATCATTGCAAGGTGGATCTACGCGGACGGCGAGGGAAAGGACGCAACTGTCTATCGTCTTGATACCTCATCGGTAAGCAGCGACGTGCTTAAAGAGGCGGCAGTAGAGCTTTCATATACCGAGAAAGCGTTCACCGGGAAAGCCCTGAAGCCTGCCGTGACCGTAAAATATGAGGGTAAGGCGCTGAAAAACGGTCGGGATTACACAGTTTCCTACAAGAACAATAAGAATCCGGGCACAGCAACCGTTACGGTCAATGGAAAGGGAGAGTATTCCGGCACTGCGACAGCAACGTTCAGGATAGTTCCGAAGGCTGTCACGAACGTTAATGCAGTACGGACAACGAAGTCAAAGAACACAGTAACGTGGAAATCCGCTAAGGTCGATGGCTATGAGGTCGAGATAACCAAATGGGTCAAGGACGGATATTACTACTGGCAGGACAATTCTGTAACAAGAACGGTGACAAAGGCAAAGTATGTTCACAATGCCGGAAACAAGGACGGCGTGATCTTTGAGTACAGGGTTCGTCCGTTTGTTAAGGCAAATGGAGTAAAGGTATACGGCGAATGGTCTGACAGTGTGAATCCTTATTGGAGTTGGTAAACAGAAACCGGATCCGTCCTGAAATAATTTTGAGCCCTGGTAATTCCAGGGCTCTTTTCTGCCACGCAGGAAAACACAGAATCGTATGATATTCATAACCTGCCGAAGGCTTATGGTGTATAATCTGCACAAATCACAGAGGACAAAAACAGCAGTACCGACAAAATTAAATCCTGCCGGTTGACAACCGGGTTAGTTTGTGCTAATATAGTCCTGTGACCGAAATATAAAAAACAGTCACAGAATGGAGGGGCTTCTGTGCCGACCGCATTTACTGATGAAGAAATGGACCGTATCCGCAGTGAACTGATTCAAGCAGGCATACGGCTCAGCAAGGAACTGGGGCTTCAGAGAATGTCCGTTGAAAAGCTCACCGAAGCCGTTGGGATAGCCAAGGGCAGCTTCTACCTGTTTTTCGGCTCAAAGGAGGATTTCATACTCGCGATAGCGGAGTTCGCTGGCAGGGAAACGCAGAAAATGCTTCTTTCAAGGCTGAACGGGCGCAGGCAGATGCCGGCGCACGAGTTCATGGAGTTCTTCAACGAGTATCTGCATTCCGACCTTGAATTAATGAACGGACTTACCGTGAATGACTTCTTCTGGCTGCAAAAGCATATTAAAAAGCAGGTGCTGTTTGATCCTGAAGCTCAGATAAAAACCGCAGAGCTGTGGCTGTCGCTGATAGACGACGTCAGACCTGGCGTTGACCCCGGAACATTCGTGAATCTGATAAAATCAATTTACGCCATAAGGGAGCACAGCGACACGATGGTTAAGGGTTCGATCGAAAGAAGCGTTCAGATACTGCTGAGCACCATAGAAATATACATCAGTGGAAAGGGCGATATCGTATGAAAACATTTACCGAAGAGTACAGAGAATTTCTCACAACGCATGAGTTCAGGACTGTGAACGCCGCCGGGCAGGATTTTGAGGTGATAGACTCCGGGAGCGGCGGGCAGACCATTGTATTCCTGAACGGCGTGGACATGTATCAGTTCTGGAAGGATTACGTTTCAGCCCTTGAAAACAACTATCGCACAGTGATGATGAAGTATCCCCTGACTGTCTGGAAAAACACCGAAATGGCGGCGCTTCTCCACGAGCTTTTCATAAAGCTCGGGATAGACGCTCCGATACTTGTCGGGATAAGCGACGGCGGAGTACTCGCGCAGCTTTACGCAAAGCTGTACAGGGTCAGCGGACTTATAATGGTGTCCACCCTGACCGTTGATTCCTCTTATGTTGAGTCGATGAAAAAGGAAAAGTTCTTCATGCCGATTATGAAGCGTTACATAAAAAAGACGAGCTTTGACAAGCTCAGGGTAAGGCTTGTGGAATCGGTCAAAAAGCATTTCCGCAACGAAACGGAGGAAGAAAAGGCGTATGCCGTATCGTTCCTGGAATGCGTCGGCTCGGACGAAGGTTACAGGTATATGTTCCTGCGGGCGATCCAGGCAACGAACGATATAACAAGGCTGGAGAAGTTCCAGAAGGGAGATTTCAGCTATCTTGCGGGAAAGGTCCTTGTGCTTATTCCGGAAAACGACATGTTCGACAAGTCGGATTCGCAGAAGCTTGTGGATGTATTCACCGACCCGGTCGTAAAGCGGACCTATGGAGGACATCTTGGGCTTGTCATGCGTTCTGACCTTTACATACCTGAGATCAAGCGGTTCTTACATGACAATTTCTGAGAGGAGCCTGATATGGAAAAATACGACATAACAAAGCCCATAGAAATCCCCGTAGGAATGCACAAATTGAACAACGACCCCGGCATCAGCTTTCAGCTCAACCGCCTTGTGAACATGGACGGCTGCGACCTTTCCGTTGCAAGGGAGATAGGTCCCTCAATAAAGACCACCGCTGAGTTTTACGGCGTGCTGAAAAGCAGGGCTGACCTGGAGCTTGAAAACGGCCATATAAAGAATGCGGCGGCGCTGTACCGCATGTCGGAATTCTACACCGACTGGGAGGACCCGGACGGACTCGCGTCGTGGAAAAAGGCGCGGGAGCTTTTCTTCAGGTATTACGCGGACTTTTTCAGCGGCGAACACCCGCTAATCGAGCTTGTAAGCGTGCCATACGAAAGCTATGCCATGCCGGTGCTGAAATTCAATTCGCAGTCCCCGAAAGGCAGGATAGTCATGCATGGCGGCTTTGACTCCAGCTATGAGGAGTTTTTCAGCGAATGCGAGTATCTCCGGGAGCACGGCTATGACGTTTATCTGTTTGAGGGACCGGGACAGGGCGAATGTATCAGGAACCACGGGGCTCCGCTTATCATCGAATGGGAGAAGCCGGTCATGGCGGTCACGCATTATTTCGACCTGCACGATGTTATCCTGGTGGGTCAGTCACTGGGCGGATTTTTCGCGCCGAGAGCTTCGGCGTTTGACGATAGGGTATCCAAATGCGTGAGCATTGCGCAGTTCGGCGCGCTGAAAATGAATTTCCATGACAACGCTTTTGTGAACGGGCTTGCCGCAGGTCTGCTGAATATTGTGCTTTATGGCTTCGGCTGGCTGATAAATATTCTATACGCGGCGAAAAAGGGAAAGGGAATGCCGTTTTTCCGCACATATTTCCACCGCATGGGAACAACAAATGTTTACCGTCTTGCAAGGTTCCTATGGAGCATAGACCTCCGACCGATAGCCGACAGGCTGACCAAGGATTACCTCGTAATAAGCGGCAGTAAGGACGCCATGGCATGCCGCGCTGGTCTCGGAAGACATCTGATTGTCCTGCGGAATGCACGGTCAGTATCCTCCAGGGAGATAACAGCTTACGAAAAGGGCGCAGACCACTGCTGCTGCGGAAACCAGACAGCGGCAATGGACGCGGTCCTGCTGTGGGCGGAGCTCATGGAACGCAGGGACATGTCCCTTGACAGCTGCCAGGAATAGGTGTTAAAAACGGGCGTACAGAAATGTGCGCCCGTTCCTAATATCTGCCCTGTTATTTTGCCGCTGAACTTTTATCGCCTACAAACCAGTAATCGCACATTTCGCCGCCGGAGGCCAGGGTCTGCTTTCTGATGAGCTTTGCGTGCATTAATCCTGCCGACAGCAGATCAATCTCGCACATGACCGGAAGGATATCAAGATAACCCTCCCTGCGGGCAAAATCGTTCAGCGGACATCTGGTGAAATGATAGTAGAATCCCTCTGCATGTTTTGTCTTGTCGAAATTAAAGTCCCATGATATCCCTTTGTACTGCGGGTGGACTTCAAGCCACTCAGCATTCCGGTGCATCCTTTTTTCCAGCTTTTCCAGTCCTGATTTGTTCGCGTTCATAAATATTCCGACAGCTTTCATGAGCGGAAATCCCATAACTTCGTGGGTTATCTCCCGCAGGTCGTCAACGCTGATTTTGCCCTCCGCAGATTCCCATACGGCAAAGAACAGCAGGCACTCGTACAGGTTGGACGCCATTGGATTGTCCTTTCCGATGTCGTCAGCGCGGTTAAGCATATTACGGTAAATTGAGTCTGTCCTGCGTATCAGGAGCGCTGTTTCTTCCTTTCCGAAACGCCTGATAAGGCTCTTCCTAACAATGGGTATTATCATTTTCCAGTACTTGTCGGTATATTCCATCATACGATCGTCCTCCACTTCTTACAGTAGGTTAGTTTATACTACCCGATTGGATTATATCACAAAACGTCAGGTTTGTCAATCAGCCCCGGAGTATAAGTCCTTAGGCATGAAATAATTGCTGAAAATATAAGGCAACACCGCACAAAGACCATTTATTGGATTTTGCACGTGTCTTGCTTGTATCTTGCACAATTCGTCCTAGCAAGGCGTGATCTCCCCCTGCGGGGGAGTGTGTCAGAGCGACGGCTTCGCTTTACGTACGCAGTGACAGAGGGGTTAGTTTGGCACAACATATCACCGCCTTCAAAAGTGCGATGTTTCATTTTGTGCCAAACTAACGAAAGACCAGCCTTGCGTCGCTAGTTGTTGACTTGAAAACGCTATCGCTTCCGTCAACAACTCCTCATTGTACAATCTGACGAAAAATCGAGATTAGCCAATCAGCGAAGCGTAATATTGGCAATACTAACTGTGCAATACACGCACAATCTTTGTGCGGTATTGCCCTGGACATTTCTGCATTCTGGTGATAGTATCCAAGCGCAAATTCCGCCTGCTCTGTCATTGAAAAAGTCGCGGGAAGGCTGCATCCGATCTTTTCTGTGATCTCTTCAAGCATTCTGCTGAAGTAAACCGCTAGCCCCTTATCAAGCTTTGAAAGATGATACTGCGACATGGTGGCAAGCTTTCCGATGACCAGCGCCGGCGCAGTGCAGGCTGATGTGTAATACTTTTCCACAACGCCGGCATTCACTTTGCCGAGCGAGGTGTTCTGTATCTTGGCATACACAGCCATGAGCCGCCCCGTCTGGTAAGCCTTCGATGGACTTTCCGTATTGAGTTCTGCCATAATAAGGGAACCTCTAAAAACCGGTTTGAAAGGGAAAATGGGTAGAGTGCGCCGAATGCGATGAAAGCCGACGAAGTAAGGCTGTATGCCTTACGAGGAGGTGCAACACGATGTTGCAGAGCGAAATAACCGGGCGACGGCATGGACGCCGTCGCATCAGAAATTTCGCTCGTTGAAAGAAGCAGGCGGTGTGCTATACCCATTTTCACTCAAACAAGGTTTTTAGAGGTGACCTAAAATCATTGATAAAGACCTCGACTCAATACGTACTTATCATCTCGGAAAGAACTGGGATAACAAGATCACCGTTATCGGCAAGCCTCCGAAGATCGTGCAGGAAGATACCCTGATCTTATAATGCCCAAACGTCAGTTCAGTCAAAAGCCGATGTTCAGCCGATGGAATGACCCAGAAAACTGATACCTGATAATTTTGTGCAAATTTACGAAATTACAAAAAGCCTTTGAATTGTGAGTTAGAAGGTGCTAATATATTTTTGAACGTATTTCCCGCCGCGCCAGGAAGGATCTGACCGCCAGAGCCGGCGATTGCTGCGTTATATCCCGGAATTGCGCGCCCGGGCGGGGATATCAGGGGCTGATTTAACAGGTGGTTTCACTACTTTTCCGCGTATGGCGGAAAGCACGAAAGAAGAACGAAAATGACAACAGAGGCACTATTTGAATATGACCATATACTTATGCGTGCAGAGTACCGTACTCCCGACCCGCACAGCCATCTTGCGGTTCATCTGATCCTCGGGACGGAAAGCAATGTCCACTGTGATATTTCGGGCGAACATATTGAGGCTCCGGGAATTTTCATTGCGGCGGACATCACACATACAGCGTACACAACTGGCGGCGGAATGCTGGTTTACCTGTTTGATCCGGCGTGCCGCTATGCGGACATGATAAATGAAATCCGCCTATGTGGAGAGCCGTTTCAGCTCCTGCCGGAAAACACTGCGGACAAAATACGTTCCGCATGGAACAGCAGCGTTTCTCCCGCGCAGGCTGACCGCAGTATCCTTGATATCCTTGGGTTTCCGGCGGCAGACGCTTCGCGCAGGGACGGGCGCGCAACAGCCGTGCTTGACCTGCTCCGCTCCCTTGACGATATCCCGGAGGACATAGTACAGCGGCTTTGCAGCGAAGCGTGCCTGTCGCAGAGCCGTTTGTCGCACCTTTTCAGGGAGAATGTCGGGATATCGCTTCACAGGTACCTTGCATGGGAGAAAATGCGCAAGGGATATGTGAATTATCAGAAATACGGCAGTATCACCGAAGCCGCAATGCGTGCCGGATTCGATTCGCCGTCCCATTTTGCCGCGACCTGCAAGAGAATGTTCGGGATCTCCTTTTCGGATTTTGTAAAGGGAGAAAAGTCAGCAGGTAAATGAAAGTAATTCTCATCGGAATATGCTACAATATTGTCACAAACAAAGGGAGGCATAACGATGAAGAAATACGATATCACAAAGCCGGTCGTGCTGAAAAAAGGCGTTTACAAGCTGAATGACGAAGCAAATTTCAACTACCAGCTTAACCGCGTGATCAACTGGGACGGCGGCAGGCTGGAGGACGTGCAGAAGGTCGCCGGAAAGATAAAGGTCAGCGCCGACTGGAAGCGCGAGCTCATTGCGCTTGGCGATGAGGCAATGCGCGAGGAGCGCACCGAAAACGCGATAGCCTACTACCGCATGAGCGAGTTTTTTATGTATGACGGCGACCCGGACAAGAAGAAATACTACCAGAAAGCGACGGAGCTTTTTTACCAGTATTACGCCGATTATTTCGAGGGAGAAAACCCGCGTATCGGGAGGTTCGAGGTACCGTATGAAAACGTGAAGCTCCCGGTGATGCACGTCCGCCCGGAGGGAAAGAGCCGCGGGACTATACTTATCCATGGCGGCAACGACAGTTATTTCGAGGAGTTCCTGTTTACCGTGCTGTATCTTCAGGAGCAGGGCTTCGAGGTCTATATGTTCGAAGGCCCGGGGCAGGGCGGAGTAATGCGCCTCCAGGGAATGCACTTCACGCATGAGTGGGAGAAGCCCGTAAAGGCGGTGCTTGATTATTTCGGGCTGAATGACGTTACGATCATCGGGATCTCGCTTGGCGGATATCTGGCTCCGAGGGCTGCGGCATTTGACAGGCGTATCACCAAAGTCGTTGCATGGTCGGTTTTCCCGTGCTTTCAGGACGTTATCGTGGGAATGCAGAAGCCTGCGGTACAGAACGTGTTCCGCATCTGCATGAAGCTCCATGCAAGACCGCTCATCAACATGGTGTTCCGGAAAAAGGCGCGTAAGGAGCCGGTCATTGACTGGGGGCTGAAGCACGGTCAGTACGCCTATGAAGCCAGGGACGCCTACTGCTACGCGAAAAAGCTGAAGCTGTACGATATTGAGCCCATAGCGGACAAAATCACGCAGGATATGCTGATAGTCGGCGCAAATCAGGATCATTTCATAGATTACCGCATGATAGGCAGGGAGATAAATATGCTGAAAAACGTCCGCAGCCTGACATTCCGGCTGTTCACCGATAAGGAGGACGCGCAGAATCACTGCAATGTCGGCAACGGAAAGCTGGTTCTGGATTTCATCTGCGGCTGGATATCGCAGGTGAATGGCGAGGCAGAGTGATCTATAAATATAATAAACGTCCTGCATAACGCAAAGCGTTTCAGGCTGTCGATAAACCCTCATCTTCGTCGTCAGCGGCATATTCGGCAGGCACAAAGCCTAGCCGATATGCCGCTTCCTAGAATCTGAGGGTTTCTCAACAGCCTGAAATAAGCACTTTTTCGACAAGCTGTTCCCGCGAAGCGGGCTTTTTATAATCTATTTTTTGACCCAGCAAGTGTGCGAATTATCAGCGTAGCTGATAATGAGTGCGCGCGGCTGGGATGTTCGGCGAAAAAGCCCCTTTAGGGGATTTTTTGACGGTCTCAAACGCCCTGCATAATGCAAGGCGTTTTTCGTATTTACAATAGGGAAAAAATGTGATATACTTATCATGAAAAAAGTGTGACCTTTGCGCGAAAAACGCTGTCTGTTGTATAGGACGGAAATACCGAAAGGAGATACCTATGGAAGACGCACAAATACTTGATCTGTACTTTGCCCGCTCCGAGCAGGCAATAAAAGAAACCGACCTTAAATTCGGGCGGTACTGCCTGACGATAGCCTACAACATACTGCACAACAACGAGGACAGCGAGGAATGCAAGAATGATACATACATCAAGGCGTGGAACGCGATTCCCCCGAAAAGGCCTGAGAATTTCCGGGCATACCTTGGAAAGATAGCGAGGAACATCGCACTGAATATGTACGAATATATGCACAGGAAAAAACGAGATGTAAACAGCACTGAAGCCATTCTTGACGAGCTTTCGGAGTGTATTCCCGACCCCGGCTCAGACGTGGAAAAGGCGGCGGAAAGCATGATAATACGCGACAGCATAAACGATTTCCTTGGCACGCTCTCAGCAGACAACCGCAAGATATTCGTAAGTCGTTACTGGTACGCCAGCCCTATTGAGGAGATAGCGCAGGAATACGGATTCAGTGTAAGCAAGGTCAAGACTTGCCTTATGCGCACGCGCAGCAAACTGAAAAAACATCTTGAAAGCGAGGGGATAATTGTATGAAAGAAATGCGTTTAATGCAGATAATCGGCGATATCGACGAAAAATACATTGACGAAGCTGCCCCCGCCGAGCAGAAAAAGAAAGCAATGCGCTTCACACCGTGGGTCAGATATGCCAGCATAGCCGCCTGCGCAATGCTGGTTATCGGCATCGGAATATTTGCCATGACCCAGCAGAGGGGGAACATTGTTGATAACCCCGTCCTGTCCGGAACACAGACGGAGGAAGCTGCGGATACTTCCGACCTTACCCAGTATTGCAATCCTTATGCGGAATACGACACGCTTACGGAAGCTGAAAAGGCAGCCGGATTTGATATTACTGTCCCCGACAGTTACGGAGGATACACCGAGCCTTATTATGCGGTTATCGAGGGGAAAATCCTTGAGGTGCAGTATTACAATGGCGACGACCGAGGAATGATCATAAGGAAATCTCGCGGAAGCGAAGATATCAGCGGCGATTTCAACGAGTTTGACAACATCACTCAAACAGAAGTTAACGGAAATACAGTAACGATAAAAGGTAACGGCGATGAATTCAGCCTTGCGCTCTGGGTTTCCGGGGATTATTCCTATTCGGTTTCGGTAAGCTCCGGTATTTCTGAAAATGCACTGAAAGAAATTATCGAAAAAATCAAATAATTTTTTCAAAAAGGTGTGACCTGATGATTTCAATGCTGTCCTTTAGGGTGAAAGGCAGTAAAACAGCTGCCAGTACAAAAGAAATTTCAAAGGAGTATAACATCATGAAAAAGTCTATCAGATTCACCTCTGCCGCTATGGCAGCACTCATCGCAATGTCCTGCGCAGCATTCTCCGCATTTGCGGACGACTCCATAGAGCTGGCTGACGATTCCGGCTACACAGAGTTCCTCGCAGGAGGCTGGGAAGTAAACACAGGCAGCACATCTATCAGCAAGAACGCCGCTGCAAAGACCGCGTTCAAAAAGGCTACCGCTGAGCTTCTGGGCGTAAGCTATCAGCCAATAGCAGTCCTCGGAACTCAGGTCGTTGCAGGCACGAAGTACGCGATACTCTGCAAGGCAACTCCGGTAGTTCCTGACGCAGTGCCCGAAATCACGATTATGTACATCTACGAAAACGTAGACGGTACCGTTGATATCGACGGCTTCCAGACTATGATCAGCGGCGATGACGAGGGCAGTTTCACAGCCAACACCGGAAAATTCGCGATAAAGAACAAAAAGAACAAGGCAGTATATTCCGCGTACAAGAAGGCAATGAAGGAGCTTGTTGGCGTTGATTACAAGCCGGTCGCATACCTCGGCAAGCAGGTCGTTGCAGGCAGCAATTACATGATACTCTGCCGCAGCAAGGCTGTCACTCCGGACGCTGCGTATGAGTGGTCGCTGGTAACAGTCAGCAAGTCCGCAAAGGGCAAGGTAAAGCTAGGCGATGTACAGACCCTGGAGCTTGGGAATACCGACGAGGAAATCACAGGCGACAACACCCAGATCCCGAACCCGTGGCAGGAATACAAGACTGTTTCCGAAGCTGCAAAGGCTGCCGGGATAAGCTTCAGCGCCCCTGAAAAGCTCAAAGGCTACAAGGTTTCCTATGTGCAGGCGATGGACGGCATCGTTGAAGTGAGATACTCCAACGGAAGCAATGAGATATGCGTCCGCAAGGGCAAGGGAACCGATGACATCAGCGGCGACTACAACGTATACAAGAACGTTTCCGAAAAGAAGATCGGCGGGAATACCGTTACGTTAAAGGGCAATGGCGGCGGCGTAAGTTCCGCGACATGGACTGACGGAACATATTCCTATTCCATCTGCTCTGAAAACGAGCTGACAAATAAGCTCGTGGACAGCATTATCGCTGAAATCGGCTAAAAACCTCCGATGAATATATTACAGGCTCCGGCGTGCAAAGTGCCGGAGCTTTGCTTTCTGAAAAGACACAAATATGCTCCAAAAAAGTTGTTGCATATTTTGTCAGAATGTGTTATAATTAACGGTATCTATTCAGACGTTAATGAATATAAGGAGCATCGCAACTCTCTGGAGTATATGATATACAACTGCGATAACGGCAAACAGTTCGTCATTTACTGCTGGAATATCTTCTCTACGATAATCTTCGTCCAGGAATGCCTGAAGCGCTTCGGCGAAACCGGGGATCAGTTCGTGCTGACCTATTGCGAAAAAGGGGAAAGCGAGCCTGCGACCCCTGAGAATGAGGCGGCGCAGGAGGAGCTCGTACAGCAGTCCGGCATTTACCAGAATCCCTATTCTTACATGCTGCAATCATCGAAAAACCTGATTTTCCGGGGCGCTCCTGGTACAGGAAAAACTCATCTTGCAAAGGAGATCGCCGCTGATATTATAAGCAAGGGACGCGTAAAGAGCTACAAAGACCTCACTGATGAGCAGAAAAAACAGGTGGAGTTCGTGCAGTTCCATCCGAGCTATGACTACTCGGATTTTGTGGAAGGTCTGCGCCCGGAAGATAAAGATGGAACCATAGTTTTTAAGCTTAATCCCGGCATTTTCAAAACGTTCGTAAACCGTGCAATAAAGAACTATGAGGACTCCCAGAAATCACGGGAAATGATTGAAAATGAGTTCTCCGTCAAGGAAGCTATCGAGAATTTTTTCTCCGATGTAAAACTGAACGTGGATAAGTTCAGGACGATCAACGGAAATGAGTTCAAAATTTCCAGCGTGGATGAAAAAAACATCGGCATTTACATTCCGGGAAACGCTACATTCAAACATATCACTCTGAATTTTGACGAAATCAGAAAAATGCTGGAATCCGGGCAGACATTCAGCAGGATAAAGGACGTCACGACATTCTTTGGAAAGACTTTTGCAACGCAGGGTTATTCTTATGATTTCGCAATTTATAAGGCTATAATGGCAAAAAAGAGCAAAGTTTCCAAGACAAAAGTGCGTCAGGAAGAACGGAAAGAATACATCTTCATCATTGATGAGATAAACCGCGGAGAGATCTCAAAGATATTCGGCGAGCTGTTCTTTTCAATAGACCCCGGATACCGCGGCAGGGATGGCGAAGTTTCCACGCAGTATTCTAATATGCATCCTGACGAGAAGAAGTTCTACATTCCTGAGAATGTCTATATTATCGGCACAATGAATGATATCGACCGTTCGGTGGACAGCTTTGACTTTGCTATGCGCAGGCGTTTCCGTTTCGTGGAGCTCAAGGCGGACGAATGCATTGAAATGCTGGATGAGCTTGGTGAGTGCAGGGACGAGGCGGTAAGGAGAATGTCCGCGCTTAATAAGGAAATAGCGGCAGTCGAGGACCTGAATGAGAACTATCAGATCGGCGCGTCGTACTTCCTGAAACTGAAAAATCTCGATTATGACCAGCTCTGGACGGATTATCTCCAGCCGTTACTGCATGAGTATATTCAGGGAATGTACAACGAGGACGAGATAATGAAAAAGTTTGCGAGAGCATACGGATATCCCCAGAAATCTGCCAGAGGTGATGTGAATGAATCGGATCAGGATCAGGGATAATTCCCAAACTCCCCAGGAGCTTTTTTCTGATATAAGTAGCCTGACTGGCAGGATCGCAAACAAGTCGCTGAACGCCTTTATTCCCGGGTATATGAGGGAGACCGACTCCATAAAGCCTCACACCAGGAAATACAACGGAATGTTTTACCGCAGCGTGGCGGAGATAATCAAGGCGATCTATCCTGCCGATTACAGCAGCACGCATTCGCTGAAAAAGCTGGCGTTTGAATACTGCCATTACGACAGCAGCAAGGAGCTTCAGCCAAATGTAAGAAATAACGGAAAAAAGCTCAGCCTGGTCAATCCGCTTAAAATCGTGTGCCTGAACAATCTGTTCTACCTCATTACGTTCTTTGTCAGGGACGGAGAAATAACCTACATAAACTACCGTATAGACAAGATGAAAAATGTGAGGTGCACCGATATCCCGGCTGACCATTACGAGGATCATATTTCCGAGGAGGAAAAGTATTACCTCGAGCTGAAGAATCGCATACAGTCCGAAAAGGAAGCAGCCATGCGCAGTAAGAAGATCTACGAGGGGAGCGGGGCTGATGTTGCCGCAGAGGACTGCGCGAAGCATATGGATCGCTGCGGCTTCAATATCGGGGAATATATCAGTAAGCATCCCACCATGTTCAACGACCGTATCGTAGAATCGCTGAAAATGAGAGCCGACAGAAAATGCATCGGCAGAATAATTGACACTTTCGGCTTTGAGCCGGATATAACCGATGAATCAGAATCAACGGTCATTGTAACGCTGTATAACACGTCGTTCACGTCCGTCAGACAGTTTGCGCTCCAGTATTATGACGAGGTGGAGATACTTGATCCGACCGTAAGGGAAGAACTGAAAACGGCAATCAGCACACTTGCCGCAAAATACAAGGAGTGAGCCGATGAAAAAGACATATTACTGCTTTGCCGCTGACAGGAATGAAAACGGCATAATAAACAAATGGTAACCTCTAAAAACCGGGACACGAGCAGATTGCGTACATGACTTATATCAGATGCTAGGCGTCAAACCGCAGCGTTTTCCGCCGTAGGCGGATAATGCGTTTACTGTATGTATTTCAAGGTTTGACAACGAAGCAGATGATATAAGTCATAGAAATCTGCCGTGAAGGAGGTTTTTAGAGGTTACCAAATACCATATTCTTTGCGTCGGCGTTCCGGAAAACGGTGAAAATCCGGATTTCAGCGTTCTTCCTCCCATGAACGCGCAGGAGATATCCGACAGCGGAACAGAACCTCTCAATATGGCGCTGAACAATGAGGACGGCTCTGTAAACGCCGTCCTGGAGCCGTCCGCTTCGACCTACCCGTCAGTTTACTGCGACGATACGGGTATCCACCTGGCGGTAAAGCCCTTTACCGCCCACTATCACCGGCTCAATCCCGGAAGAATATGGCCCTCAAAGCCTGAGCTTATGCGAACAGTGACCGTTATTGCCGAAACAGAGCGCGTCACGAAGAAATATGTTAATTACCTCGTCACAAACCGTAAGCTGCCTATACTGAATAATCACTATGCCGAGCATGGATATTATGTGTGTGATTATAACGGCAGCGTTGCGTATCTGTCGCTTGTGCAGATGCAGTCTGTCGGCAACCGGTACGGCTTTACCAACGCAAAGCTCTCCGGAAACCGCGTCCTGCAAACCGATGGCAGGGAGTTCATGCGCCTGCCGCCGCCCTCTGACGAGCTTATAAAACAGCTTGATTCCGTAAGCTATCTCGGCGGTGAGATAACGGATAAATTCGATATGAAACAGCTTCGTCTCTATGCGGATACTTTCTTTGTCTTCAGGCGGCAGCAGTTCGGTTCCGCGGAGAGGAAAGCCACTGACACAGCCGCTGTTGACGAGTTCCGTGAAAGCATTGAAGCGTTTCATCAGGCGCTGCTCCACCGGACTGTTTCTGTCAGCGCGTATTCCGGAATAGAAAACAGGCTTGGGGAGCTGCTCTGCGATGACGAATCCAGCGAGGCGTACAAGAAGATAGAGCGCGAGCTTATAGAGCAGATCCCGTGCCGCTATTTCAGGAACACCGATGCGTTCATGGATATGCTCAATGCAAAGGGCTCCGCGCTGCCTGAAGGCGCGGATAAGAAGAAAAAAGCGGCGCAGCTCAAAATAGCCGCGCTCCAGACATTTTCCGAGCTTGCCCCTGAGATCGTTGAGCAGTACTGCGGGATAATCCTCACGGAAAAGGAGATCTCCGCCGTTCTCATATCTCTCAAAGAAAAGCTGGATTTCGGATTCCAGGGCTTTGAGTTCCGTCTGAAATCTCCGGATTCACTGTATGAAAAGCTGTATGAGCGTTCCAATGAGGCGGGAAAGACTACCGAGGAGCTTTTTGAAGAGACCAGGGACATACTGCGGTATACCGTATGTTTCAGGGATCCCGATGATTATTGCAGCGGAATACAGCAGATCGTTGATTATATCACAAAAAAGTATCACGCTCAGCTTAACGGCTTCCGGAATTACTGGACGCCGTATGTTCCCGGGGATTACAGGGGACTGAACGTTTCTATCCGGCTTCCGGAGCTATACTGGAACTTCCGCGAGGAAAGGATCTGCCTGGACAGCAGCTGGAAGAACTCCCGCTACTGCATTACCGTGCCGTCATTCTGCCTTGAGATCCAGTTCCACACTGATAACAGCTACGCTGTCAAGACTGAAAACCATAAGCTGTATGAAGAAACAAGACGCAGCGACTTTGATGAATCTCTCCGCGGATCCCATACAGAACAAATGAAGAAGAACCTTGAGAGAGTTAAAATACCGAAAGGCGCGGATTTTATGTATATGGATTCCAACGAATACATTACTGCGCTGTATGATTTTGTTGATTTTCTCAGGGGTGAGCTTGCGCAGATAAAGGAAAACTGCCGGGATAACCCGCTCATTGATCAGTCGCTGTTCAGGGACTGATTACGTATCCTGATGCCCGTAAAATATGAAAACCGCGTGGATCCTGTGTCCACGCGGTTTTGTAATATCAGATCACGTTGTATTCCTTGAGTATCTTCTCAATATCAGTGTCCTTTATCTTGCCGAGCAGTTTCTTGACTACCAGCTCCTTCATGAAGCCGATGTCCATATCGGTCGCCTTCTTGCCGTCGCGGAGCTTCACGGTTGCGTCCAGGAGCGCGCGGACGTCATAAACGCTGCCCCATACCTCCGGTACTCCGCGGTCAACGTTGAGCAGGGTGTAGACCGCCTCCATGCCTGTGCGCATGGAATATTCGGTGGTGAAGATCGTGTCGCGGGGCGTTTCAGCGAACTGACCAAGGAACGCGAAGTTCACTGCGCCGTCCGGAACTACCTTGGGTCTGTCGCCGTATGCCCTGGGCATGAAGAACGCGTCTATATAGGGCATCATTACCGGGACGGTATTTGCGGAGTGCTCCGCCATATCCTCGATCTGATCCTCGGGAACGCCGATGTGATACAGCCATTCCATGCAGATCTCCTTGCCGGTGCATTCGCGCATGGGCTTCTTGATATAGTCGCCGGGCTTGTCGCTGAACAGGGCGTATACCCATACCAGGCAGTGATCCTTAGGCTGCTCGCGGAACTGCGGCTGGCGATTTATCGTCCAGCTCAGGAGCCAGCTGGAATCCTTGACGGTGACGATGCCTCCGGTAACTACCTTTCCGCTGAACGGGTCACGCTTGCAGATATTCTTGATATAAGGAATAATGCGCTGATCCAGCGTTTCAACAGTGGCGCTCATCCAGTTGCACAGCTCAGGATTTCCGCAGAACTTGTCGGGGTGTCCGAAAGCGGGATCCTGCGCGGCGATCTTGCGCCACATATCCCAGCCGCCGCCTTCGCGTATCTCGGTATCGAACTTTGCGGGGGTGTTCTGGCTGCCCATTGTGGAGTTCTCAACGCAGCCGCCGTTTGTGATGAACACAAGGTCGTTTTCGGTGAGGTCTATGCTTTCCTTATTGCCGTTCCTGATGACATCAATGCGGGTCGCGAGCTTTCTTTCAGGCTTGCAGTCGAACTTCACGTTCACTACTTTTACGCCGTAATGGAACTGCACGCCGAAGCTCTCAAGATACTTCACCATAGGCAGTATCATGGACTCATACTGATTGTACTTGGTGAAGCGGAGCGCCTTGAAATCCGGCAGACCGCCGATGTGGTGTATAAAGCGCTGGATATACAGCTTCATTTCAAGGGCGCTGTGCCAGTTTTCAAAGGCGAACATGGTGCGCCAGTACAGCCAGAAGTTGGAGTTGAGAACCTCGTCATCGAAGAAATCGGTTATCTTCTTGTCCTGGAGCTGCTCGTTCGGCGTGAAGAACAGCTTCATTATCTCCATTGCGCCCTTGTCGGAAATATCGAACTTTCCGTCCGTGTGGGCGTCCTCGCCGCGGTTTACAGTGGCGCGGCAGAGTGAATAGTTCGGGTCCGCCTTGTTCAGCCAGTAATATTCGTCCAGCACTGAAACGCCCTCGGTCTCGATCGAGGGAATCGAGTGGAAAAGATCCCACATTACCTCGAAGTGGTTATCCATTTCACGGCCGCCGCGCATTACGTAGCCGATGTTCTCGAACTTCCAGCCGTCGCAGGCACCGCCGGCGGTCTCGCCTTTTTCAAGAATATGGACGTGCTCGCCCTTCATCTGTCCGTCACGGACGAGATAGCACGCTGCTGTCAGCGCGGCAAGTCCGCTGCCGACGATATATGCTGATTTGCCGTCGACGCCTTCGGGCTTACGGGGTCTTGCAAATGCTTCGTAATTTCCGCTTGAATAGTACATACAAATTTCCTCCTTGATATTATCACCGTTCATCCGGTCCTTTATCCTTTCGGTGATTATATCTTATCATTTTCCAAAGGAATATGCAATATACAGAAAAGCCGCCGTGTTCAGTTTTTCATCACGGCGGCAAAGGTGTATATTTTTTTATCATTCAGGCGGAAATGTTCAGATTTATGGGAACCTCTAAAAACCGGTTTGAAAAGGGAAAATGGGTAGAGTGCGCCGAATGCAAGGAAAACCGACGAAGTAAGGCTGTATGCCTTACGAGGAGGTTTGACGAAGCAGACGGTGTGCTATACACATTTTCACTCAAACAAGTTTTTTAGAGGTGACCTTATGAAATGCGGAATTTCTCCAGCGCCTCCGTGACATTTCCGTGCATGATAACGGAGATGCGGTCCACGATTTTGTGCGGGTCCTCCTTCATGTCGTCCTTGACCCAGTTCAGCATGACTCCCACGAATGCGTACTTGTAGAAATCCGCGATGAACTCCTTGTCCTCCTCGCGGATTGTTATTCCGGCGGATTTTTCGTTCACCACGCTGATAAGCAGGTCATAGGTCAGCTTAAAGAGGTAGTTTTCGACGTGTTCGCGGCTGACGGAACGGTACACGTTGATTATGAACGGCTTGTTGTCCAGAACCGCCTCGAATATCTGTAAAATTCCCTGCTGCCAGGTCTCGTAGGTCTTTTTTCCCTCCAGGGCGCGCTTGGCGTCCTCAAGGCAGGACCACTCAACGAGGTCGTAGATGTCCTTGAAGTGGTAATAGAACGTCATTCTGCTGATACCGCAGTCTTCGGTTATGTCGTTTATCGTTATCTTGCTGAGCGGCTTTTTCAGCAGAAGATTTTTCAGTGACGCCTCCAGCGCACGTTTGGTTACCTGTGACATTTTCTGCTCCTTTCGGGCTGTACCCGGTTTTTGCTGTGATCATTGCATGCGCGTGCCGTCAGCAATACGCCGCCGCGATCAGGTAAAGCTGTTTGTTCTCATCCCCCTTTTCGGTTTCGAGGATGATGTGCCTGCGTTTTTTTTCAGGCTCCGACATTACGGCTTCCGTCCAGGGATTGTCCCAGCCGAAAAGGCTGTATCCGGAGAAGCCGCCGAGCCGTTTTCCGCCGCACATCACATTGACCGCCGCGCGGTCGCGGGAGCTGCTTTTGACGTACATCACGACAAGCTGCGAGCATTCGTCTTCGAACTCCATGACAAGTCTTGAACCGGGCTTCTTTTTCCGGCAGACCGGGAACATCGGTTCGTGGTAGCCGCAGGGCTCGGTTTCCGGCGCAGTCTTTTCAAGGTCGATGAGCTTGAGTCCCTCAAAACGAACGTCGGTCATCGGCTCTGGAATCGGGAGCGTGGGCGCGCCGTCCTCAATGCTCTTTTGTATCGCCAGCCAAATCGCTTTTGCAATGAATTCATGCCCGTCAACATGCGGGTGCCCTTCGTCCTCAGTGTACACGTTCATCGGAAGTTTCCCGGACTGTATCAGCGGGTAAAGCGAGTGTTTCAGTCCCACCATGGGATTTCCGTACATTTTCGCGAAGTGCAGCATGTATTCCTCGCAGGAATACCCGTCCCGGTTGAACACGGACACCGGTATCACCACCGGGCGCTTTTCCAGTGAAAGGAGCATTCGCAGCAGGCTCTCGTACTTTTCCAGACCGATGGGGTGGCTTTCCTCGTTTATTGAGTATTCCACGAAAACTATATCCGGCTGCTGTCCCTTTACAAGCAGCTGGGTTATCATTATTCCGGTAAGGCAGTTGGTTCCGGAAACCGCCATGTTGACCGCCTCGACCTGCTTTCCGGCGGCGCGGAAATATTCCTCCAGGAAATCCGGAAAGCACCTGCCGCAGCCGTTTGGCGAGGCATGGTAGCCTATCGAAATAGAAGCTCCCAGGAATGCGAGCTTTACCGTATCCTGCCGCATTATCCGGGCAAGCGCCTGTCCGTCCGCGATATTGATGACGGAATCGCTCAGCGCTTTGGCGTACATTTCCTCTCCGAGGGCTTCAATAAGCGTCTGCATAGTTTACTCCTTTCAGTCAGGAAGTTCTCCATGTTCCGTAGCTTACAAGCTGTTTCAGCAGCAGGGAATACTCCCGCGCCGCCTTTGTAAGGTAACTGTTCTTTCGGTAGACGAGTGAAATATCCGTTTTTGCCAGCGCGTCCGGAAGCACGAAATATACCGGGTGCTTCGAAACATCCCCGAATCTCACCAGCGAATCAGGCAGGAACGCCAAGCCGAACTCCGCCTTGACGAAAGCGAACGCGGACTCCACGGAGCGCACCTTCAGCGCATAATTCGGAGTCATTCCCGCGGTCGAGAAAATGCTGTCGATCTTTTCCGATGTGAATTCTCCGCCATCGTCGCAGACGATGATCTTTTCGCCGGCAAGCTGTGATAATTCCACCGGCTTTGCCGTCAGAAACTTCATAGAACTGCCGCGGATATCCTGGGCTGTGAGCGGCGTTGCGGTCAGCTTGCCGGCAAGTTCGCTCTTTTCCGGTACTGCGAGAAGCAGACGCTCGTCTGCAAGCGGCTCCGCCTCAAGGAGCTTCGGGTCGAAGCTCACCGCGCCGATGAAAAGGTCTATCTCCCCGCTCAGCACGGCTTCAAGGAGCTGCTGGGAACCCGCTTCCGTGACGGAAACATTCACACCGGAGTATCTGTGGCAGAATTCCGTTATGCTCCGCGGGAGCATGCAGGAAGCGCGGAATATCGTTGAGCCTATCCTGAGCGAACCCGTCCGCAGGTCGCTCATGTCGGATATCTCGTTGCGCAGGCTTTCCTCCAGCACCTTTATCTGCACCGCCGTCCTGACGTATGCCTGACCCGCCGCGGTCAGCTTTACCGGAGTGGTGGAACGGTCAAACAGCGGCGTCCCGAGCTGATTTTCTATGTTTATTATATACTGGCTGAGCGAAGGCTGGGTCACGGAGAGCTTCCGCGCTGCCTTTGAAAAGCTGCCCTGTTCTGCAAGGGTAAGGACATATTCTATCTGCTGTGAAGTCATGTTATCCTCCGTTAGGGCGGTATCAGTTCCGCCCTATCTGATTATAGCATATTTCTATAACTAAATCAATAGGGAAGCGGGGGATTCCCACAGATGTTGACAGGCATTCTGAACGGTGCTATAATATGTAGGTCACCTCTAAAAACCTCGTTTGAATGAAAATGTGTATAGCACACCGACTGCTTCTTTCAACGAGCGAAATTTATGATGCGACGGCGTCCATGCCGTCGCCCGGTTATTTCGCTTTGCAACATCGTGTTGCACCTCCTCGCATTCGGCGCACTCTACCCATTTTCCTTTTTCAAACCGGTTTTTAGAGGTTCCCTTATATAGCAAAGTATGCGGAAATTTATTGCCGTATCATTCAGATCATTCGTGCTCCTGCGGCTCTGTGATCCCCAGTGCTTTGAGTATCTCGAAGATCTCGTTTGAATTCCTGCGGAATTCCCTGGTAACACGCTCCATCCAGCGGGAATACTCCCTGATTTTCGCGATAAGCAGATCGGCCTGCTGCTGAAAGCTCAGGTCTGGTATGACTATTCCGCTTATCTGCTTAATGGAGATCCACTTCATGCGGCCGTTATTGGTGGAAGCGGCGGCGCTGCGCAACCTGCTCATTCCTTCCTCGCTCTGGAGCCAGTAGCAAAGCCAGCGTGGTATGATCTTTTCCTTGTCAGTGCTGATCATGTATATGTTGCCGCTGACGATTATCTTTTCGTCATCAAGGCTCCCGGCTATGTCTATCTTAAATGGAGTGTCGTTCTTTGTAATAAGTATCATATCCGGCTGAAGGCAGTACTGATCTACATTCTTCCCCAGGATGGAGGGGTCAAAGCGCCTGAGCCCTTCGGTATTCAGCTGAAGCGATGCCTCTTCCCTCATATCCGCAAGCGAAAGATAGCGATAGCCTGTTTCCTTGTCCGTGGTGCACTGTTCCAGCTCGTCGGCGCTCAGCTGGATCCCCCTTGATATGCTGGTTATAACGTTTCCAAGAGTTACTACTCTGCTTTTCCTGACTGACATAATATGCTCCTGTTTCTTAAACTATATTATCACACGATCCCGGAAAAGTCAAACCGGATAAACACCCGGTGCGGTCACAAGCTTTTTCCATGCGGGTACGGCTTTCAGGTAATCTATCATGTTTATGTGTCCCCAGAAAGAATCCCTGACGATATCGTTTACCGGATAGCCGTGATACATTCCCTGACCGACTTCAAGCGTGACCTGGACTCCTGCGCTTTTCATGCGGGAAACCAGATCATCGCACATTGCGTAGAGCACCTCGCAGTCTGCAAAGGAGACGTATGCCTCTTTAAGCCCGGCGTAATTTCCGAGCTGCGGGTATGGCATATATTGCGGCAGTTCACTGCCGTTTGTTATCAGGTCGTAATAAGTGTCGAGCCACTTCACGGGAACGAATATGTCAGTTTTGTCGAGCTTCTCCGCGCGCTCCCGCTCCCCCTGAGAACAGATGCACATTTCCGGGGAGGAAACATACAGCTTGTCCGGCATGGGGACGTTTTCGCCCCTGGCATTGATGTGTGAGATAAGCGCCAGAGCCAGTGCTCCGCCTGTTGAACAGCCTGCGACTGCAACGTTTCCCTCTCCATATTCCGGGATAAGGTGCCTGTATACCTCATATATCATATCAACGCTTTCGTTCATCGCGTGCTCAATGCACGGCAGGCAGTAGGGAATGATCACATCCCTGCCGGTCTCAAGCGCGAGCCTTTCAAACAGCTTGTAATCCTTTGCCACAGGGAACTGGAGCATTTTTTTATCCGGAATGTACAGCAGCGCCTGGATACTGTCCCTGTGCGTAAGGAATGTGGACAGCACTCCGTGCTCCAGGCGGCGCTCGTATTCCAGTTTTTTCGAAACCGCTCTGTCCGGGAAATTTATAACGTGCAGGTTTTTGCTATATCTTTTCCGGAGCTCGTCCGCAGAGCAGCTGAGAAGTTTCCTGTCCCCGAAGATTCCGGCAGTCCTTTTCATCAGACGATATTTCAGACTGAAATATATCATATTGTTCCTCCGATGTGATCTGTTAATATAATAAAGTATACCATAAAAACAGAGTGTTGTCAACAACGGGTTTTTCATGAGAATAAAAAACGGAGCGCATATCACTGCGCTCCGTCAGCTTGTCGAAAAAAACAAATTTGCCCGCGAAGCGGGCTTTGAAATCAATTTTTTGACCCAGCTCTGCCGGGTCAAAAAACACTTTTATCCGCACAAGTGTGCGAATTGTCGGCAAAGCCGACAATGAGTGCGCGCTGGGCGGATGTTCGGCGGAAAAGCCCCTTTAGGGGATTTTTCGACGGTCTCACGGAGCGCATATCACTGCGCTCCGTTTAAGGAAGTTATCCGTTATTCCACGTTGTCCGGCACTTTGTTCCGGGCTGTGAAGACAAGCATTATCGCGAACCAGATTATCATGCTTTCGCTCATAAGTCCGTTGGTGAATCCAAGCCTGAAAGGAGTGTCTGGCATAAGGCATTTGATAAGATACAGTATACCGTAGATCACCAGCACATTTGTGAACGCCATTCCCCGGGGGAACACAGTTTTCCCCCTTATCTGGAGGACGAACCACCAGATGAACGGCGGAAGCATGAACGCTTCGCTCAGCATTATCACCCAGGAAAGGTGCGAGAAAAGCGCCTCGCACGAGGGAAGCGCGGCGTCCGCACAGCCGTTGTTTGTCATCCAGGAGAACAGATAGAGTATCATTATGTAGAAAAGGTGAAGGCATAGCCAGGGGGTCAGCCCGAATATGTTGAGCACGCGGTAGATTTTTGCGTCCCTGCGGTCGGTTATGAATTTCCCGGCCGCAAAAAGTCCTGCGCCGTAGAAAATGATCCCCGGAAATGCAAGCAGCATTGCAAGGGAATTCCTCCACGGGGCAATGTCAGCCGCGCCCTCAGTCAGCCAGTATAAACCGCCGCTGTATGCGGTGTCTCCGTATATCATCAGCCAGTCGCCTGAGCCGAAGCATATACAGCCGAGCATTCCCGAAATAAATGAAATGATAAGTATGCGTTTTCTGTTATCTTTGGTCATTCTGTTATTCTCCTTTGAGTGACTCCGGGTGAGCCGTATCCACAGAAACGGCGGGTATGATGACGCAGTCAGTAATTACTCAGCCTTTTTCCTGGAGAGGAGCATGAGCGCGCCTGTTCCAAGGGCTATTGCAATGAAAGCGGAAACGTCCTGGGCGCCGGTCTCCGGATTCTTTGAGGTGTCGGAGCTGTTGTCAGCGCCGGTCTCATCGCCTGTCTCAGCGCTTGCTTCAGCTGTTGCTTCCGCGCCGCGCTTGACGTAGGAGATCACGCCATCGTCTGCGGTGAGTGTGAGCACAAGGTCGCCGTTTTCGTTTGTTGAAAGGGTGTATTCTGCGGATTCAGCCTCGAAAGCTTCGTTGTCATAGGCAACGTAAACGCCCTCGCCGTCGCCCTTATCTCCGCTGTCATACATATACGCGCTGAAATCACGGGTCTTTTCGCCGTTCATATAGGTGTCGCCGTGACCGTTTTCATCAATGACGAAATAAAGCTCCGTGTCTGCATATGCGTCGCCGAAGCTGCTGAGGTCAGCGTCCCAGGTGCCGATCATATCGGATATCTGCGCCAGGGAGCTGTCGGTGCGCTCGGAGAAGTCCATGTTTTCCAGGCAGAACAGGGAGATGACGTCATCAATGGTCTTTTCATCGGCGTCAGCGGAAATTCCGGCGCTGAGCCAGTATGCGTACTTTCCCTTAAAATAGCCCTGGAGATTTTCAAGGTCGCTGCCGTAGCGGAATTCTATGTGATATGTGGAAGCCATCGTATCGTCGCGGAAGAAGAAATAGTTGAACTCGCCCGCTTCATCAGTGCTCTTATAAACATCGCAGGGGAAAGAGGGATCCATTTCAACTCCGCCCCAGTTCAGGGTCTCGCCGCTGCCGACAGTGTACTGACCGATATACTCGTAGGTATGTGTGGATTCCGTGCCGTCCGTGAGCTTTATAGCAGCTGTCTGGTCAGCGTTGAACGTAAATTCTGCCGCGTCGTTTATATACCAGCAGTCAAAGGAAGCTGCGCCGGTCTCGGCGATGTGGTCAATGGCTTCCTGACCGTAGTACGGAGAGCTGATCGAGCCCTTGAGGGACGCTGCAACGGCTCCTCCGTTGTCCTCGCCGACAACTGCGTTGCAGTACTTTTCCCATATATAGGAGTACTGTTCGTCAAGTATAACATCAAAAAGATTGTCGTAGCTTGTGCTGTTTTCTCCTGCTATTTCAGGCCAGATGCCTGTATATTCGGGCTCTGCGGCTGACTCCGAGGTCGCTGCACCGGCGGTTGCTGCCATTGCGGAAAGCACTGCTCCCGCTGCAAGTACGGATGTCATTTTTCTGATAAATTTCATTTCTGCTGTCCTTTCTTTTTATGCTGTTAGCTAAATCTAACTTGTTGGTATGCTTTGGTTAGCCTCGACTACCTGAGCATTATATCACATTTTTCCTGACTTGTCAATAGTGCTGAACTATTCTGGGAAAATAGTGAAAAAGAGCTGGTACTGTTCCTGAGAGGCTCAGGGGCAGGCGCTGACTGCGGCTCATATCAGGAACACAAGTCCCAGGAACATGAGCGCTCCAGCGATGTTGCCCTTTGCAGGGAGCTTTGTGGGGAGCAGCAGTATCATAAGGTAACCTCTAAAAACCTCCTTCACGGCAGATTTCTATGACTTATATCATCTGTTGCGTTACCAAACCTTGAAATACATCAAGTATTACTGCGGTTTGGTGCCTTACATCTGATATAAGTCATATACGAAATCTGCTCGTGTCCCAGTTTTTAGAGGTTACCATAAAAACAAGCGTATTGAAAACGCACGCCCAGACAGGGAGCGTTGTTCCGCCGGATACTGTCATGACAAACAGGGTCACCACGAAGGCGAGCAGACCTGCGTAACCGGCAAACATGGGGGCGATGGTTTTTTTCTGGAGGTCGAGAACGGCTTCCCTTGCCTTGTCGGTCCTTCCGAGACGTATGTACATCCATTCCACTGCGCCGAAAAGCACGTGATGCGCCGTTATCGGGACAAGGTACACCAGCGCGGAGATCAGCATTATTATGGACGCCGGCTGCGAGAAGCCGCCCATCCAGCGGCTGAGCCCGATATAGCCTGCACCGAACATGGCAATGGCTCCGGTTCCGAGGAGAATTGACGCCAGCGGGAATGAAAGCGGCATATCCCGGAACATTTCGGACATCTTTTCAGCATTGCTGATGTTTTTCAGGTCAAGACGGCCTTTCCTGGAGTATCCGAGCAGACAGTCGCAGGCTCCGCAGAGTAAATGACCGATTATTGCTGATATCAATGCGATTTTTAACATTTCAGGCACCTCTGTTGAATTTTTTGATCATTCTTCCGGATTGTCCTCCTGGCGGTGAGTTTTCACGAAGAAAGCGAAGTACACAATATGGAACAGCCATACTCCGCCAAGGATCATGCAGGGTATGTATATTTCCTTTGCGAACATCACCGCAAAGCCAACGGACATGAGGAGGGTCACGGTTATCATGACCTTTATCTTGGTTTTGCGGGTCATGCCTCTCCCTTTTACGAAGCTCTCCAGGTCGTTCTTGTAGAGTCTTGTCCCCCTGAACCAGCGGTCCAGCCTTTCGGAGCTTTTCGCGAAGCAGACCGCCGCGACAAGCAGGAACGGGAACGCCGGCAGCAGCGGGAGCACGGCTCCCACTGCCCCCAGACCCACGCCGATGCAGCCAACTGTTATAAGTATTATTTTTTTCATTTTTCTTTCTCCGTTCGTCGTTTTTCCCGTTTGCTTTCGATAACGTGGCGGATTGCCATTATTGGGTGGTGAAATATCATCCGCGGTCCGGAAAAGCGCATAACCACGCGTATTTTTTCGCGCATTTCCGGCTTGTAGCAGTGTACCCGGCAGTTGGAGCAGAACGTCTTGCTTTCCATGAACGGGCATTTATCGCTGCGCATTGCGGCGTAGTCCGCCAGCTCACGGCATTCGGGGCAGAGCGCGCCGCGGGTGCCGTGCTTCTTTTGGCAGTACAGACGTATCATCAGCGCGACTGTTTTTTTCTCACGCTCGCGCTTCTTGTCAGCATTCATACATTCGTCCTTTCTCAACGCGGTAGACGCGGTCGGCGGCCGCCATTGTGCTCTCGCGGTGCGAAACAAGTATTATGCTCCTGTCCTGCTTCTGCTGTCGCAGCGCTTTCAGAATGATACCCTCGTTTATGCTGTCAACGTTGCTGGTCGGCTCGTCAAGCAGGATCAGGCTGCTGCCGCGCAGGAATGCCCGCGCAAGCCCCAGGCGCTGCTTTTCTCCGGAGGAAAGCTCATCGCCGAGCGCCCCGACGCGCGTCTTGTAGCCGTCCGGCAGGGACGCTATGAAATCATGCACGGAAGCCATTCGGCATGCTTCCTCAAGCTCCTGCTGAGTAGCCTGCGGCTTTGCGATACGCAGGTTGTCCTCTATCGTTTCATCGAAAAGATAAGTCGTCTGGCTGACCATAGTTACGTTGTCCAGCAGGCTTGCCTCGTCAATGCTGTCTATATCGATCCCGTTATAGCATATCGTGCCGCTGTCCTTCTGCCAGAATCTCAGCAGCAGCTTCAGCAGCGTGGATTTTCCGCAGCCGCTTTCGCCCACAATGCCGACTATTTCGCCCTTTCCGGCATGCATGCATACATCAGAAAGCACCTTGGAATTTCCATTATATGAGAACGACAGCTCCGAAACGTCAAGCTTTTCAAATGTGAATCTGCTGCCGTTTTCCACGGACTCCACCGCTGGCTTTTCCGTGAGCAGGTCAAGGACGCGGTCGCCGCTTGCAAAGGTCTGCGTGAGGTTCCCGGGCAGCGCGGACACGGCAATGACCGGGCCGAATGAGCCGAACACCGCGGTAACTCCGATTATCATTCTGCCTATGGTGATAATGTCCCGGCTGACGAGGATAATACCTACGGCAAGCGCCGATAAAATAATAAGCGAGACGGTGAGCTCGGTCGCTGCGGAGGCTCTTGCAGTGTCGTTCTTCATCTTTTTCGTTTCGGTCAGGAGGATATCGGAGCGGCGGTCTACCTCAGCTCTGCGGCTGTCTCCGGCATTGTTGAGCACGATTTCCTTTATTCCCCTGATACTGTCGAGGAAAAATGCGTTGAAGCCCGCAAATTCCGCGCGGTACTTCACGCCGGATTCCTTCAGCCGTGCCGAGGAGACAAGCGGAAGAACTATTCCGACCAGGACATATCCCAGGAGCGCAGTCAGCGCGATATACCAGTGCGAGACGTTCCCTACGAATATGAACACCGCAAGGGACACTATCACTGCAATGCATATCGGCGAGATCGTGTGCGCGTAGAAAACCTCCAGCGTTTCGATATCGGAGGTTATCATGGCAATGATCGAGCCCTTTTTCTTGCTCTCCAGCTTTGCAGGGCAGAGGGTGCGCAGCGCTCCGAATATCTTGTCGCGGAGCACAGCGAGCAGCCGGAATGCGATATAGTGGTTTCCGTACTGCTCAAGGTATCGCAGCAGCCCGCGGAGAACCCCGCAGCCTATCGCGAGGGCGGCTATCCAGCCGTAGGAAAGCGCCACTGCTTCGCCCAGTGCCTTTGCGACTCCCACCGCGCCGAACAGTGTTACTCCCATGGCGCATACGAATCCCAGGGAGCCGTTTATTACCGCAAGTATCATTATGTATGCAAGGCTTCCGAGGAGCACTATCAGGCTCGCCATAATCCGGGCACCGCTGCGGCGAATTGCTTTTTCTTTCATGTCACACCTCCATGTAACCGTTTTCGAGATTCTTCTGTGCCGTGTACAGCGCGGCGTAACCGCCGTTCAGGCTCATAAGCTCTTCGTGGGTCCCGGATTCCCGAACTTCGCCGCCGACCATGAAGTATATCCGGTCAGAGGGAACTATGTTTTCCAGGCGGTGCGAGATGACGATAACGTTTTTCGTCCGGGAGAGCGCCTTAATATTCTGCATGATAACGGATTCGCTTTCGATGTCGATGTTGCTTGTTGCCTCGTCAAAGACGTAGATATCCTTGTCTGCGACAAGATTCACCGCCAGAGCCAGCCGCTGTTTCTGTCCGCCGGAGATGTTGGCGGCGTCCTCGGTTATTTCGCGGTCGAAACCGCCGTTTTCCCTTATGAAATCCGCGAGTTCCACTTTTTCAAGCGCAGCCGTCATTTCCTCATCGGTGACGTCTTTTTTTGCCAGCCTGAAGTTTTCGCGGACTGTGGTGTTGAATATGTATGTCCCGCAGCTTACCACTGCCAGTTTAGAGTAGTAGGCTTCCCGGGAGAGGGATGAAAGTTCCTTTCCTCCGGCGGTCACGGCGCCGGAACCCGGGCGGAGGGCTCCGGTCAGCAGTCCGACGACTGTGGATTTTCCGCAGCCGCTTTCGCCGACTATCGCGGTCATTCCGGCGGCAGGGAAGTCCATGCTGACGTTTTTCAGTACCTCGCGTTCGCCGTCATAGCTGAATGAGACATCATTCAGCCCCAGTGAAGCGTCGGAGGGAGCGCTGCTGCCCCATTCCGGGTCGGGCTGTTCCAGCAGGGAGAGTATCTTGTTCCCGGCGCTGGCTCCGTTCATTGCAACATGGAACGCCGAGCCGAACGCGCGCAGCGGAAGGAAGAAATCCACCGCAACCAGTATCAGGAACAGCGCGGAGACCGGAGATATACTGCCGGAGGCGGCGTCGTTCACCGCGAACGCTATGCCGATCCCCGCGCCGCCGTATGCCACGATATCCATTATCGTGGTGCTGGCGAGCTGCATAACAAGCACCTTCATGGTGATTTTACGGAATTCCTCGGCGTTCTGGTTCATTTTTGTGTGCTGAGCGGCGTCCGCGCGGAATATTTTCAGCTCGCGCAGACCCTGTACGCTGTCAAGGAAGCTGTCTCCCATGGAGGTGTACTTTCCCCAGTATTTCGCGAAGATTTTCTTGGCATACTTTGAAACTGCGATTATCGACAGCGGTATCAGCGGAACGCAGCATATCAGCACAACGGCAACGCGCCAGTCCGTCCAGACCGTAACGAAGAACAGCAGGAACGGCGCGATCATTGCAAAGAAAAACTGCGGTATGTACGAGGAATAGTAGAGGTCGAGCTGTTCGATTCCCTCCAGTGCGACCTGCGTGAGACCGGCAATGCTCATTCCGTCAGTGCTTTTTACGCCCAGGCGCACGATCTTGTCGTAGGTTTTTTCGCGGAGTTCCTTTTTCGCCTTTCTTCCCAGGAGATCCTTCAGGTATCCGGTCGCGCGGCTCGCGGCGTACCTTACGGCTATTCCTGCAATTCCGCATACGGCGGGCAGGGCGTAAGCGGAGGGCTCCGCGCCGCTGGAAAGCAGATATATCGCCTGACATATCCCGGCGGTGATCGCGAGGTTCGCGAGAAGCCCAAGTATCATTGAACCAACTGTGTAGAAAATATATTTCCTGCTGCTGCCCAGGAGCCGCAGAAGCTGCTTATCTATCATGTTTCTTTTCCCTTTCCCTTGCTATGAATTCTGTCAGCGCCCTGACGCTTTCCTCGCTGAATGCGCACACGGCGCCCATTGCGTCACGCCGGGCGATATCAGCGGGGACCCTGCAGTTCCGTTCAAGATGACCTCCCAGCCACGCAATGAGCATATCGTATTTTTTCAGCTGCTCATAGCCTTTCTGCGTTATGATCACCTTGTTTTTTTCATCGCGCTGCGTGCAGCCTTCCTGTTCAAGGCGCTCCGCTGCCTTGAACACGCTGACCTTGGTTACGTTCATCCTGTCGGCAATGGCGGTGAGCCTTACTCCTGCCGTTCCGTCATACAGCTCGTCTATCGCCATTAGATACCTGAGTTCTGCTGATGTCATGCTGTCTCCTTAAAATGTTAGATTTGACTAACTTTCTTGTGCGCCGGGCTGGTTCCCGGATTCTTTTCTGATGCTAGTTAGCTTATGGTAACTCGTCCCCGAAATAAAATGTGCGCTCCGGCACTTTTCAGATTATATCACATAAAATCGGGTTTGTCAAGAAAAGTTAGCCTTATGGTAACATTTTCTTCCGAGAAGCCGAAAATTATTCCGGAACAGCAGAAAACGCCGCGCAAAACCTTATGCGGTCTCTGCGCGGCGATAATTATTCTGTGATTTTATCAGAGTATCGACATGAACCAGTCAACTGTTTCGGGGTCGTGGTGGGAGAAGAACAGGCTCTTTCCGGTGTCGAGGGCTTCAATGCGCTTCATTTCCTCGGCGTTCAGCTCGAAGTCGAATATATTGATGTTTTCTTTCATCCTGTTTTCGTGCACGGATTTTGGGATCAGTATAGAACCGCTCTGGAGCAGGAATCTCAGTGCGACCTGCGCGGAGGTCTTTCCGTATTTTTCGCCTATCTCCACGAGCGCGGGAGTCTTGAAGTAGTCGTTCCTGCCCTCCGCGAAAGGCCCCCAGCTCATGAGCTGAGTTCCGCATTTTGCAAGGTACTTCCTTGCAGTTTTCTGCTGCTGGAAAATGTGGTTTTCTACCTGGTTCACTGCGGGCTTTATCTCTGCAAAGTGCGCGATGTCTATGAAGCGGTCAGGATAGAAGTTGGAAACGCCTATTGCACGCGCCTTTCCTGCCTTGTATGCCTCCTCCATTGCGCGGTAGGAGCCGTAATAATCTCCGAATGGCTGGTGTATTAAGAGAAGGTCAACGTAGTTACTCTTTAATTTCCTCAGGGATTCCTCAATGGAAGCCTTTGCCTTTTCGTATCCCGCGTTGGTTATCCAGATCTTTGTGGTGATGAAAAGCTCCTCCCGGGGAAGACCGCACTTTTCGATCGCGTTTCCAACGCCTTCCTCGTTGCCGTATGCCTGCGCGGTGTCTATGCTGCGGTAGCCGAGTTTTATGGCGTCCAGTACGCAGCGCTCGGTATCATCGGCGGGCGTCTGGTATACGCCGTAGCCGAGCTGGGGCATTTTTACGCCGTTGTTGAGAGTTACATAAGTCATGTTGGTTCCTCCATTCAGTATTCATAAATATCAGCGAAATTCTGCTGATATTCTCTTTACAGTGCTATTATACCATGCTATAATGTAAATGTACAATATTGATATCGGAATCTGCATTTAAAAAAATGAATAGTGGAGGCGTTATGCTTGACTTATACGAACTGGAACAGCTTGTAGCATTCGGAGAATACGGAACTCTGTCGCGGGCGGCGGAGGAACTGCACATTTCCCAGCCGTCAATAACCCGCAATATGCGCCGCCTGGAGGACGAATTCGGAGCTGCGCTTTTTAACCGCACCAAAAACCGGATAGAGCTCAATGAGACCGGGAAACTCGCAGTGGAATGTGCCCGCCGTGTCCTTCGCGAGGCAGAGCAGGCGGTGGACCAGGTCCGCGCGTTCGACCTGCGCAGGCATACTATAGCCGTGAAATCCTGCGCTCCCGCGCCGCTGTGGGAGCTGATGAAGATACTGGAGAAAAAGCACCCTGGAATGACTATATCCTCAAGCATAACACAGAATGACGAGGTGCTGCGCTCCTGGGAAAGCGGCGAGTGCGACATCGCGGTGCTTCCGTTCATGCATCAGTGCGGGAACGCGGTCAGCCGGGAGTTCATGCGGGAAAACCTGTTCGTATGCGTCCCGGAGGGGCATGAGCTGGCAAAGCAGGATCGCCTGACCTTCGCAGAAATTAACGGCTTCAATTTTCTGCTGCGCACGGAGCTGGGATTCTGGGACGCGCTCTGCCGCCAGAAGATGCCCGCCTCCAGATTCCTGGTGCAGACGGATGATTTCACGTTCAACGAACTGGTGAGGTCGTCCTCGCTGCCGTGCTTTGTTACGGATTATTTCAGACACCCGTCTTCGGATTACCAGGGGCGGGTCATGATCCCGCTGACCGACAGTGAAGCAAAAGTCACTTTCTATATTCTTTGCAGGAGGGAATATTTATAGGGAACTTCTAAAAACCGGTTTGAAAAGGGAAAATGGGTAGAGTGCGCCGAATGCGATGAAAGCCTCCTCGTAAGGCTGTATGCCTTACGGGGAGGTGCAACACGATTTCGCTCGTTGAAAGAAGCAGGCGGTGTGCTATACACATTTTCACTCAAACGAGGTTTTTAGGGGTGACCTATAGTTTACTGAACCGCCGCGCTGAAATAAGCCGGCGGTTTTGTCATAATCACTATATTGTTCGGTTAGGCTAATCTAACTCTTTGTTCAGGTATACAAATCTTGCATGGAACGGGTGGTTTTTTAGGAAAAATAACTTGACAATCGTCAAAAAAAAGATATAATGAACACATGAACAATCGTTCAAACGATATTGGTAATTACGAAAGGAACTGTGGTCATGTTTATTGAGATCAGCGACATCAGGAAAAGCTACGGCACCGGCGAAAGCAAAGTCGATGTGCTAAAGGGGATCAGCTTCGGCGTAGAGAAGGGAGAATTCTGCGTGCTGCTCGGTCCGTCCGGAAGCGGAAAATCGACCCTGCTGAACATAATCGGAGGTATTGATGACGCGGACAGCGGATACATCTCGATAAGCGGCGAGAAAATCGAGAACATGAAGGAAAAGGCGCTCACGGACTACCGCCGCAGGCATCTCGGGTACATATTCCAGATGTACAACCTGATACCCAACCTTAACATCAAGGAGAATGTCGAGACCGGGGCTTACCTCAGCGACCATCCGCTGGACGTTGACGATATCCTGAAGACCCTTGGTCTGTATGAGCACCGTCACAAGCTGCCGTCTCAGCTTTCCGGCGGTCAGCAGCAGAGGTGCTCCATAGGGCGCGCCATTGTCAAGAATCCCGACATACTGCTGTGCGATGAGCCTACCGGAGCGCTGGACTACAACACCTCCAAGGAGATACTGAAGCTCATTGAAACGGTCAATCAGAAATACAGCACCACTATCATTATGGTGACGCACAATGAGGCGATAAAGGATATGGCTGACAAGGTGGTCAAGCTCCGTGACGGAATGATAAGGAAAGTTGTTAAAAACGAGCATAAGCTCACCGCTGACGAGCTTGACTGGTAATGGAGGGTGACGATGAGAAATCCGCTTAACAGACGCCTTCCGCGTGAGCTTGCCAGGGACTGGGCAAAATACGCGGCGATTTTCATAATGATGGTGCTTCTCATTTCGATATGCTCCGGAATGAGGGTTTCCAACGAGAGCCTGAAGCAGGCATATTACGACAGCTTTGAAAAGTACACTCTCGAGGACGGCCATATCACGCTCGACAAGCCTATGCCGGAGGAAATGCGCTCCTTGTTTGAGCAGAAGGGCGATATGAAGCTGTACGACAACTTTTATCTTGACGTGGAGTCCTCTGCGAATGATTCAGTAGTGCGCATTTTCTGCCAGGAGGACGAAGTAAACACTCCCTGCCTGCTCAGCGGCGAGCTTCCTGCGTCGGACGGCGAAATAGCGATAGACCGCGTTTTCGCGAAGAACAATGATATCAGCATTGGCGACAGCATAACGCTTGGCGGCAGGGAGCTTGATATCACAGGATTCGTGGCGCTCCCGGATTACAGCACGCTGTTCCAGAGCAACACGGATTCCATGTTCGATTCCGTGCATTTCTCCATTGCGGTTATGACGCGCTCCGGATTTGATTCCATGGCGGGCAGGAGCATGGAGTACAATTACGCGTGGCTCTATAACACCGCTCCCGCGGACGATATCGAGGAAGCGGAGCGTTCCGACAAGTTCCTTGACGTTGTCAAGGACGAACTGACCGACTACGACGAGGCGATAGTAAAGGCTCAGGTAGATGAACTCACCGACAGGCTGGAAAAGGCCGGCGAGGAGTACGGCGAGATCTACAAGAAGAACTTTGAGGACAAGGTTTCCGAGATAACTGAAAATGCGGAAAAGGGCGGCGAGGAATACGCGGAGCTCTACCAGAAGGCTATCGAGGAAAAGCTGAACGAGGTTTCCGAAAACGCTCAGGCGGGAGCCGCCGAATACGCCCAGATACTGATGAGCACAGGCACCGAGCCCGCTAAGGAAGACCTTTCCGTTGAGGTGGACGACTACACATTCTCGCTGATAAAGAGCACGGTAAACGCAATGCTTTCCGGCGGCGAGGCTGAAATGCCGTCTCAGCAGGAGCTTATAAACCACTATCTTGATCAGGTCAAAAAGCCTGAAAAGTCGGAGCTTTCAGTCGATGTGGACGACTTCACGTTTGGCATAATAGAGCGTTCCGTTGACGCCGCGATACGCGGGGAGGAGTACTCCGGTCCTACCGAGGATGAATTCAGGGACGCATATCTTGATTCCGTGGAAAAGCCGCGCCGCGAGGAACTTTCCGTTAAGCTTGACGACTTCCTTTTCGGCATAGTTGAGGACGCGGCTGACGCTGAGCTCAACGGCAGGGAATTCGAGATGCCCGCCGACGAGGAGTTTGAGAACGAGATAGACAAGTCTGATATAATCGCGGTGGATAACTACATTCCGCGCTATCTGAACCAGGCTGTTACATTCTCGATAGATGATATCGGCGGCGATGAAGCCGGCACAATGGTGATGTGCTACATGATGATAGCGCTTATCGCGTTCATATTCGCCGTCACCATTTCCAACACCATTACGACAGAGGCGGGAGTTATCGGAACCCTGCGCGCTTCCGGCTACACGAGGGGCGAGCTGGTCAGACATTACATGGTGCTTCCGATAATAGTTACGCTTGTCGCGGCGGTCGTGGGCAATATCCTGGGCTATACCGTGATGAAGGATTACTGCGTTGACCTGTACCGCGGAAGCTACTCCCTCACTGATTACCAGACCGTATGGGACGCTTCGGCTTTCATGCTTTCGACAGTTGTGCCGATAGTGCTGATGCTGATAATCAACCTCTTTGTACTGACCTCGCGTCTGAAGCTCAGCCCGCTGAAATTCCTGCGGCATGACCTCAGAAAGAACCGGAACAAAAAGGCTATGCGTCTGAATACAAAGATACCTTTCCGCACCAGATTCAGCCTGAGGATATTCTTCACGAACCTGCCTGGCTACATCGTAATGATAATAGGGATCCTGTTCGGCTCAGTGCTGATAGCTTTCGGCGATATGATGCCGCGAATGCTGAACGAATACCAGAATATCGTTGAGAGGGACATGATAAGCGAATACCAGTATGTCCTCTACGACTGCGATGAAGCCGCAGAGGTGACCGACCCCGCCGCCGAGAAGTTCGCAATGGCGTCCTACGACTATACAAAGCCGGGATTCCTGACCGACAGTATCACGGTTTACGGCAAGGAGAAGGACAGCAGCTATATTTCCGCCGATATCCCGGCCGGAAAGGTGCTGATCTCCACGGGCGTCAGCGTAAAGTTCGGTCTGAACGAGGGAGACGCGATAACCCTGGACGAAAAGTACAAGCGCGACGCCTCCTACAAGCTGGAGATAGCCGGCGTCTATGATTACGACTCCTCTCTGGCGGTATTCATGAACATAGACGATTTCAACAGCACATTCGGAAATTCCGCGGGGTACTTTACCGGATACTTCTCCGACAGCCAGCTGACGGAGCTCCCGGATGACGATGTTGCGACCGTGATCACCGCGAGCGATTATACCAAGCTCTCCACACAGCTCATGGTTTCCATGGGCGGAATGATGAACCTCATAAAGTGGTTTGGTGCGCTGTTCTTCATAATCGTTGTATATGTGCTGTGCAAGCAGGTCATCGAGCGGAACTTCCAGTCCATTGCAATGACCAAGATACTCGGATTCCGCAACGGCGAGATAGCGGTGCTGTATATAGCTTCCACCACTATCGCGGTCATACTGGGTCTGGTTATCTCGATACCGTTCATCGACCTCGCTATGAAGGCGATATTCAGCGGTTATCTCTACACTATGATGACCGGATACCTGCCGCTTTCGATCAGCCCTATGACCTATGTGGTGATGTTCTGCACAGGTCTTGGGTGCTACGTGGTCGTAGCTATACTTCAGATGTGCAAGGTTGCAAGGGTCTCCAAGAGCGAAGCGCTGAAGAACGCTGAATAACCTTATCGTCCGGCTGCGAAATACCAGCCGGACGATGCTTTTGCAATACTCCAAAGTTTACTATGTATTTGTTCACCATTACCAAATGCGTTGAAAGATTATCATGCGTTCTGTCACTTGCAATTTTCCCGGAAGTATGATATAATAACCGTGGTTAGGAAAGACTAACCCGAATGAGAATAAGTCATTGGTAATGCCGCTTAGCTGGTGCGCAGTGCGGCGGCTGCCGATGAATACCGGGTGAAAAACCAGGAATAATAATGCAAATACTCCGCTGCTGCGGATAAATCACCATAAGAGAGGTATACAACATGAACTATCTTGAAATTGAAAATGTCATCGGCAGGGAAATAATCGACTCCCGCGGAAATCCTACCGTTGAAGCTGAGGTCTGGCTCGCTGACGGAACTATCGCGCGCGGCGCAGCCCCGAGCGGCGCTTCAACTGGCGAATTTGAGGCGCTTGAGCTCCGCGACGGGGACAAGTCCAGATTCGGCGGAAAGGGAGTTTCCAAGGCTGTCAACAATGTTAACACTGTTATCCGCGACGCTGTTACAGGAATGGACGCTTCCGACATCTACGCCATTGACAGGGCGATGATCGAGGCTGACGGCACCAAGGACAAGAGCAAGCTTGGCGCAAACGCTATCCTCGCTGTTTCCATTGCCTGCGCAAGGGCGGCTGCAACATCGCTTGATATCCCGCTGTACAGATTCCTCGGCGGCGTAAACGCGAACAGGCTCCCCGTACCGATGATGAACATTCTGAACGGCGGCGCACATGCTGCGAATACAGTTGACGTGCAGGAATTCATGATCATGCCGGTCGGCGCAAAGAGCTTCACGGAGGGTCTGCGCTGGTGCACAGAGGTATTCCATGCGCTGGCGGCTCTCCTCAAGAGCAAGGGACTTGCTACTTCTGTCGGCGATGAGGGCGGTTTCGCGCCTGACCTCGCAAGCGATGAGGAGGCTATCCAGTATATCCTCAGCGCAGTAGAAAAGGCTGGCTACAAGCCCGGAGAGGACTTCGTGCTGGCAATGGACGCTGCTTCCTCTGAGTGGAAGAGCGGCGAAAAGGGCAAGTATCACCTGCCCAAGTCCGGCAAGGACTTCACCTCTGCTGAACTGGTCGAGCACTGGAAGCAGCTCTGCGAGAAGTACCCGATCTACTCCATTGAGGACGGTCTTGATGAAGAGGACTGGGAGGGCTGGCAGATCATGACACGCGAGCTCGGCGGCAAGGTCCAGCTGGTAGGCGACGACCTGTTCGTAACCAACACAGAGCGCCTTTCCAAGGGTATCTCCCTTGGCTGCGGAAACTCGATCCTCATTAAGCTGAACCAGATCGGTTCCGTATCTGAGACCCTTGAGGCTATCAAGATGGCTCACAAGGCAGGGTACACCGCTATTGCCTCTCACCGTTCCGGCGAGACCGAGGACACAACTATTGCTGACCTCGCAGTTGCACTCAACACCTGCCAGATAAAGACCGGCGCGCCCAGCAGAAGCGAGCGTACAGCCAAGTACAACCAGCTTATCCGCATTGAGGAACAGCTCGGCGCAAGCGCTGTTTATCCCGGTAAGAACGCTTTCAGCTTTATGAAGTAATCATAGCATTCACTTTCTCCATTATATAAAAAAGCCGCACTTTACGAAGTGCGGTACAGACTGTCGATAAACCCTCATCTTCGTTGTCACTCCGCATTATGGCAGGCACAAAGCCTAGCCATAATGCGGGTTTCTAGAATCTGAAGGCTTCTCGACAGTCTTTTTTTACAAGCTAAGCCGCACTTTACGAAGTGCGGCTCCATTTTTGGCGGTCAGTCCTCCGGACGTCAGCTGAACCTTGACCCAATCTTTTCCCGCAGGAGCCCCATGCCTATAAAAACGCACTGCTGTGCGGCTTCCGGATTTTCCGTGCCGATAATGCTGTACATTCCCTCGGCAAGGTCAAAGCGGACAGATTCGCCCCCGCAGAGCACCTCGCCCTTTGCCCTGACCACATTTCCGTAGAATCCCCAGAGAAGTCCGCGCAGCAGCTCCACCAGCTCCGCGATATTGTGGAATCCCATTTCCTTTATCGTGAGTTCCTCAAGCTGCTCGGAGTGCGGTCTGACCTGTACCCTTGCCGCCGGGACATGCTCCGAGCCGAAAAGCCCGTTCCACCATTCGCTGCTTTTTTGCGTGTAGTGCTCCGCGGCTATCTCCGCTTCCGGATTTATCCCGCGGATCTCCCGGCAGAGCTGCTCTATTTCTTCCCGGTCGGAGTTCTCCGTTTTGGAGAGCACGATAACCGGAGCGCTGCGGATCTGGTCGCGGTAAATGGCGCTGTTCATTCCTGACTGGAATCCTGCCGGAGACACGACAGTGACCGGTTTGGCAAGCGAAATATTTCCGTAGCACAGCCTGCGCAGCGATGTCAGCACCGAGCCGAGCTCAGCGGCACCCGTGGGCTCTATCACGAGATATTCCGGGTCAAGCGTGGAAGAAACGGTCAGCACGGAGTTCACGAAGCTGTCTTTCATTGTGCAGCAGACGCAGCCCTCCATGAATTCCAGCACATCTGTTCCGCTCCCGGAAACCGCGCCGGAATCCAGCGAAACGCTGCCGAATTCGTTTTCCATGACGACAATGTTTTTGCCGGTGCGCCGGATAAGCTCCTTTATGAACGTGGTTTTTCCGGCTCCGAGGAACCCGGAGATGATAAGTATTTTCACAGCTTCTCCTTTATATACACTTTAAGCCGGGAAAAATTCCCGGCTCAAAGCTGAAGGTACAATCTATCGGTCACCTCTAAAAACCTCATGTGAGCGAAAATGAGCAGTGCGCACCATCTTCGTCGTCAAACCTCCTCGTAAGGCATACAGCCTTACGAGGAGGCTTTCCTAGAAGCTGGCACACCCTGCTCATTTTTGCTTTTCACACCGGTTTTTAGAGGTTCCCTATCGTAAAAGTCCGTCAGTCTGCGAACTTTACAACAGGCTTAATGAGGTCGGCAGGCTTGTCCTTCATTATCTGAAGAGCCTCCGGAACGTGATCCCAGCCCTCGTAGACGTGCGTGGACAGCGGGCTTACGTCAAGTCTGCCGGAAGCCACCAGTGCGCCGAGCTTTTCCATTCTGAGGCGTCCTCCGGGCATGAGACCGCCGTTTATCTGCTTGTGACCCATTCCAACGCCCCACTCAACGCGCGGAATGTTGATATAGGTTCCGCTGCCGAGGTAGTTCACGCTGCCGATCTTTCCGCCGGGCTTGAGGGACTTGACTGCGGATTCAAACGTATTAACGGTACCGCCGGCGATGATGACCTTATCAACGCCTTTTCCGTGGGTCATTTCGAGAACCTGATCCTCTATGGTGCCGTTCTTGTAGCTTATGAATTCAGCTGCGCCGTATTTTTTGGCGGCTGCAACGCAGTTGGGACGTGTTCCGACTGCGATTATCCTTGAAGCCCCGCGGAGATTTGCGCCTGCCACGGACATCAGTCCAACCGGACCAATACCGATGACGAGAACCTCGTCGCCGAACTGAACGTCGGCAAGCTCAACGCCGTGGAATCCGGTGGGAACCATATCGGACAGCATGCAGGCATCCACAACGTTTATATTGGCAGGCAGAAGCGCGAGGTTTCCGTCTGCGTCGTTCACATGAAAGTATTCAGAGAATACGCCGTCCTTGAAGTTGGAGAACTTCCAGCCTGCGAGCATTCCGCCGGAGTGCATCGCATAACCCGCCTGAGCCTCCAGCGAGTTCCAGTCGGGGGTTATCGCAGGAACGAGAACGCGGTCTCCGGGCTTGAAATCCCTGACGAGGGAGCCGACCTCGACTACCTCTGCGCAGCACTCGTGCCCGAGTATCATGTTGTGCCTGTCGCCCACTGCGCCTTCCCAGACGGTATGAACGTCAGAGGTGCAGATAGCGATTGCGAGCGGCTTGCATATCGCGTCCATGGGACCACAGACAGGGACTTCCTTTTCGACCCAGCCGACCTCGCCGATTTTGAGCATTGCGTAACCTTTCATGTGCAGACATCCTTTCAAAATATATAAATATGTAACCTTTGAGGTACGTTTTGATTATATACCTTTTTGTGATGTTTGTCAACAGAAAGTTCGCGATGTTGGAAGGATTCGTTAATTTTCACCAAGGATCAGCTTTGCTGAATGTACACTTTCGCCAAATCTGCGGCAGCCTGCCTTATACATATTATAGGCTGTTTCGATATCCTTTATACCTCCCGCTGCCTTTATCTTCACATTTTCGCTCACGGAAGCCCTCATAAGCTGAATGTGACGGAGCTCGGTCGGCCTGCTGTGCCAGCCGGTTCCGCTCTTGACGAACGCCGCGCCTGCCTGTTCCGACAGCTCGCAGCCGCGCCTTATCTGCTCGTCGGTGAGGTTGTTAACCTCCAGTATGACCTTTAGCGGAACGTTTCCGCACAGCCTGCGGACGGCGCTGATGTCCTCGGTCACACGTTCTTCTCTGCCGGATTTCAGCTCCGACTGATTAATGACCATGTCGAGTTCGCCGCAGCCGTATTTCAGCAGTCTCTCTGCGATGAACAGCTTGGTATCCGTTTCTTCGCAGCCTGACGGGAATCCGACAACGCCGCCGACCGTAATGCCGGTCCCGTCCATCATGGAGCACAGCAGCTCGGTATTGGCGGGCATTGCGAATACTGCGGCGCATTTCAAGCGGACAGCCATTTCCGCCATTTCGCCGAGCTCCTGAACAGTATTGTCAGCCCTTACGCAGCTGAGATCCGTCATCTGCGGAAGGAGAGACCGGAATTCATTGATGTCCATTGTAAGCCTCCAAACATATCGTAAACATCACTTTGCTCTGCCCTCTGTGGTTATCTTTACCTTGTACTTGTTGGCGAGCACGCGCACCTTATCAACGCAGAGGGGCTTTTTATCCCTGCCGTAGCACACGCGTTCCACAATTAGTATCGGCGAGCCGGTAGGGACGTCCAGTATCTGGGATTCGGAGAAATCGCAGGCCGCTGCGAATATCGTATCGCTGGTGCTGAATATCTCAAAGCCGTATTTTTCCTCCAGGAAGCTGTAAAGTCCGACAAAATCCGAGGTATTGTCCAGCCCCGGGACCAGCCGCTGCGGAATATGGTTGACCATAATGCACACCGGAACGCCGTCCGCGGTCTGAACCCTCTGTATCCGCACGACCTTTTCGCCGGGAGCCAGCCCCAGCTGTCCGGCGATTTCCTCCGGCGGGAGTATCGCGTCTATGTAGCGGCTTTTTGTCGCGACCTGATAGCCGCGCTTTCTCAGGGATTCCGTCACGCTTGTGACCCCGTTGAAGCTCTGGGGAGTCTTGCTGTCGAGCACCATTGTGCCGCGCCCCTGCTTTATCTCAACTAGCTGCTCGTCTGCAAGGAGCTTCATCGCCTTGCGGACGGTTGTGCGGCTCACTCCGAAAAGCTGCTCAAGCTCCGGCTCGGTCGGTATGAAATTTCCTGCGGAATAAACGCCCTTTTCTATGTCGTTCTTTATTATCTGGTATAGATTCCTGTATGCAGGCTGATTCATGGGCTCAGTCCTTTCTGTGCTGTTTTCTCTTGAATTATAGCATAACCGGGTCAAAAAATCAAGAGGAATGCCCCGGCGTTATCCGGGGCATCAGGTGTGATCATGCATTCTGCTTACATCGCTGGTTTATCGCGTAGAACCTCAGACCGTCAACGGAAAAGCTGAGCGACAGCCCCTTTTCTCCGAAGTATTCCTCCAGAAAGCTGCGCAGCTCCGCACTGCTGGAATCCACCGAGAAATTTTGTCCGCCGCAGGAGCCGTGGTAGTGCAGCTCGGTGGAGAACTGCTCTGCGACCCGCTTTTTCAGGCGGGACATTTCTGTGAGATTTATTGTTCTTGTAGCCATAGCGCCTCCTCAGACATATTGGCTGTACTTGTCCTCGCAGCTTCTCATGGCGAGTATCGTGTCCGATATCAGTTCGTCAAGGGAAACTCCCATGAGCCCGGCGCCGCGCTCGATGACCTCGCGGGAACACCCCGCTGCGAAGTTTGCGTTCTTGTATTTCTTCTTCACCGATTTGAGCTCCATATCCTGCACTGACTTTGACGGCCGCATGAGCGCCACGGCGCCGATGAGCCCGGTCAGCTCGTCCACTGCGTAAAGCACCTTTTCCATTTCGTGCTGCGGCTCTATGTCCACTGTGAGCTTCCAGCCATGGCTTGCCGTTGCATGGATAAGCCTTTCGTCTATCCCGCGGGAGCGCATTATTTCCTGCTCCTTTATGCAGTGCTGGTCAGGGTACATCTCGAAGTCAAGGTCGTGCAGCAGCCCGACTGTCCCCCAGAAATCCGCCTCGTCAGCATAGCAGAGCTTGTCGGCGAACCAGCGCATTACCCCCTCAACCGTAACGGCGTGTCTCAGGTGGAATGCGTCTTTATTGTACTCGGTGAGCAGCGCCCACGCTTCATCTCGTGTTATTGTTCCCATTCGTTTTCTCCTTTCTAAGCAGATAAAACCTATGGATTCTATATGATATGATACAACATCATTTGAAATTTGTCAATAGCTTTTGTAAAAAATCCCGGATTTCATCATTTCCACCGAAAATGACGTTGACAAAACGCAGATATTATGCTATAATACATATTAAATTAGTAGGCAAATATTCTGGCTTACATTAGGGAACCTCTAAAAACCGGTTTGAAAAAGGAAAATGGGTAGAGTGCGCCGAATGCGATGAAAGCCGACGAAGTAAGGCTGTATGCCTTACAAGGAGGTGCAACACGATGTTGCAGAGCGAAATAACCGGGCGACGGCATGGATGCCGTCGCATCATAAATTTCGCTCGTTGAAAGAAGCAGGCGGTGTGCTATACACATTTTCATTCAAACGAGGTTTTTAGAGGTGACCATTATAGATATAAAAGCAGGTGCGGGAAATGGAAGACTTTATATGCGCGAGCATTAACTATAAGAAATGCGGCGAGGAGCTGCGCGGCAGGTTTGCGTTCGGACAGGAGCTGCGTGGGAGGTTCATAGCGGAAAATCGCGGGTTCAGCCCGGTGCTGCTCTGCACCTGCAACCGCACGGAGCTGTATATGCTTGGCGGGGTGAACGAGGCGCTGCGTTTCCTGACGGAGCTTTCCGGGGTCCCGCGTCCGGAGGTGGAGGGCTGCGCGATGCTGTTCAGCGGGGAGGGAGCCGTAAGGCATCTGTTCCGCGTTGCCTGCGGCGTGGATTCAATGGTGCTCGGCGAGGACGAGATCCTGGGGCAGCTAAGGGGCGCGTATGCTTTTTCAGTTGAGCTGATCCAGCTTTCGCACAGGGTGAATATAATCTTCCAGAGCGCTGTTGCCGCCGCAAAGCGGATAAAGACTGAAACAGCCATGTCCAGGACGTCTGTCTCCCATGCGACACTTGCCGCAAAGCTGGCGGCACATTCCGCGCCGGAGGTCAGCGTTCTGCTCATCGGTGCGAGCGGAAAGACCGGCACGAGCCTGCTGAAAAATCTGCTCTCATACAGGAATGTCAGGGTCATGGCGACCATGCGCTCCCACAACGGGGAAGCGGTGATACTCCCGGAAAGCCCCGCGCTGACCGTGGTTCCGTATGAGGAGCGGTACAGCTGCATAAGCGGGTGCAGCTGCGTGATATCCGCGACATCCAGTCCGCATACGGTTCTTACCGCGGACAGGCTCAGGGAATTCTGCCGCGGGGAAAAGCTGCTGATAGACCTCGCGGTCCCACGGGATATAGACCCGGCGGCAGCGGAGATACCAGGCGTCACGCTGCGCAGCATAGACTATTTCAGCAGCCTTGCCGAGGACAACAATCTGCGAAAGCAGGACAGCGCTGAACAGGCAAAGCAGATGATAGAGGAGGACATAGGTGAACTCCGGAAAACGCTGCTCATGCATGAGAATCTCCCGCAGATAAGGGCGGACGGAGTTCTCGAGGGAATGACCGCCGAGGAGCTGCTGTTCCGGCTGAAAAAGGAGCTTTCCGCCCCCGCTTTTGCGGAGGTCGTAGGCTCGATACTCGGCGAAAAGGAGTGATCTCATGCCTTACTTTCCGTTTTTTGTGAATATCGAGGGGCGGCGCTGCCTTATCGCGGGCGGCGGCAGGATAGCGCTCCACAAAATAAGAAAGCTGCTGGATTTTTCCCCGGAGATACACGTTGTGTCGCCGGAGATATGCCCTGAAATCTTGGAGATACCGGGGATACTGCCTGAGCGGCGGGAATTCCGTCCCGGCGACATTGACGGCGCTTTTTTCGTTATTGCCGCCACTGATGATACGGAGGTCAACTCCGGGATTTCAGCGCTCTGCCGGGAGCGCGGCATTCCCTGCAACGCAGTAGACAGCCCGGAGGACTGCTCGTTTTATTTCCCGGCGCTTGCCAGACGCGGGGACATCACGGTCGGAGTTTCCACCGCCGGCAAAAGCCCGCTCATAGCGGCGAAGCTCCGCAGGGAAGCGGAAGCGCTGCTCACGCCGGAGCTCGCGGATATATGCGCCCTTATGGGGGAACTCCGCCCGGCTGTGCGGGAGCGCTTCCCGCAGGAAAAACAGCGCGCCTCCGTCATGGCCGCAGCGCTTGAACACTGCATGGAGCGCGGCAAAGCCCCGGAATTGCCGGAGCTTCTTGATTTTATCGACAGACTGGAGCTGAACGTATGACCCTCAGAATCGGAACGCGGCAGAGCAGGCTCGCCCTCGCGCAGACGGAAATGTTCGAGTTGGCGCTCCGGCAGAAATACCCGGAGCTTTCCGTTGAAATCGTGAAATTCACGACCCGCGGCGACAGGATACTTGACAGACCGCTCGACCGGATCGGCGGCAAGGGCGTGTTCGTTGAAGAGATAGAGCAGGCGCTGAGAAACGGTGAAATAGACGCCGCTGTGCACAGCGCTAAGGACCTCCCGGTTCAGCTGGGCGAGGGTCTGGAGATCTCCGGGGTGCTCCCGCGGGGAGACCACCGCGACATGCTCATCACGAGGAAAGGCACGGAGCTTTCCGGCAGATTTACGGTTGGCACAGGGAGCCTCCGCCGCCGCATGAATCTCTCAAAACTGTACCCGCACGCGGTTTTCGCCGACATACGCGGCAATGTTGACACGCGGCTGCGCAAGCTCGCAGACGGCGAATATGACGCGATAATCCTTGCGGCGGCGGGCGTTGAGCGGCTGGGGCTTTCCCTTGAGGGATTCAGCGTGCGCAAGTTTGAGCACACGGAATTCCTCCCGGCGCCGTGTCAGGCGATAATCGCAGCGGAGTGCGTCTCCGGCAGCCCCGCCGCAGAGCTTGTGCGGAGCGTTTCCGACCAGGAGACCATGCTGTGCTTCAACGCTGAGCGCGGGGTCATTGAAGCTCTCGGCGCCGACTGCACAGTTCCGGTCGGGGCATACAGCGAGATTTCCGGCGGGGTGCTCCGCCTGACGCTTTCGGATAGAAATGGGAAAACGGCATACGGCGAGTGTCCGCCGGAGAACGGCGCCGTGCTTATAAAGGAGCTGATTTCGCGGCTATGACAGGAAAAGTAATACTCACAGGGGCAGGCTGCGGCGACTTTGACCTTATCACGCTGCGCGGGGCGGAAGCCCTGAAGAACGCGGACGTAATAATTTACGACAGCCTTATTGACAGACGTCTGCTTGATTTGGCGCCATCCGCCGAGAAAATATGCGTTGGAAAGCGCGCGGGACAGCACTCCGCAAAGCAGGAGGAAATAAACGCGCTGCTGGTGGAAAAGGCGCTTTCCGGTAGGAATGTCGTCCGTCTGAAGGGCGGGGACCCGTTCGTATTCGGGCGCGGCGGCGAGGAGATACTGGAGCTGAAAAGGCACGGAATACCGTTCTCGGTTATTCCCGGGGTGACTTCGGCAGTAGCGGCCCCTGAGCTTGCGGGAATACCGGTCACGCACAGGAAAACCGCCCGCAGCTTCCACGTTATAACCGGGCACACCGCCGACAGCTGCACGCCGGAAAATCTCGCGCAGTATGCGAAGCTCCGGGGGACGCTGGTATTCCTCATGGGACTGAATTCACTGGAGGATATAGCGCGCGGGCTCGTTTCCGGCGGAATGCCGGAGGATACTCCCGCAGCGGTAATTTCAAACGGTGCAGCGCGCTTCCAGCGGACGGTGCGCGGGACTCTTGAAAACATCCCGGAGAATGTACGCACGGCCGGGCTTTCCGCTCCTGCCATAATAGTTGTCGGCAGCACGGCGGAGTACGATTTTTCCTCGACATATCAGCCGCCGCTTTCCGGCAGGAATATCGCGGTCGTCTCCTCCGGGGAGACCGCCGGACGGCTGTGCAGTGGGTTTCATGCGCTTGGAGCGTATGTGTTCCGGACGGGCGGAATCGACATTGAGGAAATGTACGGCGATGATATCGACCGGGCATTTTCGGAACTGGCTGACGGCAAATTCACTCATATCGCGCTGACAAGCCCGAACGGAGCGCGGATCTTCCTGAAAAAGCTGCGGGAAAAGCGCATGGATATACGGACGCTGAATTCTGTGAGGTTCGCCGTTATCGGGAAGGGCACCGCGGCTGTCCTGGAGGAGCACGGCGTGTTCACGGAGCTGATGCCGCAGGAATATACCACATCCGCTCTCGGAAATCTGCTTGTACAGAGCGTAAGACCCGCTGAAAGGCTGCTCATATTACGCTCGGAGGAGGGCTCGCCGGAGCTGAACGAGATCCTCGGGGGCACGGTGAATTACGAGGACGTTCGGACATACAGACCGGTATACCGGGGCGCACAGGCGCTGGACTGCGATTTCGCGGTATTCACTAGCGCAGGTTCAGTCCGGGGATTTTTTGCGAACGGCGGGAGTATGTCCGCAGGGACGATCCCGGCGGCAATAGGAAAAGTCACCGCCGCAGAGCTCGGCAGGCACGGCTTCACGGAATGCGTGGTACCGCGTGAGAGCACCGCTGACGGCGTTATACAAAGTATTTTGGAGGCAGTAAAATGCAGAGATTCAGAAGATTAAGGGCAAGCGAAGCTATGCGCAGAATGGTGCGCGAGACCCGTCTTGACGCGGCGGATTTTATCTATCCGATATTTGTGGCTGAGGGCGAGAACATAAAGAAGCCTGTGGACTCAATGCCGACAGTGTACCAGTATTCCATAGACCGGCTGGAGGAGATACTCCCGCAGATAGCGGACAGCGGCATTTCCGGGCTGCTGATATTCGGCATACCCGCGCACAAGGACGCCCGCGCTACCGAGGCATACAACGATGAGGGGATAACTCAGCGTGCGATAAGGTACATAAAGTCCCGTTATCCCGAGCTTATCGTCATAGCGGACGTATGCCTGTGCGAATACACCGACCACGGTCACTGCGGGCTTATCTGCGGGTGCAGGATACTCAATGATGAAACGCTCCCGCTGCTGAGCGCGATGTCGGTAAGCCTTGCCAGAGCCGGCGCGGATATCATAGCGCCCTCGGACATGATGGACGGCAGAGTTGCGGCGATACGCTCCGCGCTGGACGAAAACGGGCTTTCGGACGTGCCGATAATGTCTTACAGTGCAAAGTTCGCTTCGGGGTATTATTCCCCGTTCAGGGACGCGGCGCAGTCCGCTCCGAGCTTCGGCGACCGCAAGACCTACCAGATGGACCCCGCCAACGGCAGGGAGGCGCTGCGCGAGATAGAGGACGATATCTCCGAGGGCGCGGACATGGTCATGGTGAAGCCTGCTCTCGCCTACCTGGACGTGCTGAGATCCGCCCGGGAGCGCTTCAGCCTGCCGATAGCCGCGTACAACGTCAGCGGTGAATTTTCCATGGTGAAAGCCGCTGCACAGCTCGGCTGGATAGATGAGCGGCGCATAGTCCTCGAGAATCTCACGGCAATAAAGCGCGCTGGCGCTGACATTATCATAACCTACCACGCGCTTGACGCCGCCGGCTGGTTAAAGGAGGAACAGGTATGAGCACCGAAAGATCCGAAAAGCTCTACGAAAGAGCCTGCAAATTCATGCCCGGCGGAGTGAACAGCCCGGTGCGCGCCTGCCGTTCGGTGGGAGTTTCACCTCTTTTTATCAGGAGCGCGAAAGGCTCGAAAATCTACGATGAGGACGGTAACGAATTCATCGACTACATCTGCTCCTGGGGACCGAATATCCTTGGACACGCTGTTCCGCAGATAACAGAAGCGGTGAAGTCCGCATGCGACAGCGGGCTGACCTTCGGAGCCTGCCACAGGGGAGAAATAGAGCTGGCGGAGCTTATCCAGAAGCACTTTCCGTCCATGGAGATGCTGCGGCTGGTCAATTCCGGAACAGAGGCGGTAATGAGCGCTATCAGAGCCGCCAGGGGATTCACGGGGCGCGACAAGATAATCAAGTTTGAGGGCTGCTATCACGGGCATTCTGACGGGCTCCTCGCAAAGGCGGGCTCCGGGCTGATGACCCATTCGATTCCTTCCGGCGCGGGAGTTCCCGCGGGCTGCACTGCGGACACGCTGCTTGCAAGATACAACGATGAAGCCTCCGTTGAGAAGCTGTTCGGCGAATACGGCGGAAAAATCGCAGCGCTCATCGTGGAGCCCTGCGCGGCTAATATGGGAGTAGTCCCGCCGAAGCCCGGATTCCTGAAATTCCTGCGGGAAATCACTGAGAAATACGGCGCTCTGCTCATTTTCGACGAGGTCATAACCGGATTCCGGCTGTCTGACGGCGGCGCGCAGAAATATTATGGGGTAACCCCCGACCTCACAACCCTCGGAAAGATAGTCGGTGGCGGAATGCCGCTGGCGGTTTACGGCGGAAAGCACGAAATAATGGAGTGCGTGGCTCCGCTGGGTTCCGTGTATCAGGCGGGAACGCTCTCCGGAAATCCCTGTGCAGTTGCCGCAGGTATCGCTCAGCTGAAGCTGATAGAAAGCACTCCGGATCTGTACGCGCGGATAGATTCCAGCGCCGAAAAGTTCCACGCGGCAATGCTGGAAGCCGGGCTGAACGCAAATCGCTGCGGTTCGCTGCTGACGGTGTTCTTCACGGACAGGCAGGTCACGGATTACGACACCGCGAGAGCCTGCGACACCGGAAAATTTGCGGAATACTGGCGGAATATGCTGGCGAACGGAATATACGCGGCGCCGTCCCAGTTTGAGGCTATGTTCGTTTCCTACGCGCACTCTGACGAGGATATCGAGCGCACGATACAAGCGATAAGGACATTGCGATAAATATGTAGGGGGAGGGGCTTGCCCCTCCCGCCATTATTCAACGAAACAGCTCCGGTCATTTGTTGTGACCGGAGCTTTATTTTTATGTATTCTCGATATCCTTCTTATTGACGGAAGCAACGCAGAAGTCAATGCGTTCGTCCTCATCGTCCTCGCTGTTGGAGCCTGTCAGACCTATCTCCTTGGTGGGGTCGATACCGTCAACGGCGGTCGCCTGAGCCTCGCCTGTCGCCGCGCCGGGTACCCTGAACGTCCTGACATCCAGCGGTTCTATGGATGTCTCTACCGGCTTTTCAAGCTGCGGGATCCACTCGTAGGGAACTCGGTATGCGCGGTAGATCATGTTGCACTTGAAATTTCCGCCTAAAGTCTTGAAGTACGGGTTGACATATTCCCAGACGATCTCGTGCTCCGGAGTTACCTCGATAAGATGACCGTCGGAGCCCTCGGTTATCAGGGTGTTTCCGTTGGGCAGGCGCTGCGCGGAGCTGATATAGGAGCTGTAAAATTTCGATGCGTCCGTGAACAGCAGGCTTCCGGCCTCAAGGGGAGTGTACTGCCAGGTTATCTCCAGGGTCACAGGGTTGAACTGGAGCACCCTGGAATAATCGCGGTGCGCGTTGTTAACGCCGGTGGGAGAAGCCGGGTTCGGAACGCCGTATCCGCCCTCGCCGCCGTTGTCGAATACCAGCAGGTCGCCCTCTCCGGGAAGTCCCTTCGGGATCATGTGCAGGTGGTGCTGACCTATTATCCAGCCGAGCTTCTTTGTTGCTTCGTTCTCGTTGAAGTCAGGACCTACGCGCCATACTATCTTTCCGGTGGAGCGCTCGATTATTGCGAGAATGTTGGAGTTGCGCGCGTCAAAGATGATGTTGTCCGGGTGGAAGCGGGTGTCTCCGGCGTCATACCACTTGTTTTCGCCGAGCGTGGAGAAGTTGTTTATGTGCATCCAGTCGCCGCCGGCCTCGCCGTGAATACCGGGATTGCGGAACAGGGCGTTCTTTGCCGCCTCGTCAAAGCCGAGCTCGTCAAAATGATCGGAAGCTCGCCAGCTCCAGAGGATATTTCCCTCCCAGTCCACCTCGATTATCTTGTCGTCAATGAGGCGCTTGTCGGAGATGTTGTGGTTGTAGAGATTTTCGTGCGTCAGGATCAGGGTATTGCCGCCGTCCGTGCGGGGCTCTCCGCCGGGGTAGTAGTAGCCCACGGTGCTCCCCTCGCGCTGGAAATCGTGGTGCTGGCGCGCCATGTAAACAGGCTCCTTGCCGGGATCGGCTACTAATTCGGTCTTGTCGAACTTCCACACGATGTGACCATCCCAGTCCACCTGAACGAGGTCGAGCTGATCCTGAAAAGCATACTTGCCGTTCCGGGTGCCCGTGGTTCCCATAACGTAGCCGCCGGGGAGTATCTTGTTCGGGAATCCTCCCAGACCTGCCCACAGCTTTACCTCATTGCCGTTCATGTCTATGAGCAGAGCTCCCTTTGCGGACGGGAAAATCGTGTACCCGCCGTATGCCTTGTCCTTGTTGAATATTGTTACTCCCGTAGGAAAAATGCTCGGATAACCCATTGTGATTTCCTCCTTATTACTGATTCACACCTGAAAGGTCAACGTCTGTGTTCTCAGGGAATGCCTTTGCTGCCGCGTCCTTGAAATAGAACTGTCTGATGTTGTACTCTGTCGGGAACTTGTTGTGCTCGAACGCCCATGCGTTAACATTGTCAAGATTTGCCGCGCCCTCCTCTGAAAGCCCGAACTTGATGTTGTACTGAGACCAGTTGGACTTGAATATCTCCTCGTCAATACCGAAGCGGTCCGCTATCGCCTTTGCGGATTCGTCAAGGTGATCGTTGAGGTACTGTACGCTCTCGTTAAGCGCGGTGAGATAATCCGCAAGGAGGTCGGTGTTTGCCGCTGCAAAATCCTTAGTGGTTATGAGGTAGGCAGAGATGTGGATATTGACATCCTTGGCGTCTGCCGCCTTGACCCAGCCGAATTCCTCAACCTTGTCAGCCTGAGAGCCGCTTGCTACTATCGCTGAAGCTCCTCCGTTCTGAACCAGTGCCAGAGTGGTGGAGGAATCGCTCGCCTGGACTATTTTCTGCGTGTCCGGGTCAAGACCAAGATATGTCTGCGACTGCCAGTTGTAGTACTCTGCTACGGTTCCGATATTGGTTATCCAGCCTGCGCTGTCTGCAAGCTTTGAGAGGTCGTCGGCGTATTCCGGGGCAACATATATTCCTCCGGAGGTTGTGGTGCTGGAGGAAAGGTCGGAGAATATCACGAGATTGGTAGCTTCAAGAGTATTTCCGAAGCGGTTTACCGCTGCGAAATCCGCCAGAAGTCCGGTGTCTGCGGTGCCTGTTACTATGGAATCAACCGTGTTTATTCCGGCAACAAATTCCGTTGTCTGGAGATTGATTCCGTGCTTTTCGAATATGCCCTGCTGCTGTCCGATGAAATCGGCGTACTGGTCGGGCTGACCGGTCATGTTTGCAACGCGGAGCGTCCTGAGCCCGTTTTCCCCGGAGGAAGCGGCGGAGCTCCCGGTATTGCCTGCGCACGCGGTCAGCAGGGAAAGTCCGAGAGCCGCTGCGGTAACTGATTTAATTATGTTATGTATTTTCATTGTAGTATCTCCTTTATATCACTTTACGCCGAAATGCTTCAGAAATTTCTTTCCGGCGAGCTGGAGCAGTCTGTCAGCAACGAAGCCTATCACCGCGAGGGTGACGATTCCGGCGAACGCCCAGCTTGTCTTGTAGTAGAGTTTAGAGCTGTTTATAAGGTAGCCCAGACCATCGCTGCCGACCAGCATTTCCGCTGCGATCACGCAGATGAAAGCGGAGCTCAGCCCCAGCCTTACGCCGGTGTATATGTTGGAGACCGCCGACGGAACCACTACCGTGAAGAATGTCCGCGCTTTTTTTGCGCCCATGCAGGAGGCTGCCTCCACAAGGGAGCGGTCAGTCGTTGCAACGCCTGCGATTGTGTTCACCAATACCGGGAAGAACGAAGCGTAGAATATCAGCGCTACTTTGGATTCCTCGCCAACGCCGAACCACATCAGGAACAGCGTGGTCAGCGCGATTGCCGGCACGAACCGGAAGAAGCTGAGTATCGGCTCCACTAGCCAGCGCACCGGGCGGAAATTTCCGACCAGAAGTCCGAGGGGGACCGCGAAAACTATCGCGAGAAGCCAGCCCTTGATCACGCGCCCGAAGCTCGCCGCGATATCCGCCCAGAGAGTGCCGTTCTGTATCAGCAGCACGAGGCTATTCAGCGTTTCGAGCGGGCTCGGTAGGAAGTACTCGTCATAGCCGAGGGAGCCCAGTCCCCATATCGCAAGAATTATTATCCAGGAGATGACTCCGCTGCGGAGTATCTTCTGCCATGCGCCAGAGGGCGCGTTGTTATTGCCGTCCATTTTGCGTCCTCCTTTAAATGTAGTAGACATCGGATACGTCAAGCGCCTTGTTCACGATGATCGATGTGCTGTTGTCGCTGACGGTATAGAGCTTCTTTATGAAGATCTTTACGCTGTCGCCTTTCCTGAGCCTGGGCGAGCTCAGCGGATAGCGTCCGGTGACCGGGATATCTCCGATAAGCGCCTGTACTTCGAACGCGTTTCCCCTGAAGGAAACGTCCTGCACAACAGCGTCCTCCATTGCGGATTCGAACTGGTGGTAACCGTTGTCCTGGAACTTGTTTATCTCGATGAACTCCGGGCGGATAAGAGCCTTTCCGGTTCCCTCAAAGCCTTTCAGCCTGCCATAATCCTCTATCATCACAGACTGTCCGATGAACTGCGCCACGAATGCCGTTGCCGGCTCAAGATAAATCTCGGAGGGGCTGCCCACCTGCTCGACTCTGCCGCTGTTTGTAATGACGATCTCGTCTGCCACTTCTATCGCCTCGTCCTGGTCGTGGGTGACGAAAATACTTGTTATGCCGATCTTGTCTATGGTCTCGCGGAGCCATGTGCGGAGCTCCTTGCGGACCTTTGCGTCTATCGCCGCGAACGGCTCGTCAAGCAGGAGAAGCTCCGGCTGGGGGGCGAGCGCCCTTGCGAGGGCTATTCTCTGCCGCTGACCGCCGCTGAGCTGGTCGGGATAGCGCTTTCCCACGTCCGGGAGCCCTACAAGCTCCAGGAGCTCGTTCACGCGGTCGTTTATGAATCTCTTGTCCTTTTTCTGGACTTTCAGACCGTAGGCGATATTCGCGTTCACCGTCATAAAAGGGAACAGCGCGTAATTCTGGAACACGAAGCCTATCCCGCGTTCACTTGCCGGGACGTTGTTAACATTCCTGCCGTTTATCAGGATATCGCCGCTGTCCTGCTTTTCAAGCCCCGCCAGCATACGGAGTATCGTTGTCTTTCCGCTGCCGCTGGGTCCCAGGAGCCCGATGAGCTTTCCCTTTTCCAGCCCGAAGCTCACGTTGTCAGAAGCCTTGAAGCTGCCGAAGCTCTTGTTGATATTTTTAAGTTCTATGTACATCTGGTTTTCTCCTCGAGTAGGATGTTATTCTGCGGTGTCAGATGTGCCCGGACATCGGCCGCACCTGAAATTCTGCCTCAGCAGCTCAGTAAAGATGAAGTTCATTTACCAACCCTCAATTCATATAAGGTCACCTCTAAAAACCTCGTTTGAGTGAAAATGTGTATAGCACACCGCCTGCTTCTTTCAACGAGCGAAATTTCTGATGCGACGGCGTCCATGCCGTCGCCCGGTTATTTCGCTTTGCAACATCGTGTTGCACCTCCTCGTAAGGCATACAGCCTTACGAGGAGGCTTTCATCGCATTCGGCGCACTCTACCCATTTTCCCTTTTCAAACCGGTTTTTAGAGGTTCCCATAAGTTATACTAAAACTATCAACTTGGTATGTTTTGTCGGTTTTGTTTATTATACCCCGTTCTTCCGCATTTGTCAACAGGTTTTTTGTAATTTGTAGCAAAATACACAATTCACTGTGTGGCTCCGGGAAAATTTAGCTATATTCAACATTTTGCAAAAATCTGCTTGACAAAATCCCTGAAAAGTGTTATCATAAGTAAAACCTATAAATTGAATAGGAAACATAGATATTTAACACAGGAGGGTCTGAAAAATGCTGAACGAGCTCACAAATCAGAACTACAACGAGATTTTTTCAACCGACAAGCCGCTGGTTGTTGAATTTTATTCTCCAACATGCGCTCACTGCAAGCGAACTGAAGCCGGACTTGCCGAGGTCGCCGAGGAGCAGGGCGAAAACGCCGTTATCGCGAAGTGCGATATAACCGCGCAGCCCGCGCTGGCTCAGCAGTACGATGTCACACAGCTTCCCACGCTGCTCTTTATAAAGAACGGAGATATCCGCGAGAAGCTGACCGGATTCACGCACAAGCTGATAATCGCGGAGAACATCAAAAAGCTGAAGTAATAACCAGTTTGGCGTGGCTTGTCGAAAAAAAATTTGGCTCAGGCTGCCGATAAACCGCCATCTGTGGGGAGGGAATCCCTCCCCATGGCTTAGTTTTTTAATGACCTGCGAGGTATTTCTCAGCGGAATTTACTGCGTTAGCCCCGTCTGCGGCGGCGGTTATGACCTGCCGCAGCGGAGTTGTGCGGACGTCTCCCGCGGCGAAAATCCCCGGCGCGGAGGTTACGCAGTCCTCGCCTGCGACCACATATCCGGAGCCGTCCAGCTCGCACACGCCTTTCAGCGGAGACGTTCCCGGGACGCTGCCAATCGCCGCGAATATTCCGTCAACATCGAGGTGCTTTTCCTCGCCGTTCTGGATGTAGTTTATGCCGTCAGCCTTTTCGCCGCCGGTGACCTCCGTCAGCGCCGCTCCGAGTACGGGGACTATATTCGCGCTCTCGCTTACCTGCTTCTGGAGGGTCTTGTTCGCACGGAACTCATCGCGCCTGTGAACGAGATACACTGTCCTGGCGAGCTTCGACAGGTACAGCGCGTCTCCGAGCGCGGTGTCTCCTCCACCGATGACCGCAGCAATCTTGTCCTTGTAAAAGAACCCGTCGCAGACGGCGCAGTAGGAAATACGCTCCTTATCACTGCCGGGAACTCCGAGCCCGCGGTGCGAGGCTCCTGCGGCATAGATCACCGCCCTTGCGGTCTGTGAGCTTCCGTCAGCAAGGTCAACGCGCCAGTTTTCGCCGTCCCTTTCAATGGAGCTTACCTCGCCGTCAATGAACTCCGCGCCGAGAGATTCGGCATGGCTGCGGAACTTCTCGCCGAGCTCATAGCCGCTCACGCCGAAAAGCCCCGGGTAGTTGTCAACGCGGTCTGTGACCGCTATCTGTCCGGTGCCGAGGTATTCCTTTTCTATTACAGCCAGCGAGAGCTGCGCGCGCTTGCCGTATATCGCAGCGGACAGCCCCGCAGGACCGCTTCCTATTATCAGAAGATCGTACATTTTTGTGCCTCCTTGCATAGCAAACAATTCCTATATGTTTGGTATTATTTTAGCCTATTATTCCCCGTTTGTCAAGATATATCCGGAGATATAAATTATCTATAACGGGCAATAGAAAAAATGAATATGGAATAATACACTAAACCTATTGACACAATATGTTTTGTGATGTATAATAGAGGACATAAAAGAACAAAGGTCTGGAGTGATAATATTTGGAATTCAATACACGGCTTCTGCACGGAGGCTTCAAGCCGGACGCGGCTACCGGTTCGACAATAGCGCCGATATATCAGGTGAGCGCGTTTGCGCAGGAGAGCGCTGAAAAACTGGAGGCGGTGTTCAACAACCGTGCGCCGGGATTCGCATATACGAGGATAAACAATCCGACAGTCGCGAGCTTTGAGAACCGCATGAACGCCCTGGAAAAGGGGCTTGGCGCGGTCGCTTGTTCCTCCGGAATGGCGGCGGTCACGCTCTCGATGCTGAATATTCTTGAGGCAGGCGATGAGGTCATTGCAGGCGCGGGGCTTTTCGGCGGAACGATAGACCTTTTCGGCGACCTGAAAGCATTCGGCATCACAACGAGGTTCGCTTCGCACGTCACCGTGGAGGAGCTCCGTCCGCTAATCAATGAAAGGACGAAAGCGGTGTTTGCGGAGCTCATCGGAAATCCGGGGCTTGAAATAGTAGACCTGAAAGAGGTTTCAGCGCTGTGCCACGAACACGATATCCCGCTGATAATCGACAGCACCACCGCAACGCCGTACCTTATAAATCCGTTTGAATTCGGTGCGGACATCGTGGTGCACTCCACGTCAAAGTACATAAACGGCGGCGGAAACTCGATAAGCGGAGTCATCATCGACAGCGGAAAATTTCCGTGGAACTTTGAAAAGCATACGGCGCTCGCCGAATACAAAAGGATGGGAAAGCTCGCGTATCTCGCGAAGCTGCGCGGAGGGCTCTGGCGCAATGTCGGCGCCTGCCTTGCACCGGTGAATGCGTTCATGAATTCCGTTGGAATGGAAACGCTGGGGCTCAGAATGGACCGCTGCTGCGAAAACGCCCTTGCCCTCGCGGAATTCTTCCGGGATACCGACGGCGTTGAGCCGAATTATCCGGCGCTTCCGGACAACCCGTATCATGCGCTCTGCGAGAGCCAGCTCAGGGGAATGGGCGGCGCGATACTCACGGTCAGGGCGGGCAGCAAGGAACGCGCGTTCAGGCTTATAAACGGACTTAAGCTCGCGACAAACGCAACAAACATTGGAGATGTGCGCACTCTGGTGATACATCCCTCCAGCACGATATACGCCCACAGCAGCGAGGCGCAGAAGCTCGCCGCGGGAGTATACGAGGATACTATAAGAATAAGCGTTGGTATAGAAGACAAGCAAGACCTCATCGCCGATTTCAGACAGGCGATAGAGGCACTGTAAAGGAGAATCAACATGGCAACAGATTACGCAACACTCAAAAAAGGCGGATTCATGCGCCAGAAGCAGAAGAACAACTTTTCGCTGCGGCTCCGCGTTGTGGGAGGAAATCTCACGGCGAAGCAGCTTGCGGCTATTGCGGAGGTCTCCGATAAATTCGGCGATGGACATGTTCACCTGACCTCCCGCCAGAGCGTTGAGATACCGTTCATCAAGCTGGACGACATCGAGGAGGTCAAGGCGGCTCTTGCCAGGGGAGACGTTGAGCCAGGCGTTTGCGGACCGAGGGTCCGCACGATAACAGCGTGTCAGGGCGCGGCGATATGCCCCAGCGGATGTATCGACACCTACGCACTTGCCAAGGAGCTGGACGACCGCTATTTTGCCAGGGAGCTCCCGCACAAGTTCAAGTTCGGTATCACCGGCTGCCAGAACAACTGCCTTAAAGCGGAGGAAAACGACCTCGGCATAAAGGGCGGCATTCAGGTAAAGTGGAAAGAGGACGCCTGCATAGGCTGCGGCGTTTGTGAAAAGGCATGCCGCCAGGGAGCAATTTCTATCGCGGACGGAAAGGTCAGTGTAGATTACGACAAGTGCAATTTCTGCGGAAGATGCTTCAAGGCCTGTCCTACCGAGGCATGGGACACCGTACACGGCTACATCGTGTCGTTCGGCGGACTTTTCGGCAACAGCATAAACAAGGGCGAAGCGATAATCCCGTTCGTTGAAGACAAGGAAAAGCTGATGAAGATATGCGACGCGGCTATCGTTTTCTTCGAGCAGAACGCAAAGCCCGGCGAGCGTTTCAAGTTCACCATCGACCGTGTTGGCAGGGAAAAATTCGAGCAGGTAATTAAGGAGGCTTACAGCAATGACTGATTACAATATTGACGACAGGGTGGATATCACCGATGTGGTGTGCCCAACGACATTCGTAAAGGCAAAGGTGGCTCTTGAGGAGCTGGACGAGGGACAGATCCTTGCGATCAGAATGAACGACGGAGAGCCGGTTCAGAACGTTCCGCGCAGCATAAAGGAGGAGGGACATAAGATCCTGAAGCTTATCAACAACGAGGACGGGACCTATGACCTCATCGTGGAAAAGGTGGGCGACTGATGGCTGTAAAATCAACGAATGAGAGCTTCCCGCAGGATATCGCGGAGGGACTGGTGCTGGCGGATTTCTATTCCGATTCCTGCATTCCCTGCAAGCGGATGTCCCCGGTGCTCGCCGAGCTTGAGGAGGAGCAGCCGGGTATAAAGCTGGTGAAGCTGAACATAAATTTCGGCGCTGAGACCGCCGCGGAGTATAACGTGACCTCCGTACCAACGCTGGTATTCTTTAAGGACGGCGCAGAGGTTCAGAGAGTTACCGGGGCAGTGAAGAAATCACAGCTCGAAGAAATAATAAAGACATTATAAGGAGAACAACCATGACTATCACAGTAACAGGCGTAAAGAAGGAAGTAGCTGACGGACTGACCCTCGCTCAGCTCGTAGTTGACGAAAAGGTGGAAACCCCCGAATACGTCACCGCAAGCGTGAACGACGATTTCGTTTCCAGCAGCAGCTTTGAGGACACAGTGCTCAAGGATGGCGACAACGTTGAGTTCATCTATTTCATGGGAGGCGGTCAGTAATGGCATTTACAAACGAACAGCTTGAGCGCTACTCCCGTCATATCATTCTGAAGGAAGTCGGCGCAAAGGGGCAGAAGAAGCTCCTTAACGCAAAGGTGCTGATAATCGGCGCGGGCGGGCTCGGAGCCCCGGCGGCGCTGTACCTCGCGGCTGCGGGAGTCGGCACCATAGGCATCGCTGACGCGGACGAGGTGGATCTCTCCAACCTCCAGCGGCAGGTCATTCACACCACGGCTGATGTCGGCAAGGCAAAGGTGCAGTCTGCAAAGGAGACCATGGAGGCGATAAATCCGGACGTCACCGTAAATACCTACCGCACCTTCATCGACAGCGAAAATATCCTGGACATTATCAAGGACTACGATTTCGTCATCGACGGGACAGATAACTTCCCCGCGAAGTTCCTGATAAACGACGCCTGCGTAATGGCAAAGAAGCCGTTTTCCCATGCGGGAATAATCCGCTTCAAGGGGCAGCTTATGACCTACGTCCCCGGCAAGGGACCCTGCTACCGCTGCGTATTCAAGAATCCTCCACCCAAGGACGCAGTGCCTACCTGCAAGCAGGCGGGAGTTATCGGCGCAATGGGCGGCGTTATCGGCAGCCTCCAGGCAATGGAAGCTATCAAGTATATCCTGGGCGTAGGCGACCTGCTTACCGGATATCTGCTGACCTATGACGCACTGAAAATGGAGTTCCGTAAGATAAAGCTGCCGTCAGACACCAGCAAGTGCCCGATATGCGGCGAACACCCGACTATAACCAAGCTCATCGACTATGAGCAGGCAGAATGCGACGGAGTACATTTATGATAAAGCTTTCAAGGTCTGATTATGAAAAAATACTCGCCCACGCTGAAAAGGAGCTCCCGAACGAGGCCTGCGGGCTTATCGCGGGAGTTATCGAGGGCAGCGACAAGCTGATAAAGAAGGTGTATCTGCTGACCAACACGGATCACTCCAACGAGCATTTCAGCATGGATCCGAAGGAGCAGCTGGCAGCAATAAAGGACATGCGCGCAAACGGACTTGTTCCCCTCGGGAACTGGCACAGCCACCCGGAATCGCCCTCGCGTCCGTCCGAGGAGGACAAGCGCCTTGCCTACGACAGCAAGGCAAGCTACATGATACTTTCTCTTATGGACCACAGCGCTCCGGCGCTGAATTCGTTCCACATTTCCGGCGCTGACTCTGAAAAGGAGCAGCTGGAGATCTCCTGAAACAGGTTAAGAATATCGCGCGGAAGCCCTGAAAGGTTCTGCGCGGTATTGTTCATATATGAAGAAGCAGTTAGTTGTTTCTATCATAAATTATCACATAAGGCAATACCGCATAATTATTGTCGCATGATTGCGCAGTCAGATTTTTCGTCAGGTTGTACAATGATGACGACGCAAGGCTGCCGCCTTGCTAGGAAGAATTGTGCAAGATGACGGAAAAGATGCAAGCAAGCATGTGGCAAAGGCGTTAGCCGATAATTGTGCGGTGTTGCCGTTTTTTTTTCTTGACAATTCGACGGAAAAGGGATATAATCTATTTTACAGAGATCAATATTTACTCTGCAAGCAAAATACAGGAGGACAACAAAAATGAAAAACATCTTTAAAAACGAGAAATTCTGGCTGGTAGCAGCAGGCGCAGCAGGCGTTATCGTCGGCAAGAAGGTACTTACCGCCAAGAAGACAAGACAGATCGCTGTAACAGGTCTTGCAAAGGGAATGAAGTTCACCAGCGACGCTAAGGCAGCGTTCCAGAGCATGAAGGACGAGGCTCAGGATCTTTGCTATGAGGCAAAGGAGCAGGCAGGTCTTAACGAAGAAAGTGCAGACTAATGCGTTACAGGATCATATCGGATAACCCCGGACGAATCAGGATACGTTTCGGGGCGTATGCTTTTGATAAAGAGCTCGAAAGCTGTATCCGGAAGTTAACCGAAGCTAACTCTTTTGTGCTTTCTGCCGAGGTACATTCTGCGAACGGCGGACTTCTGATCTATTATAAGAAGTCCAGCCGCAGCGAGGTCATCAGCTTTATAGAAAGTCTTGATTTCCGCGGGCTCACTCCGATAGAAGAGGACAAGGCGACCCAGGAAATAGACGACAACTTCAAGCACGGGCTTACAAAGCTCGTTGTGGCGCATTATGTGAAGAAGCTGCTGCTTCCTGCGCCGATACGCGCGGCGCTGACTGTGTTCAACAGTGCAAAGTACATATTAAAGGGACTTTTCGAGCTCGGTCAGGGCAGGCTCACGGTCGAGGTGCTGGACGCCGCTTCAATAACGGCATGTCTTGCGCAGCGTAATTTCAAGACGGCTTCCACGATCATGCTGCTGCTTTCAGTATCCTCGCTTCTGGAGGACTACACCCATGCGCGCACCAGGGCTGTGCTTACGTCCAGCCTTGCTGTAAAGGCGGACAGTGTATGGCTCGCAAACGGGGATGAGGACGTGCTCATTCCGATAGAGGAGCTTAAAATCGGCGACCTGATACGCGTCAGAACGGGCAGCGTTATCCCTGTGGATGGTGAAATAACCGAGGGCGAGGCGTACATCAACGAATCTTCGATGACCGGCGAGCCTCTGGCTGTGATGAAGTCAGTGGACGCAACGGTATTTGCCGGAACAGTCGTTGAGGAGGGTTCCGTTGTCGTAAGGGTCAGGGCGGTAAGCTCAGACACCAAAATACAGAAGATCATCGAACTGATCGACAGCTCCGAGAATCTGAAAGCGGGAATACAGAGCCGCGCCGAGCGGCTGGCGGACGGCATCGTTCCGTTCAGCTTCCTGGGATTCGGGCTGACGCTGCTGTTCACGGGAAATGTGACCAAGGCGGTTTCGCTGCTTATGGTGGATTATTCCTGCGCGATAAAGCTGTCGGCTCCTATCGCGGTTATCTCCGCGCTGCGTGAAGCGGCTGACCACAACATCACCGTAAAGGGCGGAAAGTATCTTGAAGCCTTTGCCGCCGCAGACACTATCGTGTTCGACAAAACGGGAACGCTCACAAATGCCGAGCCTGTGCTTGACAAGGTCATTCCTTTCGGGGAATATTCCGAGGAGGAGGTTCTCAGAACCGCCGCCTGTATCGAGGAGCACTTCCCGCACAGCATGGCGAGGGCGATCGTCAAGGGTGCTGAAAAGCGCGGCGTAGTCCACGCTGAGGAGCACGCAGAGGTCAACTACATAGTGGCTCACGGAATAGCGACAACACTCCGCGGAGAGCGCGCAGTGATCGGAAGCAGGCATTTTGTCTGCGACGACGAGGGCGTTTCGATCTCCGCAGAACAGCAGGCTCGCATTGACGAAAATTCCGGGGCTTCCTCCGTCATTTATCTGGCGGTGGGAGGAGAACTTGCGGGCGCGCTCTGCATAAACGACCCGCCCCGTGCGGAAGCGGCAGGCGCGGTTGAGCTGATGAAGAGATGCGGCATAGAAAATGTCGTAATGCTCACCGGCGACAGCAGCGCGGCGGCTGAGAAGATAGCGCAGCAGCTCGGCATAACCGAGGTGCACGCGCAGGTGCTCCCGGAGGACAAACACAGCCATATCGAGCAGCTCAAGGCGGCGGGACACCGCGTTATCATGGTCGGCGATGGAATAAATGACGCGCCGGCTCTGGCGGCTGCCGATGTTTCAGTGGCGATGAGCGACGCCTCCGACATCGCAAAGGAGACTGCTGATATCACGCTCAGGGGCGCAGAGCTTACGGAGCTTGCCGTCCTGAGAATGCTCAGCGAGCATCTCATGCAGAGGATAAATGCAAACTATCGGTTTATCCTAACGTTCAATACGGCGCTTATTGCGCTCGGATTCTTCGGCGTGATAACTCCTTCGTTGTCGGCGCTGCTGCACAACGGCTCTACTATTGCAATATGCCTGAAGAGTATGTCTCCGCTTCTAAAGGGCGGCGATACTTTATAATCACAAGCTCCCGGTCGGTTTTTAACGGCCGGGAGTTTTTTGTTGAAATTTTTACGGAGGTATTGACAAAATAAAATAACCGTGTTATAATAACGTTGTTATTTTAAGAGAGGTACCGCGTATGAGACAAGAAACCGCTGGTGTGACCGAGGCACTGCTTGAAAGCGCGAGGAGAGAGTTCCTGGAATACGGGTTCCACAATGCGAATCTCCGCAGGATATCCGCTGACAGCGGCGTGAGCACCAATTCTATCTACACAAGGTTCGGGGATAAATCCGGGCTGTTTGGCGCATTGGTGAAGCCGGCGGCGGACGGGCTTATGGAGATTTACCTCGGCAGTATAAGCATGGCTTCCGAATGCGGGAGCGCCAGAACCGCAATAGACATGGGCAGCGAGGGAACAGACATTGTGTTGAAATACATATATGACAATTTCGATGCATTTCGGCTTATTTTCTGTAAATCCGCCGGCACGGAGTACGAGCACTATTTCGACAGGCTCGCCGAGATCGAGGAAAAGTACTACAAGTCTTTCGCAGAACAGTACGCCAGAAACGGACGCAGGCTCAGCGATTTCTTCATCCATGTGGTGTGCCGTTCCGGGTGGCAGTATATCTACGAGGTGGTATCCCACGAGATCCCATACGAGGAAGCGCGGGATTTCATGAGGTGCATACGGGAATTCAGCTTTGCAGGCTGGAACAAGGTTTTAGGTTCACTTTAAAGCAGTGTTTTCACTGCTTTTTAATTGCATACAAGTTAGCTAAAGCTAACAAGAGATAAGGAGGTTTTGTTGTGAAACAAAAGAAAAGGAATTCATTTTCAGTGCTGATGCACTACGCGGGCGGACATAAGTATTTTACCTACGCTTCGCTTGTGCTGGCGGCGGTAAGCGCATGGATCGCGCTGATACCGTTCTACGACATCTGGCGCATAATAAAGGAAGTGCTGGAGGTGCGGCCGAATTACTCCGAGGCTGTTAATATCGGCAGATACGGCTGGGAGGCCGTCGGCTTTGCGCTGCTGGCGATGGTGTTCTACATAGCCGCGCTGATGTGCTCGCACAAATCGGCGTTCAGGGTGCAGGCGAATATGCGCATCAGCATGATGAAGCATATAATGAAGCTTCCGCTGGGCTATGTTGAAGCCGAGGGCACCGGAAAGATCCGCAAGATAGTCACCGACTGCAGCTCGGCGACTGAAACGTTCCTGGCGCACAATCTCCCGGACAAGGCGGTATCGTATGCTACCCCTGTCGGGCTTCTTGTAATGATGATGGTCTTCGACTGGCGGCTCGGGCTTATAAGCCTCATTCCGGCGGCAATAGCGTTCGTGCTCATGGGTACGCTTATGATGGGACCCAAAATGGCGGAGGATATGAAACAGTACCAGAATGCGCTGGAATCCATGTCCGCGGAGGCAGTCGAGTACGTCAGGGGAATCCCGGTGGTAAAGACCTTCGGTCAGACCGTATTCACGTTCAAGCGCTTCAAGGCGGCTATCGACGAATACGAAAAGTGGACGCTCGGCTATACCAGGAACATGATGGCTCCTATGATAGGCTTCACTACGGCTGCAAACGGAATTTTTGCCGCGCTGATAATTGCGGCGTTTGCGTTTACAGGGCAGGGAGTCACCAACGATTTCATACTGAATCTGGTTTTCTATGTAATAATCACGTCTGTGCTCACGGTGACGCTCATGAAGGTCGCGTATGCCGGCGAGTCGCAGATGATAGTTGACGACGCTCTTAACAGAGTGTATGAGATACTTGAGGCGGAGCAGCTCCCGGATTCCGAAAAGGACGCCGTACCGGCTGATTCCTCGATCACACTGGAGAACGTGGTATTCTCGTACAGAGGCTCCGAAAACAACGCCATTGACGGTATCGACCTGTCCGTAAAGGCGGGAGAGCACATAGCACTGGTTGGACCCTCCGGCGGCGGAAAGACCACTCTCGCCTCGCTTATCGCGAGGTTCTGGGACGTAAAGGGCGGTTCAATAAGGATAGGCGGCGCGGATGTCCGGGGCATTCCGTCCGACAGGCTCATGCAGTATGTTTCGTATGTTTTCCAGGACAGCAAGCTCCTTAAAATGAGCATAATGGACAACGTGAGAATGGGCAGACCCGACGCCTCCGACGAGGAGGTAATGCAGGCGCTGAAGGACGCGCAGTGCATGGATATAATTGCGAAATTCCCGGACGGCGCGAATACCATGATAGGCTCAAAGGGAATATACGTTTCCGGCGGCGAGTGCCAGCGCCTTTCCATTGCGAGGGCGTTCCTGAAGAATGCGCCAGTGCTTATTCTTGACGAGGCTACGGCGTTTGCCGACCCGGACAACGAGCGGCTGGTTCAGCAGGCATTTGAGAAGCTCTCCAAGGACAAGACGGTAATAATGATCGCGCACAGACTGTCCACAGTCACCAACGCCGACTGCATCTACGTCCTTTCAGGCGGAAAGATAGCCGAGAGCGGTACGCATGACGACCTTATAGCTGAAAACGGAATTTACAGCCACATGTGGAACGAATATAACAGATCTGTCAGCTGGCAGGTCGGAAAGGCAGGCGTGTAAAATGAAATTCACCGAGAAACTAAAGCATAAATACGCGCTTTCAGACAACGGCGCCCGGGCGATGATACGCGCATTCGGCGCGGTAACATTATCGAACATCGTCCTGATGATGCCGGTGGGACTGCTGTACATGCTTTGCTCATACCTGCTTGACGGCGACCTTCCGAGGGAGAAGCTGGGATTCTTCATTGCTGCGATAATCATAGCGCTTGCGCTTATAGCTGTCACAACGCTGTTACAGTACCGCGCAACGTTCCTGTCTACATATATTGAGAGCGGCGTAAGGCGCAGGACCCTTGCGGAAAAGCTGAGAAAAATACCGCTTTCGTTCTTCGGAAAAAAGGACCTCGCGGATCTCACCAATACAATAATGAGCGACTGCGCGTCCATTGAGACCGCCTCCTCGCATTTTGTGCCGGAGTTTGTCGGCGCGCTTATTTCCACGATGATCGTAGTTATCAGCCTGTTCTTCTTCAACAGGAAGATGGCTCTTGCAGCGGTATGGGTCATGCCGGTGGCGCTCGTCATCGTGCTCAGCTCCAAGAAGGTCATGAACAAGGTGCACGAAAAGACGATGCAGTATAAGCTCGACTGCCTTGACGGCATACAGGAGGGGCTTGAAACCCTCCGCGACCTGCGTTCCTACAACATGACCGACACCTATCAGGAGGGTCTCAACAGGAAGATAAAGGCGGTAGAGAAGCACTCCATTGTTGCAGAGTTTGCGAACGCCGCATTCGTGTGCTCCGCGCAGATGATACTGAAACTCGGCATGGGTACTGTCGCCGTGGTAGGAAGCGCGCTTCTGATAAAGAACGAGATAGACGTGCTGACATTCTTCATGTTCCTGCTGGTGGTTACGAGAATGTACGAGCCGCTCCAGATAGCGCTCCAGAATCTGTCGGCAATGATCAGCATTGAGGTAAACTGCAAGCGCATGGACGAGATACTCTCGCACGAGGAACAGACCGGCCGCGATACCCTGGACAACAAGGGCTACGATATCGCTTTCGACCACGTTGCATTCTCCTACAAGGACGGCGAGCAGGTGCTTTCCGACGTTAGCTTTACCGCAAGGCAGGGCGAGGTCACGGCGCTCATCGGACCCTCCGGCGGAGGAAAGACGACAGTTTCCAGGCTTGCCGCGAGATTCTGGGACAACGACAAGGGCAGCATTACAGTGGGCGGAATGAATATTTCGGAAATAGACCCCGAAAAGCTGCTGTCCCTGTATTCGATAGTTTTCCAGGACGTTACGCTGTTCAACAACACGGTCATGGAGAATATCCGCATAGGCAGAAAGGACGCCCCTGATGAAGAGGTAATGGCGGCTGCAAGGCTGGCACACTGCGAGGATTTCGTTGAGAAAATGCCCGACAAGTGGAACAGCATGATAGGCGAGAACGGCTCGGAGCTTTCCGGCGGCGAGCGTCAGCGTATTTCCATTGCAAGGGCGTTCCTGAAGGACGCGCCGATAATCCTCATGGACGAAGCAACGGCTTCGCTTGATGTCGATAACGAATCTCTTATCCAGGAGTCGCTGTCAAGGCTCATCAGGAACAAAACCGTGCTTATAATCGCGCACAGAATGAGAACAGTGGACGGCGTTGATAAGATAGTCGTACTGAAAGACGGCAGGGTCGCAGAGTCCGGGACTCCCGCGGAGCTCAGGAAATCGGGCGGGATTTACAAGCACATGGCGGATATGCAGCTGAGCTCAGAGCAGTGGAAATATCAGTAATTACGGAGGACAGACATGAGTGAAAAACCAACCCTTTCAGGGGTAACGGAGACAATGCTCCAGACGATATACGCCAGGGCAAAGGAAACAAGGACCCGCGGTGCGATAAAGGACAACAAGGCGGTGGAAATAGTCGAAAAGCTGGAATATGACTTCTCGCTTGCCGACAAGGACCTTGCAATGAGCAACGGAGTAATAGCCCGCACGATTGTGCTCGACCGCCTTGCAAAAAAATACCTTTCGGAGAATCCGGGCGCGGTAGTCGTGAATATCGCCTGCGGACTTGATACGCGCTGCTATCGCATGAAGGGCTTCTCGCACTGGTATAATCTCGACCTGCCGGAAACCATTGCCGTGCGGAGAAGCATACTTGAGCCGACCGAGAATATCACCCAGATAGCAATGTCAGCAATGGACGACTGGAGCGGCGAGATAAAGGAGACCGGAGCTCCGGCGCTGGTCATTATCGAGGGACTGACGATGTACCTTTCCGAAGCCGATGTGAAGCGTATCTTCGAGATAATTTCCGGCAAATTCCCGCGCGCCGAGGTGCTGGTTGAAATTATGAACCCAGCAGTGGTGAAGAGCTTCAAAGAAAAATCAATAGAGGGCAGCAAGGCAAAATTCACCTGGGGCGTCAAAAATGGCAGGGCTCTGGCGGAGCTGCTTCCGGATTTCAGCTTTTCAGAGGAACACAGCCTTACGGAGGGAATGGCGGAGTTCATTCCGATTTACAAGTTTCTGGGTAAGCTGCCGTTTGTGCGGAACATTTCGAATAAGATAATCGTACTTAATAAGTAAAGCTGTGGGGGCGCACGGAAACACCGTGTGCCCCTCAGACTGTTGATAAACCGTCATCTGCGTCGTCACTCCGCATGACGGCAGGCACAAAGCCTAGCCGTCATGCGGGTTCCTAGCATCTGACGATTTCTCAGCAGTCTGTGATTGATACTTTTTCGACAATCTGTGTTGCGCGGCTCTCAGCCGAGTGCTGTGTCAAGGCTCATCATTATGACGAAACCAGCAGCGTATGCAATGGTGCCTATGTTTGAATGCGGCTCGCCTGACATTTCAGGTATGAGCTCCTCTACGACAACGTAGATCATTGCTCCTGCGGCGAAACTCAGCAGATACGGCAGCACCGGCACGACCAGACCGGAAAGCAGTACGGTGAGCACTGCGGCGGCAGGCTCCACGGCTCCGGAAAGGGTACCAAGAAGAAACGCCTTTCCCTTTTTCATGCCCGAAGAACGCAGCGGCATCGAGATTATCGCGCCCTCCGGAAAGTTCTGTATAGCTATGCCGAGCGAAAGAGCGAGGGCTCCCGCCGCCGCGATGTTGGCGCCTCCGCTTGCGAGCCCCGCGTAAACTACGCCTACCGCCATGCCTTCCGGGATATTATGGAGCGTTACCGCTAGCAGCAGCATGGTGTTCTTGCTGAGGGAGCTGCGGCTTCCCTCCGGCTTGTCTGAGTTCATGTGGAGATGAGGTATCACGCGGTCAAGCAGCAGAAGAAACAGTATCCCAAGGACAAATCCCGCTGCTGCCGGGATAAACCCAAGCCTGCCCATTCCGGAGCACTGCTCCATTGCCGGCAGGAGCAGGCTCCACACGGATGCCGCCGTCATTACGCCCGCGGCGAATCCGGTGAGGCTCCTCTGTACAAGAAAATGCGGCTGCCTGCGCAGGAAAAATACGCAGGCAGAGCCTGCTGTTGTCCCGATAAACGGGATCAGGATTCCATATATTATTTGCGTCAGCATTATATTCCTCCTTACAGTTAGTTCTAACTAACTCAATTATAGCATATATGCGTGGTTCTTGCAATAGCGCGTGATACGTTTCAGATAACTTTGTAAGTATTCACTAACTAGCGGGTGATCATCGTGTTTTTTTCGCTAAATTACACAAACATTCCCACAGATGATTGACAAAGCAAAAGGTTTGAGTTATGGTCACCTCTAAAAACCTTGTTTGAGTGAAAATGTGTATAGCGCACCGACTGCTTCTTTCAACGAGCGAAATTTCTGATGCGACGGCGTCCATGCCGTCGCCCGGTTATTTCGCTTTGCAACATCGTGTTGCACCTCCTCGTAAGGCATACAGCCTTACTTCGTCGGCTTTCATCGCATTCGGCGCACTCTACCCATTTTCCCTTTTCAAACCGGTTTTTAGAGGTTCCCTGAATAAAAACGCTGCGTGAGCCTGAGCCCGCGCAGCGTTCGTTTTTATTTTGCGGCGGTGAAAAATAGCCTCGGCATTTTCAGTATAACTGTGCCGTCCGCCTGGAGCGGTATGTTTCTGCTTATGAGTTCAAGCAGCTCGTCAAGGAATTCCGCCTTTTCGTCCTCGCCGAGCATATCAAGATAGGGCTTCAGCCCGCTTCCCCTGTACCAGTCTATGACAGCGCTGTGCGAGGGAACTACATGATAATAGACGGTCTCCCACATTGTCACCTCGCCGGAAAGCTTTGCGAGTATATCGTATGTTTCGTTCGGGGTAAGGTTGTGGAAATTATGTATCGCATTCAGCTTCTTCCACTTGTCAGCGGAGATGAGCTCATGCAGCAGCTTGTAGAACACCGCCTCCTGCGTGAGGGGGATCTGCACCGCAAGCATTCCGCCGGGATTCAGCTTGCTCATCAGCTTCGGGAACAGGCCTGCGTGGTCTGGTATCCAGTGCAGGCAGGCGTTGGAGAATATCAGGTCGTAATTCCCGACAGCCTCCAGTCCGTCAGGCACGGAGCATTTCTGGAATTTCAGCTCCGGATAGGTTTTACGCGCCCTTTCCAGCATATTGTCAGAGCTGTCTATGCCGAGCAGCTTGGCACCGGGGAAACGCCCTGCAAGCTGATTTGTGCTGTTTCCGGGGCCGCAGCCTATGTCAAGCACCGAGGACGGAGAAATTCCTATCCTGTGTATCAGGTCAATGGACGGCTGGGTGCGTTCTCTCTCGAATTTCGTGTACTGCTTTGAATCCCAATCTTTCACGACGTAACCTCCTGTCATAATGTGCGGGAGCTTCTGGAAGTATTGCCCGCGTAGTCGAAAAGTCCATCGTTTTTCTCCTCCAGCGCCTTGATGATGTGTAGCGTAAATTCGTTGTACGGCGTGGGAATGCCGAGCTCCTTTCCCATTCTTACGATAGCGCCGGAGAACATGTCGATTTCCGTATGGCGGCCGGCGTCAAGGTCCTGGAGGGTGGAATAACGGGCGGAGGGAGGCACCAGGCTTCCGCGGGTGGACGAGGCGTCAGCCCTGCTCATATCTATTCCCTTTGCGGCGGCTATTGCTTCAAGCTCCTGCCGCAGCCCATTGCTTATCGCCTTCATGTGTTCGCTGTCCTGGTAGCAGCCGACTCCTACGCCAACGATAGCCTGCGGCAGATTGTTGCACACATTCAGCCGGAATTTGCTCCATATTTCCTCGCGTATGAATTCTGTGCTGCGGTAGTGTATTCCGGTGCCCTCAAAGAGAGTTTCCACCGCGCGCACTCTTTCGCTGTCAAACGGAGCGCTGACCTCGCCGAACACTATTCCTACCGTGGTTTCCGGATCGAAGCGGTAGCCGTTGCCATCCTTGTGGGAGGCAACCTTTATCAGCGAGTACAGAACATGCTCGCCGCCTATTTTTCCGGCGATGATCTCCTCGCTGTCAACGCCGTTCATCAGGCTCATCACGGTCGTGTTGCCACCGACAGCCGCGCCGATGGAATCCAGCGCCCCGGGGAGCGCGCCGTATTTCAGCGCGACAATGAGAAGATCTGCGCCGTGCGCCTCCTGCGGGGTCCACACCTGCGGACGGTATACCTTTCCGTTTATTGTGCAGCCGTCTTTTTTCAGACGCTCTGCGCGCCCGCCATCGGCAATTACGCCGAGCTCAATGTTTTCACGCCCGGAGAGCCCCCATATCATATATGACCCGACTGCTCCGGCACCAAGGATTGCAACTTTTTTTATTTTCATTCTGATTTTCTCCTTTGAAATTGCTGATTATATTATAGCATTGCGGCGGAGCAGTGTCAAGGTAACCTCTAAAAACCGGTTTGAAAAGTGAAAATGGGTAGAGTGCGCCGAATGCGATGAAAGCCGACGAAGTAAGGCTGTATGCCTTACGAGGAGGTGCAACACGATGTTGCAAAGCGAAATAACCGGGCGACGGCATGGACGCCGTCGCATCAGAAATTTCGCTCGTTGAAAGAAGCAGGCGGTGTGCTATACACATTTTCACTCAAACGAGGTTTTTAGAGGTTACCTCAATAAATATATCGCACGCCGCACTAAAATTCCCGGGCTGCGGCACAATGCCTGGATTCCGCATGAGACTGCGGTTTTACGCGTTCCTTGAAAAAATGCTTGCATTTCTGCGCGAATTGTGATATCGTATATTTGCAGGGAAAAACTGCGTCAGACAGAATTGTGCAGAACAACAAGGAGGAATCATCATGGATTTTCAGATCGTGCTGCCGGGAAAAACAATAGCCGGCAAGGGCGCATTATCACGCGCAGGACTTGAGAAATACGGAAGCAGACCGCTCATCGTGACCGGAAAATATACCGCGAAGTCACCGGCAGTCCGGGAGCTCCTGAAATATGCTCCGGACGGCGTGGTTTTTGACGGAATAACCGGCGAACCCACCGTTGACATGATAAACGCGGGCGTTGCGGCGTACCATGACAATTCCTGCGACCATGTCATCGGAATAGGCGGCGGAAGCGCCCTTGACAGTGCCAAGGCGATAGCCGCGATGTCCGTTCTGGGCGGGAATATCGCGGACTATATGGGGCGCGGGATAGACGGAGAATTTCCGCCGATGATACTTGTTCCGACCACCGCCGGGACTGGCTCCGAGGCGACAAAATTCACGATAATCACCGACACGGAAAAGGACGTGAAAATGCTGCTGAAGGGCGACAAACTCCTGCCGGAGCTTGCAGTGCTGGATTATTCCTACACGATATCCTCGCCGAAGTCCGTCACTGCGGCAACAGGAATGGACGCGCTCACGCATGCGATCGAGAGCTACACCTCCCGCAGGGCGAACCCGATAACCGACACATTCGCGCTTTCCGCCCTGAAGAGGATCTTCGCGAACCTGCCCACGGCGTATAACGAACCAGAAAACGAGGCTGCAAGGGAACAAATGCTCATCGCCGCTTACGAGGCAGGAGTCTGCATAAACAACGCCTCCGTTACCATTGTGCACGGAATGAGCCGTCCTATCGGCGCGCTGTTCCATGTCCCGCACGGAATTTCCAACGCAATGCTGGATATAAAGTGCCTGGGATTCGCAGTGCAGGGTGCTCCCGGGAAATTTGCAGAGGCCGCCCGGGCTGTCGGCGCTTCCGATAAGCAGGACGATACCGCCGCTGCACAGGATTTCCTCGCGGCGCTCGAAAAGCTGTGCCGCGCCGTTGAGATACCCACGCTTGCAGAATACGGAATCGACCGTGAGAGGTTCTTTGCGGCAATGGACAAAATGGCGGACGACGCCCTTGCAAGCGGAAGCCCTGCCAATACTATAAGGGAAGTCACCAAGCAGGATATTCTGGATATTTACGCTTCTCTGTGGGATTAAATCCATGTGCCGCGGCACAACGGTTTCATGTGCCAGAGGCACAAATTCAGCCGTTTTCCGGCTTTTTTTGCGAAAAAGGTTGACACAGCACAATATTCACGATATAATCAATACATAAAGCAACGGCGCTTGGAACTCACGGAGTTTCAGGCGCCGTTTTCTTTATCAGACAGAAATTCAAAAGCAAAGGAGAGTTTTTATGTACACTTGCAGCTACGACAGAATGAAGGACAAAATCGAAACTTTCAGCAAATTCGGCGACGCGGGGCACGGCGGTATCACACGTTATTCCCTTTCGCCGGAGGCTATTCAGGCGAGAAACGAGTTCCGCCGCAGAATGGAAGCTATCGGCGCCACTATCGAGGTGGACGATGTAGCTTGTATGTACGCAACGCTCCCCGGTTCTGACCCGGACGCAAAGCGCATCGTTATGGGCTCCCATGTGGACAGCGTAAAGAACGGCGGCAACTACGACGGAATCCTCGGCGTAATGAGCGCCATGGAGGTCCTGGAAACGGTAGCCGAGCACAATATTCCGCATAAGCATCCGCTCACCGCGATGATCTGGACAAACGAGGAAGGCTCCCTCTACCCGCCGGCAATGATGTGCTCCGGCATTATCTGCTACGATTATCTCCCGGAGGACATCAGAAGCAAGTTCAGATTCGAGGACATGATGGCTTCAAAGAGCATTCTGGATAACAAGTCCACATTCGGCGAGGCACTGGAGAGATCCGGATTCAAGGGCGATAAGAAATACCGCATTTCCCCTGAGAAATACATGTACATGTTCGAGACCCACATTGAACAGGGGCCTATCCTCGAGGACGCCGGAAATGATATCGGCGTAGTCGACTGCGTTCTCGGAATGTTCAATTACCGCCTGAAGTTCTACGGTCAGACCACCCATGCAGGAACATTCCCCATGCCGAAGAGAAAGGACGCGTTCCTTGCGGCTTCTGAGGCGCTGTGCTACCTCCACGAGGAGATAGACAAGCTGGGATATTCCGACCTGGTTTACACTACCGGCGAGGTCGTATGTCACCCCTGCGTGCACACCTGCGTTCCGGATTTCTTCGATTTCTCGTTTGACGCGCGCCACGAGGATCCCAAGGTGCTTGAAAAGGTGCTCGCGATCGTCAAGAGCTGCGCTGAAAAGACCTGGGCAGGCTGCACCTGCGAGGTAGTCAAGGCATGGAACCGCGACACTGTTTACTATGATAAGAAGCTTGTGGGCTATGTTAAGGCTGCCGCCGAGGAGACTGGTATCAAGCACCAGTATATCCACTCCGGCGCCGGTCACGACGCACAGTTCTGCGCTTACATGATCCCGACAACGATGGTGTTCGTACAGAGCAAGGACGGACTTTCCCACTGCGAGAAGGAGTTCAGCTCCGTGGAGCACTGCACTGAGGGTGCAACGGTAATGCTCAACGCTGTGCTCAAGGCAGATCAGGACTGAGTATCGGCAAAATAACAAGATGTTCCGGGCAGCTTCGGCTGTCCGGAATTTTTATGCCATGTGGTTCTTAAATGAATAATGCATATAACAGAAAATTCATTTTCGCCGAGTGATTTCTTTCGGGAGATTCAACACAAGGATCCTCGTTTTCTGGTGTGGACTGAGTAGAATATGTGTGCTTCAGCACATATAATGTAGTTATGCGGAAGCACAAAACCGCATTGCTGTGTATATATTACATATATAGACATGGATTTCACGGAAATGTTATTGTACAATTATCCTAAATGTTTATCAGCACATTGACAGAAATCACATTATGCTGTATACTTGTATCAAGAACAAAGGAACAAAAGAAATGAATAAATCAAATCTGAATCCTGCAAGTTCAACAAGAAACCGAGATCAGGGCAATGGCGCCGAAGATGATGCTATTGCCCTGATTTTTTATAAGGAGTGATCAATATGGCAAACGAGAAAACAGAGATCATGCTGGACAGCATCGGCATGGTGTACAAGGATCAGGGCGGAAACGATGTAACAGCGCTCACCAATGTAACGCTGGACATCAAGAAGGGCGAGTTCATCTCGCTGCTCGGTCCCTCGGGCTGCGGCAAGACAACGCTCCTTAGAATTATCGCGGATCTGCTCCACCCGACTTCCGGAAAGATAACGGTCGGCGGGGTAACTCCCCGGGAAGCCCGGCTGGCGCAGCGATACGGCATAGTGTTCCAGAGCCCGGTGCTCTACGACTGGCGCACAGTCCGCAGGAATGTGATGCTCCCGCTGGAGATAATGCACGTCCCCAAAGATGAGCGCGAGGACATCGCGGACAGCATGCTGGAAATGGTGGGGCTGACGAATTTCGCAAACCACTATCCGAATCAGCTTTCCGGCGGCATGCAGCAGAGAGTCGGGATCGCAAGGGCGCTGGCGATACGTCCGGAGATACTTCTGATGGATGAGCCGTTCTCAGCTCTGGACGAATTCACCCGGGAAAAGCTCCACATCGACCTGCTGAAGATATGGCGCAAGACCAACAAAACCGTAATTTTCGTAACTCACAACATTTCCGAGAGCGTATTCCTTTCTGACCGCGTGTGCGTATTATCCCCGCACCCGGGACGCCTTTCGGCGGTAGTCGATATCGACCTGCCGAGGCCCCGGACGCTGGATATGACGGACACTCAGCATTTCACAGAGCTTGTCGCAAAGGTAAGGAACAGCTTCGAGGGAGTATAAGGAGGGAACGGCATGACAACGGCAAAAACGGCGCGGAGAGGCCCCCTCCCGGCACTGAAGCGCTTCGTACATTCAAAACACATGGTGACGCTGGTCTGGATACTCGGCATAGTGGTCATCTGGGAGATTTTCGCCTGTATCGTTGCGGCGACAAAGCGCACTCCGGTGAACGTCCTGCCGCACCTGTACGAGATCATCTGTTCGTTTTTCAGCGACAAGAAAGTCACCGGAAAGATGACGATGATAGAGCTCATCGGAACCGCCTGCGGCGAGACGCTCTCCCGCGCGGGGATCGGCTTCGCTGCCGGGATCGCGGCGGGCTACATACTCGCTCTGCTGATGAACCTTTCACGGGTAGTCGAGAAGATAGCGTTTCCATATCTGATGATAATTCAGATGATACCGATACTCGGAATGGCTCCGATAATCCTTTCGATAACCGGCGATATCAATTCCGCGAGAATCGTCATCGCAGCGATACTTACGTTCTATCCGGTGTCTACCAACGTGCTGGCGGGTTTCCGGTCGGTCGAGAGGGAAAAGCACGAGCTGATGTACAGCTACGCGGCTAATAAGTTCCAGCTTTACACGAAAACGCTCATTCCGGCGTGCATTCCGTATTTCTTCACAGGACTGAAGATATCCGCGCCAATGGCGATAACCGCTTCCATACTGGTAGATACGCTCCAGGGCGGCAACGGACTTGGCTGTATGCTTTCGCAGTCCCTCAAGGGCGGAATGACCCGTCTGGTTTTCTGGGACATAGTGCTGATAAGCGCAGTCATAGGCATTCTGAGCTTCGTGCTGATGGGGCTTATCGAAAGGCTCCTCTGCCCGTACAAGCGAAACAAGACCAGCGACTGAGGAGGGATACAGATGAAATCAAAGAAATGGCTGGGACTGCTTTCAAGCGCAGGACTTCCGCTTCTTTTCGGGGTGGTGATATTCGTCCTGTGGCAGACTCAGGCGCTTCATTCGTGGCTTGGGACTGATACGATAACGCTTCCGCTTCCAACGCGAATCGGCGAGATAATCTCACAGAACAGCGACAGCATAGGAAATCAGGTGCAGATGACCCTGATAGTCGCCCTCGGCGGACTGGCGGCGGGCAGTATCCTCGGGTATCTCATAGCCGTTGTGGCTTCGATATTCCGTAAGTGGGGCGCCGGCGGACTTACGATAGTTTCCGCGTTCAACGCGATACCGATAGTGGCTCTCGCCCCGGTAATAAACAACTGGACGCGCGATGTCAGCACGGATGTTTCAGTTAGAAGCACGCTTGCGAAGATAATAGTGGTCACGATATCCTGCACGGCGGCGATGAGCGTGAACGCATTCCGCGGGCTGACCGAGCTGAAGCCGTTCTCCGAGGATCTGATGACCTCTTACGCTGCTCCGAAGATCGTGGTATTCACTAAGCTGAGGCTGCCGAACTCGCTGCCATACGTTTTCACGGCGCTGAGGGTCAGCGTTCCGGCGAGCGTTATCGGCGCGCTGGTGACCGAGTACTTCGCGGAGGACACGGTCGGCGTAGGAAGACAGATCCGCGAGAACATCGTAAAGGGACAATACCCCACGGCGTGGGCTTACATCGCGACTGCATGCGCGATAGGCATAGGAATGTACATTGTTCTTATGCTGGTTGAAAGAATGGTGCTTAAACGGAGAAAAGCATAAGGCTCCGTTTGGTATAGAACAAAAGGGGGATTCCCCGAATAAAGAAAGGCAGGTACACACTATGAAAGCAGACAGAAAGAGATTTTTACTTGCAGGAGTTGCAGCGATAATGGCTTGCGCGCAGTTTACCGCTTGTTCCGGAGGGAACTCCAGCACCGGCAGCACGGCTTCCGTCAGTTCTGCTGGAAGCACTGCGTCAGACGCTTCCCCAGATGAAAGCAGCTCCGCGGTTGAGGAAAGCTCCGCAGCGGAATCCGCTGGCGCAATGAGCCACGAGGACATCATCAGGTCTGCCGCTGCTGAGGGCACGGTAGGAAACTGGGGTCTCGGCAACGAGTACGAGATACAGGCGCTACTGACAAAGTACGGACTTCCCACTGATTATATTACCATGGACTTTACAATGGATCAGTTCGACAGCGACAGCGTAAAGCTGGCTTCCGCCATGACATACAACGAGCTCGGTCTGGTAAAGAACGACTATGACGGCGGCTATGGCTACGGCGATTCCGTGAGCATCATCGACATGAACGATGAGGGCGTTGCAATGCTGGAGGATAACCTGTTCACCTCCAAGGCGTTCGCAGAGGCAAATCCGAACACTGTAAAGGCGTTCGTTTCCGCTTCAATGAAGGGCTGGGCTTACGCCTGTGAGCACCCGGACGAGGCGGCTGAGATCGTGTTCGAGGCTGGCTCCTCCGTATCGGCCGACCACCAGGCGTACATGGCGTCCGAGGTGGCGAAGCTTGTAACCACCGACATGAACGGAAACACAGTTTCCGCCGCTGACGTAGGAAACATGGACGAGGCTGCAATGCAGCAGACCCTCGACCTGGCAAAGCAGTACATCATTCTTGAGGACAGCACCGCCAAGGATAAGCTGGCTTCCCTCACGCTGGACGATATCTGCAGCACGGATTTCCTGACCTATGACCCTGAAACGGACGGCGCGCCTGAAAAGACTTCCGTTTCCGTACAGCTCAAGTGGCTGCCGCAGGCTCAGTTCATGGGCTACTATGTTGCTCAGGCAAAGGGCTATTACGATGAAGTCGGTCTTACCGTTGACATCATCTCCGGCGGCGGTGATATCTCCGAGACAACGGCGGTTTACAACGGCACAGTTGATTTCGGCGTAACATGGGTCTCCAACCTCATCAACGCCAACGCCGGCGGCATGGAGCTCCTGGAGGTCGCTCAGGTATATCAGAGATCCGGTCTGGTTCTCGTTTACAAGAACTCCAACTACGGCGGCTGACAGACGGGCTGGCGATAAAGGCGCATCTCCGTCGTCAGACATACAATGGCAGGCGAAAGGCTTATGTTAAGTTGATTTTCCAAAAATAACAGAACATGTTTCATTCCCGGCAGATCTCCGCCGCGGCGGGGATTTGTCGGAAAGCCCGGCGGGGTGCGGCTCCGCCCGGTTTTCCGACAAATGTGAATTTGCCAACATTATACGAGGAGGTTTTCTTATGGATATGATCATCAGGAACGGCACAGTCGTGAACGCGACCGGTTCCTTCAGAGCTGACGTTGCAGTAAAGGACGGGAAGATCGCCGCTGTCGGCAGTATTCCTGATATGCCCGGCGCAAAGGTAGTGGACGCAGCCGGAAAGCTGGTGCTCCCGGGGGCGATAGACGCGCATACTCACCTTGCAATGCCTTTCGGCGGCACGGTGTCCTCAGACGATTATTTCGCGGGAACAAGAGCGGCTGCCTGCGGCGGTACGACCACCGTGTTCGACTTTGCGCTCCAGGATTTTAACGAGACGATGACCGAAACGTTCAACCGCCGGAACGCCCTTGCGGCTCCGGACGCAGCGGTGGACTATTCGTTCCATATCGGTGTAAAGGATATCCACGGCGAGCTGCTTGACAGCATCAAGGACGCGTGTGATATCGGGATCACCTCCTACAAGGTGTTCATGGTGTATGATTTCGGCGTAAAGGACGGCGTGTTCTATCAGCTTCTGGCGAAGTCCAAGGAGTTCGGAGCGCTCATCGCGGTACACGCCGAGAACAACGAGCTTGTGAACACTCTCACGGAAAAATACATCAGCGAGGGCAAGACCAGCGCCTGGTATCATTACATGAGCCGTCCGGAGTTCGTTGAGGGCGAGGCGGACGAGCGCGCGATAAACCTTGCGAGGGCTGCAAAGGCTCCGCTGTATATCGTTCATCTTGCAAACAAGCAGGGCGTCGAGGCTGTCACAAAGGCGAAGGACGAGGGTCTGGAGATCTACGCAGAGACCTGCCCGCAGTACCTTGAATTCACCAGCGATGTCTACAAGCGCGAGGACGGCAGGAATTTCGTATGCTCGCCGCCCATGAAGGGCAGGGAATCCCAGGACGCTATCTGGGAAGCGATAAAGCGCGGGGACATCGATACCATTGCTACCGACCACTGCCCGTTCCAGCAGAGCGAAAAGGACTGGGGTCTGGACGACTTCCGGAAGATACCGAACGGTTGCGCCGGGATCGAGAATATGTACCCGTATATGCTGGGCAAGGCGAATGACGGCGTTATCAGCTTCGAAAAGGCTGTCGAGCTCTGTTCCGCCAACCCGGCGAAGATTTTCGGCTGTACAGAAAAGGGCGTGATAGCCCCCGGCAAGGACGCAGATATCGTTATCTACGACCCCGCGAAGAACTTTACTATCCACCAGGAAAATATGCACTCCGACTGCGACCACACGATCTGGGAGGGAATCGAGGTTCACGGCTACCCCGTGCAGACATACTCCCGCGGCAGACTGGTGTTCGACAACGGCGAGTTCGTTGGCGAACGCGGCTGGGGCAGGTTTGTGAAGTGCGCAAAGCACACGGCAAAATAACAGCCGCCTATAAAATAACTCGTGCAGGAGGTTATCAGCATGAAATACGGAAATCTTATTTTAAACAGTGAATCGGCGCGGTGTATGCTGTGCTCTGACGCCCCTTGCACGGCGGCGTGCCCGGCGGGTTTCGACCCGGCGCGGTTCGTAAGGGCGGTCAGGTTCGAGGATCCTGCCGTCGGAGCCGGGTACATTGAATCAGCAAGGTGCGCGGAATGCTCCGGCGAATGCGAGAAAGCCTGCCTGCACTTTGATTCCCCGGTAAAGATACGCGAAATGGCGGCGGCGGCTCCGGAGCCGGTAAAGGCGGACGATCTGGACGCGGATCTCTCAATGGAGTTCTGCGGCGTAAGGTGCGAGAATCCGTTCTTCCTGTCGTCATCGGTGGTGGCGAGCGGCTACGAGATGTGCGCGAACGCGCTGAAAGCCGGCTGGGGCGGAATCGTATACAAGACCATAGGCTTCATAAAGCCGGACGAGGTTTCCCCGAGATTTGACGCGATAGGCAAGGAAAGCACGCCGTTTGTGGGTTTCAAGAATCTTGAGCAGATCTCCGATCACCCGCTGAAGGAGAATCTCGAAATACTGCGCCGCTTAAAGCGGGATTTTCCGACAAAGGTGATCGTTTCCTCTATAATGGGCAGCACCGAGGAGGAATGGACGGAGCTTGCAAGGCTCTCCGAGGAGGCGGGCTGCGACATCATCGAGTGCAACTTCTCCTGTCCGCAGATGGTAGGGGAGGGGCTCGGCAGCGACGTCGGTCAGAACCCGGAGCTCGTAAGGGCATACACCGCCGCGGCAAAGCGCGGAACGAAGCTCCCGGTGCTTGCGAAGATGACCCCGAACATCGGCAACATTGAGGTCCCGGCGATAGCTGCTAAAGAGGGCGGCGCGGACGGGATCGCCGCGATAAACACAATAAAGAGCCTGACGCGTATCGACCTTGATACGATGGTCTCCTGCCCGGGCGTCAGCGGAAAGTGCTCGGTTTCAGGATATTCCGGAAAGGCTGTGAAGCCTGTTGCACTGCGGTTCATTCACGATATGGCGGTCTGCCCGGAGCTTTCCGGAATGCCGCTGAGCGGTATCGGAGGGATCGAAAGCTGGCATGACGCGCTGGAATTCATCGCCCTCGGCTGTACGAATATCCAGATAACCACCGCGGTAATGCAGTACGGCTACCGGATAATCGACGACCTGATCTCGGGAACGAAAGCGTACCTTAAATCAAAGGGCATGACAAGGCTGAGCGGGCTCACCGGAACGGCACTTGCGAACGTAGTTCCGGCGGACGACCTGGACAGAAGCACCGTGGTATATCCGATATTCGACAAGGAAAGCTGCGTTGGCTGCGGAAGATGTTACATCTCCTGCATGGACGGCGGGCATCAGGCAATAGCCATTGGCGAGGACAGAAAGCCGCACCTCTCCGGAGGAAAATGCGTCGGCTGCCTGCTGTGTACGCTCGTCTGTCCCACCGGCTCGATATCCCACAGCAAGCGGGTGAAGAAGCCCGGAAGATAGATCCGAAAGGAGGGCGTTTATGGCTATCACTCTTGCAAGAATATGTGCGAACGCCGAAAAGACCTACGGCATGAAGCTCATCGCCGGAAAGGCGGGAATGGAGAATTATGTCCGCTGGGTACATATCGTTGAGGACAGCGAGGTGCCCGACTTCATGCACGGCAACGAGCTGGTGTTCACCACCGGGATCGGTCACAAGGGAAACGACTGGCTGCTGGATTTCGCACATCACCTTAAAGAAAGGAACGCTGCCGGTATCGTTGTGAATATCGGTCCGTACATAAACGCCGTCCCCAGGGAGGTCGCAGAATACTGCGAGCGCAGTGCGCTGCCGCTTTTCGTGGTGCCGTGGACGGTGAGGCTTATCGACCTGACCTACGACTTCTGCCACAGGATAGTCAGCAACGAGGAAAGCGAGACCAGCCTTGCCGGAGCTTTCAGAAACCTGTTCTTTGCTCCGGGTCAGCGTGACGGCTACGCCCCCGTGCTGGAGCGCCGCGGATTCCACGATGTGAGCGGCTACACGCTTCTTGCCGCGGAGCTCTCCCACCCGGATAAACCGGGCAGCGGTGATGAATGGCGCAGCATGAGATTCCTTGTGCGGAAAATATGCGCCAGCACGCAGTATCCCTCCTGCATATTCATTCAGGAGAACTACCTGGTGATAGTCCGGCAGCATTTCTCCGCACATGAGGCAGGGAAGCTCGCCGAACAGCTCGCGGCGGCTGTCACCGAAAACTACACCGAGCCGGTGGGAGTGCACATCGGTATTTCGGACAACGGGCTCGGCTATGACGGGATTCATTCCTGCTACCACGAGGCGGTCTCCGCCATGAGGCTTGCGGCAATGAAGAAAGCCACGGTCATGCACTATCACGACATAGGCGTTTACAAGCTGCTTTTCGGCGTGGAAAGCTCGCGTATCCTCTCGGACTACGTTGACAGCACTCTCGGCAGGCTGCTGGACTATGACGCCAAGAACAACACCGACTGCGCGGAGCTGCTGCGCTGCTACTTCGAGAACGATTGCAGCGTAAAAGAGGTCGCTGATATCTTCGGCGTTCACCGCAACACGGTGAACTACAAGCTGAAACAGATACGCGAGCTGCTTGACAGCAGCTTCAGCGACGAGGATAAAATGAATCTGCTTCTGGCTTTCCGGGCAAAGGAACTGCTCAACATGGAAAACTCAAAGCTGATAATGGAGGACGATTCTTATGAATGCAACTGAGATCAAAACCAACCACACCAAGTACAATTTACAGTCCTGGTCAAAGCAGGGCGGTCTGAACCCTATCCCTGTGGAGCGCGGCGAGGGCATTTACTTCTGGGACTATGACGGAAACCGCTACACAGATATGTCCAGCCAGCTGGTCAACCTGAATGTCGGTTTCGGCTGCCGCCCCATTATTGACGCGATAAAGGAGCAGGCGGAAAAGTTCTGCTTCGTTGGACCCAGCCACGCCTGCGAGAGCCGTTCAAAGCTCGCCGAAATGGTAGTCGGTCTCATGCCGGACAACATCGCGAAGGTGTTCTTCACCAACGGCGGCGCTGACGCAAACGAGAACGCAATCAAGATGGCGAGAATGTACACCGGCAGGAAAAAGGTGTTCTCCCGTTACAGAAGCTACCACGGTTCAACGTTCGGCGCAGGCAACCTGACCGGCGAGCCGAGAAGATATCCCCTGGAGCCTGGCATACCCGGTTTCGTGAAGTTCTTCGATCCGTATATGTACCGCGATAATCTTCCGTTCGCAAGCGAGAAGGAATACAGCGAGTACTATGTGAATAAGCTCCGCGAGCAGGTCATCTACGAGGGTCCCGACACGGTCGCAGCTATCGTAATGGAGACAATTACAGGCTCCAACGGCATCATTATCCCTCCGGAGGGCTACCTTGCTGGCGTTCGCAAGATCTGCGATGAGTTCGGCATAATGATGATCTGCGACGAGGTAATGGCGGGCTTCGGGCGCACCGGAAAGATGTTCGCCTTTGAGAACTTCGGCGTAAAGCCTGATATCGTAAGCTTCGCGAAGGGCGTTACCTGCGGCTATGTACAGCTCGGCGGCGTTGCAGTCAGCAGAAAGATCGCGGACTATTTCGATGACAACGTGCTCCAGTGCGGACTTACATACAGCGGACATCCGCTTGCCTGCGCAGCCGGAGTTGCCTGCCTGAACTACTACAAGGACAACAATATCCTCGACAACGTAAACAAGAGCGGCAAGGCGCTCGGCGAGATCCTCGAGGAACTCAAGGCAAAGCACAAGTGCGTTGGCGATGTTCGCTACATCGGTCTGTTCTCCGCAATCGAGCTGGTAAAGGACAAGGAGACACGCGAGCCCCTGGTGCCCTACGGCGGCGACAAGCTGGGCGTAATGGGCGGTATCATCGGAAAGCTCAAGGCAAAGAAGTTTATGACATACTACCACGAGAACATGATACTTGTATGCCCGCCGCTCATCATCACTCCGGAGCAGCTCCGCGAGGAAATGGTGAAGGTAGACGAGGTACTCGCCGAGGTGGACGCTTCACTCTGAACAGGAAGGGACTGATACAGCATGGCTAATTCGGAGCATTACGCAGAAGCACCGACCGTAAAGCTGGAGGATTATATTCCGGCAAAGCTGTTCCGCACGGTGCATCGCACGGAAGCCGAACTGCCCGGCGGCATAACGGAGGTCAGGGTAATAATCGACATCGAAAGGCCGCTGGCGAAGAAGCTGTCCTTCAGGACGAGCAGCAGCGGCAGAATACACGGCTTTGTCCGTATGAACGATCTGCTGAAGTCGATCAACACCAGGGCTGACAAAAGTTCCACTATCCGCCGGATAACCGTAAACGACTGGGGAACGAAGGTTCTCATGGTCATAGAAATGGAGGATGACAGCGAGAAAGCGTTCTTTGCCCCGGCGTCACAGCTCATAAATCTTCTGGAAAACTGCCGCAGGGCACCTCAGCAGTCGGCTAAGTAATTAATATAGTATATCCCCGCAGCTCTGCACAGCGAAACTGCGGGGATATTTCTGTCACAAATGAACAACAGGCGCTCCATTGGCGCCTGTCAGACTGTCGATAAACCCTCATCTTCGTCGTCACTCCGCATTATGGCAGGCACAAAGCCTAGCTATAATGCGGGTTCCTAGAATCTGAGGGCTTCTCAACAGTCTGATTTTTCACTTTTTCTTCACAAATTCGCCATATATTTGTAATAAGTATTGACAATTCCGTTCGTATATTGTACAATATAGGTATATACGTTTTTATATAGGTGTAATATATTTACAGTATATCAGACAGCTCCGTAAGGAGTAAATTTACGAAATCAAGGAGAAGGGGTTGGTTCTATTTGTCAAGGCTGCATTCTGTTCACCTGCCGCATTACAGCGGCTCGGCTGAGCAGCTCACCCGTAAGGTGCCCGTGCCGGAGGAAGTAACTATCAGCATGGCGCAGCACATCGGCGCTCCCTGCGAGCCGCTGGTCAAAGTGGGAGACAAGGTGCTTGTAGGTCAGAAGATCGGCGATACTCAGGCGTTCATGTCGGCGCCGGTCCACGCTTCAGTAAGCGGCGAGGTCACGGAGATAAAGGACGTGATGAATGTCGGCGGCAGACTGTGCAAGTCGGTCACGATAAAGTCTGATAACCGTATGGAGGTATGCCCGGATATCAAGCCTCCGGTTATAGAGAGCCGTGAGGATTTTCTGAAGGCTGTCCGCGAGAGCGGAGCTATCGGTCTTGGCGGCGCGGGATTCCCGACGCATGTAAAGCTCGCATACGACCGCAGCAAGGTCAACATCGAGTACCTGCTGATAAACGGCGCTGAGTGCGAGCCGTACATAACCTCCGACTACCGCAGCATGATCGAGGAAACTGACGCGGTCATCGGCGGAATAAAGCTGGTTCTCAAATGGCTGGAGATACCAAGGGCGGTCATCGGAATAGAAGCCGACAAGCCCGAGGCGGTATCCAAGCTGACAAAGCTGCTTGCTCCCTCGCCCGAGATAGAGGTTAAGAAGCTGCCGAGCAGCTACCCGCAGGGCGCTGAGAAAATACTCGTGCACAACCTGACCGGGCGTATCGTCGGCGAGGGAATGCTCCCGTCCGATGTCGGCTGCGTGGTTATGAACGTATCCACAGCCGCGTTCCTCTATAACTACACCCGCACCGGAATGCCGCTTGTAAAGCGCCGCATTACCGTTGACGGGAACATCGTTAATTCCCCGTGCAACTTCTTTGTGCCAGTCGGAACTCTGCTGCACAGCGTGGTAGGCTTTGCCTCCCTAAGAAAGCAGCCGGACAAGATAATCATGGGCGGTCCGATGATGGGCAATTGCGCATTCGATCCGGACACACCGCTTGCCAAGACAACGAACGCGGTGCTGCTTTTCAGCGAAGCGCCGAAGTATGAGGAATCTCCCTGCATTCGCTGCGGACGCTGCATAAGAGCCTGTTCGCTGAACCTCATGCCCACTGAGCTTGAGCATGCCTACGACACGCGGAACGCGGAGCTGCTCAGAAAGCTCAGGGTAAACCTCTGCATGAACTGCGGAGCGTGCAGCTTCGTCTGCCCGGCGAGAAGAAGCCTTGCTGAAAAGAATCAGCTGGCAAAGGACTTCCTCCGGCAGCATGACGCCGCACAGAAAGGGAAGTGAGGTGCAACATGAACAAGCTTATAGTTGAACCGTCGCCGCATATCCGGGGCGCGATGTCCACACAGAAGGTAATGCTGAATGTGATCATCGCCATGCTCCCGGCGCTTGCTGCGGCAACGGTTATTTTCGGAATAAAGGCGCTGGTGCTTACTGTCATCTGCTGCGCCTGCTGCGTGCTGTTTGAGTGGCTCTTCTGCAAGGTCACGAAGAAAAAGAGCACGATAGGGGATCTCTCCGCCGTGGTCACCGGAATGCTGCTGGCATTCAACCTGCCGGTGGAGCTCCCGATATACATGGCGGTAATAGGCTGCTTTGCGGCAATAGTCGTAGTCAAGATGCTGTTCGGCGGAATCGGGCAGAACTTTGCGAACCCCGCAATCACCGCGCGTATTATTCTCATGCTGTCATTTACGGCGGCAATGACCACCTGGACTGCTCCGTTTGCTTATCAGAACGGCGCGGACGCGGTCACCTCCGCGACCCCGCTTGCCGCAGAGCCTGACGCTCTGCCCTCGCTGCTGGATATGTTCCTGGGCGTGCGCGGCGGCTGCCTCGGAGAGACCTGCATTGCGGCTCTGCTTCTTGGCGGAGTGTACCTCTGCGTGAGGAAGCTCATCGCTCCCACGACTCCGCTGGCATTCATCGGGACCGTGGCGGTCCTGACCCTGCTTTACAGCGGATTTGACGTGAACTACACACTGTACCAGCTGATGTCCGGCGGTCTGTTCCTCGGCGCGATATTCATGGCTACCGACTATTCCACGACCCCGCTTACCCAGAAGGGAAAGCTGATTTTCGGCATAGGCTGCGGAATATTCACGTTCCTGATAAGGCAGTTCGCAAGCCTGCCTGAGGGCGTGTCCTATTCGATACTCCTTATGAATATCCTGACCCCCTACATTGATAAGATAACCATGCCGAAGCCCCTCGGCGCAAAGAAGGAGGTCAAGCAGAAATGAGCATTTCACCAAGACCTGCCCTGACCCTTGCGGTCATAGTTGCGATAATCTCGGCGCTCATCATCGTGATGTACAACGTGACCTACGTTGACACCTCCGGCATTCTTACCGACAAGCAGTCGGCGGCCGCCATTGAGATATACGGTGGCTCCGCGGAGGATTACAGCGTGGTTCCCGCGGAAATAAAGGACGAAAGCGGCAATGTCACCGGCGGCTGGCAGAAATCCCTTGCAGACCTGCCTGACCTCGCCCGCGTGCTCAAGGTCATCGAGAAGAACGACGGGAGCCTTGCCTTTGAGATAAAGACCAAGGGCTACAAGGACGGCTTCGAGATACTTGTCGGGGTAAAGGACGGAGCCGTTGCAGGCGTTGCGGTAGTCTCCACCGGCGAGGAGACCCCCGGTCTGGGAACCAAAACCAACGATCCGGCATTCCTGAGCCAGTTCAGCGGGATCTCCAGTGAGGCTGTCGTTGTAAAGAACGCGCCCTCCGCTGACAATGAGATACAGGCTGTGACCTCCGCGACATTCTCTTCAAGGGGAGTTGCAAAGGCGGTCAATATTGCTCTGGCAGCTTACGAGATGTACACAGGAGGTGAGCAGAAGTGAGCTACATGAAGGAATTTACCAAGGGACTTCTGAAGGAGAACCCCACGCTTGTGACGCTCCTCGGTATGTGTCCCACACTCGCCATAACCACGATGGCTTCCAATGCGATAGGAATGGGAGCGGCGGCTACATTCGTGCTTATCTGCTCGAACATCGCTATCTCTCTGCTGAAAAAGGTGATACCCTCGCAGGTGCGCCTGCCCTCGTACATTGTGATCATCGCGGGCTTCGTAACCCTGGTCGGATTCGTGCTCCAGGCGTATGCTCCGGCGATATATGACGCGCTCGGAATTTATCTCCCGCTCATCACGGTAAACTGCATTATCCTCGGCAGGGCGGAGATGTTCGCAAGCAAGAACAACGTGCTCGCTTCCGCGCTTGACGGCGCAGGAATGGGCGTGGGCTTCACAATGGCGCTGCTGGCTGTTGGCTCCGTGCGTGAGATACTCGGCGGGGGAACATGGTTCGGTCTCCAGGTATGCCCGGATTTCATTCAGCCGATGACCATATTCATTCTGCCCGCAGGCGGATTCTTCGTGCTGGGCTGCGTTATCGCGCTTGTAAATAAGATATCCAACCGCAAACCCAGGGAAGCGACCGGCTGCGCTGCATGCGGCGGCTGTGCGGGCTGCGAGGGCGGCTGTCCCTCCGGCGAAGCTGAGAAGAAGGAGGAGAAGTAAATGGAGCTTGCAAGAAGCATGATGATAATTCTCCTGACAGGTATCCTGACGGATAACTTCGTACTGTCGAAGTTCATGGGTATCTGCCCGTTCCTCGGCGTTTCAAAGAACCCTTCCGGCTCGCTCGGCATGGGACTTGCCGTTACGTTCGTAATGGCGTGCGCCACAGCGGTAACTTACCCGCTGTATTACGGATTCCTCGTTCCGATGGGGCTTACATACCTCAACACGATACTGTTCATCCTGATAATAGCGGTATTCGTACAGATGCTGGAGATGTTCCTGAAGAAGTTTGTTCCTGCGCTGTACAAGTCGCTTGGCGTGTACCTTCCGCTCATCACCACTAACTGCGCCGTTCTCGGCGTAACTCTGCTGAACCTTGAGAACAATTACACGTTCCTTGAGTCTATCGTCAACGCAGTGGGCGGCGGACTGGGCTTCATGATGGCGATGCTGATATTCTCCGGAGTACGCGGCAGGCTGGAGCGCTGCAACGTTCCGAAAGCGTTCCAGGGAATGCCGATAACCCTCGTTGCCGCTTCGATAGTTTCCCTTTCGTTCCTCGGCTTCGGCGGTATCGTTGACGGAATATTCGGAGGTGTGTGATGGACATTTTTGTGATGTATATACTTCCGGTGCTGATTTTCGCGGCAATAGGCGCGGCAGCCGGAGTGCTCCTGACTGTCGGCTCCAGGATTTTCTTCGTCAAAACTGACGAGACCGTTGCGAAGATAGTTGAGGCGCTGCCGAATGCGAACTGCGGTGCCTGCGGATTTTCCGGCTGCGAGGGCTACGCGAACGCTGTTGCAAAGGGAGAGGCTCCCACCAACCGCTGCAAGCCCGGCGGAGCCGCTGCGGCTGCGAAGATCGCCGCGATAATGGGTACCGAGGCTCTTGAAACCGTCAGGGAAGCTGCGTTCGTCCGCTGCAACGGCTGCGATGGCGCTGTCGAGGACAGGTTCGAGTTTGACGGGACCCCGAGCTGCGCCGCTGTTGAGCGCTTCTATAACGGAAAGAAGATGTGCCGTACCGGCTGCGACGGCTACGGCGACTGCGCAGCGGTCTGTGAAAATGACGCTATCCATATTGTGAACGGCGTTGCGGTAGTAGATCAGAGTAAGTGCGGAGCCTGCGGTAAGTGCGTGGCGGTCTGCCCGAACCACCTTATCGTAATACGCCCGGCAGATTATCCGTATGAGGTGCGCTGTTCCTCAAAGGACAACGCGAAGGTCACCCGTGCGATATGCAAAAACGGCTGCCTTGGCTGCCACCTCTGCGAGAAGAAGTGCCCCTCCGGCGCAATAACCGTAAAGGACAACCACGCGAGCATAGACTACCAGTACTGCGTTGGCTGTGGCATTTGCGCTGAGGCGTGCCCTGCCAAGTGCATAACCCTGGTTCAATAAGGCAGTTTGATCAACAGGCTGTCGGTAAATCCTCATATTCATCGGCGGCATATCCGGCAGGCACAAAGCCTGGAGAATATGCCGCTTCCTGGAATCCGGGGACTTTCCGACAGCCTGTTATCTTATGGTAACCTCTAAAAACCTCCTTCACGGCAGATTTCTATGACTTATATCATCTGCTTCGTTGTCAAACCTTGAAATACATACAGTATTACTGCGGTTTGACGCCTAGCATCTGATATAAGTCATGTACGAAATCTGCTCGTGTCCCGGTTTTTAGAGGTTACCTTATGGCAAATTATGTTGGCTTGTGGTGAAATAGCAGTTGACAGCACGCAGGAAAAGTGATACAATTAAAATTATACAGACACTGCACAGCGTTATACAAAAGTGAGGTTTTATTTATGAAAAAGAAGAAATCTATGGGCAGCCGCATTACTCTGGCGGTAATGCTGGTGTTGGCTTACGGCATTCTGTCCGCGGGAATAACAGGCATCCTCTGCCTGGTGACCCAGAGCACCAAAGATATGCAGAGCTCCGTTTCACAGAGGGCGGCTGCGGCTGAAAACCTTGTAAGCTCCACGCTTTATCACTACAAGAGCCTTATAGGTTCCCTTGACGGAACACAGGCGCAGATAGACCGTATCATGGCGAACGACAGCAACATAGTTTCCGTGAATACGCACGCTGATGACATGTCCGGAACGTTCCTCAGCTCGGACGGCTACATAATGATATGCGGCGAGTATTCCAAGGGCAATGCGGCGATAGCCACCAGCACCGACTGGCTCCAGAACATATCCGCAACCCTCCACACAGAGGACACCGAGTTCTACCTCCTGACCGGAAGCGGTCAGATGATCGCTGCTGTGAACGGCAGCATGAATCAGGAGGAAGCGGTAAAGTACCTTGGCTCCACAAAGGCAAGGACCGCTAATATCGGCGGAAAGAACCGCGTGGTATACAATGCAACTCTTGAGGGAACCGACTGGCAGACGCTCGTTGTCTGTGATTCCGCTGAATTCTTCCAGAATACGAACATCGCGGTAGCAAGCATTATCGGCATCGCGATAGTCGCATTCACTCTCGGAGCGATCGTTATCAGAAAGTTCGTAAGAAGAATAATCGTTCCGCTCAATGCGATAAATACCAAGATACTTGATATGTCCGATGGCAAGCTGAACACCGGCGATGTCGAGGTAAATACCGGCGATGAGCTCCAGACGCTCGGCGAGGCGGTCAATGCAATGTCCGGATACACCCGCGTGATAATCAAGGATATCGAAGCGGTTTCCGAAAAGCTCGCGGCAGAGGACCTCACAGTCCAGCCGGCTGCCGACTATATTGGCGACTATGCTCCTATCAAGACCGCACTTCAGGGAATAATCACGAGCACAAGCGGAGTTATCAGGCAGATCGAGATGTCCAGCAGGCAGGTCGCTGATGGCTCTGAGAAGATGAGCGGAAACTCAATGACGCTTTCACAGGCAGCTACCGAGCAGGCGGCTACTGTTGAGGAACTGAACGCCTCCATTGTTGAGATCTCCGGCAATATAACGGCTAATGCAGAGAGCGCAGGCAAGGCAAAGGAACTCGCTGATGACTGCCGCAAGATGGTGGACGAGGGCAACGTGAAGATGTCCGACATGCTCCATGCAATGAAGGAGATCAACGAGACGTCCTCCCAGATCGCAAATATCATCAAGACCATTGAGGATATTTCTTTCCAGACGAATATCCTTTCCCTTAACGCAAGCATTGAGGCGGCAAGGGCAGGCGAGGCAGGCAAGGGCTTCGCAGTGGTTGCAGGCGAGGTAGGTCAGCTTGCCGGAAAGACAGCCGAGGCGGCAAAGAACACCACCGCGCTCATCAAGACCTCTCTCCATGCCGTTGAAAACGGTACTGTCATGGCAAACGAGACAGCCTCCATGCTGTCAAAGATAGTTCGCGAGACCGATGATACCGCGAAGGTCATCGACCATATCGCAGCAGCGTCCAAGGAACAGGCAGACAGCGTAAAGCAGATACTCACAGGAATGGATCAGATTTCCACATCGGTACAGATGACGAGCGGTTCCTCCGCAGAATGCGCAGCCTCCGCCGAGGAGCTTTCCGCACAGGCTGCCGTGCTTCTCCAGCTTGTTGAGCGCTTCAAGGTAGCAGACGAAAAGGCGGATAAGAAGCCCGCAAAACCCGCTGCGAAGAAGGAAACTCCCGCCAAGCCCGCGCCCAGGACAGAAGCTAAGCCCGAGGCAAAGGAAGAAAAGAAACCCGCTGAGCCTGCCGCAAAGCCTGCTCCCAAGGCTGAAGCGGATACTGAGCCCAAGGCGGAAAAGCCTGTTCCCAAAGCAGCGCCCGCACCCAAAACAGAACCCAGACCCGCTCCGAAGGCTGAGGTCAAGCCCGCTCCCAAGACCGAGGCAAAGCCCGCTCCAAAGGCACCCGAAGCAAAGCCGGCTGAGCCCGTAAGACCCCGCGCAAGGACGATAGTCCTTGACGATGACAAGTATTGATCCTATCATCAAAGGCGATGAAAAATACATAATGGAGGATTTGCAAAATGAGCATTTCAAAGAGGGAATTCGGCTTTTTCAGAGGCTATAAGTGCTGGCTTTTCACTCTGACCAACGGTAATGGCATGACCGCCAGACTGACCAATTTTGGCGGCGCAGTCGTAGGTCTTGACGTTCCTGATAAGGACGGAAAGCTTTCTGATGTTGTACTCGGCTATGATACTCTCCAGGAGTATGTGGACGGAAATTCCTCGCACGGCGCACTGGTCGGCAGGTATGCAAACCGCATCGGCGGGGCGAAGTTCACGGTTTCCGGCAAGGAGTACAAGCTCGCTGCCAATGACAACAAGATAAACCACCTGCACGGCGGAAATTACAGCTTCAATAAGCGCGTATGGACCGTTGAGGCAATGGACTGCGGCGATGAGCCGTCTGTAACTTTCGGCTACCTCAGCCCTGACGGCGAGGAGAATTACCCCGGAAATCTCAGAATAACCGTAAAATATACCCTTACCTCCTGCAATGCGCTGAAGCTCGATTACAGGGCTGTCTGCGACCAGGATACGGTTATTAACCTCACGAACCATTCATATTTCAACCTCAAAGGCGCAGGAAACGGCGATATCAAGGACCATGTGGTACAGATAAACGCTGAGAATTACACCCCTGTTGACGCGCTTCTGATCCCCACAGGCGAGATCGCTCCCGTTGCGGGAACTGCGTTTGATTTCAGAACGCCTAAGCCTGTTCGCCAGGACATGGACAACGGGAAGCTCCCGAACGGTTACGACCACAACTTCGTACTTGGCGAGCCCGGAGTTATGCGCACCGCTGCCGAGGTCTACGAGCCGCAGAGCGGCAGGGTCATGACGGTGCTCACCGATAAGCCGGCTGTTCAGTTCTATATCGGTATCGGACTTGACGGCGAGAACGGTAAGGGCGGCAGCAAATACAATAAGTATGCAGGTCTTTGCCTGGAAAGCCAGTTCTGCCCGGATTCTCCCAACAAGCCTCAGTTCGCAAGCAGCGTTTACATGGCTGGTCAGCAGTACAGGTTCACGACTGTGTACAGATTCTCCGTAAGATGATCGTTAATTCCCGCTGCTTCATGCAGCGGGAATTTTCTGTATAGCATTACAGAGCCATTTGCAGGACGCTTAAAAATATTTTTAAAAAAATTTGATTTTTTTTAAAAAAACTATTGACAAAACGAGAAAAATGGTGTATAATACAATAGTCGTCAGGGAGATGAACGGAAACGAAAAGCTCCAGGACGGATAAATGGAAGTTTAGCTCAGCTGGGAGAGCATCTGCCTTACAAGCAGAGGGTCATAGGTTCGAGCCCTATAACTTCCACCACCACTTTCTTTGGTGAGCGCTGAAAAGCGAGGAGTTCGATTCTCCTGAGAGTGCCCAAAAGTACAGCCCGAGGGAAACAATAAAACCCAATGGCCTGGTAGTTCAGTTGGTTAGAACGCCGCCCTGTCACGGCGGAGGTCGTGGGTTCGAGTCCCATCCAGGTCGCCAATGCGGATTTAGCTCATCTGGTAGAGCGCCACCTTGCCAAGGTGGAGGTAGCGAGTTCGAGCCTCGTAATCCGCTCCATTTTTTTCAGCAAAAGCTGACTGAACAGAAAAATTCGTCGTGGAAATATTCACGGCGTTTTTTATTTCCCGCGGTTCTTCTTGAAATATACAGACAGAAAAAATCCGCCCTTTGCTTACAGAGGGCGGCATTATTTGTTTATAAGCACATCAAAGCTCGGATTCATCTACCTTGAGAAGATCTTCAACAGTCACGGAGAATACCTTTGCAAGGGAAATCATCTCTATATCAGTGACGAATCTCTGACCGGATTCAATACGCTGTACAGCGTTTTTATCAATGTCAAGATCAATGACCTGAAGCCTGTCTGCGAGCTCTCTCTGAGAGATCCTGAGAGCCTTGCGGAGCTTGGCGATATTTATGCCGCAGATGTTATTTCTTCCGCTTTTGGTTCGGTTATTAAACATGGGGACACTCCTTTTCTTAAATATTGTTTACACCATGTAATAAGTATATTTCATTCGTTTGAAATCACTACATATATTCTACTATATTTCACCGGAAATAGTGACATGAAAAGAGATTTAAAAGATAACTTTTTCAAATGTGTTTACAGAAAATTACAATCGACATATTTTTCACGACCTAATTAACATATCATACGCACAAAAATTGTGCAAAAAATGATACATTTGTACTAAATGTACAATAATTATAACAATTTAGCGAGAACTTTGTACACAGACAACAATTTGACCATAGATATGGTTTGTACAATTACACAAAAATATGCATTAACTAATATGAAGTATTTGTTAATTTTCTTTCTGGGCATATATTGCCTGTTTTTTATGTTGACATACTGCCTATATTATGGTAAAATAAGATTTGTATAAGCTTACATGAGCTATGGAGGTACATTTTGAAAGTTAGATGGAATAAAAAGTACACCACTATTGCAGTCTACTCGCTGATAGTCATTGCATTGACAGTGCTGTTCGTGGTATTTGTATTCAAGTTTGATTCATTCAAGCAGGGATTTTCGTGGATAGGCGAGGTCGCCGCCCCGATCATATGCGGCGTTGTGATAGCCTTTATTGTAAATCCGCTGATGGTGTGGATAGAGAAAACGTTTTTCAGGAAGCTGACCACAGAACCGCCAACCGGGAAGAATCCGGTCATGAAGAAGCTGGCGGATTCCCGGGTGGGTTCCACCGTGGTCGTAAAGCAGCTTGAAAAGCACTCGCCGTCCATTGAGAAAAAACGCCGTCGCCGGAAGCTAACTGCAAGGGCGCTTTCGGTGACGATATCCTATATCATTGTTCTTGCGGCGGTGGTCGGGATATGCGTTGCGGTAGTCCCCAGTGTTGCAAAGAGCATTGTTGACCTTGCCGACCAGATGCCCGGTTATGTCAAAAAGCTGGACGCTTTCCTCGGTGATTTCTTCGCGAATGACCCGGAAATGGCGGGAATAATTTCCGACAGCTTTTCGAGCATAGGTTCCGCCGTTCAGAAGATCTCCTCAATGATTGAGCCGGTGGCAGGGGATATAATGTCCAGCGTTTCCAACGGAGTTATCAAGCTCGCGGCGGGGCTTCTTACGGGACTTAAAAACGTTGTTATAGGTCTTATTGTGGGAATATATCTGCTGTTCAGCAAGGAGCGCTTCCTGGCGCAGACCAAAAAGATCCTGTTTGCATTCCTGAAGAATAACGTATGCCAGCGCGTATTCTACGTTGGTTCCAGGACGAACGCGATATTCAAGAGCTACATCGTCACTAACCTGCTTGACGCCCTGATAATCTTTGCGGCAATGGCGATAGGCTGTCTCGTTATGGGGATGCCATATCCCATGCTCCTTGCGGTAGTGTGCGGCGTTACAAACCTGATTCCGTTCTTCGGTCCGTTTATCGGGGCGATTCCGTGCGGTCTGCTGATACTTCTGGTCGATCCGGTAAAGGTCATCTGGTTTGAGCTTTTCGTGCTGGTTCTCCAGCAGATAGACGGAAATGTCATCAAGCCGCACCTTTTCGGCGGTTCAATGGGGCTTCCGGCGGTCTGGGTGCTCGTTTCGATAACGATAGGCGGCGGATTGTTCGGTATTCCGGGAATGCTCCTCGGAGTTCCGGTGTTTGCAGTGATATACCTGCTGTTCGCGGAGTTTGTTTCCTCCAAGCTGAAAAGGAAGAACATGCCTGAGAAAACGGAGATCTACGCCGGGGACACATCAGAATTTGACGATGACTACGGCTCGGTTGAGCCTGGCGATTCTTCCGTAAAACAGCCTGCGGAAGAATCTGACGCTGAGCCGTCCGGAACCCGGCTGAAGAAGACTGAAAGGAAAACCAGCAAATAAAGTGCGGATAACTCGCGGGATAAAAAATTATGGGCGGTCGTTCTGACTGCCCATAATTTTTATTTTCTGTCTTTCTTTTCAGGAGTTTTGTTTTTCTCGTCCTTGTGGTTAGGGAACTTCTTTTTACAGTCCTCAACGCGCGCCCTGATGACGTCCGTGAAGCCGTGCTTCTGTTCCTTGACCGGTTCTGGAACCGGGTCAGGCTCGTTGCATACATAGTCCGGAGTGATGTAGCTTACGTCCCGGGCGTATTCCGAGGTCTTCTGCGGCAGTTTGCGCTTGCGGAGCCTGCCCTCGATGAAATCCTTTACCAGCATGTAGAGCACGGCGAATACCGGAACTCCGAGGAGCATTCCGAGCATACCGAAAAGCCCGCCGCCTATGAGTATCGCAATGAGAATCCACACCGCGGGAAGTCCGGTGGAGTCGCCGAGTATCCACGGCGCAATGATGTTTCCGTCTATCGTCTGGAGCACTACCACGAAAATTATGAACCAGAGCGCCTGGATCGGCTGTTCAGAAAGCAGGAGCAGCAGCGTGCAGGGAATCGCTCCGATGAACGGGCCTACATACGGGATAAGGTTGAATACGAACATTATTGCCGCGATAAGCAGCGAATACGGGAGCTGGAGTACCGTGCAGCCTATGAAGCAGAGGATAGCCACAATGAACGCTTCTATTATCTTTCCGATTATGGAGCCGAGGAACTTCTTGCTTGCCTCGCGGCATACTGCGAGGAATCTCTGGGCTCTCTCGACTTTCAGAAACGCGAAGATGAATTTCTTCGTCTGCCCGATGAACATTTCCTTGCGCGCGAGCAGGTAGATAGAGATGATAAGTCCCAGCAGGACGTTCTTCATCGTGTCGATTATCGCCCAGACGGTCGCAGCAACGTTTCCGACCATTCCCATGAGCTCGTTGGAATACTGCTTCCAGATACCGGCGATGAACTGGTTGAAATCGTCCAGCGGGTTGCCGAGGAACTCCACCAGTGCAGGATTGTCTTCAAATATCTTGTTGAGCCATTCCTTTATCGTATTGATGTAGCTGTCCATGTTGCCGATGATGACAACGATGTTCTCCACCAACTGTGGGATAACCATGATTACGATGAGCGCCAGAATCAGCAGCACCGCCAGCATTGTCAGCGTAACGGATATCGCTCTCGCCTGACCGCGCTTTTTCTTCTCAGGGGAGCCTGAGAGTTTTTTCAGCGGACCGTTCTCGATTTTTGTCATCAGCGGATTCAGCAGGTAGGCGCAGAATATGCCTATCACGATCGGGGTAGCGACAGCTCCCAGCACGGACAGCTTGCTCATTACCGCGTCAAAATTGAATATGATCATTATAGCGATAGCGCTGACAATGACCGCGCATACGGAATATACCGCAATGGTCAGGTATTTCCGGTTCCAGTTTATGTTCATAAGACCTTCCTCCGTGGGGTGATTTAGGGCAACACCGCACAAAGACCATTTATTGGATTTTGCACGTGTCTTGCTTGCATCTTTCTAGTTTGGCGCAAAAAATTACATGATTGCTCAACGGATATGTTCTGTGTTGCGCCAAACTTGCATCTTGCACAATTCGTCCTAGCAAGGCGTGTCTCCCCCTGCGGGGGGAGGTGGCACGAAGTGCCGGAGGGGCTGACCGAAAGACCAGCCTTGCGTCGCTAGTTGTTGACTTGAATACGCTATCGCTTCCGTCAACAACTCCTCATTGTACAATCTGACGAAAAATCGAGATTAGCCAATCAGCAAAGCGTGTTATTGGCTAATCTAGCTGCGCAATACACGCACAATCTTTGTGCGGTATTGCCTTAGATGTATTTATTATACACCACGCTGGTAAAAAAATCAATAGACTATGTTAAGTATTGGCACCGGTGCGAAGAATAATTTCAGCCCTGCGGTGCAGAATATCAATGCGGCGGAAATGCCGGAATTTACGGAGCAACGCTCCACAGGAGGAAATGAAATGTCCAATCAGAATAACCAGAACAACCAGAGCCAGAACAGACAGAACCAGCAGGATCAGCAGAACCGTCAGAACCAGAACGGTCAGAACAGACAGAACCAGCAGGGTCAGAACAACAGATAAATCCCGGGTTCAGGCAATAAATGGGAGAGCGCCGCTTTCCCATTTATTGTTTTCAGATACATATCACCGTTGTTAGGAGAAAAACGCATTGTGCGGTATTGCATTTTTTCCGAAAAAGTTGTATAATGTTCACAGAACGGTTATTCCGTTGAAATCATTTTTTCGGAGGAGATCAAAATGGCAGACAACGAAGTACTTATCGAAACATCTGCAAGACACGTTCACGTTACCCAGGAGACGCTGGAGGCTCTTTTCGGCAAGGGCGCACAGCTGACCAAGAAGAAGGACCTTTCCCAGCCAGGTCAGTTCGCAAGCGAGCAGCGCGTTACAGTAGTAGGCCCCAAGAAGGAGCTTGCTAACGTAAGCATTCTGGGACCGGTACGTCCTGCTGACCAGGTAGAGCTTTCCGCTACCGATGCACGTTCCATAGGTCTTGGCATTGATATCCGCGAGAGCGGCGATATCGCCGGCACACCGGGATGTACACTGAGAGGCCCCGCAGGCGAGGTAACGATCAAGGAGGGCGTTATCGTAGCAAAGCGCCACATCCACCTCACCCCTGAGACCGCAGAGAAGCTCGGCGTAAAGAACAAGGATATCGTATGGGTAAAGACCAACACCAACGGCAGAAACGCGATCCTTGGCGATGTGGTTATCCGCGTAAGCGAGAAGTTTGCTGACGCTATGCACATCGACACCGATGAGTCCAACGCGATAAGCGCAGTTCCCGGACTTATGGGTACCATAATCAAGGAGCTCTGATTCCGGTTATCCCCCGCTCCGTGACCCGGGGCAGGGGATATTTTTATCAGGGCGCATTATATGACAATTTGCGATATTTTTATCTGTTGACAATTATTTTATGATGTATTATAATAGAAGAAGTTGGAAAACAAATACGCGGCGGAGCCTCTGGCGTCTGCTGTCTGGAGGAAAGGAGGTCACATGTCAGCTCCAGTAAAGGAAAAGGAGAACGAAGAAACCGCAGAGTACAGCGCCTCTGTACAGTTTTCAGCGCAGTTCATCTCCGGACAGGGAGAAACGGCGGAGGAACAGGATATTCCAACCGAACTTCTCCCGGACGGCAGCGAACAGCCTGAAGAACCGGAGGACTACATACAGCAGACGGAAACTATCCAGGAGGAAATGACCCGGCGCGACCGCGAGATACTTTCAGCCCTGGACGAAGTCCTGCGGAAGAACACCGTGGAGCCGGAGCACATGCAGCGCCGCAGGAAACGCCGCCCGGATCCGCGCCGGTTCATTATCGGGACGACTGAAAAGGGCGCAGGTCTTGTGACCCTTGCCCTTACGCTGGTTTTCCTGGGGATAGTCACGCTGTGCGTGCTGGTCTCCGGCAGCGGCGATTATATGCTTATTGCGAAGCTGTCCCCGGCGGCAGCGGTGTTCCTTGGACTGGAATTGTTCCTTGGCTGGCTGCTTCCGGGCAGGAAGCTGAGGATAAATATTCCCTGTACGGCGGCGACAGCGGTCATAGTTGCCGGGTGCTGCATACTTGCGGCGTCGCTTGAACGCTCCTATACCGAGATACGCGAGGAGCGCAGCGGCAGGCTGGCGGCTGAGGATATCTACGAAAAGAGCTATGCTTCGCTCCACCATGCGGCGGATATACTCACGCTTTCAGTGGAGGTAGACGCTTCGCCGGAAAATGACGGCTCCGGAGAACTGACCCGGGGCGACCGCGTGAACATCACGGTCGTATTTGACGGTTCCTATAAGACGCCGGGGGAATTTGCTCAGGAATGCCGCAGCGTTATGGACGCCTACGATTCTATGGGCATACCAGTTATGAATTACCATTTCAGCTCGGATACAAGGCTGACCAGCTTCAGCCTGGACGTTGAGGGACTGTTCCAGCAGGACAGGAACGCTTCAGAGCTCGCAGAGCTGGTGAATTATTTTTACTTTGAGGATTACGATTATATTCCGGATATTGATGACCTTACCGCGGAAGCAACCGCTGAGGCCACGAGTGAATAAATCATACTATGAGAAAGGCTATACCAGTGTTTGACAAGAATAATATAGAAGAACTCGGAAACTGCATTGCACGTCAGTTTCCTGACGAGGGGATCTACCGCATTTCAAGGATCGAAGAGTGGCTCGCCACAAACGGCTGGACAATGGAGAAGCTTGGCGTAAGCGATTTCCACGAGCTGATAAGGCAGGCGCCGGAGCTTTTCGGCACTCCGTACTACAATGCGGACAATTACGTTATAGTACGCCGCTGGCACGGCAGGGACAATGACACCTCCCACCCGGCGGACAGCTTTTTCGGCAACAAGAACATCATTCTCAACGACGATATAATCGAGATGTCCCAGCAGTCGCTGTACGCCCTGACAAAGGTCATGGGCTGGGGGCTCAGCGTCCAGGAGATGAAGCAGGAGATATACGACAGCTTCGCAAGGGAGCGCGACGCCGGCAAGCTGGTGATCCGCGATGACAGATACATATTCAGAATAGGCTGCTGCGCGGATGGATTCCAGGTAAACGGCATAATTACCAAGAATATCAGTCCGAGAGGGAAGAGCCTCTATTTCTCGTTTGAGAAAACCGAGATACGCGACAGCGAATTTGTGCCGAGGCACCGCGCTGCCCCGGTTCCCGCCGAGGTCAGCGAAAGCGTAAAGGCTGAGATATACCGCCTGCTCAGCGGAGCGTTCCCTTTTGACGTGCCGCAGCATATGGCGGCAGTCAGCAAGCTGCTGACGGACAACCACATTGACCGTGCAAAATTCGGATTCATCAAGATGAAGGAGCTCCTGGCACAGATGGACTTCCTTGAAATGACGGACATCCTGCTTGGCGGAGTTCCGCAGATAATGGTCACGCTGCACAGATCTTCTAAGTACCAGGCGGCTGTCTATCAGCCCGCTCTCCGGGAGAATGCGGAAGCAGAGCAGCCCTCCGGCAATATACCGGCAGGCAGCCTGGAGGATTTCTGCTATCTCCCGCAGAAGCCCCTCGGCATACTCATGCAGTTCCTTGAGGGCAGCGGCATTCACCGTGATTTCGGCGAGCTCCGCAAGGATCTCGGCGAGGATTTCGACAAGGCAAAATCTGACGGCGCCGTGCGCTTTTACGATGGCAAGATAATATTCCCCTGCCGCTGGAAGCATTCGGACGGAACACCCGTGGAGCTCACGCTGAAGCCCTCTACATACGAGGGGAAGCAGCCGTGGTTCCTGAACTTCGTGGATACCCAGCTCCGCAGCAGGGAACCCCGTATGGTGCAGCCGGGCAGACAGCTTGAATATTTTGCGTTCCTTGGCAGCTGGAGCGCGTTCCTGACCGATCTGGCGGAGAAGGCAGTTCCGGAGCAGTGGGACTTTGCCGGCTCGCAGCACAGGGAATACCACATACTTATACAGTATATCAAGTATACATTCTACCGCCTTACCCGCGAAAACAAGGTATGCATTTCTGATGACAAGCAGTTTGCCTGCTTCAATACCGGGCTCGTGGATAAGCACTACGACGACATCTACGCATGCTTCACGCCGAACGACCCCGGCTGCGAGACAGAGTGGAAGTTCGCAGGCTTCTGTACGGCGGCTAACCGCACGCTCGGCAAGCAGATAGTCAATTATTTCAGCCCGCTGCCGCAGCCCCCGCACTACTTTGACCGCGGAGACCAGCTGTTCTTTGATGTGACGAAGCAGCTCCTGACGGATTTCGACCATATAATCATAGACAACGTTGACCGGCTGCCGCTGCCATTCCTTGCAGAGCAGTTCACCGACTGCCGCGAGGCCGCCGATATAGTGGCAGAGCTGCGCACGACCGCGGACAATTTCCGCAAGCGCGAGCTCTATGAGCAGCTCAGGCAGATACTTACCGATAACAGCAGGCTGTTCCTGCGCATACAGAACCGCATAAAGGATTCCATAGAGCTTGCAAGGAAGCGCGTAAGACGCAACTACAAGACCGCGATACCGTCCTATTACCCTAAGAGAAATTCGATGTCGTTCATGCTTCCGCTGTGTCTCACTGATGAGGAGACTCCGGATATCGCACTGGTGGTCGAGCAGACTCCCTCCGGAAATTATCAGGGTCAGACGGTGCTGACTCTCGGTCAGGCGTATATTGACGCGCGCCTGCTGTGCCAGCTCAACAGCGAGTGGCTCACTACGGGAGTGCATACTGGTCAGTCAGAGGAGGAACCAGAGGAATGAACGAGGAAGGCTGCAGGATAGATTTCAATGCGCTCAGCGCCGCAGGGTTCAACATGAAAGCGGCGGAAGAGCGCTTTGCGGGCATGGGAAAGCTGTACGAGAAGTGCCTGCTGCTGTATTTTCATTCTGACAACATAACTAAGCTTGAGGAACTCGCAGCCGCGGGCGACTGGGAAAACGTGTCCCACTGCGCTCATACACTGAAAGGCTCCGCCGGGAACCTCGCGCTCGACCCGCTGTATGACGTCTACGTGAAGATATGCATCAGCGCCGATAAGCGCGATACCGCCGGCATACCGGAGCTCCTGGCTCGGGCAAGGAGCTACGAGAACGCTTTCCGAAAGGCCGCCGGCTGTTCTGATATCGTGGATGACGCCCGCTGAAAGGCGTCATTCACAAAAATATCAGAAAATATATAAAAAAGGACTTGCAAATTTTACTGAAATATAGTAAAATAAAAGCAGAGGGCTTTTATGCCTTTAGTATGTTCAATATTTTCATTATGAAAGGAAATAATAACAATGAGCAAACTGAACAAGAAGAATGTTGAAGACCTGAATGTAAAGGGCAAGAAGGTGCTTGTCCGCGTTGACTTCAACGTACCGATGAAGGACGGCAAGATCACCAACGATAACAGAATCACCGCAGCTCTTCCCACCATCAACAAGCTGGTTGAGAACGGCGCAAAGGTAATCCTCTGCTCTCACCTCGGCAAGCCGAAGAACGGTCCGGAGGAGAAGTTCTCCCTTAAGGCTGCTGCTGACAGACTGGCTGAGCTCGTAAATACAAAGGTAGTTTTCGCTAAGGACGACAAGGTAACAGGCGACATCGCAAAGAAGGCTGTTGCTGAGATGAAGGACGGCGAGATCGTTGTTCTCGAGAACACACGTTTCCGCGGCGCAGAAGAGACCAAGAACGGCGAGGAGTTCAGCAAGGAGCTGGCAGACCTCACTGACGGCATCTTCGTAATGGACGCTTTCGGTTCCTCCCACAGAGCTCACGCTTCCACAGTAGGCGTAACAAAGTTCATGAAGGAGACCGCTGTCGGCTACCTGATGAACAAGGAGATCGAGTTCCTCGGCAACGCCGTTGAGAACCCTGTTCGTCCGTTTGTTGCTATCCTCGGCGGCGCTAAGGTTGCTGACAAGCTCAATGTTATCTCCAACCTGCTCGAGAAGTGCGACACACTGATCATCGGCGGCGGTATGGCTTACACATTCCTCAAGGCAAAGGGCTATGAGGTCGGCACATCCCTCGTTGACGATGAGAAGATCGACTACTGCAAGCAGATGATCGAAAAGGCTGAGAAGCTCGGCAAGAAGCTCCTTCTCCCTGTTGATACAACTATCGCTAAGGCATTCCCTGATCCTATCGACGCTCCGATCGAGGTTTCCGTTGTTGATTCCGACAAGATCCCGGCTGACATGATGGGTCTTGATATCGGTCCGAAGACAATGGAGCTCTTCGCAGAGGCTGCAAAGACCGCCAAGACTGTTGTATGGAACGGCCCGATGGGCGTATTTGAGAACCCCGTTCTGAAGAAGGGCACAGTTGCAGTATGCGAGGCTCTCGCAGCAGCTGACGCTACCACCATTATCGGCGGCGGTGACTCCGCAACAGCGGCTATCAACCTCGGCTATGCTGACAAGATGAGCCACATCTCCACCGGCGGCGGCGCTTCCCTCGAATACCTCGAAGGCAAGGGTCTGCCCGGCATCGACGCTATTCAGGATAAGTAATTTCTGACAAACGCGGCGGGTACCTCCGGGTATCCGCCTATGGTCGTTTACAAGGACATTTTTTGAGGTATATCTATGGCAGAAGAAAAGCAGATATCCGGGCTTGATGCTTCGGGCAGCATAACAAGGAGCAGATTCCGCGGAAGCGTGTCTGAATGCGATTTCCAGGGGTGCAGGTGCGCTCTTGTGAACCTTGACGGAATGGATCTCACGAGATCCACGGCAAAAGGCGCGGGGATCACTATGGTGAATCTGTCCGGCGCGCAGCTTTCCGGCTGCGACCTTTCGGGAATGGATATATCGGACTGCAAGCTCGATGGAATGCGGATAAATGGCATTTCCGTGACGGAGCTTCTCAAAAACTACAAGGAGAATACGAATATGAAGAAGAATGTAAGAAAGGCAATCATTGCCGGCAACTGGAAGATGAACAAGACACGTCCCGAGGCTAAGGCTCTCCTCGAGGAACTGAAGCCGATGGTAGCTGACGTCAAGGACGTTGAGATCGTTGCATGCGTACCGTTCACAAACCTTGAGACTGCGCTTGCTGCAACAGCAGGCACCAACATCAAGATAGGCGCTGAGAACTGCCACTTTGAGAAGAGCGGCGCATTCACCGGCGAGATCTCCGCTGACATGCTGGCTGAGATGGGCGTTGAGTATGTAGTACTCGGTCATTCCGAGCGCCGTCAGTACTTCGCTGAGACTGATGAGACCGTTAACAAGAGAACAAAGGCTGCTCTCGCTGCCGGTCTGAAGCCCATTGTATGCGTAGGCGAGCTTCTCTGGGAGCGCGAGTGCAACATCACTGAGGAAGTGATCGCACGTCAGATCAAGCTTGATTTCTTCGGCATTTCCGCTGACGACCTCAAGAAGTGCGTTATCGCTTACGAGCCTGTATGGGCTATCGGCACCGGCAAGACCGCTACTGCTGACCAGGCTGAGGAGGTTTGCGCATTTATCCGCGCTACACTCGCTAAGCTCTACGGCGCAGATGTTGCTGAGACAATCACTGTACAGTACGGTGGTTCCATGAACGCAAAGAACGCAGCTGAGCTGCTCTCCAAGACCAACGTTGACGGCGGTCTTATCGGCGGCGCTTCACTGAAGGCTGCTGACTTCACAACCATCATCACCGCAGCAGTTAACGGTTAAGTCGGATACGCCAGACGGCGGATACGGCTGTATGCGCTGATGCAGTCGCGTGTTTTCACACGAAACGTCATGCATCAGTCCGCAGGCTGTATACAGAAAAGACGCACGGGGCGGCGCATTTCCGCTGCTCCGTATTTATCCTCAAACAGTAAGGAGTAACAAACTATGAAGGCAAAGAAACCTGTTTTACTGGTAGTTATGGACGGCGTAGGCTTCTCCAAGACTCACCTCGGCGACGCAGTAGGCGAGGCTCGCACACCTACACTGGACTGGATGCTGGCAAACTGCCCGAACACACGCCTCAAGGCTCACGGTGACGCAGTAGGTCTGCCCTCCGATGACGATATGGGCAATTCCGAGGTAGGACACAACGCGATAGGCTGTGGTCAGATCTACTCTCAGGGTGCAAAGCTCGTTAACGAGAGCATCGAGAGCGGCAAGATGTATGAGTCTGACGCGTGGAAGGAGCTCGTTGCCAACGTAAAGAGCAAGAATTCCACAATGCACTTTATCGGTCTGCTTTCTGACGGTAATGTACATTCCAACATCAAGCACCTCTTCAATATGATAAAGAAGGCAAAGTCCGAGGGTATCTCCAAGGTGAGAGTACACGCGCTGCTTGACGGTCGTGACGTTCCCCCGCAGACTGCGCAGATCTACATTGAGCAGCTTGAGAACCTGTTCGCAGAGCTGAACGACGCTACATTCGACGGCAAGATCGCAAGCGGCGGCGGACGTATGAAGATCACAATGGACAGATACCAGGCTGACTGGCCTATGGTAGAGCGCGGCTGGAACGCTCATGTCCGCGGCGAGGGCAGACAGTTCGCAAACGCTATGGACGCGCTGAACACACTCCGCGCTGAGACCGGCGTTGCAAGCGACCAGGATCTCCCTGCATTCGTTATCGCAGAGAACGGCGAGCCGGTAGGCAAGATCGTTGACGGCGACAGCGTTATTCTGTTCAACTTCCGCGGCGACCGCGCTATCGAGCTTTCCATGGCGTTCGATATGGTTGAGTTCGACCACTTCAACAGAGGCCCCAAGCCTGATGTATGCTATGCAGGCATGCTCCAGTACGATGGCGACCTGAAGCTCCCGGCACGCTTCCTCGTAAATCCTCCGGAGATCACAAACACCATGACAGAGGTGTTCGTAAAGAACGGCTACAACGAGTACGCTATTTCCGAGACTCAGAAGTACGGTCATGTAACATACTTCTGGAACGGCAACCGCAGCGGCAAGGTAAGCGAGGAGCTTGAGACCTACCGTGAGATCCCGTCCGATAACGTTACATTCGATCAGCGCCCCTGGATGAAGTCTGCTGAGATCACAGACTGCCTTATCGAGGCAATCAGAAGCGGAAAGTATGACTTCCTGCGTTGCAACTACCCGAACGGCGACATGGTAGGACACACCGGCGATATGGACGCGACAGTTATCGGCGTTGAGTCCGTTGACCTTGCACTTACCCGCCTGAAGGCAGTATGCGATGAGTGCGGAGTTACAATGCTCATCACCGCTGACCACGGCAATGCGGACGAGATGCTCGAAAAGAACAAGAAGGGAGAGATCCAGGTAAGAACTGCGCACTCCCTGAACCCTGTTCCTTTCATCATCTACGACAAGGATCAGAAGTTTGAGATCAAGCCGTCCGACAAGTACGGACTTGCAAACATCGCTCCGACAGTTCTCAAGATATTCGGCCTTGAGGCTCCTGAGTGCTGGGAAGACAGCATGATCTGATTTCCTGACGGAATATAATTACGGCGCCTCGTAAGGGGCGCCGTTTTTATATGAAAAAATCATTCATTGATATTGACCTTTTGCCAATTTTGTGGTACAATAAATAAAAAGTGCGGGAGGGCGTTCCATGACCGGAGATCAGGCGTTCGAGCAGCGTTTCGGGGTCAGGGCAAAGGGCGAATTCAGGTGCAGCTTTCCATTTGAAACCGGATTTTCGGTTATCGCCGGGGGATTTCTTCTGCTGGGAGAATTGAGCTTTTTGCTGAGATATTATGATCTCGCGTTTCGTTTCAATAATCTTCTCACTCCGCTGGTAATAATGATCGTTTGGGGATTTTTCTGGTTGTGGATGGTGAGGATATCATTCACCGGGATGACCTGCCGGTATGAGGCAGACGATAAGGAATTCCGCATAACCGCGCCGTTCAACAGGAACGATGTTTTCTATTACGCGGACGTTGAGTCGGTGACCTACAAGCCGATTAAATACCTGACCGGGAGGATACGCGGATACAGGGTGACTGTAAAATCCCGGTACCGCGCATATAATTATAAGTACATTTTTTCGAAAAACAAGCTGAAAACAGCTCCGGAAGATTCGCCGTTCCACATAATAGAAGAACATGCAGGGATTTCAGGAGCAACGGAGGATAGCGTTCATGGCAGAACTTAAAAACGAGCAGGAGCGTAAGACGCTGATACGCCGCGGAAGCTTCCGCGTAGGCTATAAGAATGAGGATAAGCTCATACTGATGTGCATTATCGGAGTAGTTCTGTGCCTTGGTATGTTTGTGACCGGGCTTATTCTGTTCGGGGCGCCGGACAGCTTTCTGTCGTTCATGGGAGGAGTGTTCTGGATAGTTCCGGCGGTGGTCTGCGCCGTGCTGATACCGGTCATATCCTACGGCAGACGCTGCGATTATTACGCGGCGGATAAGGAAATGGAGACGGTCACTCCGGGTGGAAGCGACTATCTGTATTACAGCGATATTTCCGAGGTCATCTATAAGCCGATGACGCTTTTCGGAAAACCGCGCGGGTATTTCATCACGGTAGTCACCGGAGTGCGGGACTTCACGTTCAGATACCTGATTGAGCGCGGTTCAGAGCTGGATCAGCCGAAACACACGCCGTTCTATATTCTTGAACTGAACGCGGGGCTGAAGCAGCCTGAACCGGAGGATCCCGAGCTTAAAGCGGCAATAATGTCGCAGTTCGCAGTAATGCAGGAGAAGCAGGAGGACAGACTGTCCAGGCGCCGCAAGAAGAAAACCTGGGAAAACCTGTTCGATGATGAATAAACAGAGGGGCTGATTCATGTCAGCCCCTTGTTTTAGTAATTTTCTGGCTTCTGCTGAAAATACGATTTAGGATATCCACATACCGGGCAGCGGTCGGGGGCTTTTTTCCCGAACTCTATGTGACCGCAGTTGCGGCACTGCCACATGATCTCCTCGGTTTTTTCGAAGACCTTCTGCATTTCCACGGTGTTTATCAGACGCAGGAAGCGTTCCTCGTGAGCCTTTTCAACCGCCGCGACCCTGCGGAATTTTTCCGCTACCTGTGTGAAGCCCTCCTCGTCTGCGACCCTGGCGAAATCCTCGTACATCTCAGCCCATTCGAAGTGCTCTCCGGACTGGGCGTTAAGCAGGTTCTGCGCAGTGTTTGAGAGCGCCCCTAGTTCACTGAACCACATGAATGCGTGCGCGGATTCGTTGTCCGCGGTTTCCCGGAATATTGCCGCAATCTGCATGAATCCCTCGTTTTCTGCCGCCCTTGCGAAGTATTCATACTTGCTGTGCGCCTGGGTTTCTCCGGCAAAAGCGGAGCGCAGGTTTGCTTCTGTTCTTGTACCTTTGAGTTCCATAGTATTCCCCCTTTTTTACTATTGTGTGAAAAATCTGCTTGAATATTCATAAGTTTTCAACTTTTCAAAGTGAAAAAAATGGCTTTATAGTTTATGAGTTTTGTATAATTTACACACATGTTTTTTGGTCAAAGTGCTTGACAATTCAGCTCAAAAGTGCTAAAATACAAAGCGTAAAGAGAAATACCGGTAAAAAACCGGTAAATACTTGAACAAAAGAGGTACTTATCATGAAGATTTCTAAGATTGCTCTTTCTGCTGCTATTGCAGCTACACTCGCAGTTTCCACTGCTGCTGTTGCTTCCGCTACTGACGAGGCTGCAACAAACGAGGTCGTAGCTATCGCTGCTAACGGCACCGCTGAGGCTGTTGTTACAACTGCCGAGGCTGAGACTGCTGATGCTTCCACTGCTGATGCTTCCACTGCTGATGTTGCAACCGCTGAGGCTGCTACTGTTGAAGAGACTACAATAGAGGTTGCTGCTCCTGCTGAGGACGGCAAGGGCTCTCCTGATACAGGCGTAGCTGGCGTAGCTGGCGCATTTGGCGCTGCTGTTGTAGCTGGCGGCGTAATGCTCATCGCTAAGAAGTCCAGAAAGTAATTTTTCTGAATAAAACTCCATAAAAAAGTGCTCACCGCAATAGTGGTGGGCATTTTTTATATGTATTCTGTTCAGGAGTCTGAAAAAAGTGAAAAATAATACTTGACATTTAATGCGGAATGTAGTACAATATAATTAACATTCACAGGGAGGTAAAAATATGTACAGGGTATCATTTACAGGCTACCGTCCGCAGAAGCTCCCGTTTTTCAGTGAGGACGACCCTATGTGCGTTGACCTGAAGCGGCGCATATACAAGGAAATAGAGAAGCTCCACGAAAGCGGGGCAGTGGATTATTACAGCGGAATGGCGCTCGGAGTTGACATTTGGTGCGCTGAAGCTGTCCTGAAGCTCCGGGAAGCACATCCGGACGTGAAACTGACCGCAGTAGTTCCGTGCCGCGGTCAGGAGGTAAAGTGGAACCCGGCAGACCAGCAGCGTTATCACGATGTGCTGAAAAAATGCGATAAGGTAATGTGCCTGTCCCCAAAATATACCCCCGACTGCATGAAAAAAAGAAATTCCGCGCTGGTAGACCTGTGTGATGTGCTTGTAGCCGTGTTTGACGGCAAGCCAGGCGGCACGAAGCAGACCGTTGACCTTGCGGCAAGGCGCGGAAGAAAAACCATCGTGATCCCCCCAATGTGAAAAACACCCCGCGGTATGACCGCGGGGTGCCGTGTTTATTCAGAAAAATCAGTCAACATCGAACTGCATCATTTCAGAGATCTTCTGCTGAACTCTGTCAGCCACCTCAGCGGGGGCAAGCTTCTCGCTGAAGCTCTTGTCCCTTGCGGAGATCTCGATAACGCCGTCCTTGAGGTTTCTCGGGCTTACGATAACGCGCAGCGGGATTCCCAGCAGGTCGGCGTCGGAGAACATTACGCCTGCGCTGACTGCACGGTCGTCATACATTACCTCTACGCCGCGCTTTGTGAGCTCGTCGTAGATTGCGTCCGCCTTCTCCCTGACCTCGGCGTCATCGGCGCGTACTGCGCAGATGTGTACCTGCCACGGAGCGATAGCCATGGGCCAGATAGGACCATAATCATCATGGTGTACCTCGCATACGGAAGCTGCAAGTCTGCCAACGCCGATACCGTAGCAGCCCATTATCGGAACCTGAGCGTTGCCGTCCTTGTCAAGATAGGTCATTCCCATGCTCTTGGTGTACTTGGTTCCGAGCTGGAATATGTTTCCGACTTCAATGCCGCGGGATATCGTTATGTGCTTCTTGCCGCAGCTCGGGCAGATTCCGCCCTCGATTATCTTGGCAAAATCGCGGTACTCAACGTTCTTCACATCGCGGTCGAGGTCAAGACCGGTGTAGTGGTACTCTTCCTTGTTTGCACCGCAGGAGAGATTGTTCGTGTTCTGGAGCGAACGGTCGAACAGGACTGTTATTCCCTCGGGAAGTCCGACAGGACCGATATAACCAGGGTTGAGACCGCACTCCGGCGTGATGACTGCCGGGTGGATATCGCAGCCGAGGTAGTTTGTGAGCTTTGTCTCGTTGATGTCGAGGTCGCCGCGAATGAATACTACAACGTAGCTGTCATCGTGGTTGCGCTGGTAAACGACAGCCTTGCAGCTCTTTTCCTGCGGGGTATGCAGGAACTCGCAGATCTCCTCTATGGTGTGGATATTCGGGGTGTAGACCTCGGTGAGAGGCTGGCTTTCTGCGTCGCGGGTATTTTCGATTATGGATTCGGCAGCCTCCATGTTTGCGCGGAAGCCGCAGTCCTTGCATATAGCGATAGAATCCTCGCCGATAGGAGTGAGCAGCATGAACTCATGGGAAATGCTGCCGCCCATCATTCCTGAGTCGGACTTTACAGAGATGACCTCGGGAATGCCTGCGCGCGCATAGATACGCTCGTAAGCCTTGTGGCATCTCATGTAGTATTCCTCGAGATCCTCCTGGGAGGTATGGAAAGAGTACGCGTCCTTCATGGTGAACTCGCGCACGCGGATAAGACCGCCGCGGGGACGCGCCTCATCGCGGAACTTTGTCTGTATCTGGTAGATCATGAACGGATACTTGGTGTAGCTGTTGGCGCATTCGCGGACGAGCTGAACAGCGGCTTCCTCGTGGGTCATGCCGAGCACCATCTGAGCCTTATTGCGGTCGGTGAAGCGAAGCAGCTCGCTGCCTATGCTCTCGTATCTGCCGGATTCCTGCCAGAGGGTGGCGGGCATTACGACAGGGAAGGATACCTCCTGACCGTCTATGGCGTCCATTTCCTCGCGGATTATCTGTTCGATCTTGCGGGTTATGCGCTTAAGCGGCATATAGCTGGAGAATATTCCGTTTGCAACATACTTCATGTAGCCGCCGCGTATCATAAGTGCATGGCTGTCGATGTTACAGTCGGAGGGGCGCTGCTTGAAGCGGTCGCCTACTAACTTTTCGAGCTTCATTTTTTTCTTCCTTTCAGTGTTGAATGTTGAATTTTTCTGAGAATACAAAAAGCCCCGAGCAAAATGCTCAGGGCGAACTGTACAAAGTCCGTGTTACCACCTGAATTCGGGAATCTCCCGCGCTCCGCGTCAATAACGCTTTCTCATTTAACGGTGAGCACCGGCGCCGCTTACTTCTGCGAAATGCAGGTTCCGGGCGCAGCTCAAAGACGGGTTCGGCATATCCTCATTAACGGCTCGCACCACACCGCCGCTTCTCTGAAAAATCAGAAGTGCCTACTGTTTCTTGTCACAGCTTTTCGTATTCATTGGTTTGATTATAGCACTTTTTGTCGGGGTTGTCAAGGCGTTGCCTTAATTTTTGCTGAATTCCGCAAACTGCCTCAGCGCGTTAATAACGGTTTTGTTGGAGAGATTGCCTATATCCTCATAAATGCCGCCCTGGTCGTACTTGGGAAGGATCTCGTCAATCTGGGCGCTGAGCTGGCTCCGGGATAATCTCTCGTTGTCGCATACCTTATCTATTGCGTTGTAGTAGCTGTACGCGGTGCTGGGATTGCCAGACGGTGTGTATTCCTTGAATCCCTTGTCAATGAGAAATTTGTAAAAAGCGTCTTTCATGTTTTTTCCTCCGTTTTGAATTAAATTGTTGTAATGTTGAAGCCAAGTTCCTCGGCTCTTTTTATAAAGTTGTTAATGTTGAATTTTCCCCATTGACTGCAAACAACACAATCTTCTGTTGAAGTATGTATTATTTCGTTCTCTTTGGTGAAAAAACGCTTTTCGTAGTCAGAACAGTAGTCCTTGGCAAAATTAAGTGTCCTAACGACGCCAAGTGCACCTTGTATTCTTGGGGCGAAAGAAGAGGTTAGTTCAATGGCATTTAAGTCGGGGTGTTGAAGCATATATTCTTTTACAACTGCAAGAACGAGCCGTCCTTTACCATACGGTGAGCCCTTAAACAAATATTTGGTTGTGTCTTTTTGGTCCACATTATTGGTAAGCATACTATTAGTGTTTGACTCAGAAGTAAAATCAGGCAGTAATTTTTCTTGGCTAATAATTTTGGTGAGTTTGTCAACTTTGTCCTCAAGAATGAGCACTCTGTTTAATAATTCAATTATGATACGTTCATTATCCATGATGTGTATTCCTCCTTGCTTTAGATTATATCATGTTTTTTCTAGTTTGTCAAGAAAAAACTAAAGAAAATCTAAGAAAATCGTAGAAAGAAAAATGTGAGAATGAATGTGAAAAATAGCATAGCCGAAAGTATAATATAAGGTCACCTCTAAAAACCTTGTTTGAGTGAAAATGTGTATAGCACACCGACTGCTACTTTCAACGAGCGAAATTTCTGATGCGACGGCGTCCATGCCGTCGCCCGGTTATTTCGCTTTGCAACATCGTGTTGCACCTCCTCGTAAGGCATACAGCCTTACTTCGTCGGTTTTCATCGCATTCGGCGCACTCTACCCATTTTCCCTTTTCAAACCGGTTTTTAGAGGTTCCCATAAATTTTTCAAAAAACCTATTGATTTTTCTGAAATAACGTGGTATAATACTATAAGATAGATTAGACTAAAGACTGGGGTTTCGCTCCAGTCTTTAAGTTTTAATCGGGGTATGCGCTCAATGAGCGCATTTGCCGGATTATCTGAAAGGAGCTGTCTGAATGGCACTTGCAAAGGGCTTCAGCACGATAGAGGCGGCAGCAGAGGCTGCGGTAAGGCCTATCGTTGAGGAGCACGGCTTTAAACTCTGGGACGTGTGGTTCGCTAAGGAGGGCGCGAAGTGGTATCTCCGCATTCTCATCGACCGTCCGGGCGGAGTATCCATTGACGACTGCGAATCTATCGACGGACTTATCAACGCGGAGATAGACAAGCAGGATTTCATCGACAAGATAGACTATCTGGAGATAGGCTCTGCCGGGCTGGAGCGTCCGGTCAGGAGGATCGCCCAGCTTGAACAGTCTGTGGGGAAAAAGGTCGTCGTCAAGACCTACAAGCTGTGCGAGGGCGCGCCGTCCAAGGCGTTCAGCTGCGTCCTTTCGGGATATGAGGACGGAACGATAAAGGTTACAGGAGATTTCGGAGAGCTGGCGCTGCCAGTCGCCGATGTTTCTGCGATAAATTACGATGATTTTGACGATCACGAGCTGCTTGACAGCGGAGAGTGACGCAATAACGACATTATAATGGAGGAATTAACGGAAAATGGCTAAGAAAAAGGTACAGCCCAAGGACGATATCAAGGATTTTTTCACCGCGCTGGCTGAATACGCAAAGGAAAAGGGAATAGACGAGCAGGTGTTCGTGGAAAAGATCAAGAGCGCTATTGAAAAGAGCCTCAAGACAAGCATGCACGTTGAGGACAAGGACAGCGAGTGCGTATTCGTCAACATAGACCTTAACAAGGAGATTTTCGATGTCAGCGTACTTAAGGAAGTAATCGAGGTAGTAGACACCCTGTATGAGCCTGAGATCGAGATAGTTCTTGAAGAAGCGCGCAAGATCAACCCGAATGTTGAGGTCGGCGACAAGATCCGCGTTCCTGTGGATACACACGAATTCAAGCGTATCGCAGCGAAGAACGCCAAGGACCTTATCAAGCAGGGCTTCCGCGATGTAGAGCGCCAGCAGCTCAGCGAGATGTGGGGCGAGTACGAGAACGAGGCGGTTTCCGCTATTGTTACCAGGATCGAGCCCAAGACCGGCCACGCTACCATTGAGATCAATCACAACGAGGTTCTTCTCATGCGCCAGGATCAGATCCCCGGAGAGATTCTCCATGTCGGCGATGTTATCAAGGTGTTCATCACCGGCGTTTCCAAGGAGTACAAGGAGGGCGCAAAGAAGCAGTCCCTGCGTATCACCAGGACAGACAAGGGTCTTATCAAGCGCCTGTTTGAGCTTGAATGCCCCGAAATCTATGACGGAACCGTTGAGATAAAGGCAGTCAGCCGCGCTCCCGGATCCCGCTCCAAGATAGCAGTTATCAGCAACGACCCGAACGTTGACGCAGTAGGCGCATGTATCGGTACGCAGAAGAGCAGGATCAACGCAGTCACCAAGGAGCTCAAGGGCGAAAAGGTTGACGTTGTTATGTACAGCGAGGATCCCGAGGAGTTCATCAAGCAGGCGCTCAAGCCCGCCGAGGTGCTCCGCGTGGTCATCAACGATCCTCATGTAAGGGCATGCAAGGCGATAGTTCCTGACAACCAGCTCTCGCTTGCCATAGGCAACAGGGGTCAGAACGCGCTTCTCGCAGCAAAGCTCACCGGATTCAAGATCGACATCAAGGCTGAGAGCAAGGTAACTCCGGAGGACCTTGAGGTCATCGAGTACCCGCCGGAGCCTGAGACTCCCGCAGAGGAAGATCCCGCCGAGGCTCCCGCTCAGGAAGTTCCCGAGGCTCAGCCGGAGGAGCAGTAATGCAGGAAAAGCATGTTCCGATGCGCAAGTGCATAGGCTGCGGTGAAATGATCGGAAAAAAAGGCGCTGTGAGAGTAGTGCGCAGCAAGGACGGAGAGCTTTCCGTCGACCTCACAGGGAAAAAAGCCGGGCGCGGCGCTTATCTCTGCCGAAGCAGAGAGTGTCTGGAACTCGCACGGAAGGGCAGGAAGCTCGAGCGGGGACTGAAATGCGCTATACCCGATGACATATACGAAATTCTTGAAAAGGAGCTGACCTCGGATAAATAAGGTACTTTCGACAATAAGCCTTTGCCGCCGTGCCGGAAAGCTGGTCATGGGCTTTGACGCGGCCGTGCAGGAAATGGCTGCGCCCAGGTCAAAGGCAGCGGGCGTGATACTGGCGGCGGACGTGTCGCAGAAAACAGAAAAGGAGCTCCGCTTTCACGCGGAGAAATGCGGCATAGGGGTAGTCAACGGCGGGTTCACCATGGACGAAGCCAAGGACGCTGTCGGAAAACGCACAGGCATCTTTCTGGTGCTTGACGCGGGATTATATAGCTCTATCACCAAACATATAATGTCATAAAGAGTATGGAGGAAAGTTACATTGCCAAACAAAAAATATAGAGTACAGGATATCGCAGCAGACATCGGTGCAGAGCGCAGCGATGTTATAAAGCTGCTGGAGAGTGCGTTTGAAGGCACCAAGAAGGCTCAGACCTCGCTTACCGACCAGGAGGTCAGCTATGTGCTGGAGGTTTTCTCCAAGAAGCACGAGGTAAAGAGCTTTGATGATTATTTCAATGCTACGGCAGGTCAGAAGACCGAAAAGCCCAAGCCCGAGGAGAAGAAGCCGGCTGCCAGGAAGAAGCCCGCAGCCAAGAAGGAAACTCCCGCTGAGACCGCTGACAAGGCGGATGCAAAGGCTGAAACAAAGCCGGAGTCCAAGCCCGAGGTAAAGGCAGAGGCAAAGCCGGAGCCCAAGCCCGAGGTAAAGACAGAAGCAAAGCCTGAGCCCAAGCCCGAGGTAAAGGCAGAGGCAAAGCCTGAGCCCAAGCCCGAGGTAAAGGCAGAGGCAAAGCCGGAGCCCAAGCCCGAGGTAAAGGCAGAGGCAAAGCCGGAGCCCAAGCCCGAGATAAAGGCAGAGGTAAAGCCTGAGCCCAAGCCTGAAGTAAAGGCAGAGACAAAGCCGGAGCAGAAGCAGGACAGACCCGCCCCCAGACAGAACGGCGACCGTCCGCAGTTCAACCGCGACAATAACGGCAGACCGGGCGACAGACCTCAGTTCAACCGTGACAACAACGGCAGACCGGGCGACAGACCCCAGTTCAACCGCGACAACAACGGCAGACCGGGCGACAGACCCCAGTTCAACCGTGACAATAACGGCAGACCGGGCGACAGACCCCAGTTCAACCGTGACAACAACGGCAGACCGGGCGACAGACCCCAGTTCAACCGTGACAACAACGGCAGACCCGGCGACCGTCCTCAGTTCAGCCGCGACAACAGAAACGGCGGATTCAACCGCGACAACCGCGGCGATTTCCGCAGGGAGCAGGTAAATCCGCTGGCTGACAGCTCCAAGCAGAGCATAAAGAAGCCCGCTATCGACTCCTCCAAGATAAAGGTAAACACTCCGCCCACACAGAAGCAGAAGGGCGAGGCTGTTCAGCGCGGCGAGCAGGTCACCAAGATGGTAGACACCAGAGGAAGCTATGTTGAGCTCGACAAGTACAACGAGCGCTATGAGAACATTGCTCCAGTTGCAAGAATGAACAACGACAGCTTCCAGCGCAAGCAGAAGATCCAGCAGAAGTCCCAGCAGAAGGGCAAGCCTTACAGCGCAAAGCGCGAGACCGAGGCTCAGAAGCTCAAGCGCCTGGAGCTGGAGCGCGCAAGAAAGCAGCAGCTCAAGGTTCAGATCCCTGATGAGATCGTAGTTTCCGAGCTCGCTACACGTCTTAAGGTAACAGCCACCGAGGTCATCAAGAAGCTGTTCAACCTCGGCGTAATGGCAAACCTTAACGAGACTATCGACTTCGACACCGCTTCCCTCGTTGCTGAGGAACTCGGCGCAAAGGTAGAGAAGGAAGTCGTTGTTACCATTGAGGAGCGTCTGTTTGAGGATACTCCCGACGCACCGGAGAATCTCAAGCCGCGTGACCCCGTAGTTGTAGTTATGGGACACGTTGACCATGGTAAGACCTCCCTGCTGGACTATATCAGACATGCAAGCGTTACTTCCACTGAGGCGGGCGGAATCACACAGCATATCGGCGCGTACAGAGTCCACATCAATGACCGCGACATCACATTCCTTGATACTCCCGGACACGAGGCGTTCACATCAATGAGAGCGCGCGGCGCCAGCATCACGGATATCGCTATCCTGGTAGTTGCGGCGGACGATGGCATCATGCCGCAGACCGTTGAGGCTATCAACCATGCAAAGGCAGCCGGAGTATCCATTATCGTTGCGATCAACAAGATGGATAAGGAGGGCGCAAACCCTGACAAGATCAAGGAAGAGCTCACCAAGTACGACCTCGTTTGCGAGGAATGGGGCGGCGACGTTATCTGCGTGCCTGTTTCCGCAAAGACAGGCGACGGTATCTCCACGCTGCTCGAGATGGTCTGCCTTACCGCAGACGTCCTTGAACTCAAGGCTAACCCCGACAGACTCGCAACCGGCGCAGTAATCGAGGCAAAGCTTGATAAGGGCAGAGGTCCTATCGCAACTGTCCTGGTACAGAACGGTACCCTCCACACAGGCGATGTGCTCATCGCAGGCATGTCCGTCGGCAGAGTCCGCGTAATGCGCGATGACAAGGGCAGAACCGTCAAGGAGGCAGGCCCCTCCGTTCCTGTTGAGATCATGGGTCTTGCAGACGTACCGTCCGCAGGCGACACGTTCGCAGCAGTCGAGGACGAGAAGCTCGCCCGCGAACTCGTTGAGAAGCGCCGCCAGGAGGCAAAGGAGGAGCAGTTCAAGGCTTACCACCAGGTAACTCTCGACAACCTGTTCTCCTCTATTGAAGAGGGCACCGTAAAGGAGCTCCCGATAATCGTAAAGGCAGACGTACAGGGCTCTGTGGAGGCCGTAAAGCAGTCGCTTGAAAAGCTCTCCAACGAGGAAGTGCGCGTAAGAGTGATCCACGGCGCAGTTGGCGCGGTAAGCGAGAGCGATGTAATGCTCGCGGCTGCTTCCGGCGCTATCATCGTAGGCTTCAACGTAAGACCTCATCCGTCCGCGCAGGAGAACGCAAAGCGCGATGGAATCGAGATCAGGCTCTACCGCGTAATTTACGACGCTATCGAGGATATCACCGCCGCAATGAAGGGCATGCTTGCTCCGAAGTTCAGAGAGGTAGACCTCGGCAGAGTAGAGGTACGTCAGGTTTATAAGATCACAAATGTCGGCATAGTTGCAGGTTCCTACGTCCTTGACGGCAAGGTGGCAAGAAACGGTCAGGTTCGTATCGTGCGCGATGGCATCATCGTTGGCGACGACAAGATCGCAGGCCTCCAGCGCTTCAAGGATTCCGTAAAGGAAGTCGCAGCCGGCTACGAATGCGGTATCAGCCTTGAGAAGTTCACCGATATCAAGGTGGGCGACATCTTCGAGGCTTATACCATGGAAGAATACAGAGACTAATTCCGGAATTGCCGGGGAAATCCCCGGCGCACGGTTCCGGTGCAGGGAGGTTTTATGGCTAATTTCAATATTAAAAGACTTTCCGAGGATATCAAAAGGGAGATCTCCGCTGCGGTCAGCGGCGTGAAGGATCCCAGAGTTTCCAAGAACTTCGTTACGGTCACTCACTGCGAGCTTACCAACGATATGTCCTACTGCAAGGTGCACGTTGCGTGTCTCGGCGGCGAGGGCAGGACTGATAAGGCAGTTGAGGGAATGACCGCAGCCTCCGGATATTTCAAGAAAGCGATAGCTTCAAGGATCCGCATGAGAAAAATGCCGGAGCTTATATTCCTGCCGGATAATTCACTGGAGTACAGCGCGCATATCGAGGAGATAATCGCGAAGCTCCCGAAGCCGGCACAGCAGGACGAGGAAGAACCGGAGGAGCCCGATGAGGAGAATTGACCTTAAAGAAGCCGCAGACTTCCTGCGAAACAGCGACAATTTTCAGATACTCATGCACGGAAGCCCTGACGGAGACACTATCGGCTGCGGAACGGCATTATGCGCGGCTTTGCAGCAGATCGGCAAGAAAGCGAAGGCGGTATGCCCCGACCCTGTTCCGAAAAAATTCGCTTATATGTTCCGCGAGATAGAGGAGCAGGATTTCGAGCCGCAGACGATCGTTGCAGTAGACGTTGCAGACCCAAAGCTGCTGTATTCCATGCAGGAGGTCGGCGAAAGGGCGCAGCTCTGCATTGACCACCACGTCAGCAACACGGAGTACGCGGAGCGCCTGCTTCTGGCTCCGGAATATGCGGCGGCGGCGGAGCTCATGTTTGAGCTGCTGAAGTCCATGCCGGAGGTAAAGATAACGGACGCTATCGCGGACAGCCTTTACACGGGCATTGCAACGGACAGCGGCTGCTTCAAGTACAGCAACACATCTCCGCAGACCCATGTCTATGCGGCTGAGCTTATCCAGCTCGGCGCGGACATCGTGCCCATAAACTACGCGATGTTCGACATGAAGAGCCAGGGCAGGCTGAAGCTTGAACAGGCGGTCCTCAGCAGAATACGCTACTACTCAGGCGGCAGGATAGCCGTGATAGATGTAACTCAGGCGCTTCTGGATTCCATTGAGGGTATCGACAGCGAGGACGTTGGCGCTCTTGCGGCTATTCCGAGACAGATAGAGGGCGTTGATATAGGCGTATGTATAAAGGAAAAGAAGCCGGGGCTTATGAAAGTCTCGCTCCGTTCCAGCGAAAATGCGGATGTTTCGGCGATAGCAAAGCAGTTCGGCGGCGGAGGTCATGCAAGAGCCGCGGGCTGCGCGTTCGAGTGCTCCATTGAGGATACCGAAAAGCAGATAGTCTGGGCGTGCGCAAAGGGACTGGGTAACACGCTATGACAGGAATAATCTGCGTGAACAAGCCGCAGGAGTTCACCTCATTTGATGTGGTGGCTTCAATGCGGCGCTGTTTTGGGACTAAAAAGATAGGCCACGGCGGCACTCTCGACCCGATGGCCACCGGAGTGCTTCCGGTGTTTGTCGGCGGAGCTACCAAGGCGGTAGATCTCGTTCCGGACGACAGCAAGAGCTACCGTGCGGGGTTCCGGCTGGGGTTCGTTTCCGACACACAGGATATATGGGGCAAGCTGCGCTCACGCTGTGAAAACGGCATAACGGAGGCGGAAATGCAGTTCGGTCTGGAGGATTTCCGGGGCGAGATAATGCAGATACCGCCGATGTACTCCGCGCTGAAGGTCAACGGGCAGAAGCTCTGCGACCTCGCGCGCCGCGGAATTGAGGTGGAGCGCAAGCCGCGCCCTGCAACGATCTCCCGGCTGGAGCTAGTCAGCTTTGACGGCACTGACGGCGTTCTGGACGTTGACTGCTCCGGCGGCACATATATACGCACCCTGATAAACGATATCGGGGAAAAGCTGTGCACAGGCGCGGTAATGACCAGCCTCTGCCGGACAAGGAGCTGCGGCTATACCCTGGAGCAGTGCCATGAGCTGGACGAGATACGCTCCGCTTCTCCGGAGCAGCTCGAAAAGTGGCTCATGCCGGTGGAGAGCGTTTTCGCTGACCTGCCGGAGATACCGCTTGACGAGGTGCAGCAGCGTATGTACCTCAACGGAGTGCGCCTTGACGCGGACAGGCTCCGGAAGCGAACGGAAACGGACGCGCTCAGCCGGATAACATACGGCGGAGCATTCCTCGGAGTAGGACGCATAAATGCCGGCGGCGAGCTTGTTTCAGTCAAGCAGTTCCGCATGGAATGAAAAATACCGGCTTTCCGGTAAAGATGGTGAATTTTAATTGATCGACATAACATACAGCGGCGGACAGGCAGCGGAAAAGACCGCGGTGGCTCTCGGCTACTTTGACGGTCTGCACCTCGGCCATGTCGGGGTCATACGCACGGCGATCGCTCAGGCGGGACTTAAGCCCGCAGTGTTCACATTCAACTGCGACACTACGCTGCCGAAATTCCGCGGCCCGGAGGATATAATCTCCTTCGAGAACAAATGCGAGCTCATGGAAAAAATGGGCGTTAAATATCTCTACGCGCCGGACTTCGCCGAGGTGTGCAGGCTCACGGACGAGGAGTTCGTGAAGAATGTGCTTATCGACAGGCTGAATGCCGGGTTCGCCTGCTGCGGAAGCAATTTCCGGTTCGGAAAAGGCGGCAGCGGCACCCCGGAGCGGCTGGCGGAGATAGGCGCGCGGTATGGAATGCGCGTCGAGGTCGTTAAGGACATCTGCCTTGACGGGCAGATGATAAGCTCCACGCGTATCCGCGAGCATATCCGCCGCGGAGAAATAGAGGAAGCTAACCGTCTGCTCGGCTATGAGCTGTGGTACAGGCTGCCGGTCATCAGGGGCAACGAGATCGGAAGAACGATCAGTTTCCCAACGATAAACCAGGTGATACCGGAGACTAATATAATCCCGCGATACGGCGTATACAAGAGCTATGTCGAGGTAGGCGGGAAGCAGTATCACGGCGTTACCAACATCGGCGTGAAGCCTACGGTGGAGCACCGTCATGACGGCACCGGAGCCGTTATGGAAACCCACATCATCGGGTTTGACGGCGATCTTTACGGACAGAATATAGCAGTGGCGCTGGTTAGGTTCATAAGACCGGAGACCAAGTTTTCCGGTCTTGAGGAGCTTAAAAACCAGATCGCGCGGGACAAGGAGAACGCGCTCCACTGAAGGCAATCTCTGCGTTCCCTTGCGGGGCTCAGGAGAGCGCCTGGAAATACACGAAAGGACTAAGTGAAATGGAAGTCAGAACCAGATTTGCACCCAGCCCGACTGGGTACATGCACATAGGAAATCTGCGCACAGCGCTGTATACCTATCTTATCGCAAGGAAGAACAAGGGAAAGTTTATCCTGCGTATCGAGGACACCGACCAGGCACGCTACGTTGAGGGCGCAACTGATGTAATTTACAGAACGCTCAGGACCTGCGGGCTCAACTGGGACGAGGGTCCGGATATCGGCGGACCCTGCGGACCGTATGTCCAGAGCGAGAGAATGGGTATGTTCAAGGAATATGCGGAGAAGCTGGTAGAGAACGGCAATGCGTACTACTGCTTCTGCACCAAGAACGAGAACAGCAGCGAGGACACCGCGAGCGGACTTGCCTCCGCGAGCCGCTGCCCCTGCCGCGACCTTGACCCCGCCGAGGCAAAGAAGCGCCATGATTCCGGCGAATCCTGCGTTATCCGCCAGAAGATCCCGAACGAAGGCACGACTACATTCCACGATGAGATATACGGAGACATCACGGTCGAGAACGCCGACCTGGACGATCAGGTGCTCCTGAAGTCCGATGGAATGCCGACTTACAACTTCGCGAACGTTGTTGACGACCACACCATGGGGATCACCCACGTTGTCAGAGGCAACGAGTACCTTTCCTCCGCGCCGAAGTACAATCTGCTTTACGCAGCGTTCGGCTGGGAGCCCCCTATGTATATCCACGTTGAGCACATCATGCGCGACGCTACCCACAAGCTCTCCAAGCGCGACGGCGACGCTTCTTTTGAGGATTTCCGCGCAAAGGGCTATCTTACCGAGGCTATCCTGAACTACATTCTGCTCCTCGGCTGGGCGCCCAAGGGCGAGAAGGAGATATTCACGCTTGATGAGATGATCGAAGCGTTCGATCTTTCAGGTATATCCAAATCTCCGGCAATTTTTGACCCGATGAAGCTCACCGCGATCAATGCGGAGTATATCCGCGCGCTCCCGCTGGAGAAGTTCGTGGAGCTCGCAGAGCCGTGGATACGCCAGACCTGCAAGCGCACGGACATCGACCTGCCGCTCCTCTGCCAGGGACTTCAGCCCAGAACAGAGGTGTTCAACGATATTCCCGAGCGTGTTGACTTCATTGACGCCATGCCGGAGTACTCCGTTGATATGTACGTCAGCAAGAAGATGAAGACTACCCCGCAGACATCCCTTGAGGCGCTCAAAAAGCTCATTCCTGTCATTGAGGGCGTTGAGGACTTTACCGCTGAGAACATTCATGACGCGCTCTTTAAGCAGATAGAGGTTGACGGCGTAAAGAACGGACTGTACCTCTACCCGCTGCGCGTTGCGCTGAGCGGCAAGGCTGTAACCCCGGGCGGCGGCGTTGAGCTTGCCAAGATCCTCGGAAAGCAGGACACCCTCGCACGCATGAACAAGGCAGTCGAGAAGCTCACCGCTGAAATCGGCTGACGTGAGGCGCGCTGATAAAAGCTTCTTTCACCGAGGCTTTTAAGGTGCCCAAAATCATTTAACATTTTACTGCATATTCATGGTTAATTCACAGTTTCATCACTTTAGTGTGATAAGATAATATGTGCATGGGCATATATCTGCCATATTACGGAAAATATGCCTCAGAACGTACCGTATTTATGCGGAAAAGGACATATATAATGATCGAAGTAAAAAATCTGAGCAAAAGCTACGGCAGCAAGCTCGCAGTGGACGGAATAAGCTTTTCCGCAGGGGAGAGCGAGATCCTGGGATTCCTCGGGCCTAACGGCGCGGGTAAATCCACCACGATGAATATGCTGACCGGATATCTGTCGTCCTCCGGAGGGCAGGCGCTGATAAACGGCGTTGATATCCTGGAGGATCCGGTAAGGGCGAAGAAGGACATCGGCTATCTGCCGGAAATGCCTCCGCTTTACCTTGACATGACGGTGATGGAGTACCTGAGCTTCGTTTACAGCCTGAAGAAGTGCAAGCTGCCGAAGCGCTCCCATCTTGCTGAAATATGCAGCCTTGTAAAGATAAACGAAGTCTCCGGACGTGTTATCCGCAACCTTTCAAAGGGCTACAAGCAGCGTGTGGGACTTGCACAGGCGCTTGTCGGAAATCCCAAGGTGCTTATCCTTGACGAGCCGACCGTAGGTCTTGACCCCAAGCAGATAATCGAGATACGCACTCTGATAAAGAAGCTGGGAAAGAACCACACGGTTATCCTTTCCTCGCACATTCTGTCTGAGGTTCAGGCGGTATGCGACAGAATAGTTGTCATCGACCGCGGAAAGCTGGTAGCCAACGACACCACCGAGCACCTTTCGCACAACCTGTCCGCAGACCATAAGCTGACTGTCCAGGTGGAAGGTCCTACTAAGGAAGTAAAGGCGCTGCTTGAGCAGATACCGCAGATGGTGGAGGTCCACCTCAACCGCACGATCGACAAGACTATCGGCGAGTACGAGCTCAACGCCGAGGAGGGCTGCGACATCCGCCGAGAGGTATTCAAGCGCATGGCGGCGAGAAACTACCCGATACTCCTGATGAGAAGCAGCGAGCTTACCCTTGAGGAGATCTTCCTGAAGCTCACCACCGGCGACTTCTATGGCAATATCGACAACGGAGGTGCGCGGAAATGACAGCAATCCTGAAGCGCGAATTCGCGTCCTATTTCACATCTCCGCTGGGTTACGTTTACCTTGCGGTATTCTATGGGTTCTCGGGACTGTTCCTGTGGATAACCTGCCTTACCAGCGGCTCCGCAGACATGCAGTACGTTTTCCTGTGGATGTTCTTTATAATGATGATACTTATTCCGATACTCACCATGAGGACCATGGCGGACGACAAGCGCCAGAAGACCGATCAGCTCACGCTGACGGCTCCAGTGAGCCTTTTCGGGATAGTTGCGGGGAAGTTCCTTGCGGCGTTCTTCATTTTCCTTATCGGCGCGGCGGTAATGCTCGTCTATGCGCTGGGACTCTCTGCGGCGGTCGCGGGCTCTGACACCGGGCTTACATTTGCATGGGCAGGCTTCTTCGGAAACTTTGTCGGCATAATCCTTATGGGCGCGGTGTTCATTTCGGCGGGAATATTCATTTCCAGCCTTACCGAAAACCAGATGATCGCGGCTATCGGCAGCATAGGTCTCAACATACTCCTGTGCCTGTTCGATGTTATCTCTAATTTTGTTTCCGTTGATTTCCTCAAGGATATCATCAATTCTCTTTCCGTGCTGTACAAGTACAGGGAATTCACCTACGGAATATTCAGCCTGAAGAATATCCTGTTCTTCCTGAGCATGATAGTAATTTTCAACTTCCTGACGATGCGGATAATCGAACGCCGCCGCTGGAGCTGAGAGAGGGGGAGCAGATATGACAGACAACAAAAAGAATCAGCTTGAAGAAAGCACTGCCCCTGAGACGGCTCCCGAAACTGCGGAGGCAAAGACCGACAAGCCCTCCGGGGGAAAGAAGCCCGCAAAGCAGCAGGCTGAGATACGCAACGGAAATCCCGCCGAGAGAAAGCACCAGGTCAACGTGCGCACACTGAAGCACGGCACCATGGCTGTGGTACTGACCATTCTGTTCGTGGCGGCGGTAGTCGTGCTGAACGTTATCGTCAGCATAATCTCCGACCGGGTGGATACAACGGCTGACCTCACCGACACCGGAGTTTACACGCTGGATGACGCTACGGTGAACTACCTCAGCACGTTCGACAAGGACGTTACGGTTTCCGTAATGAACTCCGAGGCGAGCTTCGAGAGCGGCGGAACCTATTATAAGAGCGTAAACGAGCTCCTCAAGAAAATGGCTATGGAGAACGAGCACTTCAAGCTCCAGTATCTCCTTATCGACCAGAATCCGGATTTTACGTCCAGATTCAACGGCGAGACGCTTTCTGAAAACTATATCGTGGTGGAATCCGCCGATACCGGAAGGCACCGCATAATCACGCCGGGCAATTATTTCTCCTGCCCGACATTCCGCGATAATCTTTCGCAGTACGGCTATCCGGAGAACTATATCGAGCAGTACGTTAACCAGTACGTCAACAGCTCCTATGCTTCCCAGATAATCGAGGGAAGCAATGTTGAGCAGGCGGCGATATCCGCGCTGATGTACGTCACCAACACCGACCCCGTGCGCGTTGCGTTCACTGAGGGCTTCGGCGAGGAGGACAGCAGCTCGCTTTCCGCGCTTCTCGACAAGAACGGCTACGATGTTGAGACTATCAATATTCAGAGCATTTCCGAGATAGACAGCGGCATTGACTACGTGGTAATGTACGCGCCTTCCATGGATTACGACAACGACAGCCTTTCCAAGCTGTCCAGATTCCTTGACAACGGCGGCGCATTCGGAAAGAACCTGATATACTTTGCTTCTTACAGCCAGCCCAGCTATGCTCCGGCTGACGATGAGAGCAGTTCCATGAAGAACCTCGCTTCGTTCCTTGCGGAATGGGGTATCGAGATAGGCGACAGCCTTGTGCTCCAGAGCAACGCTTCCTACACCTACGGCGGCATGGAGTATGTTCATCTCCAGGAGATCCAGGACACTGACTACGCAGGGAACACCTACGGAAGCAGCCTGCTGACATACGACGCTTACGTCCGCCCGGTTATCCAGATGTGGGACGGCGGCACCAAGGGCAGCGTTGAGCAGGAGATCCTGATAAAGAGCCACGATGGGGCATACCTCCGTCCGATAAGCACTCTTTCCGACAGCAGCTTCGACGCTTCCTCGGCGGAATCCGGCGCATTCAATGACGCAGTCTGCGCATACAAGGTGCACAGCACTACTCAGGACGTTACGAGGGTTGTAGCGTTCGGTTCCGGAATGATCGCCAACAGCATGTTCATGAACTACGCAAACTCCAACAATCAGGACTTCCTGATAAATATGTTCAACTATATCTCCGGAAAGACCGAGGGTATCACGATAACCGCGAAGTCCTTCTCCAATGTCGGCTTCGAGGTAAATCAGGAGAACGCCAATGTCCTGGCGGTAGTCCTCTGCATCGTAGTGCCGATAGTTGTTATCGTCCTTGGTATAGTTATCTGGGTGCGCAGGAGGCACAGATAAATGGCAAAGCTTTCAAAAACCACAAAAACCGTTATCATTGCGGCGGCTGTGCTTCTGGTGCTGGGAGCGGTGCTCCTGGTGCTTCTTATGACGAAGCCCGCGGACGGCTCGGAGGATAATTCCTCCGGGACTTCCGGAACATCGTCCGTTTCGGACAGCTCCACGACCGGCGAAACGGAGAGCAGCGCTTCCGATGCAGGCTCCTCTGACAGCGACAAGGTCGTTATCAACGAAAAGGAGCAGCAGAACGTCCTGAAGCTGGAGGTTTCAAACGAGACCGGCAGCTTCTCGTTCGAGCGTCAGCAGCGCGAGGTCGCTTCCACTGACGACGACGGAAACGTGACCACATCGACTGAGTACTACTGGACCAGTCCGCAGCTTGAGGGCGTGGAGCACAACAGCTCCACGATAGGGGCGTTCGTGCGCAGCATGGCGGGACTTTCGGCGGCTTCCACCGTTGAAAGCGGCGCCTCCGACCTCGGAAAATACGGGCTTGCCGAGCCGGTTTCCACCGTGAAGATAACGTTTGACGATGGCACGACAAACGAGATGTGCTTCGGAATACGCAACCCGGCGGCGACCAACTATGTTTATTTCTGCGAAAAGGGCAGCAATGACGTTCTCCAGGTAAGCTATTACAGCACCGGAAGCGTGTTCTATGACATCAAGGACTTCGTTAGCCTGGTGCTGACCGAGTCCTATGACGCCAACAATCCGCAGGAGCTCGACTATCTCACTATCGAGCGCAAGGACCTTTCCGAGCCGGTCGAGATAGAGTATATGTACGACATCAAGGAGGAAGCGGAGGACGAGGATTCCGTCATCACAACGTTCAACTCCCACCGCATAACTTCCCCGATAACCGCCGAGGTGGACACCACCAGCGGTCAGACGATATGCTACGGACTGTACGCGCTCAACGCGGCTTCCTGCCAGTATATCGACCCCACCGAGGAGGAGCTTGCGCTCACGGGCCTTGACGATCCGTACTGCCGCATAAGCTTCAAGTACGGCGGAAAGGCGAGGGTGCTGCTTCTCGGAAACGAGATACGCTCCACTGACGACTCTGACGACAGCTCCGGCTCGCTTTCCAAGGTGACCGGATATTACGCGATGTTCGAGGGCGACAGGCTCATTTATGCGATAAGCACTGCGAACGCCCCGTGGTACACGTTCAAGGTCGAGGATATCATGTCCCGCAGACCTATTTCCCCGTATATCTACACGGTGGACACGCTGACGGTCACAACGCCGGACGGCGAGTACAAGTTCACTGTTGACGGAGATTCCGACAACCACACGTTCTACTATGGCAGCGAGGCGCTTGACGAGACCAAGTTCAAGAGCTTCTATCAGCACCTTATCACGTCCATGGGCGAGGAACTCTTCTTTGAGGATTCCGAATACGAGCCTTACATTACTGTAAAGTTCGAGTACCGTCCGGAGTATGAGAGCACCTACGGCAGACTTGAGGACACGCTGGAGTTCTACAAGTCCGATGACCGCAAGAGCATAGTCCGCGTAAACGGAGACGTGCTCTACAAGGTGCGCGAGGTCTATACTGAGCGTCTGCTCAGCAACCTTGACGCTCTGCTCAACGGCGGAGATATCCAGCTCAACTGGTAATTTATATATTGTATATGGAGGTAATTAACAATGGCTGAAAGTAATTTTGTCTACTACCGCGGTTTCCCTCTGGTGAGAAGCGGAAATGAGATTTACTACGGAAGCATGGGCGACAAGGTCGTGACCAAGCTTACGATCCGCGAAAGCGAAACCTTCAAGGACGGCGAGATCCCCACAAAGGTGATGGTCCAGATGGTTCCGACCGGAACGGAGCCGGTTGACCTCACAAAGATCCGCAAGGGCGAAATGGGCAGCCTGTACGAAGCGCTCGATACCGCTTATGTATGGCTCTCCAAGGAACTTTTCGGGGCATAATGATGCGACTGCCGCCAGAGGTGATGACCTCCCGCGGCAGTCTTTTTATACAAAAATCCCCTCCGGAAATCGGAGGGGACAGCTTGTCGAAAAGTATCATTTGCCCGCGAAGCGGGCTTTTGAAATCCGTTTTTTGCCTCAGCTTTGCCGAGGCAAAAAACACTTCTATCCGCGCAAGTGTGCGAATTATCAGCGTAGCTGATAATGAGTGCGCGCGGCGCGGATGTTCGGCGGGAAAGTCACTTTAGTGACTTTTTCGACGGTTTCTGTCCTCCGGAATCGGAGGGGAACTTTATGTCAGCCGTGAATTACTGCTGGTCGTCATCAGAAGCGGCACCGGGGATGGGCTCGACGCGATTGCCGTTGTTAGAATATCTGTACTTGTTTGTATCGAAAAGGTTTATCTCGTTGTTCCAGTATGTAACGTTGTACTTTCCAACGTTTACGACAGCGTATGTACCCTTCGGGGAAGCGTAAACCACCTCGCCCTGTACGATAGGACGTGTGTTGCCATCGCTGTAATAGCTTTCCTTGAGTCTTACAACTACCTTATCTCCTGCGTGAATATTATCCATTTATAATTCCTCCTTGGTTTATTTAAGCTGTCATCGATCATTCGACAGAAATTACAATGATAATTGTAACACATATTATTCAGCCTGTCAAGCGGAATCGCAAAAAAAATCCTACAAATAAAGCGGCGTTTGCAGACTCCGCTTTTCCGTAACAGACAAACAGCCGCAGAAGAATCTGGCGGTAAATGTAGTTTATGCCTTTCTATTGACATTCCGTAATAAAAGCGTTATCATATATACGGCGGCATTGCCGCTGAAATCAATGGGAAAAGGAGAACATAACATGATTCGACAGATCATACATATAGACAAGGAGAAATGCAATGGCTGCGGTCTCTGCGCGAATGCCTGCAAGGAAGCCGCGATAGGCATAGTAAACGGAAAAGCGGAGCTCCTGCGGGAGGACTTCTGCGATGGACTGGGCAACTGCCTGCCCGCCTGTCCCATGAATGCTATCAGCTTCGTGCAGCGCGAGGCGCCCGAGTTTGACGAGGAGGCGGTAAAGCGCCACCTCGCAGAAAAGGAAGCTCCGAAGCCTGCGGCAAAGCCGGCGTTTACAGGCTGCCCGGGAATGCGCGCAGCCCAGATGAAGCCGAAGACGGCTCCGGCGAACGCGGGGGAGGTCCCGAGTATGCTCGGTCAGTGGCCGGTACAGATAAAGCTGGCGGGAGCCCGGGCTCCGTACTTCAGCGGCTGCGACCTGCTCATCGCCGCGGACTGCACCGCTTACGCCTTCGGAGATTTCCACAGGAAGTACATCAGCGGCAGGGTAACGCTCATAGGCTGCCCCAAGCTCGATGATGTGGATTATGCAGAGAAGCTCGGTGAAATAATCCGTGCAAACGAAATAAGGAGCATAACCGTAGTCCGCATGGAGGTCCCTTGCTGCGGAGGCATCGTAAGCGCCGTGGAGCGTGCGGTCAGCGCAAGTGGAAAGAGCATTCCGGTGCGTGTGGACGTTATCACTACGGACGGACAGGTAATTTCAGAATAACCACAGGCAGCCTGAAAACTATTTTACGGTAGTCTTTTAGATGTTACCTGCTTTCAGCCGGGAGAAACATCCCGGCTGAAATTTTTATGAAAACGACTATTTGCGCCGTTTCAGGGGCAATATTTAGTGAATTTCGATTTGACAAAACCGCAATATAGTGGTATAATATAATGAATAATTTTATGTGTAGGAGTGTATCTATATGACGATTTTTTACAAATTTGATGGTCAGATGTACATTAATATAACCAACGGCTGCCCCTGCAACTGTGTGTTCTGCCTGCGGAACAATTCCGATTCCGTGAAGGATAACGGCAGTCTCTGGCTGGAGCATGAACCCTCCTTTGATGAGATAACCGCCGCTTACGAGGCTTTCGACAAGACCGGCTGCACGAATGCGATATTCTGCGGCTACGGCGAGCCCACAGTCCGCGCGGATATGCTGGTAAGGACCGCGGAGTATATCCGTGAGCATTCCGACATGAAGATACGCCTGAACACTAACGGTCTTGTCCGCATGATCCACCCGGATTTCGACATCGAGCGTTTCCGCGGGCTTATCGACATAGCTTCCATAAGCCTTAACGCCCCGGACGCGAAGCGATACAATGAGGTCACGAGGCCGCATTTCGGCGAGCCGGCATTCCAGGCAATGCTGGATTTCGCCAGGGATATGAAGAATATGGGCGTACAGACCAAGTTCACAGTGGTCGATGTCATCTCCGCGGAGGAGATAGAACGCTGCCAGGAGCTTGCGGACAGCATGGGGATACCGCTCAGGGTACGCGAGTACATCACGGATAACGAAAGCTACACATGAGGATAATCGGAATCGACCCGGGTTACGCGATAGTCGGCTATGGGGTCCTTGACTACGTCCGGGCGCAGTTTTCCGTGGTGAACTACGGCGCGATCACGACTGACGCCGGGACAAGCTTCGATCTCAGGCTTATGGAGATATACAGCGATATGAACAAGGTGCTGGATATGTTCCAGCCGGATTGCATGTCCATTGAGAAGCTGTACTTCACCAACAACAAGACCACAGGAATTGACGTTGCACAGGCGCGCGGGGTGATCCTGCTGTCCGCCGTTCAGCATGACGTTGACATTTACGAGTACACGCCCATGCAGGTGAAGCAGGCGGTGGTAGGCTACGGAAAGGCGGAAAAGCACCAGGTTCAGGAAATGGTGAAGAATATCCTGCACCTGAACGAGATACCGAAGCCGGACGACACCGCGGACGCCGTGGCTCTTGCAATATGCCACGGACATTCCAGCGGCTCTCAGCTTTCCGAGCTCATAGCCAGGGCTTCCGAGAATGACGGCGCACGGGGGAAGATATTCCACAGGAACAAGAGGTAATTTACATGATATACAGCTTACACGGCGAACTTATCCATACCGAGCCCAACCTTGCAGTGGTGGAGTGCGGGGGAGTAGGCTACGCCTGCCGTACCACGATGAACACGCTGAAAAAGATAGGCGGCAGCGGCGAGGTGAAGCTCTTCACGCAGCTCAACGTCCGCGAGGACGCGGTCGACCTGTTCGGTTTCGCGGACACCGCGGAGTTACAGGCGTTCAGGCAGCTTACTTCCGTTTCTGGAGTAGGTCCAAAGGCGGCGCTGTCGATCCTTTCGGATATCACGCCGTCAAAACTCGCGCTCTGCATAACCACTGGCGACAGCAAGACCCTGACCCGCTCTCCGGGAATCGGTAACAAAATAGCCCAGAGGATCGTTATGGAGCTCAAGGACAAGGTCGCCAAGGAGCAGCACATTTCTGCGGCGGATTTCGGCACCGAGCCGGTCACAGCCGCGGCGGCAGGCGGAAACGCGGCTGCGGAGGCGGTCACGGCGCTCTGCGTGCTCGGATTTGCACTGCCGCAGGCTCAGGCGGCGCTCAGCGGCGCGAACCCTGACAGTACGGTGGAGGAGCTTATAAAGTACGCGCTGAAGCGGCTTGGCTGAGTTTCAGCCGGTAATAAATCTGGTTATGGGAGGTGAGCGCTCTGAAGCGGTCGGAATTATCCGGAAATATATTTGCAGTGCTTGCAGGCTGTGAGTTCCTGCTGTTTATTATATTGTTCCTTGGCGATGAGAAATACAATTTGATGTGTATGTCCGGAATTATTCTGTGCGGAATGACGCTTGTTGTGGTTGTTCTCAGCATGATTTTTTCGCTTATTAAGGAAAAGATCGATCTGCGCCGCGCTGCGTTAAAAGCGCTCGGAAAGCACGGGCTGAAAGTAGTCGCAAGCGACGAGAGCGCCCGCGTTGCTTACAAGGGAATCGTGAAGCTGTTTCAGGGCAATTACCCTGACGCGGAGGAGCTCCTGATGAAATCGCTCAGCATGGCAAGCGTGCGGCAGAATCAGCTTTTCTGCGTGGAGTGGCTCATCAAGCTGTACGAGGAGACTGAAAGCGAGCCGCGCCTGCTGTGGGCTTTCCGCAAGGCTGCGGAGGTCGCTCCGGACAACCCCGAGATACAGTCCAGACTTGGCCACGCGTATTACGCCGACGGAAAGCTGGAAAACGCTGAGTACTGCTTTGAGCAGGCGCTGAAGTACGACCCGAATCACGGATACTCCTATTACAGCCTGTCGCTCATCTATATGCTGCGCGGCGAGGACGACAGGGCTCTTGAGACCCTGAAGAAGCTGGAAAAAATACAGGAGGGGCACCCTCTTGTCCAGGCGGAGCTTGCCACATGGTACGCAATGCACGATGATGAAAAATCCGCCGAGGAGCATTACGACAAGGCGATACTCTGTGGCTACAAGGATCCGGAGCAGCTCTCAAAGCGCATGACCGCGCTGCGCATGTTCAATCATGCGGAGGAAGCGGACGGCGAAGACCTGCCGGAAAATTACTACCGTCACATAGAAAAGGAAGAACCACAGGACACGGAGGAGAAGGACAAAGATGCTTGAAATGTCTGAATTCGGGGGAAATCCCGGGAACAGTAACAGAATAGTCGAGCCGGAATATAATGAGGCAGATACCGATATCGAGTATTCCCTCCGCCCGAAGGTACTTGACGAATACATAGGCCAGGAAAAGGTCAAGGAGAACATGAAGGTATACATAGAGGCCGCAAAGAAGCGCGGCGAGTGCCTTGACCATGTACTGCTGTACGGACCTCCGGGACTGGGAAAGACCACGCTCTCCTGCATTATCGCGAATGAGATGGGCGTGAATATCCGCGTTACGTCAGGTCCCGCGATAGAAAAGGCGGGAGACCTTGCGGCGCTGCTGACCAACCTCCAGCCGAATGACGTCCTGTTCATTGACGAGATACACAGGCTCTCCCGGCAGGTGGAGGAAGTCCTCTACCCGGCAATGGAGGACTATGTGCTGGACATAATCATGGGCAACGGTCCGTCTGCGCGGTCCATTCGCATAGACCTGCCGAAGTTCACGCTGATAGGCGCCACAACGCGCTCTGGTCAGCTTTCAGCGCCGCTGCGCGACCGTTTCGGCGTTATCCAGCGGCTGGAGCTGTATACTCCCGAGGAGCTTTGCAGCATAGTGCAGCGCTCGGCGGTGATACTCGCGATCCCCTGCACAAAGGACGGCGCAATGGAGATAGCGAAGCGCTCCCGCGGGACGCCGCGAATCGCGAACCGGCTTTTAAAGCGTGTGCGCGACTATGCCGAGGTGCTCGGAGACGGAAAGATAACTCAGGAGATCGCGGATATCGCCCTTGCCCGCGAGGATATCGACAGGCTTGGTCTCGACCGTCTTGACCGCCGCTTCATCGAAATGATAATCAAGGGCTACAACGGAGGACCGGTGGGGCTTGAAACGCTGGCGTCGGCGCTTGGCGAGGAATCCGTCACGCTGGAGGAGGTCTGCGAGCCGTTCCTCATGCAGCTCGGCTTCATTGCGAGGACTCCGCGCGGCAGGACTGCGACAGCGCTTGCATACAGACATCTTGGGATACTCCAGAACGGTCAGCAGACTCTGGACGACATCTGATAAAATTCCGCACTGCGGATAAAATATGGGGGTCAATATGGGAAGAATTTTCGGCACTGACGGCGCAAGGGGCGTGGCAATAACCGAGCTCACCTGCGAAAGAGCCATGGAGATAGGCAGGGCTGCGGCTTACGTCCTGACAAAGGAGAGCGGAAAGGCTCATCCGAATATACTTGTCGGCATGGATACCAGAATTTCCTCAAAGATACTTGAGGCGGCGCTGTCGGCGGGGCTTGCTTCCGTGGGAGCCAACGCGCTTCAGCTCGGAGTAGTCCCCACCCCGGCGGTGGCTTACCTCGTCAGGGAATACAACGCAGACGCGGGAGTTATGATATCCGCGTCGCATAATACCGTGGAATACAACGGCATAAAGCTGTTTTCCTCCAGCGGATTCAAGCTGCCCGACAGCACCGAGGAGGAGATAGAGTCCCTGATCCTTGACGGGACCGCCGATATCCCGCTGTGCAGTGGAACAGATGTCGGCAGGATAACGCGTCTCAGCAGCGCATGCAAGGATTACATACAGCATATCCGCAGCTGCGCAGGGGCGGGAGACTACGCGGGGCTGAACAAGAAGTTCTGCTTTGACTGCGCCAACGGAAGCTCCGCTGCGACTGCGCGAAAGCTGTTTGCATATCTCGGGAATGACTGCGAGTTCATTGCAGACGAGCCGGACGGCACCAACATCAACGACAACTGCGGCTCCACGCATATCGACCAGCTCTGCGAGTACGTCAGCAACAGCGGAGCGGCTGCAGGATTCGCATTCGACGGCGACGCGGACAGGTGCCTTGCAGTCGATGAAAACGGAAACGTCATAGACGGCGACCGTATAATCGCAGTGCTCGCAAAGCGCATGAAGGAAAAGGGCATACTAAAGGGAGATTCCGCGGTTGTTACCGTTATGAGCAACCTTGGTTTCCATGACTTCATGAAGCAGAACGGCATGAAGACCGTCTGCGCCAAGGTCGGCGACAGGTACGTCCTGGAAGAAATGCTGAAAAACGGCTATAATATAGGCGGGGAGCAGTCCGGGCATATAATCATGCTCGACCACGCGACCACCGGAGACGGTCAGCTTACCGCCGCAATGCTGATAAAGGTGATGCAGGACACCGGGAAGAATCTCTCCGAGCTCTGCCGGGATATCGTGGATTACCCGCAGCTCCTGGTGAACGTGAAGATAACCGAGAGCGGCAAGGGCAAGTGGAGCACCGTCCCCGCGATAACCGAGAGCATTTCAGCCGCTGAAAGGGAGCTCGCCGGAAACGGGCGCGTCCTCGTCCGCGAGAGCGGCACGGAGCCGCTGGTGCGCGTTATGGTCGAGGGCAAGGACATGGAAATGGTGAAGCGCCTTGCCGACAGCATAGCGGATGAAGTAAGAAACAGCCTTACATAAGGCGGAGGATACAATGTTAGTTTGTGCAAACAATGGAAATTTCCCGGCTGACGACAGCGAGCAGCTCAGAACTGCGCTGAAAGCCGCCTGCGGCGAGATATGGCTCGGCGAGGGAACGGACACCTATCCATGCATGGCGATACTCTGCTGCGAGGAGGGCGCTTCGATAAACTACTTCGAGAGCGAGGGCGGCACGGCGTATGTTTCCATAGGAGACAAAACCCGCCACGGCGTGATAAACGTTGACATAGACGGTGAAGTCTATCAGCTGAACCGCGGGCAGATAGTACCGGAGGAAAAGATACTTGAGATAGCGGAGGAGTTCATTAAAGAGATGAAGCTCCCGGGCTGTATCGAGTGGGAAAAGCTCTGAGTCAACAGGGAGGAACTGAAATATGCCGTTTGATTTCAAAAAGGAATATAAAGAGTTCTATATGCCGCCTAAAAAGCCGGGTATTGTAAACGTCCCTGTGATAAACTATATAGCAGTTCGCGGAACAGGCGACCCCAACAGTGATAACAGCGAGTACAGGGAGTCAATCGGGCTGCTGTACGCTGTTGCGTTCACTATAAAGATGAGCAAAATGGGCAGCCACATAATGGACGGCTATTTCGATTATGTGGTTCCGCCGCTTGAGGGATTCTGGTGGCAGGACGGCTCTGATGCAATCGACTATTCTCATAAGGAGGATTTCCACTTCATTTCGGCAATAAGGCTGCCCGATTTTGTTACTGTTGAAGAATTTAACTGGGCGGTGGGGGAAGCTTCCAGAAAGAAGAATCTTGATCTTTCCAAAGTGGAATTTTTCACCTATGATGAAGGACAATGTGTGCAGTGTATGCACATCGGTTCATATGACGATGAGCCGAAAACCATAGAAGCAATGCATGAATACGCGGCACAGAACGGATTTGTTCCGGATATAAGCGCCGAACGAATGCACCATGAAATTTATCTTTCAGACCCGCGAAAGTGTGCGCCGGAAAGACTGAAAACAGTTGTCCGCCACCCGGTCAGAGCTAGGTGAGCGTTAAGAATAAGCAGAACAGAGGACAAAAGAATGAGATTATCAGACAAATGGCAGGATTACTGCCTTATAGACACATCAGACGGCGAGCGTCTGGAGCGCTGGGGTGACGTCACCCTTATCCGCCCAGACCCTCAGATAATCTGGAAGTGCATCGGCGAGGCGCCGGAATGGCGCACCGCCCATGCGAAATATAACCGCTCCTCATCGGGCGGCGGATCCTGGGATTACCGCAGGAAGCTTCCGGAGAGCTGGCAGATAAAGTACGGGGAGCTCACCTTCATGGTGAAGCCTACCGGATTCAAGCACACCGGATTGTTCCCGGAGCAGGCGGTCAACTGGGACTACTGTATGAACGCGATACGCTCCGCGGACCGTCCGATAAACGTGCTCAACCTGTTCGCGTACACCGGCGGAGCCACGCTTGCCTGCGCGGCGGCGGGAGCCTCCGTGTGCCATGTGGACGCGGTAAAGGGCATGGTGGACTGGGCGCGCACCAACGCGAAGCTCTCCGGGCTGTCGGACAAGCCGATACGCTGGATAGTTGACGACGCGCAGAAGTTTATCAACCGCGAGATACGCCGCGGGAACCACTATGACGGAATAATCCTTGACCCTCCGAGCTACGGCAGGGGCACTAACGGCGAGATGTGGAAGCTTGAAGACTGCATTTACGACCTTATGGAGAGCTGCACGCAGCTCCTTTCCGACAAGCCGCTGTTCATCCTGCTGAACAGCTACACCACCGGGCTTTCCGCCAGCGTTATGAGCTACCTGCTCCAGATGACGGTCGGCAGGCGTTTTGACATCACGGTGGATTCCCAGGAGATAGGGCTTCCGGTAAAGCAGACCGGAATGGCGCTCCCCGCAGGAAGCACCGCGATAGTACATTTTTGAGATAACAGGTGAAAACGTTTGAATATAATAGAAGTTGAAAACGTCAGCTTTGACTATGTTGCCCGGGACGAGGACGGAAAAGAGATAAGCCGCAGCCAGGTGCTGAAGGACGTGAGCCTTTCCGTGCCGGAGGGACAGTTCCTTGCGATACTGGGGCACAACGGCTGCGGAAAGTCCACTCTTGCGAAGCACTTCAACGCGATACTGATCCCGACAAAGGGTAAGGTGACTGTCGCGGGCATAGATACCTCGGACGAGGACAGGCTGTTCGATATCCGCCAGACTGTGGGAATGGTGTTCCAGAATCCTGACAACCAGCTGGTTGCAACGATCGTTGAAGAGGACGTTGCATTCGCACCGGAAAACATGGGGATCCCCCAGCCGGAGATACGCCGGAGGGTAGACGAAGCGCTGAAGCAGGTGGATATGTACGAATACCGCGAGCACGCTCCGCACCAGCTTTCCGGCGGTCAGAAGCAGAGAGTGGCGATCGCGGGAGTCATCGCCATGCAGCCGCGCTGTATAGTCATGGACGAGCCCACCGCCATGCTGGATCCCAAGGGCAGGCGCGAGGTAATGAACACGATACACGCGCTCAACCGCGAAAAGGGCATTACAGTGGTGCTCATCACGCATTACATGGACGAGGCGGCGCAGGCTGACCGCGTTGTCGTAATGGACGGCGGAAACATCATCATGGACGATGTTCCGAAGAAGATATTCTCGCAGGTGAAGCGGCTGAAATCCGTTGGTCTGGACGTTCCGCAGGTGACGGAGCTGTGCGATATGCTCCGTGAAAGGAATGTTGATATTTCCCCGGAAATAATCGGCGAGCGGGAATGCGCCGAGGCTCTTTTCAGGCTCACAGAGGGCAGGAGCGCGGCGATACCTCCGAAACCGGCGGATAATTCTGAGGATGACCGCCCGGTGGTGCTCCGGTGCGATAAAGTCACCTACAAATACAGCATAGGCACTCCGTTTGAAAAGACTGCGGTGAACAGCGTTGATCTGTCCATAAGGCAGGGCGAATTCGTGGGAATAATCGGGCACACCGGCAGCGGAAAATCCACGCTGATACAGCATTTCAACGGGCTTGTGAAGCCAACCTCCGGCACCGTCCTGGTTGATGGCGCGGATATCTGGAGCAAGGGCGTGAATATCCGGGACATACGCTTCAAGGTGGGACTTGTGTTCCAGTATTCCGAGCACCAGCTGTTCGAGGAGACCGTGGCAAAGGATATAGCCTACGGTCCGAAGAACATGGGGCTTTCCGAGGATGACATAAAAAAGCGCGTCCGCAGCGCCGCAGAGAGCATGGATATAGTTCATCTGCTGGACAGGTCTCCGTTTGAGCTTTCAGGCGGTCAGCAGCGCAGGGTCGCCCTCGCGGGGGTGCTTGCGATGGACCCGGAGGTGCTCATTCTTGACGAGCCCGCCGCAGGTCTCGACCCGAAGGGCAGGGACAAGATACTGGCGCAGATAAAGCGCTACCATGATAAATTCGGCAAGACGATACTTCTGGTCTCCCATTCGATGGAGGATATCGTGAAGTACGCGGGGAAGGTCCTCGTTATGAACAAGAGCAGGCTTTTCTGCTATGATACCGTGGATAACGTGTTCAGCAGGACGGACGAGCTTGCGAAGATAGGACTTGACGTCCCGCAGATAACCAGAATGAGCCATATATTAAAAGACCTCGGCACCGATATCGGCAGCGACATCTACACGACCGAAAGGGCGGCAGAACGCCTGCTTCCGCTGATAAAGGGCTGAAACAGAAGGAACAGAACAAAAGATGATAAAGGACATTACGATAGGGCAGTATTTTCCGGGTAATTCGGTCATACACAGGCTTGACAGCCGCGTAAAGCTCGTGCTGGATATCCTGTTCCTTGTTATACTTTTCACCGCGCAGAGCTACACTGGCCTGCTGCTGGGAATGCTTTTCATGGTGCTTTGCTATGTGCTGGCGAAGATAAAGCTCATCATGATACTGAAAAGCGTGAAGCCTATCCTTCCGCTGATGATATTCACGGGCATACTGAATTTGTTCTTCGTGAAGGGCGAGACCCCGCTGTTCAAGTGGGAGTTCATCGAGATTTATCCGGAGGGAATAAACACGGCGCTGTTCATGCTGATACGCGTTCTCACACTGATCATCGGTATGTCGCTGCTGACCTACACCACATCTCCGATAATGCTGACGGACGCTATCGAGCGGCTGCTTTCTCCGCTGAAGAAGATACACGTCCCGGTGCATGAGCTTTCCATGATGATGACCATTGCGCTGCGCTTCATTCCTACGCTGGTCGAGGAAACGGACAAGATAATGTCCGCTCAGAAAGCAAGGGGCGCGGAAATGGACACCGGAGGGCTTGTCAAAAAGGCAAAGTCCCTTATCCCGGTGCTGATACCGCTGTTCGTCTCGGCGTTCAAGCGCGCGAACGAGCTTGCTACCGCAATGGAATGCCGCTGCTACCACGGCGGCGAGGGCAGGACGAGGCTGAAGGTGATGCACACGGCTCCCAGGGACTATGTCGCTATCGGCTGCATGGTGCTGCTGCTTGCGGCGGTCATTGTGATAAACTGCTTCCCGGTCCTTCCGTGAGCAGCAGGAGGTAGGATTTGCGTAATCTCAAGGTTTTCATAGCTTACAACGGCGCGGAGTACCACGGCTTCCAGCGGCAGGACAACGCCATTTCCATTCAGGAGGTGGTCGAAAACTGCATCGGAAAGCTGCTGAAAATTCCCGCCCCGGTAATATACGGCTGTTCAAGGACGGACACCGGAGTGCACGCAAGGCGGTTCTGCTTCAACGTCCATCTGGACAGCAGGATCCCCTGCGAGGGCTTTATGAAAGGCATGAACACGCTGCTGCCGCCGGATATCGCGGTGCTTTCCTGCGAGGACGCCCCGGAGGATTTCCATGCGCGCTACTGCACAAGGGGCAAGGAGTACGTCTACCTTATAACGAACGCCCCGCAGCGGGACGTGTTCTTCCAGAAGCTGGCATATCACTACCCCTACGAGCTGGACGTCGAAAAGATGAACGAAGCGGCGCAGCTGCTTGTCGGGGAGCATGATTTTGCGGCGTTCTGCCGTGCCGAGGGAAAGGCGCGTATGAAATCGACCGTCCGGGAGATATACAGCTTCACGGCGGAAAAGAAAGAGGGCGTGTGCGAGCTGCGAATAAGCGGCAGCGGATTCCTGTACAATATGGTGAGGATATGCGCGGGCACGCTCATATACGTCAGCGAGGGGAAGCTGACGACCGACGACATAAAAAAGGCACTTGAGACCGGCGACAGAAATTACGCCGGAAAGACGCTCCCGCCGGAGGGATTATATCTCAACGAGGTGTGGTATTGAGCTGGGGAAAGCTGGTGCATAATGGATAAAAAGAACGATATAGGCAGATTCCGCAGAAAGCGCGAGGCAAAGCGCTTCGGGATAAGGCTGATAATAATTGTCGCGGCGCTGCTGGTCATCATGGTGATCGCGGCGAACTGGAGCACCATAATCGCTCCGCTCAAGGACGCGGCGCTCGACGTGGGCGAGGGAGGATTCCCGGTAGACCTGCCCGGCAGCACCGATTATGTCCTGGAGGAGCTTGGCGAGAATTTCTGCCTGCTTACGGATACATACTTCTACACCTATAATTCTGACGGAGCGATGATCATGAACGAGCAGCACGGAATGCAGAATCCGGTGATATCCAGCAGCAGCCGGCGCGCGCTCATATACGACCGCAACGGCAGGGATTTCAGGCTGTATTCGAGAACGGGTCAGGTGTATTCGACAGCAACCGGGGACACGATAGATTTTGCGCAGATAAGTCATAATGAGCGCTGCGCGGTAGTCACCAAGTCAACGAAGTATTCGAACTGTCTGTATGTGTTCAACGGCGAGGGACACCAGATATTCCGCTGGGCTTCCCCGATGTACCTTATCGACCGCGTGGAGTTCTCCCAGGACGACAGCAGCATTTTTGTTTCCGTCTGCGGGGCCGACAACGGAGAGCTTGAATACCGCATACTCCGCTTTGACCTGGGGAATGCGGACGGAAGCGTCTGGCAGACTGACATTGGCTCGGACATGGTGTTCAGTATGGAGTGCAGCAATGGAAGCCTGTTTGTGGTCTGCTCCTCCGGCGTGAAGCTGCTGGATATCGCTTCCGGAGATATCACCGCTGAAGCGGGTTCAGTCAAGACGGTCATGCAGATACCCGGCGGCAGTGTGCGCTCGGTGCTGTTCAAAGACAGCTCCGGCAGCGAGGTGCTCACGGTATACGATGATACGCTGGAAGCCTCGGCGGCGCTGGCGCTCAGCGATGTCACAAGGGTGCGGAGCTCCGGGAGCGCGCTGTATGTCCTGGCAGGACGCGAGCTCACAAGGTATGACGGGACGCTTTCAGAGGTCAGCATCACTGAGCTGGACGATGACTATTCCGACATGATAGTGATCGGCGGAAACGCCTACCTGCTGGGATATAACAAGGTTCAGCTCCAGGCTTTGTCATAAAGGAGAGATATATGGGATCACAGTTTGCGATAATTTACGATGTGGTGATCGTTGCAGTGCTGGTGATGGCAGTGTTCGGAGGCTTCCGCAAAGGCTTCGTCAGCACGATAGTCAGCATGGCGGCGGTGTTCGTGGCTTTCTTCTGTGCGCTGGGATTTTGCAGTCCGGCTGCAGAATGGGTATACGCCTCGGCGGTGGAAAAGCCGGTCAGCGAGGCGGTCAGCAGCACTCTTGACGACAGCATGGGAAAGCTCACGCTGAGCGCCCTGTCCGATATGGATTACAGCAGGGTCACGATATCGGGAGTCCCTGCGGACGAGGTGAAACTGAATTACGAGGGCACCGGCAAGGTAATCGTTGAGCTCTCCGATGTCGGACTTACCGGCACCGGGTTTGAGAAGGCGGACCTCAGCAATTTCGGCTTTGACGGCACGGAAGACCTTTCCTCCATGAACGGAAAGACCGCTGAGTTCACGATGAGCGAGGTCAGCGAGAACGGGCTCGGCAAGCTTGCAGTGGCGCAGGTCATCGCCGTGAAGCTCCAGGGGAGCAGCATTTTCTCAGCGCTCACCGAATACACTTCCGCAGTAGGGGACGCTGTTCCGGCGCTGTTCGGAAGCATGGCGCAGAGCATAGACGGCGGGGAGCTTTCCGCGCTGCGTTCGCTGGTTCTGACGATGATGGACACCTCCTCGTCCGTGAAAACGGCAGTGGTGGACAACATTATCCGGCCAACGTTCATGGCGGTTATGGAAACGCTGTTCTTCGTGCTGATATTCCTGATAGTGACCGCGGTGCTGGAGATAATCGCCTCCGCGCTGAAGATAGTCAACAAGATACCGGTCGTCGGCAGCCTGAACGGATTCCTGGGAGGCTGCACGGGTCTAGTCAAGGGACTGCTCATGGTGTGCGTTATCTGCATAGTGGTGCGGTTCATCGTGATACTCACCGGCGGAGAGGTAATGCTGCTGAACGACCAGGCTATTGAGTCCACGTACCTGTTCAAGTACCTGTACAACTTCGACGTGCTGAATTTTCTTTCCTGATGGCAACTGCCCTCCGGAGGTCCCGGAGGATATGAGATAAAGGTGGTTTTGATCTATGATGATGTGTTCCAGATGCAAGAAGCGTCCCGCGGTGGTGTTCATTTCCTCAATGCAGGGGAGCGAGCGCCGCACGGAGGGACTCTGCCTCCACTGCGCCAAGGAGATGGGTCTGCCGCAGGTGAACGATTACCTGAAGCAGATGGGTATCTCCGAGGAGGAGTTTGAAAAGGCATACGATGAGTTCTTTGACGAGAACGGCAACCCGAACCAGGAATTCCTGAAGAATATCGGGCTGACAGATATAACCAACGGCTTTAAGCCGGACGACTCCGGCGATGATGACGATGAGGACGGCGAGAATGGTTCGGAGCAGTTCTTTGAGAACGGCGGCTCCGGCACTATCTCTGATTTCGCGAAGTTCTTCGGTCTCCAGGAGAACAAGGATTCCGCGGACGGCGACAAGGATCAGAAGAAAAAGCGCGAGAAGCCGGAAAAAACCGACAAGAAGCGCAAGACCCTTGAGACTTTCTGCACGAATCTCACTCGCCGCGCAAAAGACGGCAAGATAGACCGCATAATCGGCAGGGACAAGGAGATAGACCGAGTTATCCAGATCCTCTCCCGCCGCACCAAGAATAACCCATGCCTTATCGGCGAGCCCGGCGTTGGTAAGACGGCTATCGCCGAGGGAATCGCCCTGCGGCTTGCGAGCGGTGATGTTCCGTTCAGGCTCCAGGGTAAGGAGCTCTACCTGCTCGACCTGACCGCGCTTGTTGCGGGGACTCAGTTCAGAGGGCAGTTCGAGAGCCGCGTGAAATCCCTCATAGACGAGATAAAGAATGCCGGAAACGTAATGCTGTTCATTGACGAGGTGCACAATCTTGTAGGCACGGGCGACGCTGACGGCACCATGAACGCCGGAAACATGTTCAAGCCCGCGCTTTCCCGCGGCGAACTCCAGGTGATCGGAGCTACCACGTTCAACGAGTACAGAAAGTACATCGAAAAGGACAGCGCGCTGGAGCGCCGCTTCCAGCCGGTAACAGTGGCGGAGCCCTCCATTGAGGACACTGTGAAGCTCCTCGAGGGAATAAAGGACTATTACGAGGATCACCATAAGGTAAAGGTCTCCCCGGAGATAACCAGAATGTGCGCGGTGCTTTCCGAGCGCTACATCAACGACAGATTCCTGCCGGACAAGGCGATAGATCTGCTGGATGAAAGCTGCGCCTGCGCGAGCCTCGGCAACCCCTACATCACTGAAAACGAGAAGCTGAAAGCAAAGCTGGCTCAGCTCCGTGTTGACGAGGATAAGACGACCTCAGCCTCCGATGTTGACTATGAGAAGCTCGCTGACATTAAAATGCAGATAGCCCAGACCACTGACGCACTGGACAAGATAAAGGGCAAGGCGGACGATGTTCAGGTAACGATGGACGACCTCTCCAAGGTCATCGAGCTGTGGACGGGTATCCCAGCCAACAAGATAAAGGAAACGGAGCTCAAGCGTATGGGAAGCCTTGAGCAGAACCTCAAGGAGCACGTCATAGGTCAGGACGAGGCGTGCGAGCTTGTCGCAAAGGCGATAAAGCGCACCAGAGTTCAGCTCACCGAGCGCCGCAGACCGGCTTCGTTCATATTCGTGGGTCCGACAGGCGTAGGTAAGACCGAGCTTGTAAAGGTCCTTGCAAAGGAAATGTTCGATACGGTCGAGCCGCTGATAAGGCTTGACATGTCGGAGTTCATGGAGAAGCACAGCGTGTCCAAGATAATCGGTTCGCCTCCAGGATATGTCGGCTATGACGAGGCGGGTCAGCTCACCGAAAAGGTGCGCCGCAAGCCGTATTCCGTGGTGCTCTTCGATGAAATAGAGAAGGCTCACCCGGACGTAATGAACATACTGCTCCAGATCCTTGACGAGGGCAGGATAAACGACGCACACGGCAGGTCGGTAAGCTTCGAGAACACCATAATCTGCATGACCTCCAACGCAGGCTCCTCCACCGGGACCAACGGCGTCGGCTTCACCAAGACCGAGGGCGAAATAACCAAGGAGCGCGCGATGAAGGGTCTCCGCGACTTCCTCAGACCGGAATTCCTTGCGAGAGTTGACGAGGTAATCGTGTTCAAGCCGCTGAGCGTTGAGAGCTATGCGAAGATCTCCAGGCTCATGCTGAGCGAGCTGTATTCGCCGCTTAAGGAGAAGAACATCACGCTGACGATCGCTGACAGCGTTTATGACGCAGTTGCAAAGAAGTCTCACGGCGGAAAATACGGCGGCAGAGATATCCGCAGGGTTATCCGCAGCGATATCGAGGACAGGATAGCCGAGCTAATAATCGACCATGCAGACAACCCCCTGTCCGAGATAAACCTCGGCACTGACGGCGATGAGATAACGGTGACCGGAAAGTGAGCGTTATCCTTGTTACAGGCGGAACCGGGGCAATAGGCAGCGCCATTGCCGCTGAATTTGCGAAAACCGACGATGTTGTGATCACCTACAATTCCCGCGCTGACGAGGCGGAGCGGCTCTGCCGTGAGCTCCGCTGCCAGGCGGTGCAGGCGGACGTTGCGGACTATGAGTCCGCGCGGCGGGCGGTAGAGCAGGTCGTGCACGACTACGGCAGGCTCGACGTGCTCGTGAATAACGCCGGGATAGCTCAGATAAAACTGTTCACGGACATAACTCCCGAGGACTGGAACAGGATAATTTCCGTGAATCTGACCGGAGTGTTCAACATGACCCAGGCGGCGGTGAAGCCGATGATATCCCGCAAGAGCGGCGCAATCGTTAATATTTCGTCAGTCTGGGGAGTGTACGGCGGCGCGTGCGAGTCCGCGTATTCCGCTTCCAAGGCGGGGATCATCGGGCTCACCAAGGCGCTTTCCAGGGAACTCGGAGCCTCCGGGATCACGGTGAACGCCGTTGCCCCCGGAGTTATCGACAGCCCCATGAACAGCTCCCACCTTGACGCGCAGGAGCTCGCAGAGCTCGCAGAGCAGACCCCGCTGTGCCGGCTGGGTCAGCCGGAGGAGGTCGCAAAGGCAGTGCGGGCGCTGGCTGAGAACAGGTTCATCACCGGTCAGGTACTGGGAGTTGACGGAGGCTTCTGCTGAAGCTCCCAGGAAATGACGTTAAATCAGTTTAACATTTTGTCCAAAAAATAACGCAGAAATAATAAATGTTTTGTCAAAAAAAACACAAAGTTTACGGTTGAATTTTGGGCGGAAATATAGTATAATAAATATGATTGAAAATCCGAAAGGCGATTTCGGCAAAAAAGGAGACTTAATATGAACATCGCTTTATCCATTCTGTCGGCTGCAGCAGGCACACTTGAAGCGGCTGGCACCACAGAAGCGTACTCCGGACCGTGGGAAAACGTCTATAATGCCATTCAGTCCACTGCCGAGGCAGCAGCAGACGGATCAGCAAACGTTATCGACCGGATCCAGGCGCTGCCTGACGCTCACGCACAGCTGGGCGATCCGGACTACTGGGGCTCCGTCGGCATAATGACGCTGACTGGTATCCTTGTAGTATTCTTTATCCTTGCTATCCTGATCTTCCTGTTCTGGCTGCTTGGCAAGACATTCCAGACTATCGACAAGAACAAGAAGGCAAAGGCTGAGGCTGCCAAGGCTGCCGCTGAAGCTGCAAAGCCTGCTGCTCCTGCTCCCGCACCGGTCGAAGAGGTCGTTGAGGAAGAGGATAACGATGATGAAATAATGGCTGTTATCAGCGCTGCTATCGCAGCTTATGCCGAGGAAGAGGGAACCTCCTACACCATCAGAGACGTGAAGAAGCGCGACAAGAGAGCACGCTCTGCATGGAGCCTCGCAGGAATCGGCGAGAACACCCGCCCGTTCTGAGAACAGACAGAAAGGAATAATGAAGCATGGAAATATTTGTTGATACCATAAAATCGCTCGCGACCGGCTCGGGTTTTGCAGGCTTCGGCGTTGAAAACGGCTGGCAGAGCATAATTATGATTCTGCTTTCCTTCGTCCTGTTCTATCTGGCGATCAAGAAGCAGTACGAGCCGCTGCTGATGCTCCCTATCGCATTTGGTATGCTGCTCACAAACCTCCCGTTCAGCGGTCTTTATCACGCTGAGCTGTGGAACCCCTCCACTAACCCCTACTTTGCCCCTGAATACATCCAGGAGGGTGCGAATCTCCTGGTGACCTATACCAAGGAAGTCAGCCTGGATTACGGCCGCGTGCTTCACGAGGGCGGTCTGCTGGATATGCTTTACCTCGGCGTTAAGCTCGGTATCTATCCTCCGATCATCTTCCTCGGAATCGGTGCAATGACCGACTTCGGTCCGCTTATCGCAAACCCGAAGAGCTTCCTCCTCGGTGCGGCTGCACAGGGCGGTATCTTCTTCACGTTCCTTGGCGCGTGCGCTATCAACGCTATCGGTCTCGGCGACGGCTTCACACTGAAGCAGGCGGCCTCCATTGCCATCATCGGCGGTGCGGACGGTCCTACGGCGATCTTCCTTACCTCGAGACTTGCTCCTGAGCTGCTCGGCTCCATCGCGGTCGCGGCTTATTCCTACATGGCTCTGGTTCCTGTAATCCAGCCGCCTATCATGAAGCTGCTCACCACCGAAAAGGAGCGTTCCGTAAAAATGGGTCAGCTCCGTCAGGTTTCCAAGCTTGAGAAGATCGTATTCCCGATCGCGGTTACAGTTATCGTTTCCCTTATCGTTCCGGACTCCGCTTCCCTTGTTGGTATGCTGATGCTCGGTAACCTGATGAAGGAATCCGGCGTTTGCGACCGTCTGGTAAAGACTGCTACAAACGAGCTGATGAACATTATCACGATATTCCTCGGCGTAACAGTTGGTGCTACCGCTGTTGCACAGAACTTCCTCAAGGTCGAGACGCTCCTTATCATTGCGCTGGGTCTGCTGGCGTTCTGTGTTGGTACCGCGTGCGGCGTGCTCCTTGGCAAGCTGATGTACCTGCTTTCCGGCGGCAAGATCAACCCGCTCATCGGTTCTGCGGGCGTATCTGCGGTTCCTATGGCTGCGCGTGTTTCCCAGAAGGTTGGCCAGGAAACAAACCCATCCAACTTCCTGCTCATGCACGCTATGGGTCCGAACGTTGCAGGCGTTATCGGTTCCGCTGTTGCGGCGGGCGTTCTCCTGAGCGTACTTGGTTAAACATTCAGGCGGTCCGGTTTTCCGGGCCGCTTTTTTATGCCCTGGATCAGAAAAATCCATGTATATCTGTTATGTCGAAAAAAGATATTGAAAAAGAACATCATTAGTGATATAATAAATAAAAATAGTACAGGAAAGGTGATAAACTTGAACCAGAGATTCAATCATCTCATAGATATGGACGATTACAGCGTTTCCCAGTGGAATGCCATGGTGAAGCTTGCGGAGGACATCATGCGCCGCCCGGAGAGCTACGCGGACAAGTGCCGCGGAAAGATCATGGCTACGCTGTTCTACGAGCCGTCAACAAGGACCCAGATGAGCTTCCAGGCGGCTATGATAAGGCTTGGCGGCAGCGTTATCGGCTTTGACAATCCGAGCAACTCATCTGTTTCAAAGGGCGAAAATCTGAAGGATACCATTAAAATAGTAAGCAGCTATTCCGATATACTGGTAATGCGCCACAACCAGGAGGGCTCCGCGAGGGCGGCGGCTCTTTCCGCTGACTGCCCGGTGATCAACGCCGGCGATGGCGGACATCTCCACCCGACCCAGACACTCACGGATCTGCTCACCCTGAAAACGGAGCTCGGCAGGCTCGACAACCTGACGATCGGACTCTGCGGCGACCTGAAATACGGCAGGACTGTTCACTCGATACTGAAAGCGCTTTCCTGCTATAAGAACAACAAGTTTATCCTGATCTCCACACCTTCGCTTGCGCTTCCGCAGTACATCAAGGACGTCCTGAGCGCCCGCGGCTGCGAGTTCAGGGAGGTTTCCACCATTGAGGAGGCGCTTCCGGAGCTCGACATGCTTTACATGACCAGAATCCAGCAGGAGCGCTTCGCCACTCGCGAGGAATACGAGAAGCAGAAGGGCGTATATATCCTCACGCGCGAAAAAATGCAGCTTGCAAGGAAAGACATGATCGTTATGCACCCGCTGCCCAGGGTGAACGAGATAGAGGTTGAGATAGACGACGACCCGCGCGCCGCGTATTTCCGCCAGGCAAGGTGCGGAATGTACGTCAGAATGGCTCTGATACTCACAACGCTGAACAGCGAGCTGAAAGCAAATCCGCTGCTTGTCGGAACGATCCACAACAACTGTCGCTGTTCAAATCCGAAGTGCATCACACAGACCGAGACCTACCTGCCACATAGCTTCAAGAAATACGGCGATATGCTGGTCTGCGAGTACTGCGATGAACGCACGCTCATGGACTGAACGTAAATGAACGCCTGCGCCGCCCCCAACAAGGGCGGCTTTTGGTTATGGAGGGAATATGGTTAAGGGAACGGCATTCGCAAAATATCGCGGAGAGAGGAGCACGGAGCTGGCGCTTTCGTGCTATATAACACGTCATTCGGTCAGCGCGGTGCTTTATGATATGGAGCTTTCGAGAAGATACGCCCGGGCGGTCAGCTACGGAAGCATTATGACCTCGGCGGACGCGGCGGAACCTGTCGCGCTTACGATACAGAGAGCAATGCGCGGCAGCGGCACACCCGGAAATGTGGTGAAAAGAGTAGGCTTTGCGGCTCCGCCGGATATAACGATGACCATTGAGGAACAGCTGACTCCGGGGGATCTTTTTTTGTCTCCTGACACAGAGATGCTGGTCATGCCGATGATGAATTCGGTGCTCGGCGGGGATTTTACGGCGGCGCTGGCTTCAGCAGTTTCAGATGGCAGAAATGTGCTTGCAGCGGATGTTTCCGGAAGCCTGCGGCTGGCTTCCTGCCGGGGAAGCGCAGTAAAATACGCGCATATTCCAATGGCGGGAGGATTTGACGGCTCCGCGATAGAAAGCGGCATGCCCCTTGAGCAGGGCGCTGTCGAGACGCTGCGCCGTGAAAATGACGGCACGATCTCCTATTCCGTGATAGGCGACGGCGATTCGGCTGGGATCTCGGTGCCGGCGGCACTGAGCGCAGTGAACCTCATGCTGGACGGCGGAGCACTGGATTCGGACGGGATAATGACAGACCGCGATCTTTTCTATATCGGCGAGGATCTGTATGTATCCCAGGCGGACGTGCGTGCACTGCAGTCAGATAAGGCGTCCTGCCGCGCGGCGCTGGAGCTGTTCGGCAGGGAAACGGGTCGTGCAGAGCGCGTGGTCATATCCGGGGAAGCGTTAGGTTCGGAGCACGGCGCGGCTATGACAGCGCAGCTCGGCGCGGTTCCCAGGGGACTGGCGGATAGGTACGGCTGGAGCCGCTGCCCGGGAGAACAGGGGCTTATCAGCTGTCTCGTCTCGCCGGAAAGGCTGGCTGAAATCCACGAAATGTGCGCCCATGCCGAGGACGTTACCGAGCATATTCTGGGGCAGTTTAACGATTTGTACATAAATAATCTGGGATTTGCGGCGAAATTGTAAGAAAATATATCAAAAAAGCACTTGATTTTTTTGTGGAAAGGTGCTATAATATTAAAGCATTTAGTATCCGTTATTCTGCGTTTCGCAGGATGATGTGAGTTAGTGCGCGGCGAAAAGCCAAACATTAAGACGGATAGTCCGCTGATATCAGGGCAGACGCCCTGGCGAATTTCGCTCGAAAAGGTCGGTATCAAGAATATCCGAAAAAACAGGAGGAAAATTATGGACGCATTAAAGATCATCGAGCAGGACAGCATGAAGGCTGAGGCACCCAAGATCGAAGTAGGTGACCTGGTAAAGGTTCACGTAAAGATCAAGGAGGGTCAGAAGTACCGTATCCAGGTATTCGAGGGCACCGTTATCGCTAAGAAGCACGGCGGCATCAACGAGACCTTTACTGTTAGACGTGTTGCTCACGGCGTTGGCATCGAGAGAGTATTCCCGGTACATTCTCCGGTCGTTGAGAAGGTAGAGGTTATCAGAAACGGTAAGGTTCGCAGAGCTAAGCTGTACTACCTCCGCGACAGAGTTGGTAAGGCTGCCAAGGTCAAGTCCAAGGTTTGATTTTCAAACCGGTTTCCTATTCACGTTCGCTCCGCTCCGGCGGGGCTTAACGTGGATATACTGAGAAAGAGTATGTGCAATGTCTGATAACGAGAATCTGGAAGAAAAGTCCGCTGCTGAAACACCGGACGCAGAGAACAGAAAGCAGGCTGACCACCGCCCGCTGATCGAAAAGGCGGCGGAAGCCGCTTCCGACATTGAGAAAGCTTCTTACAAGCCGTTCGCTAATGCGATGGACTGGGCTGGAAGCCTTGTGTATGCTGTTCTTGCGATGATCGTGCTCAATCTGTTCGCGTTCAGATCGATAACCGTTGACGGCGAGTCGATGAACAACACGCTTCAGGATCAGGACAGGGTCATTGCGACCAATTTCTTCTATACCCCGGCAAGGGGCGATATCGTTGTTATCCAGGCGGACAGGGTTCAGAATTATGTGACGTACAAGTACGGCGAGCCGATAATCAAGCGCGTGATTGCTCTTGCGGGCGACACGATAAAGTTTGATTTCGACAAGGGCGAGGTGTACCTCAAAAAGGCGGGCGAGAGCGATTTCGAACTGCTGGAGGAGGATTACATTGCGGCTCCGACGCTGAATTCCCTTGACCGTCATACCGGCGAGGAGCATACCGTTCCGGAGGGCTGCGTATTCGTCATGGGCGACAACAGAAACCGCTCACTCGACAGCCGGAGCCTTATCGTTGGAGATGTTGACACAGATTTGATCATGGGAAAGGCGTTTGTGCGCCTGTTCCCGATAGACCAGTTTACTTTATTATGAATGATGTAGGAAATATCCAGTGGTTCCCCGGCCACATGACAAAGACCAAGCGGATGATCGAAGCAGATCTGAAGATGGTCGATGCAGTGGTGGAGATCACGGACGCACGCATACCCGAAAGCAGCAGAAATCCTATTCTGGACGAGCTGGTAAAGGATAAGCCCCGCATCATGCTGATGAACAAATGCGATTACGCAGATGAGAATGCCACTAAGTTGTGGAAGCAGTATTATGAGAAGAAGGGTATTCGCGTGCTTACCTGCGACTGCCGGAGCGGAAAGGGACTCAACCGATTCCTTCCGGAGGTCAAGCTGCTGCTGGCAGAGCTGATCGAGCGCCGCAAAAAGCGCGGAATGATCGGCAAGGCGCTGCGGCTCATGGTGGTTGGCATACCCAACGTAGGCAAGAGCTCGTTCATCAACCGCATGGCGAAAACCAAGAAAACCAAGGTGGGAGACAAGCCGGGAGTTACACGCGGAAAGCAGTGGGTATCCATTGACAGGGACGTGGAGCTTCTGGATATGCCGGGCATCCTCTGGCCGAAGTTTGACGACCAGCAGGCGGCTCAGCGGTTAGCTTTCACCGGGGCGATAAAAGACGATGTAATGGACACGGAGGCGCTGGCAAGGGCGCTGGGGGCGCTCCTTAAAGAGCAGTACCCCGAGCTCCTGAACGCACGGTACAAGCTGAAGGGCGATGACGATATTCTCTGTGATATCGCAAGGTCGCGCGGAATGCTGGTTTCCGGCGGAGAGCCCGACACCGAGCGGGCTGCTGCTGCGCTGCTTGATGAATACAGAGGTGGCAGGATTGGCAGGATCACCCTTGAAAGGCCGGGAAAATGAGTCCGCCCAGCTCACGATGTTTGACGAGGAAGAACGCGATCTGTTCGGATTCGACAGCAAACTGAGAGCGGAGCACGGGATAGTCTGCGGCATTGACGAAGCGGGCAGGGGCCCCCTGGCGGGCGACCTGTTTACGGCTGCGGTCATTTTTGACGAGGGCGTATTCATTGAAGGTCTTGACGACAGCAAGAAGCTCACTGAAAAGAAGCGCGAAAAGCTGTTTGATGAGATATGCGCAAAGGCGAGGGCGTGGTGCGTTGCCACTGCAAGCGTTGAGGAGATCGAGAGGATCAACATTCTCCAGGCTGATTTCCGCGCTATGGAGAGAGCCTACGCCGGGCTCGGCATGACAGCCGGGCTGGTCATCGTTGACGGAAACATGCTCCCGAATATTGACGCTCCTATGCGGAGCATCGTAAAGGGAGACGCGAAGTCGGCGAGCATAGCGGCGGCCTCGGTGCTTGCCAAGGTGTCCAGGGACAGATATATGAGGCAGATGGCGGAGAAATATCCGCATTACGGCTTCGAGAAAAATAAGGGGTACGGCTCAAAAGCGCACTACGCTGCGCTGGACGAGTACGGTCAGTGTGATATCCACAGACCTTTTTTCCTGAGAAAATATTACGCGAAGAAGGCGGAAAATGGACAGACAGGAAAAGGGTAAGCTGGGCGAGGACGCCGTTTGCAGGCTGCTTGAACAGCGTGGACATGAAATACTTGCCCGGAATTATCACAGACGCTGCGGCGAGGTGGACATCATCTCGAAATGCGGCGGTTTCGTGGTATTCACCGAGGTCAAGGCAAGAAAGCGCGGCAGCATGATCTCCGGGCTTGAGGCGGTCAACCGCAGCAAGCAGGTAAAGATAATCCGCACCGCAGATCTGTGGCTTTCAGATAATGATACAGGGCTCCAGCCGAGATACGATATCGCAGAGGTGACTCTTGCGGGAGAACCGCCGGGGGTCGTCCGCCTGGATATTTACGAGGACGCCTTTACGGCAGACGGGGTCTACACGATCAATTAGCTTATTCAGTCTATGAAAGGACGATAACTATGAATTACAGAAGCACTAGAAATTCTTCCCTTAACGTGACCAGCGCGCACGCAATCACCAAGGGACTTTCCGATGAGGGCGGACTGTATGTTCCTGAGAGCATTCCGCAGCTTTCAAAGGAAGATATCCTTGCTATGTGCGACATGAGCTACGCTGACAGGGCGTTCGAGGTTTTCAGCCGCCTGCTGACGGACTTCACCGCTGACGAGATCCGTCACTGCGTTGATTCTGCCTACAACGACAAGAACTTCGATTCCAACAACATAGCTGAGCTCGCCAAGCTCATCCCCGGTACATACGTGCTGGAGCTGTGGCATGGTCCCACCTGCGCGTTCAAGGATATGGCGCTCCAGATCCTGCCTTACCTGCTGACCACTTCTGCAAAGAAGACGGTTGACGGCAAGCAGATCGCGATCCTAGTGGCTACCTCCGGGGACACCGGCAAGGCTGCCCTTGAGGGCTTCAAGGATGTTGATGGCACAAGCATTTCCGTTTTCTATCCCGAGGACGGCGTAAGCAAGATGCAGAAGCGTCAGATGACCACACAGGAAGGCAAGAACGTCAACGTATGCGCTGTAAAGGGCAATTTTGACGACTGCCAGAACGGCGTAAAGGCTATATTCACTGATAAGTCCATCGCAGACAGACTTGCTGCGAACAATATACTGCTTTCCAGCGCGAACTCCATTAACTGGGGCAGACTCGCACCGCAGATCGTTTACTATGTTTCTACCTATGCAGAGCTCCTGAAGAATAAGGAGATCGAGTACGGCGAGAAGATCAACGTTGTTGTCCCCACCGGCAACTTCGGCAACATTCTTGCAGCGTACTATGCAAAGCTTATGGGGATCCCGGTAAACAAGCTCATCTGCGCTTCCAACAGCAATAACGTGCTGACTGATTTCATCAACACCGGCGTATACGACAGAAACAGAAAGTTCTACACGACCGTTTCCCCGTCTATGGATATCCTGATATCCTCCAACCTGGAGCGTCTGCTTTATCACCTTTCCGGCGACAACGACGCAGTCATCAACGACTGGTTCGGCAAGCTCAAGACTGACGGCAGATACGAGATCTCGGCTGATGTAAAGGCTAAGATCGCTGACCTGTTCTGGGCTGGCTGCTGCAATGATGATGAAACAAAGGCAGAGATAAAGTCCACATTTGAGAACTACAATTATCTCCTCGACACCCACACTGCCGTTGCAGTCAAGGTTTATGAGGATTACAAGAAGGCTACCGGCGATGAGACCAAGACCGTTATCGCTTCCACCGCTAACCCCTACAAGTTCAGCGGAGCAGTTTACGAGGCTGTCGGCGGCAAGGTTTCCGAGGACGAGTGGCAGACGATCGCTGACCTGGAGGCAAAGACCGGCACAAAGATGCCCGCTCCTCTTGCGGCGACAAAGAACAAGGAGATCAGATTCACTGGCTGCGTAGAGAAGCAGGAAATGCCCGCAGTTGTATGCGATTTTCTTAAGTCCTGACATCTGAACGGAGGCTGACGTTGCTTTACACAATAGGCGACCTTCATTTATCGCTTGGCACTGATAAGCCAATGGATATTTTCCCGGGCTGGGGCAACCATATTGAGCGTCTGGAGAAGAACTGGAACAGCAAGATAACCAACGAGGACACCGTGCTGCTTCTCGGAGATCACTCATGGGCGCTGAAGCTCGAAGAAAGCTACAAGGATCTGGAATTTATCCATTCGCGGCTCAGGGGCAGGAAGATATTCGTAAAGGGCAACCACGATCTGTGGTGGTCCACGATGAACAAGCTCAATGCTTTCGTGAAAAGCAATGGTTTTGATTCGATAAGCTTCCTGTTCAATAATGCTTTCCTGGTCGAGGGAATGGCGCTTTGCGGCACCCGCGGCTGGATAAGCGAGCACGGAGAAACTCCGGATATGAAGGTGCTGCTGCGCGAGGCGGGACGTCTTGAGGCTTCCGTAAAGGAAGCGGTCAGGCTCGGCGGCGAGCTGATAGCTTTCATACATTATCCGCCGATCTACCGCGCGGAAGAAAATGTTTACCTTACCGATGTGCTCCAGCGCTATGGCGTGAAGCGGTGCTACTATGCGCACCTCCACGGCGGAAGCATAAAGGGCGCGTTCGTTGGAGTAAGGAACGGCATAGATTACCGGCTGGTGTCGGCTGACAGCGTCGGCTTCGACCCGGTGCTGGTTGAACCCGCGGCAAACGCGGAATAAAAAGTTAAAAAATTGTCCTAACGGACGAGGAAGGAATAATAATCATGGAGATCATTTCCCAGAACAACACAGCAACAAATACTACTGCCATTGAGTTCGCATTCACAGCAGAGGAGTTCGAGAACGCAGTTTCCGCTGCTTACAACAAGAGAAAGAAGAACATCACTGTTCCCGGCTTCCGTAAGGGCAAGGCTCCCCGCAAGGTCATCGAGGCTCAGTACGGCGAGGGCGTTTTCTATGAGGACGCAGTAAACAGCCTCTACAACCAGAACATCGCAGCAGTTGTAGAGAAGACCGGTCTTGAGGTCGTTGACGTTGAGAACACCGAGGTCGTTGAGGTAAACAAGGAGACCGGCGTTAAGTTCAAGGCTGACATCATCACAAAGCCCGTTGTAGAAATTTCTGACTACAAGGGAATAGAAGTTAAGAAAGTGACCAAGGCTGTAACTGATGACGCAGTTAACGCTGAGATCGAGAAAGTTCGCAACAGAAACGCGCGCAGCGTTACCGTTGAGGACAGAGCAGCAGTTAACGGCGACACCGCAGTTATCGACTTCGAGGGCTTCCTTGACGGCGTAGCATTTGAGGGCGGCAAGGGCGAGAAGTTCCCGCTCGAGCTCGGCAGCGGTTCCTTTATCCCCGGTTTCGAGGAGCAGATCGTTGGCAAGAATATCGGCGATGAGTTCGATGTAAACGTTACATTCCCTGAGCACTATCAGGCAGAGAACCTCGCTGGCAAGCCCGCTGTGTTCAAGTGCAAGCTGCACGAGCTGAAGGGCAAGGAGCTCCCCGCTGTTGACGATGATTTCGTCAAGGACGTAAGCGAGTTCGATACGCTCGACGAGTACAAGGCTGACATCAGGAGCAAGCTTGAGAAGGCTGCCGCTGACGAGGCTGACACAAACCTCGACAACGCTCTTGTTGACGCGCTCGTTTCCAAGATGAAGGCTGAGGTTCCGCAGGTAATGTACCAGCGCCGCATTGACGACATCGTTCGCGAGTGGTCCGCAAGAAACAGGATCAGAGTTGAGGACTACCTCAAGTATGTTGGTCAGACCATGGATCAGTTCAGAGCAAACTTCACAGAGGTTGCAAAGCGCCAGGTTGACCTGCGCCTCGCACTCGAGAAGATCGCTGAGATCGAGAACGTTCAGGTTTCCGACGAGGATATCGAGAAGGAATACGCAGATATGGCTGAGCAGTACAAGATGGAGGCTGACAAGGTAAAGGCAGCCGTTCCTGCTGACGCTATCAAGAACGACCTCAGAATCGAGAAGGCACTTGACCTGGTTCGCGATTCCGCTAAGATCGAAGAGGTAACTGAGTAATTTCATACGGAAGCTTTCCCCGGTCTCCGGGGAGAGCCGATGTTTTAAAGAGGCAATAGCACGGCACCGCGAAAGCGGGGAAAGGAGCAATATGGCTTATATTCCTTATGTAGTTGAGCAGAGTGCGCATGGAGAGCGTTCCTACGATATCTTCTCCAGACTTCTGAACGACAGAATAATCCTGCTGCACGATCAGGTGAATTCTGCTACTGCCAGCGTTGTTGTGGCACAGCTTCTCTATCTTGAGGGGCAGGATCCTGACAAGGATATCTATCTCTACATCAACAGCCCAGGAGGTTCTGTTTCCGACGGCATGGCTATCTATGATACCATGCAGTACATCAAGTGCGATGTTTCTACGATCTGCACTGGTATGGCAGCATCCATGGGTGCTTTTCTGCTTTCTTCCGGCGCTAAGGGTAAGCGTATCGCCCTCCCGAACAGCGAAATAATGATCCACCAGCCGCTTATTTCCGGCAGCGGACTTTCCGGACAGGTTACGGATATCATGATCCATTCCAACTACCTCCAGAGAACCAAGGAGCGCCTGAACCGCATTCTCAGCGAGAACACGGGAAAGGCTTACGAGGATATCTGCCGCGATACTGAGCGCGACAACTTCATGTCCGCGCAGGAGGCCCTGGAGTACGGTCTGATCGACAAGGTATACAAGAGCAGAAACGACATCAAGTAAATCAGGATATTATGGCGCCAGAGGGCTGATTTACGGCTCTCTGTGCGTTTTGTTTATGAGAGGAATACAAATATGATGGTTTGCTCCTTTTGCGGAAAGGGCGAAGACAGGGTTCGCAGGCTGCTGTATGCCGGCATAGGCGACAAGGCGGTTATCTGCAACGAGTGCGTGCTTGCATCCTACAACATGCTGGTGGAAAGCGGCGATATCAAGCCCGGACGCACCTCTGCACCCGCAGCAAAGACGGGCTCCGAAAGCTTCATGTCCAACAGCGGCGAGCTGATGAAGCCTGAGCAGATCAAGGCTTATCTTGATCAGTACATCATCGGGCAGGATGAGGCAAAGAAGATACTCAGCGTGTCCGTTTACAATCACTACAAGCGCACATTCCTCAATGATGAGGAGGCTGACGACGAGGTAGAGCTCCAGAAGAGCAACGTGCTCCTGCTCGGACCTACCGGCGTTGGTAAGACTATGCTGGCTCAGTCGCTGGCAAAGCTGCTGAATGTTCCGTTCGCCATAGCGGACGCCACAACGCTCACGCAGGCAGGATATGTCGGCGAGGACGTTGAAAACGTGCTGCTCCGCCTTATTCAGGCGGCAGATTACGATATAGAGGCGGCAGAGCGCGGTATCATCTACATTGATGAGATCGATAAGATATCCCGCCGCAGCGAGAACACCTCCATAACGAGAGATGTCAGCGGCGAGGGCGTTCAGCAGGCGCTTCTTAAAATCGTTGAGGGAACGATCTCCAACGTTCCTCCGCAGGGCGGCAGAAAGCACCCCCACCAGGAATTCATACAGATCAACACGAAGAATATCCTGTTCATCTGCGGCGGTGCATTCGAGGGTCTAGAAAAGATGATAGCTTCCCGCGTTTCAAGCTCCGCAATGGGCTTCGGCGCAGAGGTCTCCTCCAAGAAGGAGAAGGAGAGCTACAAGATACTGCACCAGGTGAGCCAGGAGGATCTCGTGAAGTTCGGCATAATCCCCGAGCTTATCGGCAGACTTCCGGTAGTTACAGTGCTTGACCCGCTTGACGAGGACGCTCTTGTAAGGATACTTGACGAGCCGAAGAACGCGCTTATCAAGCAGTACAAGTACCTGTTCAACGCAGACGGCATTGACCTTGAGTTCGACAAAGGCGCGCTCCAGGCGATTGCGAAGAAGTCGATCGAGCGCAACACCGGCGCAAGAGGTCTGCGCTCCATTGTTGAGCAGACTCTGCGCGATGTGATGTTCACATCCCCGAGCGATGAAACTATCACAAAAATCACTATCACCGCAGACTGCGTAAACGGCACGGGCAGCCCGGAGATAGAGCACGGCAAAAAGAAGCCTGCTAAGAAAACAGCAAAGAACTGACACTTACGGCGGGCAGAAATGCCTGCCGTTTTTTGTACATTCGTGCAGAAAGGAGCACCATGGCAGATAAACCAGCGTTTGAGAAGATATACGATGTTGTGCGGAGGATACCGCGCGGCAAAGTCGCGACCTACGGGCAGATAGCGATACTGGCGGGGAATCCGCGGTGGGCAAGGGCAGTAGGCTATGCGCTTCACGCGAATCCTGAGCCGGGAGTGATCCCATGTCACCGGGTGCTCAACCGGTTCGGCGGAACGGCTCCGGCGTTCGCATTCGGCGGTGCGGACAGGCAGGCGGAGCTGCTCCGGGCTGAGGGAGTGGAGGTCTCCGCGGACGGTTTTGTTGATCTGGACAGATTCCTTTGGGACGGACTTTGACAGGAGGTGCGATATGGTAAAGGAAATAATCAAGCTGGCTTCCAGCCTTGCGATCCTTGCGGCTGTTGTGGTCGGCGTTAAGTACGCTGACAAGCTCGTAAAGGAGATAAAGGGCGAGAGCGGGGACGAGGACATCATCGACATTTGATTTTTTCGTTCTTTACAAATCCGGTTCTATATGGTATAATTAAGAAAACTACGATGCGCGGGAGGTTCCTATGTCCGATTTCACGAACAAGTTAGACGAAAAACTGGCGCTTCTGCGGGAGAGTTTCCTTGACGGCGGGGATTTTTCCGCTCTTCAGGAGCGCTTCGTTCCCGCAATGAAAGCGGGCGGGGAATACGCCGCGTTCATTTCCGTGTGCGACACCACGGTAAGGGCGTCCGTGCTGCGCGGCCATGGCGGAACTCCCGAGACAGCATGGAACAGCGCCTGCCGCGCCGCAATGGAGTACGTCCGGAAATCCGGGATACTTCCGGTGTGGGTCAAGGCGGATATCACCTCCGCCAGCGAACGCGTGACTTTCGCGGAGCTTATGGAGCAGGTCACGAACAGCCGGAACGAGTTCTTCCGGCGCGGTATCTCCTTTGACGACAGGCTCGAAACCGCTCTCATAGAGGCGGAAATAAACGGAAACCGCGTGATAACCTACAAGCAGCACCTCATCGAGCTGAAACGCGTGAACAAGTACCTTGCCGCCTGCGGGCTCAAGACCCTCCAGGAATTTCCGGAGCAGGTCACGCTGTTCGACTGCGAGAGCCGCTTCTGCGGGGAAAACAACGATGTACATAAGCTCTACGGCAGCGGGAACAACTGCGGCAGACGCATTACGGAGAGCTTTGACGACAAGACCGCGCTGGAGGTCATCAGGACCTCGTCGGAGTACCTGTCCATGCAGGTCGCAATGAACGGAAAGTTCGACTATGGATATTATCCGATATTCCACAAGGAGATACCAGGGTACAACATTCAGCGCCATGCCTCGTCAATATGGAGCCTGATATGCGCCTACCGCCTTACGGGTGACAAGTTCACGCTGAACCAGATAGAAAAGGCAGTGGGCTTTATGGTTGCGAATACGTTCAAGAAGTACCCGGACCGTGACGGCGAGGACAACACCGTGTACCTTGCGGATCTCCAGCTGAACGAGGTGAAGCTCGGCGGAAACGCGCTTGCTGTCATAATGCTGACGGAGTACATGGACGCGACAGGCTCGCAGAGGTATGTGAAGCTCTGCCGGGAGCTGGGCAACGGGCTCATGGAGCTGTTTGATTCCCGCTGCGGAAGATTCTTCCATGTGCTGAATTATCCGTCGCTTTCCCCGAAGGATCAGTTCCGCACCGTGTATTACGACGGCGAGGCAACTTTTGCGCTGTGCCGGCTCTATGGGCTCACCAAGGACAAAAAGTGGCTGGACGCGGCGGCAATGGCGGCGGACAGATTCATACGCAAGGGCTACGAGCAGTACCGCGACCACTGGGTCGCCTATGCGATGAACGAGCTCACGAAATATCTCCCGGAGGATAAATACCTGAGCTTCGGCCTGAAAAACGCAGACGTGAACCTCGACAGGATATATAACCAGGACACGACCTACCACACCTATCTGGAGCTGCTCTGCGTGACGTTTGAGCTGTACAGCCGGGTAACTGAGCAGGGGCTTCCATGCCGGTATCTGGAGGAATTTCACACGGAGAAGTTCATCAGGACGATATACCACCGCGCGGACTATATGCTCAACGGCTACGGCTACCCGGAGTATGTCATGTACCTGAAGTACCCGAATATGTCGCTGGGAGCTTTTTTCGTGCGGCATGACGGTTACAGGATAAGAATAGACGACATTCAGCATTTCTGCGGCGCCTATTATTCTTTCTACCGGAATTACGGTAAGCTTGAGGCGCTCCGCACATCTTTTGAACATAAGCGAGAGGACTAACGGCAATGGCACCAATTCTTAGAGCACCAGAGGGATTTTCAGCCACAGGCAGGGACGGCAGCGCATTTATGAAGTGGAATCCGGTTCCCGGCGCGGCAGGCTACCGGCTGTTCTTTTACAGCGCTGACGCTCCGGAGATCCTGATAAAATCGCGCTATGCGCAGGGAACAAGCAAGGGCATCCTCGGCTTCACGAACAAGCGGGAGTACCTTGTGGAGATATGCGCGTTTACTGTAAAGGACGGCAAGGAGGTGCTGGGTCAGCGCTCGGAGAAAAAACGCTTCACGCCCCATGTGCTCCGGCTGAAAGCACAGCGCGTGCTCTGCCTGAAGCGCGGCGAAAGCGGTCAGATATCCTGGGAATCCGCAATGGGAATGCCGCCTGTGTCATTTTCCTGCGACAATCCCGCGGTGGCTTCCGTGGACAGCATGGGCACTGTTACGGCGAAGTCCCGCGGTACCGCGAACATCACGCTGACCTCTCTCAACGACAGCCAGACCTTTGTGACGAAGATAGCCGTGGACAGAAACCACTCCTGCGCGGAAAAACGCGCCGTCATGATGTTCACCGGAGACCTCATGTGCACGGCGAAGCAGCAGCGCGCCGCGGCGAAGCACGGGTTCGATTTCCATGACACGTTCCGCCAGCTGCGGGAGATACTCTCCGGCGCGGATTTCTCAGCGGGAGTGCTGGAGACCGTCTGCTGCGACACGCAGCCCTACGAGTACGAGCAGCTCCGCCTGGAGGGAGGCTCTCCCAACTGCAACACGCCGACTTCCTTTGCGGCGGCGGCAGCCTATGCGGGCTTTGACGCGATGATAACCGCCAACAACCACAGCTGCGACTGCGGAATGGCGGGACTGACATCCACGGCTGACGCGGTAAGGCGCTGCGGCATGAAAAATATCGGCACCCTCGGCGACGACCCGGTTATTGTCGATGTCAGGGGCATTCGTGTGGCGATCCTTGCCTGTACGATGATATCCAACGGGACTGAGGGGCTTGTCGGGGTTTCCGGAGCTAATCCCAACGGAGCGTACAGCCGCGAGTATTTCACGGAGATGGTGAACTACGCCAGGAGCATGGGCGCGGAATACATAGTCGCATATATGCACTGGGGCGCGATGAACACCCCGCGTCTGAGAAAGCATCAGCTTGAGGAAGCTAAGTTCCTTGCGGACGCAGGCGCCGACCTTATAGTCGGCTCCCACCCGCACCTTGTGCAGAGATTCAGCTGGATAGGCGCTGCGGACGGCAGGCGCGTTCCCTGCGCGTTTTCCCTGGGAAACATGCTCAGCGCGATGTCCGAGATAGACGGAAACCGCGACGGCGTGGTGCTCCGCGCGGAGCTCCGCCGGGAGAACGGCGCGATACTCACCAGGGTATCCTACATTCCATGCATGACGGAGGACAGGAGCTGGGGCTATGAGATAGTTCCGGTGTTCCCGCCGCATAACAGCGAGAGCACGGCTTCATTCGAGCGCACAAAATCGGTGCTCGGAACTGGAATAAACCACTTCGAATTCCGACCGCTGATATTCCTGAGCGGCTCATCACTGCTGAACAGGATCTTTTCCGCCGGGAGGGGCTTCCGTACAGACCGCACTGCGCTGCTGCTTTCACAGCTGTCACTAGGCTGCGGAAAGGGCGCTCCGGCTGAAGCAGTGGAAGCGGCAGAGGGCGATGAGCGCCTTAAACTCGATCTGGACAAGAACCTGGCGGACGTCATGGGAGAATCCCAGGCGGATTACTGCGCCGTGGACTTCCTGGCTGCCGCCGCTGCCGCCTGCTACAAGCTGGCGGGCGAGCCGGGGGAGGATCCTGTGTTCTTTACGGGCTCCAAAAGCTTCAAGCGGAGCGCGTTCTACAAGGAGAACAAGGAGCGCTTCTCAAAGATAAACCCGCCGTTCGGTGAAACCGTATGGAAGCCGTTGGTGGAGCGCTACGCAGCCCAGGTGCTGCAAGCATTCCCGCCGGAGCGGATAATCCTGTTCAGGCATACCTTCGGGGCGCATTCCGTAAAGGACAACGAGCTGCGCAACGCCCAGCCGAAAAACAGCATAAACCGCTTCATCCGCGCAATGGAGGACTACTTTATCTCCATTGCCTCGCCGCTGGTCGTTGACCTGTCGAAGCACTATTTCTCGGACGCAGACGGCGTCATGGAGTACGAGGACGCATATTACGCGGACGCATACAAGGCTGTTGTGAAGCTGACGGATGGCAGCGGGCGCACCTGCGTATCCCTGCCTGATGAAAGCCTGTGGTTCGACAGGGTCATGAAGTACTACCCGAGCATGACCGCCCGGGCGTATCAGAGCTGGCTGCTGGACATGGACTGTGCGGCAGACCTGATAATCGCGCACACCTCCGCTGAATTTGCCGGCAGGAACCGCGAGCGGCTGCTCCGCCTGAAGCATTCGGGCAGCGCCTCGCTCATGTCCGTCAGGGACTTCTTTGTCGGCGACAGCGGCGCCGAGGAAATTATAAAGGCGGCGGAGATAATACACGCGCTGCTGAACGGTCACATCGACCGCTCCTATGATTTCTTCGAGCCGGCATTCCGCGGACATTACAACATCGTGCGCAGAATGGTAAGGCTGCTTTCAAACGAGATTGGTGCCTCCGTCAACGAGAACAGCGCCGAGCTCGCTTTCCTGCTGCGCGGAAAAACGCAGATGAAGCGCTACATAAACTCCCTGAACAGAATGACCCTGGATATCTGGGGAAGCTGCGTTTCCAGGGAATCCGTGAACCGCAGCCGCGGCGCATACATCGGTACGTACATCTTCAAGCAGTCGCCGCTGCTTGCATTCGACCCGCCCGTGGACGTAAGGCTACCGGAGGGAACGGACGCGTTCTGCGGCAACAAATGGCGCAGGCGAACAATGGAGGATTCGTTCCTGAGAAGCGGAGACGCGGACATCAAGGGCAGCGAGTCCCGCTGGATACTGCTGGATTTCTATGACCTGATAAGCCGCATGGCGGAGTACAGGGGCGGTCTGTTCGAGATAGACGATTTCATTCTCCGGACGGATTTCTACAAGGGCATTCAGCCGGAGTGCCGGGAGTGCTACCTGTTCGAAAAGCGCGATATGAAGTTCTGCTATGAGGTAATGACGCGCTTCGCCAAGATGATACTGGAAAAATACGGCGAGCATATAATACTTATAAAAACCGAGCCGAAAAACATGTACATCGACCTTGACAACAGGCTGAAGCCACTTGAGGACGATGGAATGTTCGAGATAAAGAAGAAATTCATCTCGCTCTGCGAGGAACGCTTCGCGAGCGTTACGGGGTGCTATGTCATCGACATATCGAAGCACTTCTATTCCTCTGACAGCTTCCCGCTGGGCGGCGCGCACATCGTGCATTACGAGGATGAATTCTACCGCCAGACGGGCGAGTATATAACCGAGATAATCGGCGGCAGCAGCCGGCGTGTGTTCAGCACGGTGGACGATAATTACCTGCTGCTGAGAAATCTGAAGCTCAACAGATAAACTGAATGTGATTCCGGAGAGGGGGTGCTTCCGTGGACAACCGAATGAAACGGCGCAGTATTGCGCTCCTGTTGGCGACAGTCCTGCTTTCCGGCTGTAATACGGGGACGCCGCCGGTTTCGCCAGCTGAGCCGACAGCGGAGGTCGTACAGACTTCCTCCGCGGGCACGGACCAGCCGGCAGCAGAGCCACTGGAGCCCACCCGTGAGCCGGAGATATCCTCTGAAGAACCTCCGGAAACCGCAGAGCATACCTTACAGGCTGAACCCGGTTCCGCAGAGGAAACGGCTGAACAGACGGTGCAGGCGGCGTCCCAGGAAAATTCCGGGACTCCGGAAACAGAGGCGGAGCCGGAGCCTCCCGCGCAGACCACTGCTCCGCATACCGAGGCTCCGCCGCAGACTACTGCAACGACTGTACAGACGACCGCTCCTCCCGCAGAGCCGGCAAAGGTGGTCATTCCCGATGTGCTGGTACCGCTGTCGCCTGGCACGGAAACCGTTGCCGAGGGCGCTGCCGTTGTGGATTACAGCAATTCCTCGGACGGATATATTTCGGTCTGCTGGACGGATTCCGGCAAGCGCGTGAAGCTGCGGCTCACCTGCGGCGACAAGGTTTATGACCATGATGTAACGGGCGGCGGCGCAACGGACTACTTCCCGATATCCTGCGGCAGCGGGAGCTACACCGTCCAGATATACGAGCAGACCGAGGGCAACAAGTACCGCAAGGCTCTGGAGCACCAGATAAATGTGAATCTGAAAAGCGATGTCTTGCCTTTCCTGTACCCCAACAAATATGTGAGCTTCACGAAAAAGTCCGGCTGCGTGCGCAAGGCGGCTGAGCTCTGCGCCGGAAAGACTGACGAGATAGAGAAGCTGGCGGCGATATTCCAGTGGATAACCGACAATGTGACCTACGACAGACAGCTTGCGGCGACAGTGCAGAGCGGCTACTGTCCCGACCCTGACAAGACCCTCGGCAGGAAAACCGGGATATGCTTCGACTATGCGTCGCTTATGGCGGCAATGGCGCGCTCGCAGGATATCCCGACAAGGCTGGTGGTGGGCTACGCCAAGGACAACATCTATCATGCCTGGAATGAGGTATACACCAGCGAGACCGGCTGGATAACCCCGGAGCTGCTGCTCTCAAGGCGCGGCTACAACATTACTGACGCGACATTCTATGCCGGCTCCTCCGACAAGGAGAAGATAGCGGCTTATATATCTGACGGCGGGAATTATTCCGCGCTGTATTACTATTGACCCGGAGGTGCAGAAATGCGTAATAAAAGGCTGAACTATGCGCAGGTTGAGTTCCTGTGCGAACAGCTGGCGATGATACTGGGCTCTGGCATGAGCATTCCGGACGGACTGACTCTGCTTTGCAGCGATACCGGGGACAGGCAGCTGACTGAAGTGTGCCGGGCGATAGCCTCGGAAACTGAAAAGGGAACCCCTCTCTCGCAGGCGGTCAGGGACACAGGCTGTTTCCCGGATTATGCAGCGGATATGATAGCCCTCGGCGAGCTCAGCGGAAAGCTGGAGGAGGTGCTCCGCGGGCTTTCCGAGTACTACGAGGAGCGCGATGATATCCGCAGGATGCTGCGTTCCGCCGTGCTTCACCCTATGGTGCTGCTGCTTATGATGACGGTGGTTATAATCGTGCTGGTGCTCGTGGTCATCCCGATGTTCGGGGATATCTTCTCGCAGTTCGACAGCTCCGTTGGCGCGACTGTCCAGAAAACGATAGACCTGGCATATAATTCCGGAATCATAATCATGATAGTGCTTCTGGCGATAATCGCGGTTTCCGCCGTGACAGCGCTGCTTTCGCAGGTAAAGAAGACCGGTGGCGTGCTGCGCAGATTCGCGGCGGCATTCCCGCTCACCAGAGGCATTTCGGAGAAACTCTCGCTCGCAGAGCTGACCCGTGCGATATGCATAACCGTATCTGCGGGCGTGTCTCCTGCGGAAATGCTGACGCACGCGGACCTGCGCAGCTTCATCAGGGACAGGCGTCTCGCGGCGAAGTTCAGCGAGTGCGAAAAGCGCGTGTTTGACGGCGAGGGATTCCCGCAGGCTATCGAGGAGAGCGGAATGCTCCCGCCGCTGTATGCGCGTTCGCTGAGGCTCGCGTATGATTCCGGCAGGTTTGAGGAGGTCTGGAAGAAGATAAGCGACGCGTACAGCGAAGAAGCCTCCCGCAGCCTTGTGAACATTACGGCTGTGATAGAGCCTGCGATAATCGTGATACTCGGCGTGCTCATCGGAGCGATACTGCTTATGCTTATGGTACCGCTGATGAACATTATGTCTGTACTGGGGTGAGCGCAATGAAGAGGTCGGAAAGGTTCAGGGCGGTTCTGCCGGGTATCTTGGGGATACTGCTGTTCGCCGCAATGACCGTGTGGCTGATAGCCGCGCTGGGCAGCGCCTCCGCAGCGACAGAAGGGGAGCGCCTAGAGCAGGTAAGGCAGTCGGTGGAGAACGGCATAACCCTGTGCTACGCAGTGGAGGGCGCCTATCCTGAGAATCTGGAGCACCTGACGGAAAATTACGGCGTGGTCATAAACGAGGAGAAATACCTGGTGCATTACGAGTGCTTTGCGGCGAACGTCCGCCCGACAGTCACCGTGATACGGAGGGAGAATTGATATGGCAGGCAGAAGGATCCCGGACAGCCGCGGGCGTACTATGGCTGATACCGCCTCGGCGGTGGGGAGTATGCTGCTTTTCGTGCTGTTCGCGATATGCATGCTTATGGCAGTGGCGGTCGCTGCGGATACATACGGCCGTATAAAGAACGGCTATCAGCAGTCGCTGGGCACGGCGGCTTCGATGAAATACGTTTCCAACAAGCTGCGCTCGGCGGACAGCGTGACCCTGCTCGACAGCGGGGCGGCGGTGGAGAACGGCGGCATGATCAGCGTGATATACTGCGACGGCGGACTGTATGAGAAAAGCGCGGCGTCAGGGGACGATATATCCCCGTCAGGCGGCGACAGGATATCCGATATTGATTCCATGAGCATAACGGAGCATGACGGACTGTATGAGATAACGGTAGTCAGCGGGGGACAGACGTCCTCGATGCTGGTGCGGAAAGGGTGAGAGAACTGAAGGCTTACAGGAAGACCAACCACCTGCTGTTTGCTGAGATGGTGACGGCTCTGCTGTTCTTCATCATCTCGTTTGCGGTTATAATTCGTATATTCGCGGCAGCGGACGGTATGGAACGCCGCGGTCGCCGCCGCGAGCAGGCTTCACTGTGCGCGCAGTCGATAGCGGAGGCATATTCCGTGAGCGGAGACGCCGGCAGGGCTCTGGAGCTGGTTTTCGGGGACTCTTTCAGCGAATGCTCCGAGATAGGACTGGACGGCTCCATGAAGCCGTCGGCTCAGCCGGAGATCACGCTCAGCCTTTCAGAGGAGCGGCGCGGGCTTCCGGCGGGGGAGTACTCCCGGCTTTCTATCAGCTTCACCGATGACGCAGGGGAGATCTACTCGCTGGAATGCGCCGCGTATATCCCGGAGGGAGGTGCCGCAGTTGGATAAGAAAACAAGATTCGGCGGCACGGTCGGCGTGGGCTACGTTTCGATAATGCTGATATTTACCGTGATCTGCCTGACCATATTCGCGGTGCTGAGCTTCCAGGCGGCGTATTCCGACAGCAGTCTCATCGACCGCAGCGAGAGCTTCACTCAGCAGTACTATACAGCGGATTCCAGGGCAAAGGAGATACTGGCGGAGCTTGACAGCGCGGCGCTGGAGGCGTCGCAGGCGCTGGACTTCGCGGAGGAGTTCGCCGGGGCTGCTTCGCAGACGGAGGGAGTCTCTGCCGTTGAGGCGCCCGGCGGCGTGAGAGTGGATTATTCGGTGGAAATGGACGCGGGACGGCGGCTTTCCGTCAGCGTGATGTTTTACGCCGGCAGGCAGGACGAAAGGTACACAGTGCTCAGCTGGCAGAGCATAACGAGCTACACAGGGGACGAGGGTCACCAGAATGTCTGGGACGGCGGAGACCTGGCATGATGAAAGGTGAGGTTGCAGATGGATATTCTTGATATACTCAGGACGGCGGCGGAAAACCAGGCGGCGGATATTTTCATAGTTTCAGGAGCGGCGCTGAGCTACAAGGCGCAGGGCAGAATGTACCGTATAGACGAGAATCCGCTCAATCCGGACGACACCAGGCGGCTGGTGCTCCAGATATTTGCCCTTGCAAAGCTTAATGTGGACGAAAATTCACTTCCGGAGCGTGAAAAGGACTTTTCTCTTTCAGTGGCAGGCATAGGAAGATTCCGCGCGAATATATATAAGCAGCGCAGCTCCTATTCGGCTGTGCTGAGGTATGTTCCGTTTGAGCTTCCGGACGCGCAGAAGCTCGGTATACCCGAGCAGGTCATGGAGCTCAGCGAAAGCAGGAGCGGAATAGTCCTCATAACAGGCGTGGCGAGCAGCGGCAAGTCGACTACGCTTTCCTGCATACTTAACAGGATCAACCAGACGCGCAGCGGGCATATAATAACAATAGAGGACCCCATTGAGTTCCTGCACAAGCATAACCGCTGCATTGTCAGCCAGCGCGAAATAAACATTGATACGGACAGCTACATCGACGCGCTGAGGGCGGCGCTGCGCCAGTCCCCGGACGTTATCCTCCTTGGCGAGATGAGAGATTACGAGACAATAAGCGTTGCGATGACCGCCGCGGAAACTGGTCAGTTGGTGCTTTCAACGCTGCACACGCTTGGCGCTGCGAATACGATCGACAGAATAATCGACGTGTTCCCGATAAATCAGCAGCACCAGATCCGCGTGCAGCTTTCCATGGTGCTGAACGCCGTAGTTTCGCAGCAGCTTATCCCTGGGGCTGACGGGGGAATGGTGCCCGCATTTGAGATAATGCTTATGAACAGTGCCATTAGGACGCTCATTCGCGATGAAAAGACTCATCAGATTGATACCGTCATTCAGTCATCGCCTGATATGCAGACAATGGACAGCTGCATTGTCGGAATGTACAAAAAAGGTATAATTACCGCCGAAACCGCTGTTGATTATGCATATAACCCGGAGATCATGCGCAAAAGGCTTGGCTGAGTTAAGGGCAGCTAAAAAAAAAAATGCCTTTTTTTAACAAAGCACTTGACGGAGGTTATATTTTGTGATATAATATTTAAAAGAATAATATCCAAGGGATAGCTGTATCCTTTTGTAAAATCAGAAATTATTATCATTTTGCGTGAACCTGATAAGGAGAATTACCATGGACAACAACAAGCGCAAATCAAAAAATGGCAAGACTGCTTTGATGTTTGCCTTTGCGGTTACGGTACTTGCGTCCCGTGCCACTGCTTTGGCGGCTTCCGCTGCACCAGCAGATAATAATGAGCTTGGGATCAATAATAGCGATTCCGAAAAAAGCGGCGGTTCCGAAGCGTTTTATAAAGAGCTTTCACCCAATGTTTATTATCAGCTGAATGCCGACAGGGCAACCTATAATTTTCTTTCAACGCTTGACAGGATAAGAGATTTCTCTACATACGCCAAAACTGTGACCAATCCTGGTCATTTTGAGGGCAACGTATGTGTTGGTTCAGCTATCGACTGCGTAGACCTGTTCAATGACAGATACTGCGAAATCGTCAAGGACGGAAAATATATCTGCTATCTTGCAGAGCCTCCGAAATACAATGGTAATCCGATCAAGCTCAAGGCTGTAAACGATACTAAATATGAGCTTGTTCTGGGATTTGATTATACCACTTTCACCTGGAACAACGGAAACAGCATCGGATTTGAGGCACAGGGTGTTAGATATGTCATTGAGAATGATCCATCGACCGTATCAATTCGCGCTTACAATCCGGAGGTCGATTCTTTCAACGATGTTGACGGAATACTTGACGACCTTGCTTACAACGGCAGTAGGCTCTGTACTGCAACTCAGTTTGACGAGAGCAGGTCTGCGACCGATACGCTGAACAGCGCGATAAACGCTATGATGTCGGCCGATTCCGGCGAAACTATTTTTGTCAATGTTCATGCAAGGGATTTACAGAACAACGACAGGCTGGTTCAGCAGCTCCTTACTGATAACAATGGTGTTAAGATCGTTGTCAATGTAATGACCGATGGTATTGACTGGATGAGCTTCGGCAATATCAGCGGAGTGAATTTTAATCCGAACTGCGGAAATGTTATATTCAACTTTGGCACATATACCGGTCAGATTTCCATCAGTGAATGCGGGGGGATTATTGTTGCTCCATATGCAACAGTAAGCAATTCCAGCAATATAAATGGTTCAGTCATTACCAGAACTCTTAACAAGAACGGCGAGATCCATCAGGTAACTAACAATTTCGATGTTCCCGATAATCCTGATGGAGATACTGATACAGATACGGACACTGATACCGATACCGATACCGACACGGATACCGATACAGATACAGATACAGATACCGACACCGATTCTGACACAGACACCGATACCGACACCGACACGGATTCTGATACCGATACAGATTCCGACACGGACACAGATTCCGATACAGACACGGACACTGATTCTGACACGGACACCGATTCCGACACAGACACTGATTCTGATACGGACACGGATTCTGATAGCGACACGGATTCTGATAGCGACACGGATTCCGACAGCGACACGGATTCTGATACCGATACGGACACCGATTCCGATACAGACACGGATTCTGACACTGACACGGATTCCGATACCGACACGGATTCTGATACCGATACGGACACCGATACCGATACGGATACAGATTCTGACAGTGACACGGATTCTGATACCGACACCGATTCCGACACGGACACCGATTCCGACACGGACACGGATTCCGACACTGACGCAGATTCTGATAGCGACACGGATTCTGACAGCGACACAGATTCTGATACCGACACAGATTCTGACACGGACACCGATTCCGATACAGACACGGATTCCGACACGGACACCGATTCCGATACGGACACCGATTCCGACACGGACACGGATTCCGACACTGACGCAGATTCTGATAGCGACACGGATTCTGACAGCGA